>NZ_JAASRM010000001.1:2436692-3045830 GCF_011761565.1 Rhizomicrobium palustre | reverse complement strand
GCCGCCCGCGTCATGCACCATTTCTGCGATAGTGATGATGTCGCGCTCGAAGAGGCCGCAGGTGTTCGGGTTGGTCAGCATGAAGGCCGCCACATCCGGACCGAGCTTGATGCGGAGATCGTCGAGGTCGACGCGGCCTTCCGGCGTGGCCTTCACCTCTTCCACCGTGAAGCCCGCGAAGGCGGCGGTGGCGGGGTTGGTGCCATGGGCCGATTCCGGCACCAGCACGCGCAGGCGCTTCTCCCCACGCGCTTCGACAGCGGCGCGGATCGCGAGCAGACCGCAGAGCTCACCATGGGCGCCCGCCTTGGGCGACATGGCGACCGCCGGCATGCCGGTCAGGGTCGTGAGCCATTTGGCGAGTTCGCTGATCAGCTCCAGCGCACCTTGGCTGGCCGAGGCCGGGGCCAGAGGATGCAGGTCGCCGAAGCCGGGCAGCCGCGCCATCTTCTCGTTGAGGCGGGGGTTGTGCTTCATGGTGCAGGAGCCGAGCGGATAGAGCCCCGCATCGATGGAATAGTTCTGCTGCGACAGGCGCACATAATGACGGACCACCTCCGGCTCGGAGAGACCCGGCAGGCCGATGGCGCCCTTGCGGCGAAGCCCGCCGAGGCGGTCATCGGAGACGGTGACCTCTTCCAGATCGACGCCGCATTGGCCCGAACGTCCGAGTTCGAAGATCAACTTTTCTTCGTGGTCCAAACCCCGGTCACCGGAGATGGTGGCGAGGCTGGCAACTTCCGCCGCGCCCGGCTGAGAGGGACGGCCTTGAGAGTTCATCGCCATCACAGCACCTCCTTCAGGGCAGTCACGAACGCGTCGATGTCTTCGTCGGTGTTGGTTTCGGTCGCGGCCACGATCAAGAGATCGCGCTGATCGCGGTCGGCGGGGGCAAGGCGCGAGGCGGGCACGCCCGCCAGAATCCCCTTGGCCGCCAGCGCCTCGACCACCTCAGCGGCGGGCTTCGGCAGGCGCAGCGTGAACTCGTTGAAGAAGGTCGATGTGACCAGTGACACCCCCGGAACCGTCAACAACTTATCCACAAGGGTGGTGGCGCGCTGGTGATTGATTGCGGCGAGACGGGTGAAGCCACCCTCGCCCAAGAGGCTGAGGTGAATTGTGAAAGCCAGCGCGCAAAGCCCTGAATTCGTACAGATATTGCTCGTCGCCTTATCGCGGCGAATGTGCTGCTCGCGGGTCGAAAGCGTGAGGACGAAACCGCGGCGGCCTTCGGCATCCACAGTTTGTCCACAGAGCCGGCCCGGCATCTGGCGGACATATTTCTCGCGGGTCGCGAAAAGACCGACATAGGGCCCGCCGAAATTCAGCCCATTGCCGAGCGACTGACCTTCGCAGACCACAATGTCGGCGCCCTGCGCGCCGGGGGATTCAAGAAGCCCAAGGCTGACCACTTCAGTGACCACGACGATCAGCAAAGCACCTTTAGAATGAACCGCTTCGGCGATGTTCTTAAGACCCCGCAGCAGCCCGAACACGTCCGGAGTCTGGACTACGACGCAAGCAGTCTGATCATCGACCAGGCTGGCGAGGTCTTCTTCGGCACCCGGAATGGCGGGCGCGCGCAGAACGCTGCCATGCAGGTTCGCGACGGTCTCGACCGTCTCGGCATATTGGGGATGCAGGCCACCGGAGAGGATCGCCTTGCCCCGCTTGGTGACGCGCTGGGCCATCAGCACCGCTTCCGCGGTACCGGTGGAGCCGTCATAGAGCGAGGCATTGGCGACATCCATGCCGGTCAGCATGGCGACCTGGGTTTGGAATTCGAACAGCACCTGCAACGTGCCCTGGCTGATTTCCGGCTGGTAGGGCGTGTAGGAGGTGAGGAATTCCGAGCGCTGTATAAGGTGATCCACCGCTGCCGGGACGTGGTGCTTATAGGCACCCGCGCCCAGGAAGGACGGCACCGCACCCGACGCCGTGCTCTTGGCGGCCATGGCGGCAAGCTTGCGCTCGACGGCCAGCTCGCCCTGATGATCCGGAAGATCGAAGGCCGAAACCGGCACCTCGGCGGCCTTGGGGACATCCTTGAAAAGCGCGTCCACACTCACCACCCCGATGGTCTCGAGCATGGCGGCGCGGTCGGCCTTAGTCAGCGGCAGATAACGCATCTATTAGTGGTCCTTCGCGAAATCGAGATACTGCTCGGCGGTCATCAGCCCATCGAGCTCGGCCGGGTTGGAGAGCTTCAGCTTGAAGAACCAGCCCTCGCCTTCCGGATCGGCATTGACGCGCGCCGGATCATCGGCGAGGTCGTTGTTGCCCGCCGTGACGGTGCCGGAGACCGGCGAATAGACTTCGCTCGCCGCCTTGACGCTTTCCACCACCGCGGCCTCGCCACCCTTGGCGACGGTCTTGCCGACAGAGGGGACTTCCACGAACACGACGTCACCGAGCTGCTCGGTGGCGTGGCTGGTGATGCCGACGGTGCCTTCATCACCCTCGACGCGGATCCATTCGTGCTGGTCCGTGTAATAGGTCTTCGACATGGGTCAGGCTCCTCGCTTGTAGCGGTTGGGGACGAAAGGCATGGGGGCCACTTTGGCCGGGACGGGTTTGCCGCGGACGATGAGGTCGATCTCGCTGCCATCGGCAGCAAAGGCAGACTCGACATAGCCCATGGCGACCGGGGCATTCAGGCTGGGGCCGAAGCCGCCCGAGGTGATCTTGCCGATGATACGGCCGGTCTTATCGGCGATCTCGGTGCCCTCGCGCGCCGGGGCGCGGCCTTCGGGGCGGATACCGACGCGCTTGCGGGCGGTGCCGTTAAGAACCCGCTCCATGATCTTGTCGGCAGCCGGGAAGCCCTTTTCGGTCTTGCGGCGCTTGCCGATGGCCCAGACGAGATTGGCTTCGGCGGGATCGGTGGTTTCGTCGATGTCATGGCCATAGAGGCAAAGACCGGCTTCGAGGCGCAGGGAATCGCGGGCGCCGAGGCCGATCGGCATCACATCCGGGTCGGCGAGCAGCGCGCGGGCGAGCTTTTCGGCATCCTGGCCGCCGACGGAGATTTCAAAGCCGTCCTCGCCGGTATAGCCGGTGCGGCTGACGATGGCCTCCACACCTGCCACTACGGCGCGGCGCACGCGCATGAAGGTCAGGCTGTCGATGCCGGGCGAGAGCTTTTCCAGCACCGCACCCGCGGCCGGGCCTTGCAGGGCCAGAAGGGCACGGTCGGGACGCTGTTCCAGCGCCACCTCGCCCGCCAGCTCGCGGGAGATATGGGCGAAGTCGCTGTCCTTCATGGAGGCGTTGACGACGAGATACATCGCGCTCTCGCCTGCCAGCCGCGAGGCCATGAAGTCGTCCTTGATGCCCCCTTCAGCATTGAGGAGCAGGCCATAGCGCTGCTGACCTTCTTTGAGGCCAATGAAATCCGACGGCGCCAGCTTCTCGAGCGCGGCGGCGGGATTGGCGCCATGCAGGAAGGCCTGGCCCATATGCGAGACATCGAACAGCCCGGCTTTCTCGCGGGTGTGCAGATGCTCTTTCAGGATACCAGCCGGATACTGCACCGGCATTTCATAGCCCGCGAAGGGGACGAGTTTGGCGCCAAGCTCCACATGCAATGCATAGAGCGGCGTACGGCGTAAGGCTTCAGCGTCGGTCATAAAGGCCCAATGACGTTTGAGATGAGCGCCTTCCGCGTCCTCGCGGAATCCGCGCCCCTCTGTCATTGGACCTGAGAGATTTCCCCCTGACCGCTTGGCGGATCGGGGTTACCCCTTCGGTGAGACACGCTGAACGCGCATCTGCTTTCCAGAAGTTCATCCCCTTCGCGGTCCTTTTGCCTGAGAGTTTCCGGGGCGGTTGCTCCTTCGGCCTTCGCCTTCGGCTTCGGCCCGACAAGTCGGCCTTCGCAGAACGCGAGGGCTGGAACTGTCTGCCTTGGCAGAAGGAAAACGTCTCCCGCGAGGGATCGTTTGCTCACCACAAAACCGGCGCCTCCCGGCGGGGCCTTGCGTTGGGGGGAAGTATCACGAGGGGGGGATGGAGTGTCAACGAGAAGGCAGTGATTGTTTTTGCGGCAGGAAAGTTATCCCCCACCCTTCGCCAGTTCCCCACTCCCCTTGAGGGAGAGGAAGAAAAATCACGGGGTTAGGGGCGCGCCGCATGACTGGTCGAAAGGAACAAAGAGGCGCGGCGCTAACCCCGATGATTTTTCAGGTGAGGGGTGAGTGCCGCGATAGTGACCCCTCACCCGCAAAATCTAGCACTTAGCCTCGGATCGCATAGGCTCGGCCAATCTTGCACTCGGCTAAGTGCAAGATTTTGTGCCCTCTCCCTCAAGGGGAGAGGGAAACAGGACTTACATCCGCTCCGGAACTTCGATCCCGAGCAAATCCAGGACTTTGGTCAGAGTTTCCAGCGTCAGGCCGCAAAGGCCGAGGCGCGAGAGGCGCTTTTCCTCGTCATGCTCGCTCATGACGTGGTGTTCAGCGTAAAAGCGGCTGAAGGCCTGGGCGAGCGTGAACACATACTCGCAGAGGATGTTCGGGGCGCGCTTTTCCTCGGCGGCTTCCATCGCATCGGGAAGCGCCAGGATCTGCAACATCAGCGCGCGCTCTTCCGGCGAGCGGATCACCGGCGCGGTACCGATCAGCCCCTCTTCCGCCGCGCGGCGCAGGATCGAACGGATGCGCACCGCCGCGTACTGCAAATACGGGCCGGTCTTACCCTCGAATTTGGTGAAACGCTCGAGGTCGAAAATGTAGTCCGTCAGGCGGTAATTGGAGAGATCGGCGAATTTCAGCGCCGCCACGCCCACCTTCTGAGCGATGTCTTCTTTCTCGGCTTCGGGATAATCGGCACCGATGCCCGCTTCCGTAAGACGCTTCCTGGCCTCCTCGGTGGTCATGGCAATGAGATCGAACAGCTTCATCACCCCGCCCGCACGGGTCTTGAAGGGCTTGCCGTCGGCGCCGTTCATGGTGCCGAAACCGGCATGTTCCAGCTCGGCCTTGCCCGCGAGACCGGCCTTCTTGGCGGCGCGGAAAACCTGCTCGAAATGGCCGTGCTGGCGCTGATCGACCACATAGAGAATGAGGTTCGGGTCCAGCTCCTTCACGCGATCGACAATGGTCGCCAGATCGGTGGTGCCGTAGAGTACCGCGCCATCCGACTTCAAAAGGATCAGCGGCGGCATTTCTTTTTTGTCGCCGGGCTCGGCAACCTGCACGACGAGCGCGCCTTGGCTTTCTTCCGCAAGACCGCGCGCCTTCAAATCCTCGACCATCGGCGGGATGATGGGATCGACGCTGGCTTCGCCATTCCAAAGATCGAACTCGACGCCGAGGCTGGCATATTCGCGCTTGAGGCCCTTCTCGGACACCGCGAAGAAATGCTTCCACAGCGCGACATAACCGGGACGCCCGCCCTGCAATTCGGCGGTGGCTTTGCGGGCCAGTTCGAGCCGCGCTTCATCGGCTTTGCAGGCCGCTGACGCTGCCGGATAGAGGACCTCAAGATCATCCATGGTGACGGGCGATTCTTCCGGATAAGGGCCGGTGAAAGCCTCGTCGAAATAGATCGGCGCGATACCGCGCAAGGCCACTTCGGAGATCAGCTGGCCCATTTGCAGGCCCCAATCGCCGAGATGAACGTCGCCGACGACCTTCCAGCCATTGGCGCGGAACAGCCGTTTCAGACTGTCGCCGATGATCGCCGAACGCAGATGACCGACATGCATGGGCTTGGCGACATTCGGGCCGCCGTAATCGATCACCATCGTCTTGCCGATGCCGGTCTCCGGCGCACCCAGACGGGCATCCTTCGACATAGCGGCGGCGCGCGCATCGAGCGCGGTGTCGGTGAGATCGATATTGATGAAGCCGGGGCCTGCAATCTCGAGCTTGGCGAAGATCGAGGTCGCCTTCAGCTTATCAACCACCTTCTGCGCCAGCATGCGCGGATTTCCGCCGCCCTTCTTGGCAGCAGCCAGCGCACCATTGCATTGAAACTGGGAAAGATCGGGACGGTCGGAAGGTTTGACCAGGCCGAATTCCGCGGAAAGACCCTCATCAGCAAACGCGCGGCCCGCGATTGCCGAAAGCTCCCGGGAAAGCGAAGTCATGGCAGATATTGTCCCATCTTTTTGTTGTATTCGATTTGGGCTTGGGTGAGCTGAAAGCCCGTCAGCACGTGATATTCAAAGGAGCGTTTTTGCGGGGCGACCTTGATCACCACGCTGTCCATATATTCTTCGCCCGTGACGACAGCGGCACTCTGCGGGAAATCGAATTCCAGCCAGTGAACCTGCTTGTCGACGATATTGCCGTCCGTCGTCACCGCCACGTAGTACGGCGCCTTGAAATGCGCTGCCTCGCCACCCGGCGCCCGGGTCGCCTTATAGGCGATGCGCAGATTGACGTCGGTGGTGTTGTCCCGCTTGGAATAATCGCAGCGCGTCTTAATCCCGGTCATCTGCATCGTGTAGACGATATTGGAGGGGTCAGCCCCCTTGGCCGGGTCATAGACCGGGATCACCGAGGTGTTCGCCAGGATCTGGGCGTCGGGGCAGACATTCTGGTTGTCCGCGCGCACGTAATTGACCGCCTTCTGCCAAGTCTCACAGCCCGAGAGCGTGACCACAGCAAGGGCCGAAACGGTAAAGAGGCGAACAAGCTTCGTGCTTTTCATCGTTTGCTCGAAAAGGGTTGGGGCTCGAAAAAGGTGATGCCGCGGGCGTGTATACAGTGAGATTCCCTCCCGCGCGACCCATGTTTGCCGGCGGCGCGCCTTTCAGCAGCCCCACGCGACTTGCGGTTGATTGGCCGCAGGAAGGGCGGAACTCTACCCAACGCCGCCCGGCAAGCCAAGCGCTGCGGCCCGCGCTAAAGCCGCATCGGCCTTAGGTTTTGCCAATCGCGTCGCAAAAACCGCCGTTTTGGGGCCAGCCTGAAATATCTGTAACCGGCGGCATTTCATTAGCTGAGAGATGGTGAATCCATCACCACCCTAAACCGTCATGGCCGGGCTCCGACCCGGCCATCCATGCCGACGCGCACAACCTACCAAGGATTGGCAGGTTTCACCTTCATCTGGATGGCCGGGTCGGAGCCCGGCCATGACGGAGGTGGAATAGGTAACCAGCCCTCCAACACGGAAACACTTTCAACTCGCCGAACTCCCTGGCAAGGTATTGGGGATGGCTGTTTACACTGATGTCTCTTTTGAAGAACTCGAGAGTTTTCTCGCCGGATACGACATCGGCGCGCCCCTGACCTTTAAGGGGATCGCCGAGGGCGTGGAGAACTCGAACTATTTCCTCCAGACCACCAAAGGCGGCTTCATTCTCACGCTCTACGAGAAGCGGGTGAAGGTGGAAGACCTGCCCTTTTTCCTGGGGCTGTTGGAGCATCTTTCGGCCAATGGCATCGCCTGTCCTCTGCCTGTTCGAAGTCTCGAAGGGGCGCAATCCTCGCGCCTTTCGGGGCGGACGGCGGCGCTCTTTACCTTCTTGAACGGGCTCTCGCTTCGAAAGCCGGACGGCGCCCATTGCGCGGCGGCGGGTGCGGCGCTCGCGAAGCTGCACGAGGCCGGAAAAGGCTTCGCGTTAAAGCGCAAGAACGCCCTCAGCTATGATGGCTGGCGGGAACTGGTGGAGGCCTGCCTTCCCCGGGCCGATGAAGTCGAGCAAGGGCTCGGCGAGTTGATCCGCACCGCGCATGACGAAATCACCGCGAACTGGCCGGTGGGTCTGCCGCAAGGTGTGATCCATGCTGACCTCTTCCCCGACAACGTGCTTTTCATGAATGGCCAGGTCTCGGGGCTGATCGATTTCTATTTCGCCTGCAACGATGCGTATGCCTATGACCTTGCGGTGATGCTGAACGCCTGGTGTTTCGAGCCAGATGTCGCCTTCAACGTCACCAAATCCAAGAGCCTGATCGCGGCCTATTGCAAAGGGCGCGAACTCACCAAGGAAGAACGCGAAGCCCTGCCCATCCTGGCGCGCGGCGCGGCACTGCGCTTCCTCCTGACCCGGCTTTACGATTGGCTGAACCACGATCCCAACGCCCTCGTTCGGCCCAAAGACCCGCGCGAATATTCCCGCCGCTTGCGCTTTCATAAGAAGGTGCGCAGCAGCAGCGAATATGGTTTGTAGGCGCCATGCAAATCGAAATCTTCACGGACGGTGCCTGTACGGGCAATCCAGGCCCCGGCGGCTGGGCGGCAATCCTGCGCGCGGGCGAACATGAAAAGGAACTCTTCGGCGGCGAGAAGGCCACTACCAACAACCGCATGGAGTTGATGGCGGCGATCAAGGCGCTGGAGGCGGTGAAAAAGCCCTCAGAAATCACGCTTTATACGGACTCCCGCTATGTCATGGACGGGGTCACCAAGTGGATCATCAACTGGAAGAAAAACGGCTGGAAAACCGCCGATAAGAAGCCGGTGAAGAACGAAGATTTATGGCGCGCGCTCGATGCCGCCACCTTCCCCCACAAGATCACCTGGCGCTGGGTGAAAGGCCATGCCGGCCACCCCGAGAACGAACGCGTCGATGCCCTCGCCCGTGGCGCGGTGCCGTAAACACTTCATCCGTCATGGCCGGCCACCGAGCCGGCCATCCAGAAAACGGACATCGCCAAAAATGGATGGCCGGGTCGAGCCCGGCCATGACGTTTTAGGGAGCGTGCGGCGCTAGCCTCACACCTGCTTCAGCACATATTCCGCGGCAGAGACCTGGAAGGCGCCGGGTTCTTCGACGTTCAGTTTCTTTACCACGCCGTCTTCCACCACCATGGCAAAACGCTGGCAGCGCGAACCCATGCCGTATTTGGTGGCGTCCATCTCCAGGCCGAGTTCCTTGGTGAAATCGCCGTTACCATCGGCGAGCATCAGCACCTTGTCGCCCGCCCCCACCGAGTTGCCCCAAGCGCCCATCACAAAAGCGTCATTCACCGAGAGGCAGGCGATGGTGTCGACGCCCTTTTCGCGGAAGGCCTCGGCGTATTGAATGAAGCCCGGCAGATGCTTGGCTGAGCAGGTCGGGGTGAAGGCGCCCGGCAGGCCGAACAGCACCACTTTCTTGCCCCCGAAAAGCTCTTCGGTTTTGACCGCGCGCGGCGCCCCATCGCGCATCTCCATCAGTGTTGCCGACGGAATCTTGTCACCGGTTGCGATGGTCATAGTCACTCCTAATCTGATGATATTACGCGTCTGTTTAGAAGAGTTGTAACCTAACGCCGTGCACGGGTGAAGCCGCTGTGCTATCCTGAAAGGCATGACGCGTGCGATTTCTCCTGAACCGGCCGAGAATTTCCTGGAAGGCAAGCTCCTTATCGCGATGCCGGGCATGCCTGATCCCCGATTCGAGAAAAGCGTGATTTTCATTTGCGCCCATTCCGCTAAGGGCGCGATGGGGCTGATCGTCAATAAACCGATCGAGGGGCTGGCCTTTGGCGAGTTGATGGAGAAGTTCGAAATCCCGGTTTCGCCCGGTCTCGCCGCCATGCCGATCCTGTTTGGCGGGCCGGTGAATATGGGGCGCGGCTTTGTCCTGCACAGCGCCGATTACGGCACCGAGGAGGACACGCTCACCATCACCTCCGATATCGCCCTGACCGCCACCACAGATATCTTACAGGCGATTGCAGACGGCTCCGGCCCGTCAAAATCCCTGCTCGCGCTTGGCTATGCAGGCTGGAGCCCCGGCCAGATCGAAAACGAAATCCTCGCCAATGGCTGGATTCATTGCGACGCTGATCCCAAGCTGGTGTTCGAAACCGGCCATGAGGCGATTTGGGAAACCGCCATCGCCAAACTCGGCGCCGATATTTCCGGGTTTTCGGGCGAGGCGGGGCGGGCTTAAGCCCTACCCCACCGTGCTCGGCGACCGGAAGGTGCGGGCGATATAGGTCATCGCATCCTGGGCAGTGACGGCTTCCGAGAAGAGGAAGCCTTGCGCGTATTCGCAGCCCAATTCGGCGAGACGCGCGGCATCGGCCTCGGTCTCCACCCCTTCCACAATCACGCCGCGCTTCAGCTCGTGCACCATTTGCACCATCGAGGTGAGGACGACATCGCCATCCGTGTTGGCACCCGCAGACAGGAAGCTCTTGTCGATCTTCACGGTGTCAAAGGGCAGATCGGCAAGCTGCGACAGGCTCGATTGGCCGGTGCCGAAATCATCGATGGCGAGGCCCGCACCCAATTCCTTGATGCTGAGCGCAAGGCGCTTCACATCCTCATCGCTGGCGATAGAGGATTCGGTGATCTCGAGCCGCAAGGAGCCCGGTGCCACGCTGGCGCTCGAAAGCAGCTCCGACAAGCGGTTAATGAGACCCGCTTCGCGTAACTGACGGCGCGAGAGATTGACGCTGACGAATAACGGCTCAGGCAAAGGGAAATAGCGCTGCCAACCGGAAAGATCGGCCGCCGCGCGTTCGAGCGCCAATTGCCCAAGCGCCACGATAGTGCCGGTCTCCTCGCTATGGGCGATGAAATCGGCAGGCGCGACCAGCCCCTTGGCGGGATGGCGCCAGCGCAGAAGCGCCTCGAACCCGGCAACGCTGCGATCCGTCAGCCGCACGATGGGCTGATAGAAGACTTCGATCTCGCCGCGATCAAGCGCATTGCGCAATTCGGAATCCAGCGCCACCGTATCCTTCGGGGCGACGGCTTCCATTTCCGGCACATAAACACGCGAGCTGCCACCGCCTGCCCGCTTGGCTTCGAGCAGCGCAAGTTCTGCGTTCTTGATGAGATCGATGGAATCGCGCGCCTGTTTGCCAAGGGCGACACCGATGCTGGCTGGGGCGAAAACATTGCGGCCATCAATATGCAGCGCGCCTTCGCAGAGCTGCACCAGCGCGGAGCCGATCTGTTCGGGCTTTTCCGGAGTCTGGGGGAACAGCACCGCGAAGGAATCCCCGCCGACGCGGAAAATATCGGCAAAGCCATGGAAATGCGCGGTCAGGCGTTCGGCGACCTGCAACAGCACGGCATCGCCGCCCTCATCGCCAAGGCTCGCATGAATGGATTTGAAGCGGTCGATATCAAGCACCGCGAAGACCGCATTGCGCAGCATGGCGCCGAGACCGTCGAGCTCTTCCATCAGCGCGACGCGGTTGCCGAGCCCGGTCAAGGGATCGCGCACCGAACGGTCGATCATCTCGACCTCGGCTTCTTTGCGGGTGGTGACATCGGCGATGAGACCAAGGCAGCGCTCCGCGGCGGCGCCTTCCGGCCCCTTCATGGTGGCGCGCAGCTCGCACCAATAATAACGCCCCTCTTCGGAGAGGACGCGGAATTCGATACGGAAAGCCAGACCCGATTGGCGGCAGAACTCCGTGATCGCCTGCTCATAGACCGGACGGTCATCCTCATGAATGCGGTCCGCCCAGGTGGCGTGCGGCACGCGCCCCGGCTTCATGCCAAAGAGGCTGGCAGCTTCGGGCGACAGCACCGTTTCCTTGGCAAGGATATCGATCTCGAAAACGCCCTGGCGCGAAGCACCGATCGCTTCCAAAGCGGCACGCGTCGCGGCGCTCTGCACCGGCGCGGCTTTGGCAGGCTGCGGCGCAGGACGCGGGGCCGATGAATGGTGCCATGGAATGACCGAGATGCCCTCGCCCGCCGTGACGGCCAGCGCGAGAAGAATGGCACCTGCCGCCGCGAAGCCGCCCGCCAGATCAGGCACGATGGCCGTCGAGCCAAACGCGCCCAGCGCCAAAAAGGCGTTGGTGATCGAGACCATGGCGAAAAGTCCGGCCGCGGGCTGCACAATGCGGGCGGGCTTGGAGCCGCGCTTCTCACGGAAAATCATGTAGGCGAAGATCGCAGGGGGGATGAGAAGCAGCGCGACATCGGTAAGAAGAGTGGCGCCAGGAATGCCGACATAGGCAAGCGCGCCCAGCCCCATCACCACGTAAATCGCATGAGCCAGATATTTGGCATATTGGGGCCAGACTTCGCGCACCGGCACAGTGAGATCGATGAAGCGCAAGCCCGCCGCTAGCGCCAGCGCGCTGAACAGGGCCGTAAGGCCATAAGGTCCGCCGATGGTGGTCACGATCGAGCCGTCGAACAGGCCGATGGAGGAGAAGCGCGCCAGCAGCAGCGCCGTCAGCGAGGCAGCGGCCCAGCGCGGTGCCCAATGATGGGTCATCACCGCGAGGCCGAAACAGAACACCGCCGCCGCCCCAATCAGCCCCGCCACAGCCGCGATGAAGATCGCGGTATTGGTCTTATGCGAGGATGCGGCTTGATCAGTCCAGGCCAGGAGCGAGGGCTGTTCGGCGACTCCGGCGAGGCGCACCGCGACTTCGGCCTTGGCCGAGGCGGGCAGCGTCAGGACATAGCCTTTGCGGCCATAGGCGTTGGTGGGGTCCACCAGCACCCCCGGACTTGTGGACGCCACTTGCAGGATTTGCGGGCGCACAGCGCGCGGCAGAATAGTGAGGCTCGACGACGGAGGCTCGCCAGCCAGAAGCACGCGCTTCACCGTGCGGCTGGAAAGATTTACCGCATCGAACACATACCAGTTGCTGGGCTCTTTCTTGGCACTCGCCCCATTGGGCGAAAACGGTTTCAGATAAGGTTTGAGCTCAATCACCCGCGCATCGGTCGTTTCGGCGCCCAAATTAATCGGATTGGGATTGGCCGGCTGAGCATTGGCCGGTTGAGGCGCAGCGATGCCAGCCCCGGTCAGGCCAACTTCAGTCAGTAACGCGACGAGCACCGCAGCAGCGATGGCAAGAGCAAGCCGGATATTCACGGAAAAGCTATTCCTTGTTCTCGTTCTTGTGGGGGCGGAGCCCATGGGCGGCGCTACCCTAGCGGCGCCTCGTCCTCGAGCAAAGCGAATAGCACATGATCGCGCCATTCGCCGTTAATTTGCAGATACTTGCGGGCGAGCCCTTCGCGCAGGAAACCCGCCTTAGTTAGGAGATTCTGAGAGGCTTCGTTGATCGGCAGGCAGGCCGCCTCGATACGGTGCAGGCCAAGGGTCGTGAAGACGAACGGGATCAGCGCGCGAACCGCGTCGTACATGTAACCATGACGCGCAAAGCGCTCGCCGATCCAATAGCCCATGGCGCAGGATTGGGTCACCCCGCGGCGCACATTGGAGAGCGTACAGCCGCCCAAAAGCTGGCCATCCTCTGCTCGGAAGACAAAGAAGGCATAGGCGGTGTCGAGGCGGTTCTCTTTTTGATACCGGCGGATGCGGCGGCGAAAAGCGCCTTTGGTCAGCTCATCGCGCGCCCATGAGGGCTCCCAGGGCGTCAGAAACTCCCGGCTTTCGCCGCGAAGCTGCGCCCATGCCTTGTAATCAGCAATGCGTGGATAGCGTAAATATACTTCAGACCCACGTATCACCGGCTGCTGACCGCCGGGAAACGTCAGCCCGCGCATAAACGCCATTGGCCCTTGTTTCATTCCGCTGCGCGTACCGCTGGTTTGCCTCCGAACCTTCCAGCAAATATTCCATAGCGCTCCAGCTTGCCAGCGGGACCGACCGTCGCGACGGCAGGATTCGCCGTTTCCATCACATTTTGTGCGAAACGGCGCACCTGAGCGGTATCGATCGCTTCCAAATTCTCGGTCATTTCCTCAACCGTCAGGACCCGGTCATAGTTGAAGATGTGCCCGGCGATGAGTTCGGAGCGGGTGGCGGGCCGCTCCAGCCCCATCAGAAGGCTCGATTTGAGCTGGGCCTTGGCGCGGGCGACCTCGGCATCGCTGGCGGTTTCGGCAAGGCTTGCCATCTCGCCGGCCACGATAGCGCCGATCTCGGCGGCCTCGTTCTCACCGGTACCAGTATAGACGCCGAGAATGCCATCATCTTTGGCGGCTTGGGCAAAGGCATAGATCGAATAGCAAAGCCCCCGCTTCTCCCGCACCTCTTGGAAGAGGCGCGAGGACATGCCCCCGCCCAGCGCGGTCGCATAGACCTGGCTCAAGAGATAATCGGGATGCACGGTCGAGACGCCCGGAAAAGCGTAAGCGATATGGCACTGCTCAAGGTCACCGCCCTCATGCAGCTCTCCACCCATATAGTGCGAGGGCTCTGGCGGAGTGGCTGTGCCATTGGGAAGGGCCGCAAACTTTTCTTCGGCGAGCCTCACCAGCATATCGTGGTCCACCGCCCCCGAGCCGATCAAGACCATGCTGCCGGAGCGATAATTTGCAGCCATATAGGCCCTTAAATGCTGCTGTGCGAAGCCGGAGACTGTCTCTTCAGTGCCCAGAATCGGCCAGCCCATCGGCTGGTCGGGATAGGCCACGGCTTGCAGGTAATCGAAGATGATGTCGTCGGGCGTATCCTTGGCCTGTCCGATTTCCTGCAGCACCACCTGACGCTCGCGCTCGAGTTCTTCCTTCGCGAAGCCCGGCTCGGTGAGGATGTCGGCCAAGATATCCACAGCCAGCGGCACATCAGAGCGCAGTACGCGCGCATGAAACGCAGTTTGCTCTCTGCTGGTATAGGCATTGAGAAAGCCGCCGACCGCTTCGATCTCTTCTGCGATGCTGCGTGCCGTTCGACGTCGCGTGCCTTTGAAAGCCATATGCTCGAGCATGTGCGAGACGCCCATGATGGGCTTCGTTTCATGTCGTGCGCCTGCGCTCACCCACACGCCGACAGCGGCGGATTCGAGCTGGCTCATAGGATCGGTCGCTACGATCAACCCGTTGGAAAGTCGAGAGATTTTGACATTCATGATGGCCGGAGAATAGCCTCGATGAACCCCCTCACCAAGGCTTTTTCGGCCCTCATGACATGACATTTCTCTTCACCCTGAAGGGCCGCGGTAAGCCTCGGGGGAAGTTCTGGAATCCGGTTCGTGGCATGGTTAACGGCATCCGGGAACTTGGCCGGATGGGCCGTAGATAGGACAACAACCGGTACTTTCTCGCCGAAGTTGGCATCGTAAGCAGCAGCCAGCGCGACTGCGGTATGGGGGTCAATCAGGCGGCCGGTTTCGCGCTCGAAACGGGCGATGGTGGCAAGCGTCGCGGCATCGTCGGTGCGCTTGGCCTCGTAGCGCGTGCGCAGATCGGCGAGCACGGCAGGCGGCAACTCCAAACGGCTGTCTTTGACAAAGCGCGCCATGGCATCCCGCACAAAAGCGCTATCGCGGCCCGAGGCTTCGAACAGTGCGCGCTCGAAATTGGAGGCGACCTGAATATCCATCGAAGGGCTGAGCGTGGGCGAGGCCTTGCCCGAGGCATAGACGCCTTCGTTCAGCGCACGCGCCATGATGTCGTTGGAATTGGTGGCGACCACGAGCTTTTCGACCGCCAGCCCCATGCGCATCGCCGCTTCGCCCGCGAAGACATCGCCGAAATTGCCAGTGGGCACGACGAAAACCGGCGCCACGCCCAACTCCGCGGCAGCGGTAAAGTAATAGACCGCCTGCGCCGCGATGCGGGCGAAGTTGATCGAGTTCACCGCGGTGAGATTCACCGCCTCTGCGAAATCGGTTTCGGCGAAGAGCGCCTTCACGATGGCCTGGCCGTCATCGAAAGTACCTTCGATGGCGATGTTATGCACATTGGCGAAAGGCGCGGTCGTCATCTGGCGGCGCTGCACCTCACTGACCCGGCCTTTGGGGTGCAGCACGATGACCTCGATATTCTCGAGCCCGCCCAGCGCGGCAATCGCCGCAGACCCGGTATCGCCAGAGGTGGCAGCCAGCACCGTCGCCCTGCCCCCGCGGGCCTTCAACGCACGCGCAAAAAGGCGGCCCAGGATCTGCAACGCCACGTCCTTAAAGGCGAGCGTCGGGCCGTGATAGAGTTCCATCAGATAACGGCCGCGACCGATCTCGCTTAAAGGCGCGATGGCGGGGAAATCGAAGCTCGCATAAGCCGCCGCGATATCGGCGCGCAGCTCTTCGGGCGTGAAGCTGTCACCGATCAGCTTACCCAGCACCGCCTCGGCTACATCCGTGTAGGGCTTACCCTTGAAGGCGGCGATTTCGGCAGGCGTGAAGCTCGGCCAGGTCTCCGGCAGATAGAGACCGCCATCCGGCGCCAGCCCCGCGAGCAGCATGTCGGCGAAGGAGATGGCAGGCGATTGTCCACGGGTGGAGATGTAACGCATGGCTAGCTCAGCAAGATAATTTCAAAGCGGCGACATTCCGCGAAGGACTAAGAGCATGTTTTGCGCGGCACTACAAAACCCCATTGCAGAACCCCAGGGGAGCTTGGCCGAACTGACACAGATCGCAGGTAGGACACCCGGCTTGCCCTGCTCTTGGGCCCCCTAAAAGTGGAATGTGTTTATGCGCAAAGCCCTCGCCCTCAGCCTTCTGGTCGCATTTGGTGTCCAGGCCGAAGCGGCCAGCGCGTTAAAGGTGGAACGGGTTTTCGTGCTGATGCGCCATGGCGTGCGCGCGCCTATCGATGGCGAGGCCCCAGCGGGAACCCTCACCGCGCGGCCTCTGCCGCAATGGCCGGTCGCCGCCGAAGAACTTACCCCGCATGGCGCCAAGGCGGTGGCGGTTGAGGCCGAACTCGACCGCGCCTGGTTGAAAGGCGAAGGGCTGCTCAGTGGTGCTTGCCCGGCCCCAGGCGCGGTGCGCGTCTGGACCAACAGCGTTTCGCGCACCATTGCCACCGGCGAGGCCTATGCCGCCGCTTTCGCGCCGGGATGTGGGCTAAGCGTTGGGCATAAAGAATTGGGCGCCGCCGATCCTCTGTTCGAGCCGATGCGGGCACCGGACTCCACGTTCGATCCTGTGAAGGCGGTTGCCTCCATCAATGCCTACACCGGCGGGCTGGATGCGCTGGCGAAGCGCCATACCGCGCAAATCCGCGAACTCGACAAGCTCTTAGGCTGTGGCCGCGCAGAAGGCTGCTCGCCGCAGCCGCCTTCCGTGTTGCGGCCCTCTTCCGATGGCAAAGGCCTCGACGTGAATGGCGCGATCCGCACCACCTCCGGCACCGCGCAGGTGCTGGTGCTGCTCTATGCCGAAGGGCTGGCGGGTAAAGGCACCGAGTGGCCCGCGATCACACCAGCTGCGCTGAAATCGGTGGGCGCACTGCATGCGGCGCTGTTCGATATCTTTTCGCGACCGCCCTATATGGCGGCGCATCAGGCGGGCCCTGTTTCGCAAGCGCTGGAGAGCTTCATCACCAGCAACGACGCGCCTGTTTTCAATTTGCTGGTCGGCCACGACACCAATGTCACCGCGCTGGCAGGCTTGCTGGGGCTGAAACTCGCCTCGCCTGGATACGCCACCGGCGATGTCGCGCCCGGCGGTGCGCTCTGGATCGAGATGATCGCCAATAAGAAGGGCCAGCATTTCCTGCGCTTCTTCAATCGCACCCAGACCCCGCAGCAATTGCGCGATCTCAGCCGTCACGACACCCACACGCGATTGCTGATGCCAGGATGCGCCACCGGCCCCGACAGAAGCTGCCCGGTGGAAAGCTTTAAGCGCATCCTGGGCGAACACATCGCAGCGGGAAACTAGACTTCACACGCCTAAGCCGCTCCCCCAACGCAAATGTGCTTTTGAAGGCAGAGACCTCTTCGCTATCGTTTTCGAGGATCGAACGGATGAGTGGAGGTCTTTTTGCGCATTCGGCTGATGGTTGTCGCCCTTATCACTTTGGCCGCGCAGGCCTCGGCCGCGCCACAGACCTGGCTCCTCTCGGTCGATCGCTGGGGCAATAGTGAGCATAGCGCCCTGACGCTGGACATCGCCGGAAATACCGTTTCCGGCACACTCGACACCTGGCCGGTGAGCGGCAGCATTGCGGGCGATCACCTCCGCTTCACCGCCACCGACAGCCACAAAGTTCCCCATACCTTCGACGGGGTGGTGAAAGGCGACAGCCTGACCGGCACGGCTGATTATCCCGACACCAGCAATGTCGCGCGCGTTCGCCATAGCTTCAGCGCCCTGCGCCTCAGCATTCCCGAAGGCCCGCCGCGCCGCCTCAGCTATGCACCGCAGAGCTTTTCGAACAGTTTTACCGCGGATCTGCCGCCTGCCCTCGTCATACGGCCGGGCGATATCGTTTCGACGCACACCATCGATTCCGGCGGCATCGACGCCCAAGGCCATGTCGCCGCGCTTTATGGCAATCCGCAAACCGGACACTTTTATGTGGCGGGCGCGAAGGCAGGCGACGTCTTGGCGGTGCATATCCGTCGCCTGACGCTGAACCGCGATTATGCCGACAGCCTGGATGGTTTTAGCGGACGGGCCATGCCGGTGAGCCTCGCCTCCCAAGCAAAAGAGCTTGGCAAACGCGTGCGCTGGCAGCTTGATCGCAAGGCTGGCTTGGCACGTCTGGAAGATCCGCCCGCTGCGCTTAAGGACTATGCGGTGCCGGTCCGCCCCATGCTGGGCGGCATCGGTGTGGCCCCCGATTTCGGCTTCCCGCCGCAATCGGCAGGCGACAGCGGAAGATGGGGCGGCAATATGGATTTCAACGCCATCGGGGAAGGCGCCACGGTGTACTTCCCCGTCTTTCAGCCCGGCGCCATGCTGTTTCTCGGCGATGGGCACGCCTTGCAAGGCGATGGTGAAACCACGCAATGGGCCTTGGAGACTTCGCTGGATGTGGAGTTCAGCGTCGAGATTTTGCCTGCCCGCCCCCTCGCGAGCCCGCGCATTGAAACGGCGGATCAGCTGAGCGTGCTCGGCCAAGCACCATCACTGGACGATGCGGCCCGCGCGGCCACAGCCGCCATGGTGCAATGGCTGGGACAGGATTACGGCCTCAGCGTTTCAGAAGCCTCGCTCGTGTTGGGAGTGGCGGCGGAATATCATGTGGCGACACTGGCCGGACGCAACGCAGGTATCTCGCTCAGCCTCAGCCGCGCCCGCCTGCCCAAAGCGAAGAAGGGCTGAGGCGCGGCGGCCTCATCCGCCCACCAACGCCTTCCGGAAAGCCTTGTCGCGTTTCAGGCGCCATTCGCGGCTCATGGCGTCGTGGCGGCTGGTGAAGCGTTCGGCATAGAGCAGGAACCAGACGCGGCCGCGGGTGGATTTGGCGCCGGTGCCGGCGTTGTGCCGGGCAAGGCGCTGTTCCAGATCGGTGGTCCAGCCGACATAGGTGCGGCGAAGGCCGCGATGCTCGCTGCCCAGCACATAGACATACCCGACAAAAGCCGCCATGCGCCCGCCCTGCTTGGCCGGTTATTTCTTCGGAACGTCCACCGCCGCTTCCACCGCCACCTTGTCCAGCCATTTGGGGACATAAGCGACCGGGGTGTTGCGCAAGCGCTCGATCAGCGTGACGGCATCCTTTTCCACCACCAGCGTATCGCGATGGGTGGCTTTCAAGAAACGCTCGGCGACGACATGATCCATGAAAGAGGCAAGCTGGTCATAGAAGCCCGCCGCATTGAGCAGCCCCACCGGCTTGGGATGAATGCCAAGCTGCGCCCAGGTCCAGGCCTCGAACAATTCTTCCAGTGTGCCGATACCGCCCGGCAGCGCGATGAAGGCATCCGACAGCTCAGCCATCTTGGCTTTGCGCGCATGCATGTCCGGCACGATGTGCAGCGCCGAAAGGCCGGTGTGCGAGAGGCCATGGCCATCAAGCTGTTCGGTGATGACACCAATCGCCTCGCCACCTTTTGCCAAGGCAGCATCCGCGGCGACACCCATCAGGCCGATATTGCCACCGCCATAAACAAGCCCGATGCCCGCTTCGGCCAAGGCTTCTCCCAAAGCATGAGCGGCATCACGATATTCGGCGCGCGCGCCAACACTGGAACCGGCATAGATGCAGATACGCAAGGTCATATCCCCTCTTCTTGGGCCAGAGAGGTAGAGGCCAGGACGGTAGGGGTCAACTAGCGAAAGCGCAGACGCCCCTTGGAAATATGCAGGGCGATGTAAACACCAACCAGCGCGAGCGCGAGCCCGTACCAAGTGAGCGCATATTCCAGATGGCGGTTGGGGAAATTCACCACGCTATGGCCGCCCTTAGGCCAGCCACCGGGATTGGGAGACGCGTCGGCCTCTACCAGCACGGGCGCGACCAGTTTCGTACCTGCAGCCATGGCTGTGACATCGCGCGAGAACCACAGGCGCTTGGCAAGATCGGGCTTGGGCGTGAAGAGCCCGGGCGGATCGGGATAACGCCAAAGGCCTGTCGCGTGAACCTCGCCCGTCACCTGCCCCGCTTGGCGGCGCGCCGGATCGCGCATCTGAAGGGTCACAATTCCGCGATCCACCAGAAGCGTGCCCGTTTTGGTGCGAAGCGGCGTGATGACATGCAGCACCGGAGCGCCGTCGGCCGTGCCATAGACATACGCCTCTTTACCGTGATCGAAGCTGCCGGAGACGGTCACACGGCGGTATTCGGCGGCTTTGCCCAGCCGCAGCGCCTCAGCCAAAGTTAAGGGTGGCGCGGTGAGATTGCGGTTCACCTGCGCAATGAGAGCTTCCTTCCAGGCCAGCCGCTGCATTTGCCAATGACCGAGCCCAACCAATGCGGCGAGCATCACAAGGCTGGCGAGGCTGAAAAGCGGCAGCGGACGAAATTGCATGGCTAGACCTTTGCGACCGTCGCAATTGGCGCGAGAATAGAGGTCACGGCAATCTTGCTCCAGAGGGGACAGCCATGCCGAATAGCCTTAAAACCTTTCTTCTCGTCTGCGCCGCCATCGCCGCCTGGCTGATGTTTACCGCCGCGCAGACCATCTATTTTCCGGTGCCGCACCCGCCGATTACGCCGCAAAATGCCGGGGTCGACGATCTGTTGCGCGAGGGTGAGATCACCAGCGCCTTGATCGGGATCATCATCGCGCTGGTGCTGTTCAACCTCGCCACGCTGATCGTTTTCGCCAAACAAGGCTGGCTCCGCTTCATTTTGGCGGCTTTGGTGATCACCCGCTATGTCTGGCCCGCAGTGGTCACGCTGCATAATTCCTATGACCGCTTCACCGGGAATTGGGCCCGCTATGTCAACGGCTATTGGTCGAACCCAGCCGATTTCCTCTGGCTCGCGATCTGGCTGGTGGTGATCATTCTCCCCTTCCTGCCCGATACGCGAACCTGGTTCTGGAAGAGAGGGTAGAACCGCCACCACGCTTGTCATCCCGGACGCGCCTCGACGATTTTTCCGTTTGGTATTCAGGCGCGATCCGGGACCCACTTTGAAATCTGTGTTGGCGTTGGAGTGGGTCCCGGCTCTGCGCGCGCCTCCGCACCTTGTGCTTCGGAGCGCTTGGCGGGGATGACAGGTTTGTTTGTTACCCCGCCGTCGTCAGGCCTTGGCCGAAGACGTAGATGCTGGTGAAAAGGAACAGCCACACCACATCGACGAAATGCCAATACCACGCGGCAGCCTCGAAACCGAAGTGACGGGTCGGTGTGAAATGGCCGAGGATCGCACGCCAGAGGCAGACGGCGAGGAAGATCGTGCCGATGATCACATGCGCGCCGTGAAAGCCGGTCGCCATGAAAAAGGTCGAGCCATAAATTGCTGAAAGATTGCCCTGCCCCGCCGCAAGATTGGCATGGGCGGGATCGGTGAAGGGCTGCAGGGCCGCGCCGTTGAAGCCGAAAGTGAACGGCGCATGGGCATATTCATAGGCCTGAATGCCGGTGAAGCTGAGGCCGAGGAGAACCGTCAGCACCAAGCCTTGGATCGCACCGGAGCGGTCGCCATTCTGGATCGCGTGATGCGCCCAAGTCACCGTGGTACCGCTGGTGAGCAGGATCACCGTGTTGATCAGCGGAAAATGCCAGGGATCGAGCGTGACGATGCCTTGCGGCGGCCAGGCATTCAGCGCCGCATCATGGGGAAACAGGCTGAAATTGAAATAGGCCCAGAACCAGGCGACGAAGAACATCACCTCGGAGGCGATGAAGAGCACCATGCCATAGCGCATGCCGAGCTTGACCACGGGCGTATGCTCGCGCCGCACCACGCTTTCGATGACGACATCGCGCCACCAGCCTGCCATCGTATAAAGCACCATCGCCACACCGATGGCGAAGATCCAGGGAATGCCCGCCAGAACGCCGAAGCCCTGATAGGCTTTGTTCATCCAGAACACGGCGCCCAAGAGCATGACAAAAGCGCCCAGCGAGCCCACTAGCGGCCAGGGGCTCGGTTCGACCAGATGGTAATCGTGCTTGACGTGGCCTTGCGCCATCGCAGGTCCCTTTAGGGGTGAATGCGGATCATGGTCATGACATAGAAGAGCAGCACCAGGGCCCCCAGCGCAACCGCTATGGCTAGATTGCGGCGCTTCTTTTCGCGCTCGGCGGAAGCTTGCTCCGGCGTAACTTTTTTAGATCCAGGCATGGAGCGGCGCCAAACCGATGAAATGTTCCGCGATCAAACTGGCGAAAAGCGAAAAGAGATAGAAGATTGTCACGGCGAAGAGCTTCTTGGCCGCGGGCTCCTCCTTTTCGTTACGCTCGCGGAAGACCGCAACCGTCCGCACCAGCAAGAGCGCACCCAGCACAGAGGCACAGGCGAGATAGATAAAGCTCGTCATGCCGAGTGCGACAGGGGCAAGGCCCAGCGGCACCAGCAGAGCCGCGTAAATGAGGATATGCCAGCGCGTGGAGCGCTTGCCCTGCACCACCGGCAGCATCGGGATATGGGCGCGGACATAATCCTCGCTGCGGAAGAGCGCCAGCGCCCAGAAATGCGGCGGGGTCCACATGAAGATGATGGCGACGAGCAGCAGCGGTTCGAGCGACAGCGAGCCCGTCACCGCGGCCCAGCCGATCGCGGGCGGCATCGCCCCCGACAATCCGCCGATGACGATATTCTGCGGCGTGCGGCGCTTGAGGCCGAGTGTATAGACGATGACATAAAAGAAGATCGTGAAGGCGAGCAGCGCGGCGGCCAGCGCATTCACGAAGAGCAGCATCAGCGCCACTGAGCCGACCGAGAGGCTCCAGCCGAATCCCAAAGCATCACCCCGGCTGATCACCCCGCGCGGGATGGGACGATTGCGCGTCCGCGTCATCAGCCGGTCGATGTCCTGGTCATAGGCCATATTGAGCGCGCCGGAGGCCCCTGCCCCGATAGCGATGCAGAGGATGGCGCAAAAGGCCGTCATGGGATGCACCGGGCCGGGGGCAACGATCAGCCCCGCAAGCCCGGTGAAGATGACAAGCGACATCACCCGCGGCTTCAAAAGCGCGAAGAAATCTTCGACCCGAGCAACCGGGCGGGTGATATCAGCGGCTGTCAATCTTTCCGTGCCTCCTTCAGCGCACGGGCGGCGGCCCGGCGTTTGGCGCGGCGTTGTGCCTTGGCGCGCGCGGCTTTGTCGAGTTCCTTTTGCAAGGCCTCGGCCGCCTTTTTCTTGGCGGCGACAGCGGCGGGGGTGGCCTTTTTCTTTTTCTTGACCGTCTTTTTCTTTTTCGTCAGCACGCGGGTCTCGGCCAGCTTGGCGGGGTGCAGCCCGATATAGGTAGAATCCGCAAGCTTAGCTTCGGCGCGGTCATCAGCCTCCGTCGTCAGCCCGTCGAGGGCGACGCGCGAAGAATGGCGAAGCGCTCTTTTGGTGCGCGTCTTTGTGGCTGAAATGCCTGAGCGGGTACCAGCCTTGCCACGGCCTTGAACGATGCGGGTCTTGTGTGTGCTCACTGTGATCACCCTGAGTGCATGTTAACGAAGCAAATCATACTCAGGTTATCTTGGGCAGTTCGTTAAAGGTGTGGAAGGGGGGTGGCGAAGAAACTGTCCATTCTAGGGTGGTCGCCGACGGTCCCCAGGGATTATCGCCCGCCTTGCGGCGCCGAATGAAGGCTTCCACCACCACGGCCAGGAACACAAGTACAGCCGCACCGGCGATAAAGGCGCCGATGGAGGACATATAATTCCAGCCCGCGAAGCCGTCTGGATAATCGGCATAGCGGCGCGGCATTCCGGCCAATCCTAGGAAATGCATCGGCATGAAGGTGATGTTCACGCCAATGAAGGTTAGCCAGAAGTGAATCTTAGCCAGAGTTTCGTTGTAGAGATAGCCGGTGAACTTCGGGAACCAGAAATAAAATCCCGCGAAGATGGCAAAGACCGCGCCGAGGCTGAGCACGTAATGAAAGTGCGCCACGACGTAATAGGTATCCTGCAGCACCACATCGACGCCCGCATTGGCGAGCACAACGCCCGTCACCCCGCCAATCGTGAAGAGCATGATGAAGGCGACGGCAAAAAGCATCGGCACGCGGAACTCGATGGAGCCGCCCCACATGGTGGCGATCCAGGAGAACACTTTCACACCGGTCGGCACCGCGATCACCATGGTGGCGAAAACGAAATAGGCCTTGGTGTCGACCGACAGACCCACCGTATACATATGATGGGCCCAGACCAGAAAGCCGATGAAGCCGATGGCGACCATCGCATAGGCCATGCCGAGATAGCCGAAGACCGGCTTTTTCGAGAAGGTCGAGACGATGTGGCTGACCATGCCGAAGCCCGGCAGGATCAGGATGTAGACTTCCGGGTGGCCGAAGAACCAGAAGAGATGCTGGTAAAGGATGGGGTCGCCCCCGCCTGCCGGGTTGAAGAAGCTGGTGCCAAAATGGCGGTCGGTCAGCAGCATGGTGATCGCACCGGCCAGCACCGGCAGCGATAAGAGCAGCAGGAAGGCCGTCACCAGCACGCTCCAGACAAAGAGCGGCATCTTGTGCAGCGTCATACCGGGCGCGCGCATGTTGAGAATAGTGGTGATGAAATTGATCGCGCCCAATATCGAGGAAATGCCCGCGATGTGCAGCGCAAAGATGACGAAATCCATCGCCGGCCCCGGCGTGCCGGTAGAGGATAGCGGGGCATACATGGTCCAGCCGCCGCCAAAGCCGGTGCCGCCGGAATCGCCCTCCACAAACATCGAGGCAATGAGCAGCAGGAACGAGAACGGCAACAGCCAGAAAGAAATGTTGTTGAGGCGCGGGAATGCCATGTCCGGCGCGCCGATCATCAAGGGCACCAGCCAATTGCCGAAGCCGCCGATCATCGCGGGCATGATCATGAAGAAAATCATGATGACGCCATGGCCGGTGACCAGCACGTTATACATGTGCGGGTTATGGAAATACTGAAGCCCCGGCTCCATCAGCTCGGCACGCATCAGCATGGAGAGCACGCCGCCGACGATCCCGGCGAAGACCGCAAACCACAGATACATCGTGCCGATGTCCTTGTGGTTGGTGGAATAGACGAAACGCCGCCAGCCATGGGGATGGATGTCGTGGACATGAACTTCCGGTGCGGGCGCTAGTTCAGCCATGAACTCTACTCACTTTTGTTGAGGGCCAGCTCTGTGCTGCCCCCGCTCGCGAATTTGTTGCGGGCTTCGGTCAGCCAGGCGCGATACTCCGCCTCGCTCACCACCTTCACCTCAATCGGCATGAAAGCGTGATTGGCGCCGCAAAGTTCCGAGCATTGCCCGTAATAGGTGCCGATCTTGGTCGCCTTGAACCAGGTGTGATTGAGGCGGCCGGGAATGGCATCCATCTTCACGCCGAAGGCAGGCACTGCCCAGGAATGGATCACGTCACCGCCCGTGGTGATAATCTCCACCACTTTGTTCACCGGCACATAGACGGGATTATCAACGCCCAACAGACGCGGCTCGCCCCGTTCTTTGGCGACATTGTCGGCGAGCATGTTGGAGTCGAATTGGAACTTACCCTCGTTGGGATAGACATAGGTCCAGTACCACTGCCGCCCGATCGCCTCGATGGTGACATCGGGCTTGGGGATCTCCGCTTCGTAATAGAGAAGCTTGAAGGACGGCCAGGCGATCACGGCCAGAATCAGAACCGGCACGACGGTCCAGGCGATTTCCAAGGCAGTGTTGTGTTCGGTGCGCTCTGGGACGGGATTGCGGCGCTGGTTGAACCGCACCAGCACGAAAATCAAAAGCCCCGCCACGAAAATGCAGATCGCGGTAATGAGAACCAAAAGTTCGAAATGAAAGCTGTGCAGCCGCTCCATCACCGGGCTGGCCGCAGGTTGCAGCCCCATTTGCCAGTTATGGGCGTAATCTTGGCCGGACTTTTGCGGCTCGGCCAAAGCTGCGCCAGCCGTGCCAGCTATCGTCACCCCCGCCCACAGGACTCTTTTCAGCGCCATGCCTCTCGCCTCATTTCCCCTGTCCTTGTAGCCAGACCGTCTTATAGATATGGACGCAGTCCGAGCCAGCGGGGACTTTACTTTAATAATTCCAATTCTAGATTCTAGGCTGTACCGCGGTCGTCAGCCCCTTTGCTGCGACCGGACGCCGCCAGCGTGGTGCATCATAGCCATGGGCAGCCTAAGTTGACACCACCTCGCTACGGAACCAACCCCAAAGAAAGTCTGAGGAATTATGGGCAACGACCTCTTTTTCAGCCGTACCGGCATGGACCGCAAAAAGGTGCAGGCAACGGTCGATGATGCTCTGAAAGGCGCTGACGATGGGGAATTGTTCCTTGAATTCTGCCAGAGCGAGTCTTTTTCCTTCGATGATGGCCGCCTGAAGGCCGCCAATTTCGACACCACCCAGGGTTTTGGCCTGCGTTCGGTCGCAGGCGAAGCCACCGGCTATGCCCATGCCAATGAAATGTCCGAAGAAGCCATTGCGCGGGCTGCCTCTACGGTGAAGGCGGTTTCCAAGGGCCATTCGGGCGTGATGGCCGCCTCCCCTGCGCGCACCAATGTGAAGCTCTATCCCGATCTCGACCCGCTGCAGACAGCTGAATTCGAAGCCAAGGTGAAGCTCCTCGGCGAAATGGACGCCTATGCGCGCGGCAAAGATGGACGCGTGCGTCAGGTTTCCTGCT
This sequence comes from Rhizomicrobium palustre, assembly GCF_011761565.1. NCBI lineage: Bacteria > Pseudomonadati > Pseudomonadota > Alphaproteobacteria > Micropepsales > Micropepsaceae > Rhizomicrobium > Rhizomicrobium palustre. The sequence goes on along the minus strand of NZ_JAASRM010000001.1, from coordinate 3,019,092 downwards.
CGCTGGCCGCCGAATGGCAGAATATCGAAATCATCCGCGCGGGCGGCGAGAGCTATTCGGATGTGCGCCCCCTCGTCCGCATCTCTGTTTCCGTTGTGGTCGAAGAAAATGGCCGCCAGGAATCCGGCAGCTATGGCGGCGGCGGCCGCGCGGGCTATGACACCTATCTCAAACCCGAATACTGGCAGGCGGCGATCGATGAAGCGCTGCGCCAAGCGCTGGTGAATCTCTCCGCCATTCCGGCGCCTGCGGGCGAGATGGCCGTGGTGCTCGGCCCCGGCTGGCCGGGCATTCTGCTCCATGAAGCCATCGGCCATGGCCTGGAAGGCGATTTCAATCGCAAGAAGACCAGCGCCTTTGCCGGGCTTCTGGGCGAACGCGTGGCGGCTCCCGGCGTGACGGTGGTCGATGACGGCACCATTGGCGGACGCCGCGGTTCGCTCACCATCGATGATGAAGGCACGCCCTCTTCCTCCACCGTGCTGATCGAGGACGGCATTCTGAAAGGCTATATGCAGGACCGCATGAATGCCCGCCTGATGGGCATGAAGCCGACCGGCAATGGCCGCCGCGAAAGCTTCGCCGCCCCCATACAGCCGCGCATGACCAACACCTACATGCTGGCGGGTGACAAGGCGCCGGAGGAAATCCTGGCGAGCGTCAAGAAAGGCATCTACGCCACCAATTTCGGCGGCGGCCAGGTGGACATCACCAACGGCAAATTCGTCTTCTCCTGCACCGAGGCCTATCTCATCGAAGACGGCAAACTGGGTGCGCCGATCAAAGGCGCCACCCTGATCGGCAACGGGCCGGACTGTCTCACGCGCGTGTCGATGATCGGCAACGATCTGAAGCTCGATGCAGGTGTCGGGACCTGCGGCAAAGGCGGCCAGAGCGTTCCGGTCGGCGTCGGCCAGCCCACCCTGCGCCTCGACGGCCTGACGGTGGGCGGCACGGCTGCGTAAGAAAGTCGGAACGGGTTGATGCGCATCGCAAATGCGCATAAACTCCGCGCATGAGCTCAGGCTTTTCCGATGAACCCCGCCCATGGCGGCAAGATGGAAAGGTGGCCGCGAAGAAGGCGGTAAACCTTTCCATAGACGCCGAAGTTTTAGCTGCGGCGAAGGCGATGGATATCAATCTGTCGCTGACGCTAGAGGAAGAGCTGCGGCGCAAGCTGCGCGAGGAAAACATCCGAAAATTTCAGGATGAACACCGCGCAGCATTGGAAGCACATAACGATTTCATCGACCAGAATGGCATCTGGAGCGAGAAATTTCGCAATTGGTGACGGATATGGGCGTGAAACAATTTGATGTTTTCACCAATCCCGATCCGGCATCGGCCAAATCGCATCCCTATCTGGTCGTGCTGCAATCCGACGTACTCGATCGTCTGAATACACGGATCGTGGCCCCCTTGATCCCTCCGACGTCCCTGCCGTTCTTCGAACGCCTGATGCCTGTCGTTTCTGTCGAAGGCGCTAGTTATGTCATCGACCCCACCAATATGGGTGCCGTGCATGTGCGTATGCTGAAGAACCCGGTTGCCAGCCTCAGCGGTTATCGCGAGCGCATTTTGGCTGCCATCGATCTCGTGATCGTCGGGATTTAGCCCCTCAAAACTTGATGTAAGGCAGGAACGCGGCGAGGTTCAGGAGCGCGTGGGCGACGATGACGGGCCAGAGCTTGCCGGTCTTGCCGTACCAATAGGCAAACATCAGCCCCACGGGGATGATCAGCACTACGCCCAAGACGCCTTGATAAAGGTGATAGGCAAGGCGCACCGCCACGCTGACATTGATCGCCACATTCAGCCCTGCCTTTTCCTTCAAGGCCGACACCACATAACCGGTGATGAAGAACTCCTCGAAGAAGGAGCTGAAGAGCACCATCGCCGCGACCAAGGCTGGTGCGAGATGGCCGGGCATATGCCCCATCTGCGCGGCGGAGGCCGCCAGCCCCGGCGCGATCAGCGCGACAAAGCGGAAGGTGTAATAGAACACGCAATAGGAGACGAGCGCGAGGCCAAGCCCCCAGGCGCCATCGCTCCAATGCGAATCGAGCCCGAATTTGGCGCCGCGCCAGCCGCGATAGCGCAAGAAACCGCCGATCACCAAAAACTGCAGCGCCTCCACCCCGATGGTCCGCCACATGCCAAGTTCCGTATGCATCGGGCCAGAGGGCGGATGCACCACCGCCAGAACGCTCGACACCAGCGCATACCCAAAGGCGCCGCCGAGCACGATGGCGAACTCTACGGGAAAAGGCAGCTTACGCAGGAAGGAACCCATGCCTGTTATCCGAACAAACCAATCCGGCCACCTTGGCCGACATCCCGGATCAACGCCTCCGGGCGGCGCACTATACACAGAACGGCGCCTGGAACAGCGGCGGCGGATCGCCCGTTTCGGTTTAAGGATTCTGGGGGACAGGAGGCCCTATGCCACTCTCGCCGGAATTGATCTTTGCTGTGATCGCCATCGCCGTCGGGCTGGTTTTGGCCTTTGTCCTGTTCCGGGTCAGCACCAAAGGCGGCAAAAACCGCAAAGTGACCAACGAAGCCGTTCGTCAGTCCTATGATCACCCCGAAAGCTACGGCGAGACACGCGAAGAATTGAAAAAAGAGCTGAAGTAAACATTGCCAAATCCCTGCCCCGCATGCTTCCCATCGGCGAAAGAGCGGAGGCGGAAATGGCCGGATTGATCTATAAAATCTGTCATCTGGAAGATTGGGCTGCAGCAGGCGAGAGTTTCGAAGGCTCCGCCAAGGACCGCGAAGACGGCTTCATTCATTTCTCCACCGCCGAGCAGCTTCCCGGCACCCTCGCCCGCTATTATGCCGGGGCTGAGAGGCTTGAGCTGATTGCCGTAAACGCGGACGTGCTGGGCGAGGCTTTGCGCTTTGAGCCTTCCACCGGCGGTGCGCTTTTCCCCCATCTTTACGCCCCCATGCCGCGCTCAGCGGTAGCGTGGACGAAAACCATCACTAAAGGCGCGGATGGCGTTTTCGTGCTGCCGCCCGAAGCGATTTAATTGTCAGCAGCGCTCAGGTTTTTGGGGGCGTTGATGCCGTTTCGCATGTCTGATGCCACCGCGGCCAAACGGATTTTGAGTTCTGTCTGAGCTCGCGCAAAGATTGGGCTGATATTGCTATAGGCGGCGGGGTGCAAACCGAGATTGGGCTCATGGGGTAAGAGCATCAACGCCAGCCCGAGAGCAAAGAACGCACGGAGTAACATGGCTCCCTCCTTACACGGGAACACGCATAAATTTTCCGCTCACACCTGTTATCGCGATAGTTAGCATTAGCGCCTACGCAGTGATGGCAGTCACACAACACAACGCACAGCGGCTGACAAAAGTTGCGAGAAAGAACCACGGATTCAACGATTTGCGCAGTATCCGCTGCAACGATATGGTGGCGTTGCCTCAGCGGCGGTAGCCAAGCGAAATTGCCACACCTTCGAAAGCTGACCAGAGACGGAGTTTGATGATGCGCTATCGCATGCTCGGCAATACCGGCTTCTTTGTTTCGGAAATCTGCCTTGGCACCATGACCTTCGGCGGCAAGGGTTTCTTCGAGGCCGTCGGCAAGGTGGATCAGAAAACCGCCACCTCTCTGGTGGAACGCGCACTTTCTGCTGGCGTGAATTTCCTCGACACCGCCGATGTCTATTCCGAAGGCATGTCCGAACAACTGCTTGGTCAGGCGCTGAAGGATTTGGGCGTGAAGCGTTCCGATGTCGTCATCGCCACCAAATGCTATGGCCGTATGAGCGCCTCACCGAATGCTGCCGGTCTCAGCCGCGGCCACATCATGGATGCGGTTCAGGAAAGTCTGGAGCGGCTGCAAACCGATCACATCGATCTTTATCAGGTCCATGCGCAGGATTTACTCACCCCGGTCGAAGAGGTGATGGCGACACTCAACGATCTCGTCCGCCGCGGGCTGGTGCGCTATGCCGGCGTCTCCAACTGGCAGGCCTGGCGGATCATGAAAGCCCAAGGCCTCGCCGATAAGCATGGCTGGGCGCGGTTCGAAAGCTTGCAAGCCTATTACTCCATCGCGGGGCGCGACCTGGAACGCGATATCGCCCCCATGCTGAACGACCAGAAAATGGGTCTGATGGTGTGGAGCCCGCTCGCCGGTGGCATTCTCTCGGGCAAGTTCTCGCGCGATGGCGCTGGGCCGGAAGGCGCGCGGCGGAGCACCTTCGATTTCCCGCCGGTGAACAAGGAGCGTGCCTTTGCCCTGGTCGATGCCATGCGCGAGATCGGTGCGAAATACGGCGCCAGCCCGGCCCGCGTGGCACTCGCCTTTGTCCTCTCGCGCCCCTTTGTCACCACGGTCATTACCGGCGTGAAGACCTTGGAACAGCTCGACGACAACCTCGCCGCCACCGAGCTGGAACTGGCCCCGGAAGACTTGAAACGCCTGGAGGAATTGTCGGCGCTGCCCTCGGAATATCCCGGCTGGATGGTGGAACGGCAGAACGATCCCCGGCGCAATCCGAACACAAAGAAGGCTTAGACTGCAGCCGACCTTTCAAGGGAGTTGCTCATGCGCGTATTGATCAGCGCCCTCCTCCTTGCCGCGGCCCCCGCCAGCGCCGCCGCGCCGGTCTGGATATCCTCCTGCACCGGGCAGATGAGCGTGCAGTACATCCAGACCATCGGCGCGGACGGGTTTCTGCATTTCGGCAATGGCAACGGGACCTTCACCTCTTACAAGCTGAAGCAGGTCTATTACGACGGCAAAATCGTTTGCGGCGGCACCACCACCAAGCCCGGCCCGAAGGAGATCGGCGGCATTTGCGCCGATAAGGAGGGGCAGAAAATCCGCATCATCTACGGGGTGCAGATCGCCGCGGGCATCAAGCCGGAACGGGTCGCCACCTATTGCGATGCGCAGGTCACAGAAACGGCCCAATAGGGCTTAGAATGGTGAGGCCGTAGCACAATCTGTCATCCCCGGCCGAGTACACCGAGCAGCGCGAAGGTGTGCGAGGGGAAGGGGACCCAGGTCGCTTCGGCAAGTCAATTTCGGAGATGGGCGTAATTCTAGCTTATCTTACTTGGTCAGGATGGTTTCACCACCTGGGTCCCCTTCCCCTCGCTGCTCGCGCAACTGCGCGATCCGCTCGGCCGGGGATGACATTGTGGGCAAATGTCCCTAATGCGATGATATTGGTTCTGTTGGAGGTTTCTTGATGCGTTCCGTGATGATTGCTGCTGCCCTCTTCGCCTGCGCCATGCCCGCACTGGCGGCCAAGCCTGCCAAGCCCGCGGCGGTGGATATGTCCAAGGCGAAAACATTGATCGGCATCTGCTTCGGCCAGGACGCGCAGTACACCCAGACCTTGGGCGGCGCAGGCTTCATCCACATCGGCAATGGCGACCGCACCTATCAGACCCAGAAGCTGGTGCAGAATTTCAACGACGGCAAGACCATCTGCGGCGCGGCCGATCCCAAGGCGCCGGTCTCCAGCAATGACATTGTGGAAGTCTGCGCCACGCTGGAGACCAAGACCATCTCGGTGCTCTATCGCAGCGATAACAAGCCGGTGACGCCGAAAAACGCTTCTCCGATCTGCACCGCGCGCATCGACCTGCTGGATCAGTAACAGCGCAGTGCGTGCTTCGAGGCTTTTTAAACGTCATGGCCGGGCTTGACCCGGCCATCCATTTTTCAGCACCCCAACACTTCTGACATCTCGGTTTAGCGAGACCGCACCGCTGGATGGCCGGGTCGGGCCCGGCCATGACGGAGAGAAGTCAGAGGAAATTATATTCCGTGAAAATCTTGTTCAGGTCCTTGCCCCAATCGGTGCGGTAGAGCTGCAAGAGCTCTTCCGCGCGGGTATAGCCGCGGCTGACGAGCTCGCGAAGCGGCACCAGGAAGCCCTCTTCCGTCATGCCGACAGCATCTTCCGCGGCGCGGCGCTTCAAACCAGCGGCCGAGATTTCCAGCATGCGATAGGCCAGCTCCCACACCCGCGTATTGCGGAACGGGGTCTTGAAGGCCAGCCGCGGAACGGTGTCGCGCATCGCCTGGCGTTCTTCCGCCGTCCAATCTTTGACCATGTCCCAAGCCGCATCGAGGGCGACATCGTCATACATGATGCCGACCCATAGCGCGGGAAGCCCGCAGATACGCCGCCAGGTGCCGCCATCGGCGCCGCGCATTTCGAGGAACTTCTTGAGCCGCACTTCGGGGAAGATCGTCGTGAGATGATCGGCCCAATCCGACATCTGCGGCTCGATATGCTTCACTTCCGGAATTTTGCGATCCAGGAAATCGCGGAAGCTCTTGCCTGCCATGTCGATGTATTTGCCATCGCGATAAAGGAAGTACATCGGCACATCGAGCGCGTAATCGACATAGCGCTCAAACCCCATGCCGTCTTCAAAGGCGAAAGGCAGCATACCGGCGCGGTCGTTATCGACATCGCTCCAGACATGGGCGCGATAGGAGAGGAAGCCGTTGAATTTGCCTTCGCGGAACGGCGAATTGGCGAACAAGGCGGTGGCGACCGGCTGCAGCGCGAGGCCGACACGCAGCTTTTTCACCATGTCCGCTTCGGAGGAGAAGTCGAGGTTTACCTGCACCGTACAAGTGCGGAACATCATCTCTTCGCCATAACCGCCGACCTTGGGCATATAGCGCTTCATGATCTCATAGCGGCCCTTGGGCATGGCGGTGACTTCGCGCATCGGCCAAGTCGGTGCATAGCCAAGACCAAGCGCGCCCGCGCCGATCTCCGCCGCCACTTGGCGCACCTGCTGTTGATGCTGGGCCACCTCGGCACAGGTCTCATGCACCGTCTTCAAGGGCGCACCGGAAAGCTCGAACTGGCCGCCCGGCTCCAGGCTGATAGAGGCGCCGTTCTGGGTGAGGCCGATAATGTGCTCGCCTTCCATCACAGGCTGCCAGCCAAAACGCTGCATGCCTTCCAGCAGCGCCTTGATGCCATGCGCGCCTTCATAGCCAAGCGGGTTATAGGTCTTGATGCAGTAGACGAACTTCTCGTGCTCGGTGCCGATGCGCCAATCTTCTTTGGGTTTGTTGCCCGACTCCAGGTAGCGCACCAGATCGTCACGCGATTCAATCGGACCACCGGCAGACTGCGGAATGGACATGGTAAACCCTCGCTACGGGCCAAAGATCGGACAGGCCGGCCCGGATGAATTTCATTTCAGGAACGTCACGGCCTATGTAGGCACCGGGCGGCCTTACGGCAAGGCTCAGCGCCAATCCCCCGTGAGGGCCTGCCATACCGAAAGCGCAGACAAAGCCGCCGTATCCGCGCGTAAGATGCGCCCGCCCAGCGACACCGCCATAACATTTGCTTGCGCTCGCAAAAGCGCCCGTTCCGCGGGGTCAAATCCCCCTTCCGGGCCTGTAAATACCGCCCAGGACCCGCCCCTCTCGGTCATTAACGCATCTGCGATGGAGGGCGCGTCTCCAGCCTCGTCACAGAAAAGTATACGCCGCTCCGCGGGCCAGGATGCCAAAAGCTTGTCCAGGGCGATCGCTTCGCGGATTTCGGGTACCGAGACCCTCCCCGATTGCTCCGCCGCTTCCACGGCATTGGCCAGCATGCGTTCGGTGTTGACCCGGGAGACAATGGTGCGGCGGGTGAAAATGGGTTGCAGCACCCGCACGCCGAGTTCGGTCGCCTTTTGGGTCAGATAATCGGCGGGGGTCTTTTTCACCGGTGCGAAACAGAGCCAGAGGTCCGGCACCTCGGTCTGGGGCTCAAGCTGGCGGGCGCAAACAGCCGTGCAGGTTCGCTTGGCGGTCTCGGTGATTTCGGCCACCCATTCGCCGTCTTGCCCATTGAAGAAATTCAGCCGGTCGCCGACTTTGGCGCGCATGACATGCAGAAGGTAATGCGCCTGCCCCTCCTCCAGCACCACGCGCGCGCCCTCGCCAAGAGGGGCTTCCACAAAAAGGCGCAGCTTCCCGCCGGGATAGGAGAGATCCTCACTCATAGGTTTTGTAAAGCGCCTTCACGCTGAGGGGTTTGACGGAATAGCCGTCTTCCTGCCGTGTCACATCGTATTCGTCAAACAAGAGTTCGTTCTTGCCGTTGACATGGCAGAGGACCCGCGTCGTGCCTTGGGGAAGATCGCTGCGGGGCATGGTGGAGCAGACGTAATCGGTCATGCCGCCCTTGCATTGGGCCAGCCCCTGCTTCTTGTGATAATTGGCGGCGCATTCGGTCCAGTTGCGCAGGAAGCTATGGGCGGCGAATTCGGCTTTCAGCATCCCTTTCGGAAAATCCTCCACCTCCTCGCCGCGGAATAACCCAGCGCAGAGGCAGCGATTGGCCGCCCATTTGGGGCTCTTGGCGAGCTTGGCCACGGCTTCGCGCACCGGGGCGGCGGCGGTTTCGGCCTCAGGATCGGCGGCGGGACCGCACCCGGCGAGCAGAAGCACTGCCAGCACGAGACAGCTACCCCCGAAACGGATTTGTGGCATAACGACTCTCCTGCGCCCCCAACATCAGGCGAAGTGCCAATATGACAGAAAATACCGCCGCCATTCCAGCAGATGCCGTTGCCGCACGGCTGGTGGATCGCGCCCCGCCCAAATGGCAGCCTTACCTCCGGCTGATGCGGCTGGACCGGCCGATTGGTACATGGCTGCTCTATTGGCCTTGCGTATTCGGGCTTGCCTTGGGCGCCGCCGCCGAAAGCCGCCCCTTTGGCACGCTGAAAGACATCGCCCTTGTTGCTCTGATGGGGATCGGCTCGGTGGTGATGCGCGGCGCGGGCTGCGCCTTCAACGATATTGTCGACCGCGATTTCGATGCCAGCGTGGCGAGGACGCGCGGGCGGCCCATTCCTTCAGGCGCGGTCAGCGTGAAACAGGCTATCGTCTTCACCATCGCCCTCTGCCTGATTGGACTGGTGATCCTTTTGCTCTTGCGCAATTGGACCGCGATCATTCTGGGTGCCTCCTCTTTGTTGCTGGTGGCCGCCTATCCTTTCATGAAGCGCATCACCTGGTGGCCGCAGGCCTGGCTGGGCCTCACTTTCAATTGGGGCGCCATTGTCGGCTTTGCTGCTGAGACGGGCACCATCGATAGCGCCGCGCTGATGCTTTACGCAGGCCTGATCTGCTGGACGCTGGGCTATGACACCATCTATGCCCATCAGGATAAGGATGACGATGCGCTGATCGGCGTCAAATCCACTGCGCGGCTTTTTGCCGAACGCTCCAAGGATTGGATTTTCGGCTTCTACATCGCCGCCTTCACCCTGGTCCTCGCCGCGGGCTTCACCGAACATATCGGCTCGATCTATGTGATCCTGATGCTGATCGCGGGCGGGCATCTGATGTGGCAGGTGCGCCAGCTCGATATCGATGACAGCGCGAAATGTCTGAAATTGTTCCGCGCCAATCGCGATACCGGCGCACTGATTGCCGCCGCGCTGATTCTCTCCACTTGGATCGGCTGACGGCGAACACTTCATTTAGGCGGGAACTTGTAGGCGCTGCTTAGTATTTCCGAAGGGCTGTATTTCAAGGAGCCCTTCATGCCGAGTTCCATTCTTCGCGGAAGCGAGCGTACCACCCCGCCAGGCCTCAGGTCCGGCCCTGCCGACCCCAATGTGGAGATCGAGGTCAGCCTCTATCTGAAAGACGAGGCACCAAAGGGCGGCGGCTCGCGCGAAGATGTCGCCAAAGGGCGAACCGAGCGGCTTCAGCCGGTGCTGGAAAGCGTGACACGCTTTGCCAAAGCCAGCGGCCTTTCCATCAGCAATGCGGATTTGGCGCGGCGTTTGGTGCAATTGAAAGGGCCAGTCTCGGCTTTCGAGTCCGCCTTCGGCACCACGCTCAGCCATTTCGAGCATCAAGATTGCACCTTCCGTGGCCGCGAGGGAGTGCTCTCGGTACCCGAGGAACTTGCGCCACATATTGAGGCGGTGCTGGGGCTTGATAACCGCCCTGCCGCGACCGCAAAAATCGTGTTTCCGAAAAACGTCGCAGTAGTGAGCTTCTTTCCCAACGAGATCGTCGATCTCTACGGCTTTCCCAAGCCGGAGGGCTTCGCCAAAGGCCAATGCATCGGCCTGATCGAGCTTGGCGGCGGCTATCGCGAGGGCGACACGGCGACCGCGTTCAAGAGCATGGATATCCCCCCGCCCGAGGTGGTCCAGATCAGCATTTCGGGTGCCAGCAGCAAACCAGAGGGAGATCGCGGTGCTGATGGCGAGGTTGCGCTCGATATCCAGGTGGCTGGTGCCGCTGCGCCCGGCGCGCGCCTCGCGGTTTATTTCGCCCCCAATACCGATCAAGGTTTCGTCGATGCCATCACGGCGGCGGTGCATGATGCTGAGAACAAGCCTTCGGTACTCTCCATTTCTTGGGGCGCGCCGGAAAACACCTGGACGGTGCAAGCCATCGCCGCGATGAACAGCGCTTTCGCCGATGCGGCGGCCCTGGGCGTGACGGTTTGCGTAGCTTCCGGCGACAGCCTCGCCAGTGATGGGGAAAGCGATGGCGCTGCGCATGTGGACTTCCCGGCCTCCAGCCCCTTGGTGCTGGCGTGTGGCGGCACCACCATCAGCGCCCCCGTCGGCAGGATCGCGACAGAGATCGCCTGGAACAGCGATGGCAGCGGCACGGGCGGCGGCTTCAGCAGGATTTTCTCCCAGCCCGAATACCAAAGCCTTGGCGGAACAGCGCGCGGCGTACCCGATGTCGCCGCCAATGCCGACCCGCGTTCCGGCTATCGCATTTTGGTGGAGGGTCAAGTGATGACCATTGGCGGGACCAGCGCTGCCGCGCCGCTCTGGGCGGGGCTGTTTGCGTTGCTGAACGCCGGGCGTGGCACACCTATTGGTCAGCCCCATACCCTCCTCTATCAAAACCCATCGGCGTTTCGAGACATCACCGTAGGCGACAATAAAGAGGGCAAGGTTGGGTTTGACGCGCGCCCCGGCTGGGATGCGGTGACCGGGCTTGGCTCGCCTAACGGCGAAGCGCTCGTGGAGGTGTTTGGCGTAAAACCGGCATCCTAGCTAACCTCGAAGCTTACGATTCGAGGACACCATGAAAATCGTTGCCATCACCGGTGCGGGGCAAGGCATTGGCCGGGCGCTGGCTTGGCACTTCGCCGAAGCTGGCTACGGGGTTTCTTTCATCGACCCGGACAATGAAGCCGGACGTGAGGTGCTGGCCGGGATCGGCGCGCGTAAAGCGCAGGGTCTTTTTCAGCGCGGCGATGTCGCAAAGCCGAAAGACATTTCAGGCTGGATGGCGCGCACGGTGAAAGAACTCGGCGTGCCGGATGTGCTGATCAACAATGCGGGCATCGTGATCCGCAAGGACGTACTGAAGCTGACGCCCGCCGAATTTCAAAAAGTGATCAATACCAATCTCGGCGGTGCCTTTTTTGCCAGCCAAGCCGCCGCCCGCGTGATGGCCAAGCGCGGTGAAGGCGGGGCGATCATCAACATCGCCTCTACCCGCGCTTTCATGTCGGAGCCAGACACCGAAGGCTACACCGCCTCCAAGGGCGGGATTGTCGCGCTGACGCATGGGCTCGCGATCAGCCTGGCGCCCTATCGCATCCGGGTGAACGCGATCAGCCCCGGCTGGATCGAAGTGAGCGATTGGAAGAAATCGTCACAAGCCGTGAAGCCGAAACATTCGCGCGCCGACCGCGCGCAGCACCCCGTAGGGCGCGTCGGGACACCGCAGGACATTGCGGAAGCCTGCCAGTTTCTCGCGGAAAAGGCAGGTTTCATGACCGGTCAGAATATTACCATTGATGGCGGCATGAGCGTCAAAATGATCTACGCCGAATAGATGCGTGGCACATACTAGTATACGCACTCCTACGCATGCGACCATTTTGCCCCTGCCTTATTGATTAAGCGCATTACTTCGGCGCGCGCCCGGCCTAACTTCTCATCAAGCATAGAGCGCCTCACCAAGAGGCCCATGGTTTGGGAGAGTATCGTGTCGCAGGTTGCCAGTTTCATCAACGAATCCGCCATTTACGCTGCCTTGGAAGAAGGCAAGCGGGCCGCCTCGCGCGATATGGTCGAAGCCATCATCAAGAAGGCCGCCGACGCGCACGGCTTGACGCTGCCCGAAGTGGCGGTGCTGCTGAATACGCACGACCCTGAGCTGGTCGAGGAAATCTATAAGACCGCGCGGCATATCAAACAGAAAATCTATGGCCGCCGCCTGGTGCTCTTCGCGCCGCTTTATGTCAGCGATTACTGCGTCAATAGCTGCGTTTATTGCGGTTATGGCGCGGGGCATAAATTCTCCCGCCGCCGCCTCACCATGGACGAGATCAAAAAAGAAACCTTGGTGCTGCTTAATATGGGCCATAAGCGCCTTGCCATGGAAGCAGGCGAAGACCCGGAAAACTGCCCCATCGATTATGTGCTGGATGCCATCGATGCGGTCTATTCGGTGGAAACGAAAAACGCGAATATCCGGCGCATCAATATCAACATCGCTGCCACCACGGTCGAGGATTATAAGAAGCTGAAAGATGCCGAGATCGGCACCTATATCCTCTTCCAGGAAACCTATCATCGCGGCACCTATGCCAAGATGCACCCGCGCGGCCCCAAGAAGGATTACGATTGGCACACCACCGCCTTTGACCGCTCCAATCAGGCGGGCATCGATGATAATGGCGCGGGCGTGCTCTTCGGCCTCTATGACCACAAATTCGAAATGCTGGCACTGATGCAGCATGCCGAACATCTGGAAGCCGAATTCAATTGCGGCCCGCATACGATTTCCGTGCCGCGCATCCGCCCCGCCGGAGGCATCAATCTCGAAAGCTTCCCGCATATCGTTTCGGATGACGAGTTCAAGAAGCTGATCGCCATCATCCGCCTCGCCGTGCCTTATACCGGCATGATCATCTCCACCCGCGAAGATGCCGATCTGCGCAATGAATGCTTGGAGCTTGGCATCTCGCAGCTGTCCGGCGGTTCCTGCACCGGCGTCGGCGGCTATTGCGAAGAAAACGAGAAGGGCGTGAAACAGCCGGTGCAGTTCCAGGTCAACGACGAACGCCCGCTCGACAGCGTGATCCACGATATATCCGAAGCCGGACATCTGCCGAGCTTCTGCACCGCGTGTTATCGCAATGGCCGCACCGGAGACCGCTTCATGGCGGTGGCGAAATCGGGCGAAATCCAGAACCTCTGCCAGCCCAATGCGATCCTGACGCTGAAGGAATATCTGACCGATTTTGCTTCGCCTGCGACCAAGGAAATCGGCGAGAAGGTCATCGCCGAACACCTGAAAGAAATCCCCAACGAAAAGCTGCGCAAGGTCACCGAAGCGCGGCTGGTTGAGATCGAACAGGGCAAGCGGGATTTGTATTATTGAGAGTGCCCTCTCCCCTTTGCGGGAGAGGAAGAAAAATCACGGGGTTAGCGTCGCGCCAAGGAAATGCCGGAACGAACGCCGGTGGCGCGTCGCTAACTCCGATGATTTTTCAGGTGAGGGGATCAGAGGCAGGTTCCCCCTCACCAGCAAAATCTAGCGCTTAGCGGCGAAATGCGCAGACACCTCAAATTTTGATCGCCGCTAAACGCAAGATTTTGCGTCCTCTCCCACGTTGGGGAGAGGGCCAAACTCCCCCTTGCGCTTTCCCCACGCTGCCGTATACTTTGCAATACAAAGTGACGTAAGCCTCTGGGGAAGCGCATGCGCGATGTCGATAAGGCCTTGGCGGATATTCTCGAAATCCGCAACCGCATCGCCTCGCATACCGCCTTTCGCGGTTATGGCCCCTTCACCATCACGCTGACAGGCGTGATCGGCCTTGTCACCGCTAGCCTGCAAACGCTTTTTCCCATTGCGGGAACGCCTTCCCTCTTCATCACCGAATGGCTCGCCACGGCTGCGTTTTGCGCCGTGCTGATCGGCATCGAGATGACCGGCCGCTCACGCCGCCTGCATTCAGGCCTTGCCGATGCGATGATTCATCAAGCGGTGGAGCAGTTTTTGCCCGCCGCCGCGGCAAGCTTTTTCTTGCCCGTGCTGCTCTTGGAGTTCTCGCGCGAGAATGTCTGGATGGTGCCTGGCCTTTGGCAGATTTTTGTAAGCTTAGGCATCTTCGCCTCGCTGCATAACTGGCCGCGCAGCATGATGTGGGTGGGCGGATTTTATTTCGTCACCGGCTTTGCGACGCTGCTTTTTTCCAGCCAAAGCCACGCGCTCTCGCCGATGATGATGGGCCTGCCCTTTTTCTTCGGCCAGCTCTTGATGGGCGCCATTCTTTATCTAACGACAGGAGGCAGCGATGGTGAAGACTGAAGCGCCATTTGCCTTCGATGGGCTTGATCGCGTGATGCATGAAAAGGCGCGGCTTGGCGTGCTTTCTTCGCTGATCGCCCACCCCAAGGGTCTTGCCTTCGCCGATCTGAAACAGCTCTGCGGGCTGACGGATGGGAATCTTTCGCGTCATCTGCAGGTGCTGCAGGAGGCCGGTTTGGTGGAGATCACCAAATCGTTTGAGAACAATCGCCCGCAAACCACTTGCCGTCTCACGCGTTCTGGCCGCAAAAGGTTTCTCGAATATCTCGCGGTCTTGGAACAGGTTGTACGCGATGCCGCCGAAACGGCGGGCGATGATTTTGGCAATGCGCGCCTGCGCGTTTTGCCCAGCTAAGGAACTACCCCACCCTCTTTCTTCATGGCCAGACTTTCTCTGCGGCCAAGTTTTCTTGACGGAAGGAACTTTGCAATGCCAAGCTCTCTACATTCCCAAGACGGAAAGCTTCATGTCGCGGTCATCATGGATGGCAATGGCCGCTGGGCCGGTGAACGCGGCCTGCCGCGCAAAAAGGGACATGTTGCGGGCATCGATGCCCTGCGCCGCGTAGTCCGCGCCGCCCCGGACGCCAATATCAGCACGCTGACGGTCTATGCGTTTTCGAGCGACAATTGGAAACGCCCTGAGGAGGAAGTGGGCGAGCTGATGGACCTCTTCCGCCATTACCTTGATGCGGAGACCGAGGATCTGGTGCGCGATGGCGTCAAGCTTTCGGTGATTGGCCGCCGCGATCGTTTGCCCGCCGACCTCATTCAGGAAATCGAGCGCGCCGAAGCCGCCACGGAATGGGGCGATCTTTTACACTTGCGCGTCGCGGTGGATTACTCCGCCCGCGACATGATCCTGGAGGCCGCTAAACGCGCGGTGGAAGGCGACGGGCTGACGCGCGAAGCTGTGTCGGCAGCGCTGGGCGCGCCGGATGTCGATCTTCTCATCCGCACCAGCGGCGAGCAGCGGCTCTCCGATTTCCTGCTCTGGGAATGCGCCTATGCCGAACTCTACTTCACCTCCATGCACTGGCCCGATTTCGGCGAGGCGGAGCTGAAAAACGCGGTGGCTGCCTTCCATCAGCGCGAACGCCGCTTCGGCGCGCTTGCCACCGCCGCCGAATAGGCTCTCATTGCGGGGACGGTCCAACACTCCTACAAAGATGCATGACCGATCCCCTCGCCTTTGTGCGCGCGACCACCGAGCTTGAGACGCCGCCTTTGGTGCCGGAGATCCGGCTGCACCTGGCCAATGAGGTTTTGCCCTTGTGGCGCAAGACCGAAGAGGAGTTGGCGCAGGAAGGCGTTGCCCCGCCCTATTGGGCTTTCGCTTGGGCGGGCGGACAAGCCTTGGCGCGCTATGTCCTCGATCACGCGGACGAGATCGGCGTGAAGGGCGCATCGGTACTTGATTTCGGCGCGGGCTCGGGGCTGGTCGCGATTGCCGCCGCCAAAGCGGGCGCCGCAAAGGTGCTGGCCGCCGATATCGATCCATTTGCCGCCGCCGCGATGGTTGTGAACGCGAAAGATAATGGCGTTGTCCTCGGCACCACCTGCGAGGACGTGATCGGACATGCGGGAAGCTGGACGCTCATCCTGGTCGGCGACATGTGCTACGAGCGTCCGCTGGCCGAAAGGCTGCTCGCCTGGCTGACCGCGGAAACCAAAGCTGGCGCGACGGTGCTGATCGGCGACCCCGGCCGCAACTATTTCCCCAAATCCGGCATCACCAAGCTCGCCACCTATGAGGTGCCGACCAGCCGCGACCTGGAAGACCGCGATATGCGGGTCACCAGCGTTTACCGCCTGACGCCCTGAGGGCCCGAATCATCTCCTTGACTCTGGTGCAGAGCGGAGTCTCTATTTGAACAAAAGGAGAACAATTATGCCCCTCGACGGAACCCTGGACTATATCGAATTGCCCGCCGCCGACATCCCGGCCACCAAGGTCTTCTATCGCGACCTGTTTGATTGGCGCTTCACCGATTACGGGCCGGATTACACCGAATTCGACGCGCTGGGGCGCCGGGGCGGCTTTAACGCTGAGCGCAAGGTTGTGAAGTCCGAAGGCCCACTCCTGGTGATCTACGCCAACAAGCTCGACGAGATGGAAGAGAAGGTGAAAGCCGCAGGCGGCGAGATCACCGGCCACGAGAAATTCCCCGGCGGGCGCCGCTTCACCTTCCGAGACCCCAATGGCAACGAGATCGGGGTCTGGAGCAAAAAGTGAGAAGTTGACGGGTAAACGAGACACTTCGTTCTCATCGTCATGGCCGGGCTCCGACCCGGCCATCCATACCACCGCCGCACAACACATGGATTAGGTGCCAGATTTGTCCGCCGCCTGGATGGCCGGGTCGGAGCCCGGCCATGACGAGTTAAGTCCAAAAGGCCAAAGGACGGTCCCCCGCGCAACAAGGATGCGTGATCGCGGCATTCTGCGCGTGCAAAAGGAGCGAATGCCGAGAAACTAGGCGTGATGATGGACTAGGCGATCGCCCTGCCCTATGCCAAACTGCTAGGGTCAAGTCGGGGTAACATCATGCTTTTCAACCGCGTTAAGTCGCTGGACGCCATTATGGCGACGGCGGAGAAGAAGTCATTGCAACGCTCCTTGGGGGCCTTCCAACTTACTCTCCTCGGCATTGGCGCGGTTATCGGCACAGGTATCTTCGTTCTCACCGCCGAAGCGGCCCAGAAAGCGGGCCCCGGCATGCTCGCCTCCTTCCTGGTGGCAGGTTTTGTCTGCGGTGTGGCGGCACTCTGTTACGCCGAACTCGCTTCCATGGTCCCGGTGGCGGGCTCGGCCTACACCTATACCTACGCAGTGGTCGGTGAAGTCATGGCCTGGATGGTCGGCTGGGCGCTGATCCTCGAATATGCGGTGGGCGCCAGCGCCGTCGCCGTCGGCTGGTCGAACCATGCGGTAGGGCTCCTACACGGGCTGGGGGTGAACTTCCCAGCAGAGATCAGCAATGCCGACGCCTTGATGGCCAAGGTGCAGTTGATGTTCGGCGCGGCTCCGACGCCCGATCTTATGACCGCGCTGCAAGTCGGCGGCTGGATCAATCTTCCCGCCGTTGTGGTGGCCGGGTTTGTCACCATGCTGCTGGTCATCGGCACCACCGAGAGCGCCCGTTTCAACGCCATTCTGGTGGTGATCAAGATCGCCGCCCTTACCGCCTTCATCGCGCTGACCTTGCCGGTGCTGCATGCGGAGAACTTCGTGCCCTTCGCGCCCACTGGCACGGTCGGCGTGTTCGGTGCTGCTGCCTCGATTTTCTTTGCCTATGTCGGCTTCGACGCGGTTTCGACCGCGGCAGAAGAAACCCGCAATCCTCAGCGCAACATCCCCATCGGCCTAATCGGCAGCCTGGTGATCTGCACCATCTTCTATGTGCTGGTGGCGAGCGGCGCGATCGGTGCCATCGGTGCACAACCTTTGACGAGCGCCGCGGGTGCGGTGCTGGCCCCCGGTTCGGCGGAAATGGCCGGCCGCTGCGTGGCGGTCGTTCAGCAAGGCCTGCAGGAACCTCTGGTCTGCTCCAAGGAAGCTTTGGTGCATGTGCTTGCGAGCATCGGCTGGCCCGCGATTGGGCGCCTGGTCGGCCTCGCCGCCGTCTTGGCCCTGCCCTCTGTCGTCTTGATGATGATGTATGGCCAGACCCGCATCTTCTTCACCATGGCGCGTGACGGCCTTCTGCCGGAGAAGCTCTCCACCGTGCATCCGCGCTTCAAGACCCCGCACATCGTCACCATCATGACGGGTTGTGCCGCCGCCATTGCCGCCGCGATCCTGCCGGTGGGACGCCTTGCCGATTATTCCAATTCCGGCACGCTCTTCGCCTTCTTCATGGTGGCGATTGCCGTAATGGTGCTGCGCCTCAAGAATCCCGAACGTAAGCGCCCCTTCAAGACCCCGCTGCTCTGGGTGGTCGCCCCGCTCGCTATCATTGGCTGCGTCGTGCTCTACCTCTCGCTGCCGTTGACGGCGATCCTGGTTCTGCCGATCTGGGGCGCCATCGGCCTTGTGGTCTATTTCAGCTACAGCCGCAGCCGCAGCCATGTGGGGCGCGGCATCGCGGGCAGCGATGGCGAGGACGATCCGCCGATTTATGGCGTGAAAATGTGAGGGGGCTCGGTTAGGGTCCGCCCCGCCGCCGGTATCATCCGCGCATTGGCTGATTAACGAGTATCACGATGGCCCAGAATGAAGAGGCGGCGCCGGTCGAGCCCGCAACTGATGATTTGCGTCTGAAGCGGGCGCTCGGTCCCTTCAACCTGATTTCCATCGGCGTCGGCTCGATCATCGGCGCGGGCATCTTCGTGTACGCTGGCACGGCGGCCGCTCAGCATGCGGGCCCGGCCGTCATGCTCTCCTTCGTCATCGCGGCGGTGGGCTGCCTTTTCGCAGGGCTTTGCTACGCCGAATTCGCTTCGATGATTCCGGAATCCGGCAGCTCTTACACCTATGCCTATGCCACCATGGGCCGCTTCATGGCCTGGTTCATCGGCTGGAACATGGTGCTCGAATATGGCGTCTCGGCTTCGGGCGTGGCGGCGGGCTGGTCGGGCTATTTCCTCTCCTTCCTCGAACATCTCGGCATCCACTTTCCCGCCGCATTGGCGAGCGCCCCGATTGAAGGCCATGGCGTGCATGACCTGCATCTGACGGGCGCGATCATCAACTTGCCCGCGGTGGTGCTGATCCTCGCCATGACAGTGCTCTTGGTCGTCGGCGTGAAGGAATCCGCGCGCTTCAACAACATCATGGTGGCGGTGAAGGTCGCCATTGTCTGCGCCATCATTCTCTTCGGCCTGCCCTATGTGGTGCCGGAGCATTTCACCCCCTTCATTCCGCCCAAGATCGATGACGTTTACGGCCATTTCGGCTGGACCGGCATTCTGCAAGGCGCCTCCATCTCCTTCTTCGCTTTCATCGGTTTCGAGGCCGTTTCGGTCGCCGCGCAAGAGGCCAAGAACCCCAAGCGCGACGTGCCCATCGGCATTTTGGGCTCGCTCGCCGTCTGTTCCGTGCTCTATGTCTTGATCGCCATCGTGCTGATCGGCGTCGCCGATTGGCGCAAGCTCGATGTGCCCGATCCGATGTCCTATGCCATCGCGCAAATTCCGCAGCTCGCCTGGCTGGTGCAATGGGTCAATATCGGCGCGCTGGCAGGCCTTGGCACGGTGGTCTTTGTCTCGCTTTATGCCCAGACCCGCATCTTCTTCTGCATGGCGCGCGACGGCTTTCTGCCGCCCGCCTTCTCGGCGGTGCATGGCCGTTTCCAGACGCCCCATCGCGGCACCATCATCATCGGCATCGCCGCCGCGCTTCTGGCCGCCCTCTTCCCCTTCGACGTGCTGGCCGACCTTGTCTCCATCGGCACCCTGCTTGCCTTTGTAGCGGTGTGCATCGGAATCATGATCCTGCGCGTCACCACCCCTAAGGCCGAGCGCAAATTCAAGACGCCGCTGGTGTGGTTCACCGCCCCGGCGGGCATCGTGGTCTGCGGGATCATGATGTATTCCCTGGCAGACGGCACCTGGGTGCGGCTGGGGATTTGGACCGCGCTCGGGGTTGTCTTATATTTCGTCTATGGCGTGCGCCATGCCGCGCCGTGGAAGTGGAAAGTCTCCAACGGGGAATAGCTCCGGTGTCCTATAAATCGCTGCGGGATTTCATCGCCAAACTGGAAAAGGATGGCGATCTTGTCCGCGTTTCCGAACCCGTCTCCACCGTGTTGGAGATGACCGAAATCCAGACCCGTATTCTGGCTGAGAAAGGCCCGGCGGTGCTGTTCGAAAAGCCGGTCAAGCCCGACGGCTCCATCAGCCCTATTCCGGTGCTGGTGAACTTGTTCGGCACGGTGAAGCGCGTCGCCCAGGCCGTCACCATTGGCGGGCACCCGCGCACCACCGCCACGGAGATGCGCGAAGTGGGCGAACTGCTCGCATCTTTGCGCCAGCCCGAACCACCCAAGAGTTTCCGCGATGCCATGGAAATGCTGCCGCTCGCCAAGGCGGCGATGGCGATGCGCCCCAAAACGGTGTCGCGCGCCCCTTGCCAGGAAGTGGTGCTGACGGGCGATGAAATCGATCTTTCAAAGCTTCCCATTCAGTCCTGCTGGCCGGGCGAGCCTGCCCCGCTGATCACCTGGCCGCTGGTCGTCACCAAAGGCCCGTCGGACTCGCGCGAAGACAGTTTCAACCTCGGCATCTATCGCATGCAGGTTCTCTCCAAGAACCAGACCATCATGCGCTGGCTGCGCCATCGTGGCGGTGCACAGCATCACGCCCGCTGGGCCAAGGAAAAGACCGCGCCGCTTCCCGCCGCTGTGGTGCTGGGCGCCGATCCCGGCACCATCCTCGCCGCCGTCACGCCGGTGCCCGATACCCTCTCCGAATATCAATTTGCTGGGCTGTTGCGCGGCGACCGGGTGGAACTGGTCGATTGCGTGAGCCAGCCCTTAAAAGTGCCCGCCGAAGCCGAGATCGTGCTCGAAGGCGAAGTCTCACTGTCGGATTATCGCGACGAAGGCCCTTATGGCGACCACACCGGCTATTACAATGCGGTGGAGCAGTTCCCTGTCTTCACGGTTACGGCGATCACCATGCGCCGCCAGCCGATTTATCTTTCCACCTTCACCGGCCGCCCGCCCGATGAGCCTTCCGTGCTCGGCGAAGCGCTGAACGAAGTTTTCATTCCGCTTATCCAGCAGCAGTTTCCCGAGATCGTCGATTTCTGGCTGCCGCCCGAGGGCTGCTCTTATCGCATCGCCGTGGTCAGCATGAAGAAGGCCTATCCCGGCCATGCCAAGCGCGTGATGATGGGCGTGTGGTCATACCTTCGCCAGTTCATGTACACCAAATGGGTGATCATCGTGGACGACGACATCAATGCGCGGGATTGGAAAGACGTGATGTGGGCGATCTCTACCCGCATGGACCCGGCGCGCGACATCACCGTGATCGAGAACACGCCGATCGATTATCTCGACTTCGCCTCCCCCGAAAGCGGCCTCGGCTCCAAGATCGCGCTCGACGCCACCAACAAATGGCCGCCTGAAACCAAACGCGAATGGGGCGAGAAACTCTCCATGACGGATGATGTGGTGAAACGCGTGGACGAGATTTGGGGCAAGCTGGGCTTGCCGGGCAGCGGGAAACCGATCTGGAAGTGAGGCCTACGGAAGCAGGCGTTGCGCACCGTGGCGGACACGCTGGATGACGGCCTGCTCTTACATTCCTCCCACTTTCGCAAAGCGCCAATAATCGACATCGAAGAGCGGCGCATCCGCCCACTACGAGGAAACGACCGTGCGCGGCGCTAACAGGGGTAGAAATCACAGCGCGACTTGACTGCGGGAGACAATTGCCACCCTCTAGCTCGCAACATTTTTTGCATCGGATCGCGATGACCAATCACGGGTGGCGTGGGTTTCTCGCAGCATGTGTCCTGACCTGCTTTCCCGCCCGCGCGGATGCACCGCCTCCGGCCAGCACGGAAATCACCACCACAGCAGCGCTCGAAGATCTGGAACTGGCGATTTCGGCGGTCGAAGCGGCTATACCGAACATCTACTGGCACCAAACGCGGCAGCAATGGGCAGCAGCGAAGGCAGCGGCCCGCAACAAAATTTCCGGCGTCACCGACAGTGAATCGCTATGGCGGGTCGTGCGCCCCCTCGTCGGCCAGATCGGCGAAGGCCATCTGAGCATGCAGCTCAGCGACGCCATGCAGCAGCATTATCGTGATGCGCCGCGCTTTCCGCTCGATCTCTTATGGACCGATGCGGGCGCCTTCGTGCTCGCGAGCTATGGCGAAGCGGCGGACATTCCTAAGGGCGCGCGGCTGATCTCGGTTGATGGCGAGAGCGCGGCCGACTTGCTGCGCGATATGGTGACCGTGACGCCGCATGACGGCGTGATCCAAACCGGCGTAATGCGCACCATATCCGGCCGAGGCTTTGCCTCGACCCTGTATCGTTTGCGCGGGGCGCAATCACATTTTCATGTTGTGCTCGATGGCCCGCAGGGGCGGATAGACCGCGATCTCGCCGCGGTCCCGCGCAGCGCGCGGCCCGCCGAAGGGGACGATCCCGCGCCGCTGCCCACGCTCGAATGGCTGGGCGATCACACCGCTTATCTCAATGTCCCGACCTTCAGCAATTCCCGGCTACCGGCCGCAGGCGCGAATTTTCCTGACGCGATCCACGCCGTCTTCGTGCAGCTCGAGCAACGCGGGGTTACCGACCTGATCCTCGATCTGCGCGAAAACGAAGGCGGGTCGGAGCCCAACGAGAGCATCCTGTTCTCGTATCTCGTCGAAAAACGGGTGCACAAATACGCCGCGGTGGAAGCGCGCGGCCGTCACATCGCGGTGACGAGTTTAAGCGGCAAGCACTTCGAGACGGACGTCTTCGAGGACGATGAAAGCCAGGAGCGAGCGATCCAAGGCGGCCGGATCACACGCCGCAACACCCCGCCCTATGGGCTGATGTCCCGCTGGAAAACATTCTCGCCGATTTTCCATGGCCGCCTTGTTGTGCTGGCGGGCGGCAACACCTTCTCGGGCGGAGCCGAGTTGTCGTCCTTGCTCTATCACAGCAGGCGTGGCGTCTTCGTCGGCGAGGAAGTCGGCGGCACGGATGAAGGCAACACCAGCGGCTATCGCTGGAGCATCGAGCTTCCCAACAGCAAGATGAAACTCACCATACCGCTGCTGCAATTCCGCATGGCCTGGACCAGCCCGTGGCGCGGCCATGGCGTGATGCCGGATTGTCCGGTCCCGCCTGAGGTTCTGCATTTCGGGGAACAGCGCGATCACGCCTGGCAGGTCGCCGCCGCGCTGCTCGAACAAGACTGGCGCCAGCCCCACCAGGCCATGTGCCCGAAAAACTGAACCGGTCGATACGGCCTATTTCTTCTCCGCCTTCGCAAAGCGCCAATAATCGACGTTGAACAGCGGCTCGTCGCGGCCGCCTTTGAAGATCAGGAAAAGATCATGCACGCCCGAAGCGCCGGTGACTTGCATGGTTTCTTCGCGCCAAGCCTGCCAGCCGCCGGTATTGGCGATCTTCATCGAGCCGATCAGCGGGCCATCGGCGCGGTCCAGATGCAGCTCCAGCGTTCCGCCTTGCGAGCCACTGGCGACGCTCGCCGTGAAGCTTGAAGCACCCTTGGCAAAATCGACACCTGCCACTTTGATGCTGCAGGTGCCGCGAACATCGGTGACGTAGACCCCGACCTTCTCGTCCTTCTCCGTCTTAAGACAAGGCGCCCAATCGATGGTGTGATCCCAGCCGCCTTGGATCGCTGTGGTCCAGGCGATGGTTTCAGCTTCCACCCGCTTGAACGGGTCGAGCGTGCCGAGCTGCTTCACGCCTTCGCGGTTCCACCAAGGCTGTGTCGGGATGGAGCCATCGGCGTTGTAGTCGAACTTTGCCACCGTCACCGAACGGCGCTCGCGATGGATCGGCGTCTCGGCAAAATTCAGCTGGTAATTAAAGCCGAAGACATAGGAATTGCCTTTGAAATCGATGATGCCGGGATGATTGCCGGAAGAGGCCTTGTTCGGCTCCATCAGCGGATTCATCTGCTTCCACGGTCCGGTTGGGCTATCGCTCATGGCATAGCCGATGCCTTCCGAACAGCAAGTGGAGGCATAGGCGAGATAGTATTTGCCTTTGCGTTTATAGAACCACGGCCCTTCCTGATAATTGGTCAGCTTCGGCCCGGCTTTGGTGACCTCTCCCGAATAGGAGATCATGTCCTTATTGAGTTTGACGTAATAAGGTTCGGGGTTGCCCCAATAAAGATAGGCCTGCCCGTCATCATCCACGAAAACCGTCGGGTCGATATTGTAGCTGGCTTTGGCAATCAAAGGATGGCCAAGCGCATCCTTGAACGGGCCTTCGGGCTTATCGGCGACGGCTACCGCAATCACATTCTTCGGCCAGCCCTCTACGCTGATCGGCACATAGAGATAGAATTTCTTGCCCCGCTCCACGACTTGCGGCGCCCAGGCATCATTGTCCTGACGCGCCCAGGGAAAAGTGGCGAGCGAGGCGACCGCGCCGTGATCGGTCCAGTTCACCATGTCCTTCGACGTATAAAGCCGCCAATCGCGCATCACGAAGCCGCGCGCGTCATCCTCGTCGTGGCTGGTGTAGAGATAGACCGTGCCGTCATGCACCAGCGGCGCGGGGTCGGCGGTGAAGCGCGTCTGAATGATTGGGTTCTCCGCCTGCGCGTCAACCGCAAGCGAAAAGGCAACAAGACAAGCAAACCCGTGTGTACGCATCATTCCCCGCACTTTATATTTGTCGGACAATTATAATGTGCAAAAATAGCCAAAACCAGCCGACACGCCAATCACATTCCTGTATGTCCACCGCTTCCCAACACCACAGGGACCTTTAGGAGTCTTGCAGCGCAAAACGCCAGGCTCATACTCGCGCCACACAAGAAGCGCCGTTCCACGCGGCCGATAAAACAAATCCAATGGGAGTTGATCGTCATGAATAGAAAGGCTTTCGCCGCGGCGAATGTCATGCTTTTCGCCTTGGCTGCGGGTCCGGCTTCGGCGCAAACCACCGCAACGCCTCCGGCGGCGGTATTAGAAGATTTCAAACCTTCCAGCCTGAACCAGCCCGGCCAGCTTTATCCGCAGGTCAATTCGCAGGGCTATGCGCGGTTTCGCGTCGTGGCGCCGGATGCGCAGGCCATCAAGGTCAGCTTAGGCTTGGGCGGCAGCGGTGGCACCACGCTCGCCAAAGGCGCCGATGGCGTCTGGACGGGCACGACGGGGGGCCCGCTTGACCAGGGTTTCCATTACTACCACCTCACCATTGACGGCGGCGTGTTCAATGATCCCGGCGCGCAGAATTATTACGGCTCGGTGCGCTGGGAAAGCGGCATCGAGATTCCGGCCACCGATCAGGATTTCTATGCGCTGAAACCCGTGCCGCACGGCAATGTGCAGCAGATCCTTTTTCATTCGCCCAGCACCAACACAGAGCGCCGCGCTTTCGTCTATACCCCGCCGGGTTATGACAAGAGCGGCAAGACGCGCTATCCCGTGCTCTATCTGCAGCATGGCTGGGGCGAAGACGAAACCGCCTGGTCAAATCAGGGCCATGCCAATCTCATCATGGATAACCTGATCGCAGAGGGCAAAACCAAGCCCTTCATCATCGTGATGACCTATGGCATGACCAACGACGTCAAGCCGGGCGGGCTCAACAGCTTCGACATCCATCCCTTCCAGACCGTGCTGGTGAATGAGCTTATCCCTTATGTCGACAGCCATTTCCGCACCCTCGCCGACCAGCCGCATCGCGCCATGGCCGGGCTTTCCATGGGCGGCTTCGAGACCAAGCTGATCACGCTCGCCAATCTCAACACCTTTGGCTCGATCGGGCTTTTGAGCGGCGGCACCGTCTCCATGGATGACGTCAAAGCCACGCCGGACTTCGCAAAGAAAGTGAAGCTGGTTTTCGTCAGCTTCGGCAGCCGCGAGCTCGACAATGGCAAGCCCCGCTTCGGCGGCGACCCCAAAGCCAATGACGAAGCGCTGAAGGCCGCCGGCATCAACAGCATCTACTATGTCTCGCCCAATACGGCGCACGAATTCCTTTCCTGGCGCCGCTCCTTGCACGAACTCGCCCCGCGCCTGTTCAAGGATTGACGCTGCGACTTAGGACAACAGGGGCCGCACCCGCCCCTGTTGTTTTTCCCGTTTTTCGATTTGGCCGCAGGTGAGTTGGGCAACATTCACTTGCAAAACACCGCGCTTGTGCAAAGCATTTCGCATGAGCGGGGGACTATATGCGTAAGATCGTGATGGCCGTTTTGGCTCTGGCAGCGGCAACTGGCACCGCCTCCGCGGCAAGCGACTGCAAGCCCACCCTCACAGCCTCTTTCCCCATGGTGCATGAGCCAAGCGGCGCGGTTGCCGCAACGGTGGAAATCGACGGCGCGCCCCATAACATGCTCATCGATGTTTCCTCGATGAACTCTTTCATCACCCAGGGTTTCGCCGACAGCGAAAAGCTGACCAAGCGCATCATCAATCGGCAGGTGACGATCACGACCGAGTTCGGCATGGCGAAGGACTATGCCTTTGTGCGCAGCCTGAAGCTCGGCCACGCCGAGGGCGGGCGGATGGAAATGATCGTCCTGCCCGGCAATTTCCGCGATCCCGAACTGGTTGGCTCTCTCGGTATGGATATCCTTGGCAATTTCGGCATCGAGTTTGATTTCGCCGCGGCCAAGATCAATCTTTTAGGCGGTTGCACCGATATCGGCGGCTATTGGGCGAAGCAATATGCCGAAGTCCCCTTCGAGACCAAGACGCTGAAAAAGCCGATGGCGAGCTTCACCCTGGACGGCCAGCCAGTGAATGTCACCTTCTCCACCGTGGATCAGGGCTCGGAGATATCTTTCCGGGTGGCGCATGACAAATTTGGCCTGTCCAAAGACTCCCCCGGTGTCAAAACCGTCCCCGCCAGCGAAAAGCCGATCTATCTTTACCGGTTCAAGGAACTTGCGGCGGAGGGCGGCGTGAAGGTCAACAACCCGCTGATGCGCCTGAAGGGGGAGCCGGACGATGCCCGCTGCGACGGCCATGAGCATTTCGGCCATCAGGGGGGCGGAACGGTGCTCATCACCTGCTATTCCTTCGGGGACGTGAGACTTGGTCTCAAGGCCCTCAGCCAGCTCCACCTCTATTTCGATTTCCCCAACAAAAAACTCGCCCTGACCGCTGCCGACGCTCATTAGCGGTTCCGCTTGCCTTCCCGGCCCGGGCGGGCGAAAACGGGCCTATGAAAATCGATGCTGAAGGCCTGATTCAGGGCCTGATCGCCGCCGCCAAAAAAGCCGGGGCCGACGCCGCAGACGCGCTGTTTGTCGAGAATGTTTCGAGCAGCGTTTCCTATCGCTTGGGCAATCTGGAGGACGTGGAACGGTCCGAATCCAGCGATGTCGGGCTTCGCGTCTTCGTCGGCCAGAAAGTGGCCTTTGTCTCCTCCACCGATTTCTCCAAGGAGTCGCTGGACACCCTGCCCGGTCGCGCCGTCAGCATGGCAAAGCTCGCGCCAGAAGATAAATTCGCCATGCTCGCGCCGCGCGAGTTGTTGGCCCGCGATTTCCCGCCCTTGGATCTGGAAGACAGCGAAGAACCCTCCGCCGATCTTCTGGTGGAGCGGGCCCGGGTCGTGGAAGGCGCCGCCATGGCGGTTACTGGGATCACCAATTCGGAAGGCGGCGGCGCCAGCTTCGGGCGCACCTCTATTGCGCTCGCCACCTCTGAGGGCTTTTTCGGGCACTATGCCGGCACCAGCCATTCCATCGGGGTTGCGGTTCTGGCCGGTGACGGCACCGAGATGGAGCGCGATTACGAGTATTCGAGCGCCCGCCGCTCAGCCGATCTGGATAGCCCTGAGCTTATCGGCAAGCGCGCCGCCGAGCGTACCCTCGCCCGCCTCAATCCCCGCAAAGCCAAAAGCCAGGCCGTGCCGGTGGTGTTCGATCCGCGCGAATCGGCGGGGCTTATCGGCCATCTCGCAGGCGCCATTTCGGGCAATGCTATTGCGCGCGGCGTGAGCTTTTTGAAAGAGAGCATGGGCCAGGAAATCTTCTCGCCCAATATCACCATCGTGGATGATCCCCATCGCGTGCGTGGCCTGCGCTCCAAACCGTTCGACGGCGAAGGCGTCGCCAACCGCAAGATGGCGGTGATTGAGGACGGCGTCTTGAAGACTTGGCTGCTCGATTGCGCCAGCGCCCGCCAGTTGGGCCTTGCCACCACCGGCCATGCCGCGCGCGGCACCGGCGGCCCGCCGCATCCTTCGGCGACGAACTTCTACATGCTGCCGGGCACCGTGTCGGTGGAAGAGCTGATCAGCGACATTGAAGAAGGCTTCTATGTCACCGAGCTGATGGGGATGGGCGTCAATTCGGTCACCGGTGATTATAGCCGTGGCGCGGCTGGCTTCTGGATCGAGAAAGGCAAGATCGCCTATCCGGTCTCGGAAGTGACCATCGCGGGCAATTTGCGCGACATGTATAAGCGCCTCACCCCCGCCGATGACCTCGTGTTCCGTTATGGCACGAATGCACCCACCTGCCGTATCGAGGGTATGACCGTTGCCGGAGCTTAAGTCAGAGAGTGACGTCGCGCTGGTGACGCGCGTGGTTTTGGAAGCGGGTGCGATTGCCCGCGAGATTGCCGCGCGCGATTTCAACACCAAACACAAATCCGATGGCAGCCCGGTCACCGAGGCCGATCTTGCCGTCAACGCCTATCTGACCGAGCATTTGCGCAAGGCGCGGCCAGATTACGCTTGGCTGTCGGAAGAAAACGAGGACGACAATTCGCGGTTTTCTGCAAAGCGCATTTTCGTGGTCGATCCCATCGACGGCACACTCGCCTTCGTCAAGCGCCGTCCGCATTTCACCGTCTGTGTCGGCATTGTGGAAGACGGCCAGCCGGTGACCGGCGTCGTCTATAACCCGATGACCGAGGAATGCTTCTCCGCCGCCAAGGGCGAAGGCGCCTTTTTGAACGGGGAACGCATTTCGGTGCGCCCTTGCGAAGGCTTGGACGGCATCCGGCTGCTTGCGAGCAAAACCACGCTCAACAACCCGCGCTGGCAACAGCCCTGGCCTGAGATGCATGTCGAGAATCCGAATTCCATCGCCTATCGCATCGCGCTTGTGGCGGCGGGAAAGTTCGATGCCGCCCTCACCATGCAGGCGCTGCATGATTGGGACGTGGCCGCGGCCGACATCATTTTGCGCGAGGCGGGCGGGATCATGACCAGCCTGGAAGGCGCATCCCCGGTCTATAATGCGCCCGCCGTGATCCAGCCCAATGTTCTGGCCGCGGGTCCTCATCTGCACGCTATATTGCGAAACCGGATTGATCAGAACCAATAGGCCTATAAGGACAAGCCATGAGCGACGTCGAACCCACCCAACTCCTGCATCTGGTCTTTGGCGGCGAGCTGACCTCGCCCGATAACATCACCTTCAAGGATCTGGAAAAGCTCGACGTGGTGGGGATTTTCCCCAACTATCAGGCCGCCCATGCAGCCTGGAAAGCCAAAGCCCAGGCGACCGTTGATAACGCTGCCATGCGCTATTTTGTCGTGCATATTCACCGCCTTATGCAGCCTGAGTGATCCCAAGCCATTTGCCTTGGGCCCTACCCCCTAGGGCGGCGCCATGCTACACCCCGCCGCCATGAGCGAGCCTTCAGCCCCTACGTCCCAAATCCTGCGCCGGATTGCGCGGGATTATTTGCGCGACCAGCGTGGCACGCTGATCCTCGCCATCGCCTTCATGGCGCTTTATGCCATCTGCACCGCCGCGCTAGCTTGGCTTTTGGGCCCGGCGACCGGTGTGTTGTTCGGCCATCAGAGCGCGGCCACCCAAACTGGCACCGCCAAGATGCTGTTCGGCGAAGGCCGCGCCATCTGGAGCCTGCCTTTGTCCGTGGTGGCGATTTTGTGGATCCGCGCTGTCGCCTATTATGTGCAGCAATCGCGCCTCGACAGTATCGGCGAGCGGGTGGTGACATTCTGCCAACGCGATATGTTCCACGCCCTGGTGCGGCGCGATCTTGCCGCGTTGAACGCGGTGCATTCGGGCACCTTCGTCTCCAATTTTCTCTACGACGCCACCTTGATGCGCGATGCGATTTCGCGCGGCGTGGCGGCGGTGGCCCTGGAACTCGTGCAGCTCATCGCGCTCATCGCGGTGATGATCTATGCCGATTGGCAGTTGATGGTGATCGGCATTCTGGCAGTGCCGGGCGTCGCCTGGGCCATGGGCAAGATTGGTGGCTCCATCAAACGCACCACCCAGCGCAATATGGAACAGACCGGCTCGCTTTCCACCGCCATCGCCGAGGCGCTGGATGGCCGCCGCGTGATCAAGGCCTATGGGCTTGAAGCCCATGTCTCCAAGGCGGCCGATGCGCGTCTTTCCGAACGCTTAAAGCATCTCGTCAAACTCGCGCGCCGCAGAGCCTCTGCCGTGCCGGTGACAGATATCTTTTCCGGTCTCGTCAGCGCGGGCGTGATCTATTACGCGCTCTATCAGACCGCGCATGGCGAGGTCAGCGCCGATCAGTTCATCACCTTCATGGGCGCGATGCTTCTGGCGCTGCAGCCGATCCGCAATTTGAGCCAGGTCTTCACCATTGCTTCGAGCGGCCTCACCGCCGCCAACCGCGTGTTTGCCGTCATCGATGCCAAGCCCGAAATCGTCGATGCACAAGGCGCCAAAGACCTCGCCGTGACACAAGGCGGCGCGGTGCGCTTCGAGAATGTCTCATTCGCTTATGCCGAAACGCCCGCCGTGCGTGGCATCGATCTCGAAATCGCGCCCGGCAGCAAAGTGGCGCTGGTGGGACCATCCGGCTCCGGCAAAACCACACTCTTCAATCTGCTCCTGCGCTTCTACGAAGCCCAAGCGGGACGCATCACCATCGATGGGCAGGATATTCGCGGCGTGACGCTGCAAAGCCTGCGCGGCGCCATCGCGCTCGTGACGCAAGAGCCGATCCTGTTCGACGAAAGCATCGCCACCAATATCGCCATGGGCCGCCCCGGCGCGACGCGGGCCGAGATCGAACAAGCCGCCAAAGATGCTGCCGCGCATGAGTTCATCACCGCCCTGCCGCAAGGCTATGACACCAAGGCGGGCGAAGGCGGCCTGAAGCTTTCCGGCGGACAGCGCCAGCGCATCGCCATCGCCCGCGCCATGTTGCGCAACGCCCCCATCCTGCTGCTCGACGAGGCGACCTCCGCCCTCGACACCGAGAGCGAACGTCAGGTGCAGGAAGCGCTCACCCGTTTGATGAAGAACCGTACCACCATCGTGATTGCCCATCGCCTTTCCACCGTCGCCGATGCCGATAAGCTTTATGTGCTGGACCAAGGCCGCGTTGCCGAAGCGGGCAATCACGCCGAGCTTCTGGCGCTGAACGGGCTTTATGCGCGGCTCTATCAGCATGACGAACCGCTTCCGGCGGAGGGTGCGTAATGGCCTCGCTTGGACTTTCCGCGTACCGCTTTGTCACCCGCATGCTCTCGCCTGCCGTGCCGCTCTTGCTGCGCCGCCGCCAGACCCGCGGCAAGGAACACTTAAGCCGTGGCAATGAACGCTTGGGCTGTGCCTCCCTGCCGCGTCCTGAAGGGCAGATCATTTGGGTGCATGGCGCCAGCGTCGGCGAATGCGTTGCTGCCCTGCCCTTGATCGACGCACTGCTTGCGGCATTCGATTGCCATGTCCTGCTCACCAGCGGCACGGTCACCTCGGCTACCGTGATGCAGCAGCGCTTGCCGGAAAAAGCCATTCATCAATTTGTGCCAGTCGATACCCCCGCCGCCACCGCAAAGTTTCTCGACTACTGGAAACCGGATGCCGGCCTGTTTGTCGATTCCGATATCTGGCCCAATCTGATCCTGAATGCCCGCGCGCGCGGTGTGCGCCTCGCCCAGGTCAATGCGCGCATTTCCGAGCGCTCGTACCAAAGCTGGAAACGCGTGCCCACCAGCGCCGCCGCTTTGCTCTCTGCCTTTGATGTCTGCCTCGCGCAAGATGAAGACATCGCCGCCCGCTTCCAGAAATTGGGTGCGCCGGATGTGCAGGTCGCAGGCAGCTTGAAAGCAGATTCCCCGATGCTGCCGGTCGATCCCAACAAGCTCGCGCATCTGCAAAACGCCATTGGCAGCCGCCCGGTCTTCCTCGCCGCGCAAACCCATCAAGGCGAAGAGGTCACGCTCCTGCCCGCGCATGATGCGCTGAAGCGGCTCTTTCCCGACCTTCTCACCGTCATCGTGCCGCGCCATCCCGAACGCGGCGGCGATATCGCCAGCCTCTGCGGCACACGTGCCACCAAGCGCCGGGGCCAAGGCGAACTGCCCGATACTTCCACCGCGATCTATATCGGCGACACGATCGGCGAGATGGGGCTTTACTATCGCCTCGCCCGATTTGCCTTTGTCGGCGGCAGCCTGATCCGCCATGGCGGACAAAATCCGCTTGAACCGGCGAAACTCGGCTGCGCCGTGCTGGCGGGCCCGCACACCTTCAACTTCACCACCGCCTATGAAGCGATTTTCGCGGCGCAAGGCGTTGGCCTTGTCCATAGCGCGCCGGAAATCATCGCGGCGGCGCGCCCGCTATTTGAAGACCCCAAAGCCGCTGAAATCCTCGGCCAGAAGGCCCTTGCGGGCGCTGAGACCTTGGGCGGTGCTGTCGCCAAAACCATTGCTGCTGTGAAGAAGATGCTCGATGCGCGCGCCTGATTTCTGGGAGCGGAACGATATTTTCGCGCAAATCGCGGTGGACGCGCTGCGCCCGCTTGGCATGTTCTACGCGCTCGCAGGTGTCATCAAGGCCAAGCGCGCCAAGCCGCATAAGCTGCGCGTGCCAGTAATCTGCGTCGGCAATATCAGCGTGGGCGGCACAGGCAAAACGCCCATCGCCATCGCGGTGGCGGACGCTGTGATCGCGCGCGGGCTCAATCCCTTCTTCCTCAGCCGCGGCTATGGCGGCAACTTGAAAGGCCCCCTCGTCGTCTCCAAAAGCCATAAGGCCCATGAGGTGGGCGACGAACCGCTTCTGCTCTCGCGCAAGGCCGCCACGGTGGTCTCGCGCAATCGCGCCGCCGGAGCTGAGCTTGCCGTCTCGCGTGGCGCCGATGTCGTCATCATGGATGACGGGCATCAGAATTTCGCCCTCGCCAAGGATCTGTCGATCGTAGTCGTCGATGGCGCCAAGGGTTTTGGCAATCGCGAGGTATTGCCCGCGGGGCCTTTGCGCGAGCCTGCCCTAACAGGTCTAGCCCGCGCCGATGCCGTCGTCATTGCGGGCGAAGGCTCTCCCGACCTGCCTGGCTTTTCCGGCCCGGTCTTGCGCGCCACCATCGCCCCGTTGCGGGGCCAATCGCTGGTGGGCCAGCGCGTTTTCGCCTTTGCCGGGATTGGGCGGCCGGAGAAATTCTACACAACGCTGACAAATCTCGGTGCCGAGCTGGTGGGGCGCGAAGACTTCGCCGATCATTACGCCTACACGACCCAGGATTTGGAAAGGCTCAAAGCTAAGGCCCGTGCCGCGGGCGCCACCCTTTTCACCACCGAAAAAGATTTCGTCCGCCTTTCCGAGCAGGATCGGGTGGATATCGAGGCTTTACCGGTCTCAGCCACCATCGAGCCTCTACCTGAACTCGACCGGCTGCTTGACAGGGCGGTCATCCCCGTTTAGCGGCGGAGGGGATGAGCACCCACGCGCCCCTTCCCTTTGCCAAGATGCTGCGCTACCGCGCCGAAGCGGTGCCGTTTTTCCTGTTTATGGGGCTGTTCAAGATTTTGGGGGTCGACCGGGCTTCGGCGCTGGGCGGCTTCATCGGGCGGCATATCTTCACCCGCCTGCCCGCCGCGAAAATAGCTTATCAAAATCTCGCCGCAGCCTATCCTGAGAAAAAGCCCTCCGAGATCGACGCCATTGTGCGCGAGCATTGCGATAACCTTGGCCGCTTGGTCGCCGAATATGCCCATCTCGGCGAAATGACCTTCGGCCCTGGCGGGCGCATCACCATCGAAGGCACCGAACATGCCGAGGCGGCCATCGCCGCAGGCAAAGGCGTGATGTTCATCTCCGGCCACTTTGCCAATTGGGAAGTGATGCCCGCCGCCGCGATGTATCTGAAATATGATGGCGCGCTGGTGAACCGCCCACCCAATAATCCCTATGTCGCCGCTTATATCGCGCGCCAGCGCGGCCTGCTTGGCCCTTCCGAGCAGATCGCCAAAGGCGCGGCCGGAACACGGCGCATCTTCACCCTGCTGCGCAAGGGCAAATCGGCGTTCCTGCTGGTGGATCAGAAAACCTATGAAGGCGTGCCTGCGCCCTTCTTCGGGCGCGATGCCATGACCACGCCCGCGCCTGCCGCCCTCGCCTTGAAGCTGGGATCAGCCCTGGTGCCGGTCTCCTGCGAGCGGAAAGACGGCGCCCATTTCGCAATCACAATTCATCCCGCCATTGCCGCCCCCTCCAGCGGTGATGAAGAGGCCGATATTCTCTCCATCACCAAAACCATTAATGCGGAGATAGAGCGCATCATCCGCACCCGGCCTTCGCAATGGCTATGGATTCACCGCCGCTGGACCAACGCCCGCGACATCGAAAAGATGCAAAAAATGGCCGCGAAACGGGCGGGGTAAGAATCCATTTCACCTCCCCCTTGCGGGGAGGTCGGAGAGCGAAGCGATCCGGGTGGGGGGAAGCGGTTGGGGCTTACCTTCTCCGCTTCCCCCCACCCGAAATGCTTCGCTGCGCTCTCGCATTTCGACCTCCCCGCAAGGGGGAGGTGAAAGAGCGCACTTATCCTTGTGGTGGCGTCGGCGTGGCGGTGGCCCGCGAGGGATCGAGTTTTACCTCGAACCAATTAAGCCCCCAATGGGTATGCGGACCGGTGGCGCGGCCGGTATGGCCGATGAGGCCGATCACCTCACCGCGCTTGACGCGCTGGCCTGCCGTCACCAGGCGCTTGCTCTGGTGCAGATAGCAGGTGTTCACGCCCAGGCCGTGATCCAAAAGCGTGAAACCGCCTTCGAGATGAAATTCGTCGGTGATGGCAACAATCGCATCGGCGGCAGCGTGAATGGGCGTGCCTTCGGGGGCGGCGACATCGACACCTAAATGCGGCGCCATCGGCTTGCCATTCAGAATGCGCTGACTGCCATAGATGCCTGAAAGGCGCCCGGCACAGGGCCATTCGATCGGCAGGGCAAACTCCAAACCCTCAGTAACGCGCTTGCGCGCCTCGGTGATAAGCGCATGTTCGCGCGCGATACGGTCTAAAATCTCTTGCGGCGGGGCGACGTATTTCTCGTCGAGGCCATTGATGGCTTGAATATCGTATTGGCGCACAATGGGTGTGATCTCGCGCAGCTCTTCAAAGCCATCGGCGAAACGCGCCGTCACCCGTAAGGGCTTGGCCGCGTCATAGGGGATGCCGAAGCAGAAAATCCCCGACGGCGAAACCGTCAGCGCCACACCATCAAGATCGACCACAGCACCGGGCGCGGCCTTGCCGACCATCAGCCCGCCTTGCTCGGTGGAGCCGCTGATGGAAAGCCGCCCCGCTGCTGCCGCCTTGACCGAAACCATGGTGGCCGACGCCGCCATCCCAGCCAAAACGGCGCGGCGCGCGATCATGGCGTCTTTCCGGTTTCCTGAAAGCGCTTCAGCGCGAGATCGGCGGTGGCATAGGCCTCCTGCAACTCGGCGCTCCAATAGCGCAAGGATTCAATCGGGATGCGCATGCCCGACACGGCACAGGTGACGAAGGTCCCGGCCTTGATCACCCGGTATTCGCCGTCTTGGTATTCGAGTTGGGCCTCGCCCTCGGGCCGAAAATCGCGTTCCATTTTGTTCATCTATCGATGGCTCGCTTATTGCGTCTTGGTTTTAAGCGAGAAGAGGTTTCAAAACAAATCACCTTGTTTGCCGGGCGATTTTTTCGCCGACACACGCGGTTTTGCGGGAGGTTTACCACCCTCGCCCGCCACGACCGAAACGCTGCCATCGCTAAAGGTCAGGCTTAACGCCTCCCCGCTGGCAATCTGCGCCGATTGACGTTTCAGGCTGCCATCCTCGCCCCGGACAAGCGCAAAGCCACGCGCCAAGACCGCGCGATAGGAGACGCTATCGAGAATGCGGGTCAGGCTTTCAAGCTTGCGCGCAGCCTCCCCCAGCCGGTTCTTATGCGCCCGCCCCATGCGTTGGGAGAGCACCACCAGCCGTTCGTTTCCTTGCGCCAGCCGGTTGGTCAGCCCTTGCGGGCGTAAGAGCGTGGCGGCCTGAATGAAATGGCGGCGATGGGCTTCAAGATTGCGGCGCAAGGCATTGGAAAGCCGCTCGGCGGCGACATCGAAACGCTGGCGCGGCTGGGCGAAAAGCTGGTCGGCGCGCGGCAAGGCGCGCGAGAGATGGCGCAGCGTATCTTTCCGCCGCTCCATGCCGACCGAGAAACAGCGCAACAGCCGCCGCTCGAAATCGATGTTCTGCGCCAAAAGCTCAGCCCGCACCGGCACGGCCATTTCGGCGGCGGCGGTAGGCGTCGGGGCGCGCACATCGGAGGCAAAATCGATCAGGGTAGTGTCGGTCTCATGCCCCACGGCGGAGATCACCGGGATGCCGCTCTCGGCCACCGCGCGCACCACGGCCTCTTCATTGAAGGCCATTAGATCTTCGATGGAGCCGCCACCGCGCGCCACGATCAGCACATCCGGCCGGGGCAGCCCGTCGCGCGGGAAAACGTTGAAGCCGCGCACCGCGGCGGCCACCTCGGCAGCCGCCTTTTCGCCCTGCACCGCCACCGGCCAGAGCAGCACCCGCCGCGGAAATCGATCCTGCAGCCGGTGCATGATGTCCCGGATCACCGCACCCGTCGGCGAAGTGATGACGCCCACAACCTCCGGCAGATACGGCAGCCGCTTCTTGCGCTCGGCCGCGAAAAGCCCCTCGGCGGCGAGCATCTTCTTGCGCTCCTCCAGCATGGCCATCAGGGCGCCGAGCCCGGCCAGCTCCACCTGCTCGACGATCAGCTGGTAGCGCGAGGAGCCGCCATAGGTCGAAATCTTGCCGGTGCAGACCACTTCCAGCCCGGATTGCGGCTTTACCTTGAGCTGGCGGACGGAACCCTTCCAGATCACGGCGTTAATGACGGATTTCTCGTCTTTCAGGTCGAAATAGACATGGCCCGAGGAATGGGCTTTCAGGCCGGAAACCTCACCCCTCACCCGCACATAGGGGAAGGCGTCTTCCACCGTCCGCTTCAGGGCGGAGGAAATCTCGGTAACGCTGAATTCCGGCAGGTTCGCCGTTGGCGATTTGGACTGGGACATGATTCACAGATCATATAAGGGTCCCGCTTGAATTGGACCACATCCTGGTGGACGGTCCCCAAAACTTAACGAAACCCCGAATCTTGAGCGAACCCGGCCATGAACGTCCTTCTCCTCGGTTCCGGCGGCCGCGAGCACGCCCTGGCCTGGTCGCTGTCGGCGAGCCCGCTCCTGACGAAGCTTTATTGCGCGCCCGGAAATCCAGGGATCGCGGCCCTGGCCGAATGCGTGCCGATTGCCGCCAATAAGGCCGACGCGCTGATCGCCTTCGCCAAGGAGAAGAACATCGAATTTGTGATCGTCGGCCCGGAAGTGCCGCTGGTGGAAGGCATCGCCGACCGTTTCGCCGAAGCCGGGATCAAATGCTTAGGACCCAGCGGGGCCGCCGCGGTGCTGGAAGGCTCCAAGGGCTTCGTGAAGGATCTCTGCGAAGAATTCGACATCCCGACCGCCCGTTATCGCCGCTTCACCGATCCCGCCGCCGCCAAGGATTATGCCGCGACGCTCGGCTTTCCGGTGGTGATCAAGGCCGATGGGCTCGCGGCGGGCAAAGGCGTGATCATCGCCGAGGATAAGCAAGCCTCAGACGCAGCCATCGATGAGATGTTCGACGGCGCCTTTGGCGAGGCTGGCCAGGAAATCGTGGTGGAAGAATTCCTCGAAGGCGAGGAAGCGAGCTTCTTTGCCCTCACCGATAGCGAGCATGTCTTGCCGCTGGCGGGCGCGCAGGATCACAAGCGCGTGTTCGATGGCGACAAGGGCCCCAATACGGGCGGCATGGGCGCCTATAGCCCTGCCCCGGTCCTGACCGACACCGTGGTCGAGAAAGTCATCGAACGCATCCTGAAGCCCACCGTGAAAGCGATGGTGAAACGCGGGCGGCCCTATGTCGGCGTGCTCTTCGCCGGACTGATGATCAAGGATGGCGAGCCCAAGCTGATCGAATTTAACTGCCGCTTCGGCGATCCCGAAACCCAGGTTCTGATGCTGCGGCTGAAATCCGACCTTCTCACCGCTCTCATCGCCGCCCATGACAAGGTGCTGGATCAGATCGACTTACGCTGGTCCGACGAAGCTGCGCTGACGGTGGTGATGGCGACCAAAGGCTATCCCGGCGATTACGCCAAAGGCTCTGTGATCGAAGGTTTGGAGGAAGCTGGCGCCGTTGAAGGCGTGCAAGTTTTCCACGCCGGAACGGCAGCGAAAGACGGCAAGATCGTCGCCAGCGGTGGCCGGGTGCTCAACATCACCGCCACCGGCAAGACCGTTGCTGAAGCCCAAGCCCGCGCTTATGCAGCGCTCGACAAGATCAATTGGCCGGAAGGCTTCTGCCGCCGCGACATCGGCTGGCGGGCGATTGGGAGACAGTAAGTTCTGTCATTTCCCAAAAACCTGTCATCCCGGACGCGCCCGCGCAGATCGTTACATCTGCACCTTGGGGCGCGATCCGGGATCCACCCAGTCACCTGAAAATCCACAAAAGTGGGTCCCGGGTCTCTCATCCTTCGCGATGCTCAGGATAATCGCCCGGGATGACACCGAATATCAGCAGCCTTCTTGGCCCTGACGGATGACCTTTAAGAGTTCGATCTCGAACACCAGCGTCTGGTCCGGCGGGATCACGCCATCGCCAGCGCCCTTGCGGCCATAAGCGAGGATCGAGGGCACGGTCAGGCGCCACTTGTCGCCCTCATGCATCATCTGCAAGGCCCAGGTCCAACCCGGGATCAGACGGCCCGCGGGGAACGTCGCCGGTTCGCCCGGCTTGGTCTCATCGAAGACCTTCCCGTCGATCAGAGTGCCTTTATAGTAAACGGAAACACAATCAGACCGTTCCGGCTGCGCCCCCGAGCCCTTCTTCAGCACCTCATATTGGATGCCGGGCACGCTCACCACGCCCTTCTTCTTGGCGTTGTTGGCGAGAAAGGCCGCATTGGCTTCGGGGCTGAGAGGCGCCGGTGCGGGTGCGGTTTTTCCGTCACACGCGCTCACCACCAACAAGCCCAACGACAGAAAAGCCGGAGCCCAAATCCGCATTGTCATCATCCCTTTTCGGTAAAGTTGCCTGATTTATACACAGTGATGGGGGCAAAACCACAGCGTTATCAAGCCGGTTAAGCCCATATTAAGCATCCCAGACGGGTGTACGGAAATCCTTGATTAATATGATGCGTCTAAAGTTGTGAACGGGCAGTACACCTGACTCCCAGGGGATGAGCCGATGACAACGGCCAATGAGACCGAGTTGCGCGAAAATGCGTTGTACGCATATCGACTCCTTGCCGAGGAGTCGTACGACATCTTGATCGTGCGCGATCCGGAGGGGACCATCACATTCGTCTCGCCTGCGCTGCAAAAGCTACTCGGGTACCGCGTCGAAGATGTTCTGAACGTCCGCTACTCGGATTTCATCCATCCCGACGATATCGAGAAATCCTCCGAGCTCATCCAAGTGCCCCTGCCCGGGCAATCGGTCACCGTCACCCTCAGGGCGCGCCACGCCGATGGGCATTATCTCTGGCTCGAGAACACCGTGCGCGGCATTTACGATCATGCCACCGGGCGTCTGCGCAATACCTTGAGCGTCTCGCGCGATGTCACCGAACGCGTGCAGCACGAGATGGAAATCAAGGCGGCGCGGGAACGCGCAGAAAGCGCTAGCAAGGCGAAATCCCGCTTTCTCGCCAATATGAGCCATGAGCTGCGCACGCCGCTCAACGCGGTGATCGGCTTCACCGATATGATGCGCCAGCGCACCTTTGGCCCGCTCGGCAACGATAAATACGAGGAATACGCCACCCTCATCTATGATTCCGGCCAGCTTCTGCTCGATCTCATTTCGGACATGCTGGACATGGCCAAGATCGAAGCGGGCAAGCTCGAACTCAATATCGAGACCGTCGATTTCAAGGGCACTGTCGAAGACAGTGTGCGCATGCTGCGCGACCGGGCCGAGGAAAACGGGCTGGAGCTCAGCGTGGGCCTGCCCGCCGATCCTTTGTTCGTCAACGCCGATAAGCGCGCCGTGAAGCAGATCATGTTGAACCTGCTCTCTAACGCGCTGAAGTTCACGCCTGCGGGCGGCAGCGTCGGGGTCAGCGTCACCGCGCAAAACGGCTATGCCGTGCTCACGGTCGCCGATACCGGCATCGGCATCGCCGCTGACGAGATCAATCGCCTCGGCCATCCCTTCGAACAGGGCAATGGCGACCCCATGATCGCCAAGCCTGGCTCGGGCCTCGGTCTTGCCTTGGTGCGCGCCCTCACCGAAAAGCATGGCGGCAGCTTGCGCATTGAGAGCGAGGAAGGCGTCGGCACCGCCGTGCATGTCTCCTTTCCCCTTGAAGGCCCCGCCACCGGCCAAACCCGCGTAGCGGCGTAAGACTGATTTGACAGGAGCCTCCGCGCGCGGCAATCAGGCGCCATGCTTTTATTCTGGGCCGGACTTTTCTTCATTCTGATCGGACTTGCTGCGATCGCCATCGACCGGCGGGCGGTGCACGTTTTCTATGATCATGTGAGCCTCAGCTTTCACACCTTCCTCAACAAGACCACGCATCT
Source organism: Rhizomicrobium palustre (assembly GCF_011761565.1). Lineage (NCBI taxonomy): Bacteria > Pseudomonadati > Pseudomonadota > Alphaproteobacteria > Micropepsales > Micropepsaceae > Rhizomicrobium > Rhizomicrobium palustre. Next base: position 2,978,281 of record NZ_JAASRM010000001.1, on the reverse strand, counting down.
GGCCAAGGCCGCTCATTGGCTGGCTTTATCGGTGGTGGTCGCGGCGGTGACGGGCGTGATGCTGCACGGCGGTAATACCAGCCCCCTCATCCATACGGCTTTTGAAGCCTCGGTGGCATTCATCCTGGCGCTTGGGCTCGGCACCATCATCATCCATACCTGCAAGTTCTTTCTGGGCCGCAGGCGTCCACGCGATGAGCTGGAGATGGGGCTTTATGGCTTCATCCCCTTTGGCTTCAAGCTGAAGCACAACTCATTTCCCTCCGGCCATGCCTTGACGATTTTCTGCGTCGCCGTGGTGGCGACCGCGCTTTTTCCGCAAGGCGCAGTGGTTTGGTTCGCGCTGGCTTTCTGGCTCGCCATCACGCGTGCGCTTTTGACGGCGCATTTCCTCAGCGATGTGTTCGTCGGCGCCGGGATCGGCCTTCTCTGCGCCCGCACCGTGCTGATCTACGGCTTTCCCAATCTGGCGCTGAGCTGGTTTTAGGCTTCCCCTTCCAATCCTACTTCGTCATGGCCGGGCTTGAACCGGCCATCCATCTCACCGCCGCAGGATTGTGCAGGTATATTCACCGCCTGGATGGCCGGGTCGGAGCCCGGCCATGACGGAAGGGTGTGGCACGCACTACCCCCGTCTCGCCCTAAAGAACTCTTTCAAGATCATCCCCGCCGCCACCGGATCTCCGGCGCGGGCGATTTCGGGGTGGTGATGGCAGGTGGGCTGCTCGAAGAAGCGCGGCCCATGCAAAATCGCTCCGCCCTTAGGGTCCTCGGCGGCGAAGACCACGCGCGCCACCCGCGCCATGGCAATCGCGCCTGCGCACATCGCACAAGGCTCCAGCGAGACAAAAAGCTGGGTCCCCATCAGCCGCTCATTGCCCAGCGCGGCGGCGGCGGCGCGGATGACCTCGATCTCGGCATGGGCGGTGGGATCGTGCTTTTCGAGGATTCTGTTCCCGCTCCGCGCGAGAAGCTCGCCCTCTCCCGACAAAAGCACCGCGCCGACAGGAACTTCCCCTCGCGCCGCAGCCGCCTGGGCTTCTTGAAGGGCGAGTGCTATGGCTTCCTGGTCATTCATGCAGATTCTCTTCGTGGCCCAGACTCGCACGCCCAAATCTAGCACGCCCAAATCCAAGCGCGGAAAGGCCTCCGGCTGGGACCCGTTGAAGGCCGACCGTGAGGCGGAAGGCGCCTTTGAAGAGGAATTCATCCGCCCCAAGCGCAAAGCCGCCACCAGCGAGGATGGCGACGACAGCGGCGGCGACCGCATTGCCAAGGTGATCGCCCGCGCCGGCATCTGTTCGCGCCGCGACGCCGAAAAGCTGATCGCCGAAGGCAAGGTCACCCTGGACGGCCAGCCCGTCACCACGCCCGCGACCAAGGTTACCGATGAGCAGGTCGTGGCCGTAAACGGCAAGCCGCTCTCCCCGCCCGAACCGACGCGGTTGTGGCGCTATCACAAGCCTGCTGGCCATGTGACCACCCATCGTGACCCGGAAGGCCGCCCGACGGTGTTCGATCACCTGCCCAAGAGCCTGCCGCGCGTGGTCTCGGTCGGTCGTCTGGACGTGAACTCCGAAGGCCTGCTGCTCCTCACCAATGATGGCGAAATTGCCCGCCGCCTGGAGCTGCCCGCTTCCGGCTGGACGCGCAAATACCGCGCCCGCCTCTTCGGCACCGTGACCCAGGCCGATCTCGACAAGCTCGCCCAGGGCGTCACCATCGACGGGGTGAAATACGGCCCCATCATCGCCGACATCGAGCGCTCGCGCGGGGTCTATTCCTGGGCCAGCGTCACCTTGAAAGAGGGCAAGAACCGCGAGGTAAAGCGGGTGATGGAGCATCTTGGCCTGAAGGTCGCCCGCCTCATCCGGGTGCAATATGGCCCCTTCCATCTCGGCCAACTCCCCGAAGGTGCAGCGGAAGAAATTCCTGCCAAGCTCTGGCGCGAACAGCTCAGCATTGGGCGGAAAAAGCGCGCCCAGGAGTGAATTTCGCCTCGCCCCCGGCGATGACCAAAGCTTCATGCTTACAGCCCGCCGCGCAGGTGCTATGCACGGCGGCAATCAGCGATTTTGAGCCAACCCACGGAGCGTGCGATGAAAAAGTACCAGAAACCTCAAGCCTTTGCCGTGGAAACCAAGGATCAGCGCTTCGCCGGGACCTTCGAGGTGCTGGTGCCCGTGCCTGATCGCGTCAAGCCGCACCGCGTCGCCGGTCAGTTCCCGACCATGCAGGCCGCGGAAGGCTGGATGCACTCCGACGAAGGCCAGGAAGCCATCGCCGCCTTGTTCGAAAAGACCAAAGGCCGCTAAGCGGCTTTCCGGCGTTTCTCGTCCGCGCGCCGCGTCAGGACGGATACGCCAGAGGATGTCACGGCGACGGTGTGTTCGAATTGCGCGGAGAGCGATCCATCCGCCGTCACCACCGTCCAGCCATCCTCCAAGGTTTCCACCCCGTGTCGGCCGCGATTGATCATCGGCTCGATGGTGAAGACCATCCCCTCTTTCAGGGTGAGGCCGGTGCCGGGCTTGCCATAATGGCGAACCTCCGGCTCTTCATGCATCTGGCGCCCGATGCCATGGCCGCAATAGTCGCGCACCACCGAATAGCCGTTCTTCTTGGCGTGACGCTCGATAGCAAAGCCGACATCGCCTAGCCGCGCGCCCGGCCGCACTGCCTCAATGCCCTTCCACAGCGCTTCATAAGTCACCTGCACCAGCCGCTTGGCCGCCGGATGCACATTGCCGACAAGATAGGTCTTGCTGGAATCGGCGATGTAGCCGTTCTTTTCCAAGGTGATGTCGAGATTGACGATATCGCCGTCCTTCAGCACCTCGCTGGCGGAGGGCACACCATGGCAAACGACCTGATTGATCGAGCAATTGAGGACGAAGCCATAGCCATATTGGCCTTTGCTGGCGGGCCGCGCCTTCAGCTCATCGACGATGAAGCGCTCCACCAACATGTCGATCTCGAGCGTGGATTTGCCCAAGAGCTGTGTGCGATCCAGCATCTCGAAGACTTGCGCCAGGAGCTTGCCAGACTGCGCCATGAGCGCGATTTCGTGAGGAGATTTGGTCATAGCTCAGCCGCGCTCGGCGTCGCCACCGCCTCCGGCGAAACGCCCGCCGCGCGCAGCTCCCGCGCCATGATCTCAGCGAAGCTCAAATCCGGATTGGTCTCACACAGCATGCCGATCTTGATCCAATAGGCGGCCTGGGCATTGATCGAGCGGTATTGAACCTTGCTCGCCCGGCGAAGCTGGTCGTGCAGCTCATCCTCTATATTCACGATGCCCATCGGCGCCTCAAACACATCATATACGATTCATATACGTTATATATACCCCTACTCAAATGGCGCAAGAGCCTCCGCTTGCACCAAGCCCGCGCGCGTGCTGTGTGACGGCCATGACCAGTTTCCGCCAAAGCCCCACCAAACTTGGATTTGTCATTGCCACAGCCGTCTTCGCCGCGCTGCTCTTGGGGGCGTCCGGCCTCCTCTGCGCCTATCTGCCGGGGCTGTGGTCGACGCTGGGCGTCAGCCTCTTTGCCCCGCTGGCGCTGGCAGCCGTGGTGGTGGCGGTGAAAGCGGGCCAATCCCTCTCCCGCCCCGCCAAGCTGGAAGCTGATGAAACCGGCCTTTCCTTCACCCAGGCCGGTAGCGATACGGCGCGCCGTTTTTTCTGGCGCGAGATTGCCGGGGTGATCGTCTTCTCGCCGACCAGCCGCTTCCGCTCGCCGGGCCTCGAATTGAAAGAGCCGGTGAATGGGCGCCGCTTTGTCTCCTTCGGCCGCTTCTGGCAGGCCAGCCCCGAAGAGATCGTCGAGGCACTCGAAACATTGCGGATCGGCGAAACCGATTCTTCCGCGTAAAGACTAATCTCAGTCTCTCTATTGTCCCTGTCTGTGGCGGAGCTTCTTGCCTAAGAAAGCGGCGCCAGGTTTCGCTTCGCCTCACCTTCGCAAAGCTGGTCTTTGTGCCCTGCGGGATCGCCCTCCGCGGGAATGCAGACGCGCGAACCTTGCACGGAAAAGAACAGATAAGCCAAGGAAGGATTCATGCCGAAACACCCAGGAAGCATCGCCCTTTTTGCGGGAATGTTTTTTTCCGCCGCCCTGCTCGCGGCTGCAGGCGGAGCATCGGCGGCTACGCTCAGCGTCGGCGCAGGCCAGAAATACAAGACCATCCAGGCGGCGATTGATGCGGCCACCCAAGGCGATGTTATCGCCATAAGCCCGGGCAGCTATACCGGAGCGCGCGTCTATAAATCCAGCCTCACCCTTTATGGCACCGCAGGCGGGGTCACCATCAGCGGCGGGCTCGTCCAATCCAAGGGTCTCATTGTGGTGAGTTCCTCCAACACCACCATCAAGAACATCACCTTCAGCGGCGCCAAGGGCGGCGACGGCAATGGCGCAGGCATTCGCATGCAAGGCACCAACCTCACTGTGCTGAACAGCGTTTTCAAAAATAATCAGAACGGTATTCTGGCAGACCCTAATGGCGGCTCGACGCTCACAGTCAAGAACTCGAGTTTCATCCATAACGGTGCCTGCGTTTCCTCCAAAGGTTGCGCTCATGGCATCTACGCGGGGCATATCAAACTGTTGGATGTCGAGAACAACACTTTCACCGATACCCAATCGGGTCACGCCATCAAGTCGCGCGCCATCGCCACCCGCGTAATCGGCAATACCATCAAGGATGGGCCGACGGGCACGTCCTCTTATCTCATCGATGTCCCCAATGGCGGTGCAGTAACCATCACCGGCAATAAGCTCGAGAAAGGCGCCAAATCCAGCAACGCCATGACAGCCATCGCCTTGGGCGAGGAAGGCAACACCAATCCCGCAGGCGTCATGCTGATCGCCAATAACAGCTTCCAGAACGATCACCCCAAGACCCAAAGCTTTGTGTGGAATTCGACCGGCAACAAAGCGTTGCAGGTCGCGGGCAATGTCCTCTCCGGCTACAAAACCACACCGCTGAAAGGGTCAGGCATCATCTCGGGCGCCCCTCCCGTTAACACCAAATTGCGCAGCGATCTCGCGTTTAACATGACGAGGTCATCGGTCATGGCGGTGCCGGAAAGCTCAAGCCTCGCCGTCTTCGCCGGGGCACTCGTAGGTCTTGGAATATTCGCGGCGCGCCGACGCCGGATAAAGCCCGCGCGTTGAGATCCCATATGGGCTGCACCGGCCATAACCGGTGTGGCTCTTTTTTTACGCGTAGTTGCCGTTGCGTGACTGCTGCCCTTGCGGCACGCGCTTGCTAGCATGCTCGCGAATCTTTCTGGACCGCCTATGAGCAGCAACGGCGAACTCGTTTTCTTTTTTGATGTCGACAATACCCTGATCGATAATGACCAGATCACCGCGGACCTCAGCGCCTATCTGCGCCGCGAGCACGGCGACTATCCCCATGACTGTTATTGGACGATCTTCGAGGATTTGCGGCGCGAGCTTGGCTATGCCGATTACCTCGGCGCGCTGGAACGCTATCGCGTCAAATACATGCATGACCCGCGCATTTTGCGCATGGCCAATTGGCTGATCGATTATCCTTTCGCACAGCGCCTGTTTCCGGGCGCGGAGGCCGCGGTGCGCCATGTCGGTCAATGGGGCGTGACAGCGATTATCTCCGATGGCGACGCGGTGTTTCAGCCGCGCAAGGTCTATGCCTCGGGCCTCTCGGCCCTCTTCGGCCGCCGCGTGCTGATCTATGTCCATAAGGAAGTTGAGCTCGCCCATGTCGAGCGGCTATTTCCCGCCGCCCATTACGTTTTCGTCGACGACAAGCTGCGCCTCTTGGATGCCATCAAGAAATATTGGGGGCCAAAGGTCACCACTATTTTCCCACGCCAAGGCCACTATGCAACGGACATGAAAATCCTCACCGACTACCCTGCCGCTGATCTCTCCATCGACACCATCGGCGATCTGGTGCGGTACACGAAAGAGGATTTCCTCAATGCCTCCGCGCGATAGCAGTAACCGCTGACATCATTCGTGTACGTACATTTCCTTAGAGTTTTTCCTGTATTTACAAGCGCTATGCAACTTGGCGGCGCTCACATTTAAGTCTTCCTTCAACTGCGCCGCGTAAGCATAGCCTATTCAGGCGAAGGTGTTCTTGGCGGGAGATGCAGGTGAGCTTGCTATGGCGTCCAGCGATGGCAATCGACAACGGGATCATCGATCACGACCATCAGCTTCTGATTTCCATCACCAGCGATTTCTGCGAAACGCGGCCGAACGTGAATAATCTTGTCGAGCTGCAACGCATCGTCGCCCGCCTGCACCACTACATCAATCTGCATTTCGCCCGCGAAGAGCATCTGCAGGCCGCTTCGAATTTTCCGCTGCGGCGCGAGCATCACGCCAGCCATCGCGATCTTGCCCATCACCTCGATCACGTGGCGCGCAGCATTGAGGAACTCGAACGCGCGTGCCCTGCTGCGATGTATGCCGGTGCGGAGAATGATCTGGCGCTGGTCGATGCCGCACTGACGCAACGCTTTGCAGATGTGCATCACGAGCTCAGCGCCTTGCTGCGCCATTGGGTCCTCGAGCATATCTTGAAAAGCGATCTGGCCATGCGCCCGCATGTCGAGGCGATGCGCCCTTACGCCGCCAAGATGAGTTCGCTTTGGGCCGTGAAGCCGGTGCTCTTGGTGCCTAATCTCGATAAGCCGGAAGCCGCCAAGCATGCCATCGCCAGTGCCAAGGGATGGATGAACGCGGCCTTTCGCGATGAAAGCCAGCCACCGCCGGAAGCTCCCGCAGCTCTACCCACGCGCGACGACGCCTTCCTCGCCAAGCTGCACCAGAAGGCCAGAGAGATCGGCATGACCGTGACCTTCGACAGCCACTGCGAGAATGTGCAGAGCAAGGATCTGCGCGACGTCTTGGCCGCCTGGCGCAAAAGCCGGGCGATCGGGCCTGGCTCGCAGCACTTCTCTTTCACGCCGACCCCCGAGCGCAACTTTGTCGAGTGCACCGCGCTGTTGCAACGCACCGAAATGGCCAGCGGTGCCCATCGCTATCGCGCCATCTCAACCGGCGCAAAATACGCGCGCATTTTCGGCGACATCGCCGGACATAATCTCGAAGTTATCGAGGCACCTGCGATTTTCGCGCGCTGGAAGCTCCTCATCGATGCCGTACTGGAATTCGGCGCGCCTTTACGTGTCGTAGGCCTTGCCCGCGCCTTTGGCCGCGACGACCTCGCGGTGGAAAGCATTCTCGCCCCCTTCCAGGATCGCGGCGCGACGGTGGAAGACGTCCTTGGGGCTACCAGCTACGACTTGTCTTTCGAAGGATAAGGCGCGGGAAAAGTGACGCGCGCGTTTATTTCATCCCTATACGAATTATTTCTCTGATCACCGCGTTGTCTGCCTGGAACACCGCGGGCGGGCAGATTGACCAAAGCCGGCACAGCAGGCATCCTCGCCGCTATCCTGCTTTTGGCTGGGTGCGCGCCTCCCCAGCCACTTCCTGAACCTTCCCCGCCCCTTCCGGATGCCGGCCCCGAAACAGAGCCGCCCTTCGGTGCCGTCAGCTTCTGCATGCGCTTTGAGGATCAATGCGCTCCCGCGTCAGGGCCGCCGCTCCCTCTCACCGTGCCAAGCTGGCAGCTCCTCCTGCGCGTCAATCACGACGTCAATAGCGACATCTGGCCGGAAGACGATGAAGAGCATTACGGCAGGCCCGAATACTGGACCATCCCGAAAGACGGATATGGCGATTGCGATGACTACGCTGTGACCAAGCGGCAGCGGCTTTTCGCGGCGGGCCTGCCCTTCTCAATCTTGCGGCTCGCCGTGGTCGCGCTTCCCGGCGGGGCGCTGCACACCGTCATGACGATAACGACAGATCGGGGTGATTTCGTCCTCGATAATCGGAGCGACGAGATTCTTGCCTGGACGCGAACCCCATTCACCTGGCTAAAGGTGCAAGCCCGCGCCTCGCCTTGGCGCTGGGAAGCCGTCACGCGCGCATCTGCCAGAGCCGCGAAGTGAAAAGCTTAAGCACGTATCCCCGCAGCACCTCACAACGTACCAAGACCATCAGACGCAAGAAGTAAAATACTATCACAACCCCGTCCTCTCCATTGGGAGCGCCGTCGATCTGGTGCGCTATACCAAGGGAAAATTTTTAGGCGGGTGATTGAAAATCTCAGGACCGACAACAGCACAATGTTATGGACAAAAGAAAACCCAGGACCTGAGAAACACCGGTATAAATCCCCCCAACGAAGGTTAATCTGAGAGGCAGCGCCGAATGCCCAAGCTGCACCTATTACCCCTCACAAATTTTCGCAAATGCGCGCAGTTGGCACAGGCCCTAGATATAGAAATCCCTTGAAAGTTGCATATCATAGCCCATTCCATCCGACATCAGAACTCGGAGAACCTGCGGTGGCAAAACCTAAGCTCCTCCCCAAACCCAATAATGCCGAAGAAACAGCGAAAGACATCTCGCCAATCTCGCAAGAGCTAGTAATAGGTGTGGTAGGGTATGCTGGAGCGGGCTGCTCAACAGCAGCACGGCGCATTCGGGTACTGCTCGAACTAAAAGGTTATGAAGTACACCCAATAAAGCTCAGCACCTTAATCGCAGAGCGTTTCGACACCAGCAAGCTTCAAAAAATTGAAGAAGGCGCGCGCAAGGGTGTTTCACAACTTCTTCGAGCTTCCGAGCTTCAGGACCGCGGAGATAATTTACGGAAGCAATATGGTAACGCCGCAGTGGCTGCTTTAGCTGTACACGCTATCAAAAAACAACGTGGAAGTAGGATAGCTGGAGAACAAAAGCTGGCGTTCATTTTGGACTCCATCAAACACTCCGAGGAAGTAGAATTACTAAGAAGAGCCTACGACTTATCATTCCGACTAGTCGCCGTGCATTGCGAACAGAGCCAGCGGGAGAAACGATTAATAGGGGATGCTCGCTCTACAGCAAAATATAGTGGCGCCCTTCGTAAAGATGTGCACGCCTACATGGATCGAGACGAGAAAGACCGAGGGCGGCAATATGGCCAGCAGGTACGCGACGCATTTTATCGTGCCGACTTTTTCATAGATAATAATTCCGTATCCCGTGATGGCGAAAACTTAACTCATGACCTAAGTCGGCTTGTCGACCTCCTACTTGGTTCTGGATTAGTTCGGCCAACGCGTGAAGAGCGCGCGATGTACCACGCACACGCAGCTGCTTTGCAGTCATCGTGCCTGTCGAGACAGGTTGGGGCTGCACTTATGTTGCAGGATGGGACCATCGTCTCAACTGGTACAAACGAAGTGCCAAAATTCGGGGGCGGAGTATGTGACGAAGATGCCGCGTCAGAGCACCGCTGCTTCCAATGGAAATGGACTGATGGCTCAACAGAATTCGTCGGTTGCCATAATAAGCGAAAGAAAGATTCTCTTCAAAAAGAAATCGGAGAGTGGCTCGCAACAAATCTGAGTGAAAAACTGGCTCGAGCAGCATACCCTCCTCCCGAAGCGGAATTTGATATTGCCGAAAAGGCGAGAAGCCAGGCGAAAGAGCGAATCGCAGATTTTTTCAGGAGTGATTCTGCTGCCCTCGACGGCGCCCCAGGCCTAAAAGATGCGATTGAATATTCCCGCGCCATTCACGCCGAAATGAGCGCACTTCTATCAGCCGCACGCAATCGCATTTCCCCTGAAGGCGCTGCACTGTTTTGCACAACCTATCCCTGTCACAACTGTGCTCGCCATCTTGTCACTGCAGGTATAGAGTACGTTTATTATATTGAGCCGTATGTGAAGAGTTTGGCTAGAGAACTGCATGGAGATTCGATTTCTACTGAGTTCCCCCCCGTGGATGCGACCGGAGCGCGCTCCCGACCAACGAAGATGGTGATTGTGCCATTCACAGGAGTTGGGCCCCGCATGTATGAGGACTTTTTCACCAAGCGGGTAGAGTTAAAATTTCCAGATGGTTCTTTTGACTCGCCAGTGGGAGGAGTTCCGGCACTGGCAGTGAGATTGCGAGAGTTACTGAAAGTTGAAGATGGCGCGGCTGCGCTAGTTCCGGAGAAATAACTTGGCCGAAAGTAAGGTTCTAAAATTTCCGGTGCATAATACGCCTACTTCAGGATCGGAGGTGCGTACTGCTGATTTGTTCGGGGCTTGCCTCCACGGCAGAGATAAGATTGCGTTCATCGATATCGATGAATTTTCCGAAGACACATTTCTGCGCCTACTGGCAAGAAATGCAGTTACAGCTATTATCGATATCAGACCTAAACCAGTATTTGAGCGCCCCAACTTCGAGCACAAGCGTACAGTAAGCTATCTCTATCAGCGCGATATAAATTACGTCGAATACGCAATTCTGTTGTTATCCCAAGCAGACCCCACAAATCGTTCGACAGACGCTTATGATGAATTGATATCAGCGATCCAGGGTCACATCAGAGCGGGATTGACTATTTTCCTATTCAACAAAGAAGCACATGAAATAGGCTGGGTACAGCAGTTTAGGAACTATATCCGAGATTCAAGAATTTCTTGTACCGAGATTCACCCGAGATCTCTCTCAAGCAACTGAGATAAATGACACTATTCAATACTGGGTCTGGATTTTTTATCTAATTCAAACATTTTCTACGCCCTCTTCGCCATCACCGCAGCACCCCGCGCCAGGCTTTCGCGCGGCCATTCTTTTTCCATGTCGTAATATTCCGCGAAAGCGCGCACGCCCTCAGGCAGCACCACCCAATCGAGCTTGGAGCGGGTGTAGATATGCACATCCGGCGGCAGGGCCGAAGGAGTATCGAGCGTTGCGACGCGCAAGAACAGCGCCACGCGTCGGCGGCCGTAATCGCTCCACAGCGCGGATTTGCACGCCGGGCAGCGATAGATGTCATGCGGGCTGCCGCTATCGGTTTTCATCTCGATGCATTCGAGCGCGCCGGATAACAGGTTCACCCGATCGGCCTCGATAATCGCGTTGATGGCGAAGGCCGAACCAACCTGCTTCTGGCAATCGCTGCAATGGCAGCAATTGACGAACATCGGCGGTGTCGTGATCTCATAACGCACTGCGCCGCAAAAACACCCGCCCTGCAAAGGATAATTCGTCATCGTCCATCTCCCCTTTCGCCAGCATAGCGCGATGAGAGGAGCAAGGCACTGCGCCATTTGCGCAAAACAAAAGGGGCGCCCGAAAGCGCCCCTTATATGCGTTCGGGACAGGTCAGCCTTATACCGGCTTGCCTTCGCCTTTGGCGATGCCTTCCCAGAGGCCGTTGAGATAAACGGCACCAAGCGCGCGGTCATAGAGGCCATAGCCGGGCTTGCCGGTTTCGCCCCAGATCATGCGGCCATGGTCCGGGCGGACATAACCTTCATAGCCCGTGTCGTAATAGGCCTTAACGATGGCGCCCATATCGAGCGAGCCGCAATCGGATTTATGCGCCGTCTCGTGGAAATTGCCCTTCTCATCCACCTTCACATTGCGCAAATGCGCGAAGTGGATTCGGCCCTTGCCGGAGAATTCCTTCACCAGCTCGACGATGTTGTTCTTGAGATCCGCGCCGAGCGAGCCCGAGCACAGCGTCAGCCCGTTCGCAGGGGTGTCGACCATGGCGAGGAGCTTGCGCAGATCATGCACGTCTTTGACGATGCGCGGCAGGCCGAAGATCGGGCGCGGCGGATCGTCGGGATGGATCGCCATCTTGATCCCCGCCTCTTCCGCCGCAGGGATGATCCCCTTCAGGAAGTATTCGAGATTGGCCCAGAGCTTGTCTTCGTCGATGCTCTTATATTCGTCGAGCAGCGCCTTCAGCTCGTTCGGCTTATAGGAGGCGTCCCAGCCCGGCAGGTCGATACCCTGCGAGACGTCGATCTTGTTCACGACCTCCACATCGAAAGCCAGCGCGGAGGAACCGTCGGGAAGCTTCATGTCGAGGATGGTGCGGGTCCAGTCGAACACCGGCATGAAGTTGTAGCAGATGACTTTCAGGCCGCACTTGCCGAGGTTCTTGATGGTCTCGGCATAATTGGCGATCAGGCGGTCGCGCGTGGGGCGGCCCAGCTTGATGTCCTCATGCACCGGCACGCTTTCGATGACCTCGAACTTCAGCCCGGCATCCTCGATCTTCTTCTTGAGGGCCAGGATGTTCTCCACCGGCCAGACTTCGCCCACCGGAACGTCGTAGACCGCCGAGACGATGCCATACATGCCCGGAATCTGGCGGATATAGGCAAGGCTCACCGGATCGCTGTCACCATACCAGCGGAAAGTCATCTTCATGGGGGCGGTCCCTCAGTTTCTTATGTTACCGCTCCCATATTAGCCAAGCCGCGCGAGCTTGTCATCCTCCCGTCCCCCTGCGGCAATTCTGCTAGAACTCCTCCCAGCTTCCGCCATTTTGCACCTGCCTGCGGGCCCGCGGCTGGACCGAAAGGGTGATTTTCGCGGGCGGCCGAACGGGGCGCGGCTGTGACAAAGCATTGGGGGGAGAACCGACATCAAAGAAGCCGATCAACTCGCGCAAAGCCTCGGTTTCCCCCGCAAGGCCGCGCGAGGCGGCGGTGGATTCTTCCACCATCGCCGCGTTCTTTTGGGTCATCTGATCCATCTGCGCGACAGCGGCATTGACCTGCTCGATGCCGGTGGCCTGTTGTTCGCTCGCCAGGGCCATCTCACTGATCAAGGTGTTGATCTGCTGCACATGCTCCACAATCTGGCGCAGGGCTCCGCCGGTTTCGGCCACCAGCTTGACGCCCGACGTGACATGCTCGCTGGAGGTATTGATCAGCGTCTTGATCTCCTTGGCCGCGCCGCTGGAGCGTTGCGCCAGTGCCCGCACTTCGGAAGCCACCACCGCGAAGCCCTTGCCGGCCTCGCCCGCACGCGCCGCCTCCACGCCTGCATTCAAGGCCAGAAGGTTGGTCTGGAAGGCGATCTCGTCGATCACCCCGATGATGTCGGTGATCTGCTTGGAAGAGTGGGAAATGGAATCCATCGCCGCGATAGCGGTAGTGGCCACCTGCCCGCCCTGCTCCGCCGCCTGAGTAGCACGGGCAACACCGCTGCGCGCTTGACGGGCATTGGTCGCGGTCTGCTTCACCGTGGCGGTGATTTCCTCCAAGGCGGCAGCGGTTTCCTCAAGGCTTGCGGCTTGCTGCTCGGTACGGCGGGAAAGATCATCCGCCGCGACCGAGATCTCGCCCGATCCGGAAGCGATTTGGCCTGCACTCTTGAGCACATCGCCCATGGTGCTCTGCAAGCGCTCCATGGCGGCGTTGAAGTCGATTTTGAGCTTAGCGAACACGCCGGAAAGTTCAGCGCTGACGCGATGGGTGAGATCGCCCTTGGCAAGATGATCAAGCCCGCTGCCGATGGAGGAGACGATCACTTGCGCCTGCTCCTCTTTGGCGCGTTCGGCCGCCGCGAGCTGTTCCTTGAAGGCGTGAATGGAACCGGCGAGCTTGCCGATCTCATCGCGCTGATCCGCATGCGGAACATGTACGTCGAGGCGTCCGCGCGCCAGTTCATCCATGGCATTGGTCATGGCCCCGAGCGGCGTGGACACCGACCGGATCAGCATCAGACCGGCAGCCAGAGCGAACAGCACCGCTATGCCAATCGCCACAAAAATCAAATAAACCGCGGAGGCATAGACTTTCTGGCTTTTGTCTCCCGCTTCGGCCGCACCGCGTATGTGAAAATCGGTGTCCGCCTCCAGCGTAGCCTGGAGCTTGTCATAGGTACGTTTGGCTGGACCTTTGGCGTAATAGACCAAGGACGGCTTCATACCCTGGGTTTGCAGAACAGAGAACATCTCCGGTTCGAGCGCCACATAGGCGTCCCATTTGGCTTTCAGGGCTTGCGTCATCTCCCGTTCGACAGGGCTGTCCGAGGTCGAGGCAAATTTCGAATATACCGCTTCGAACTGGCCTTTCAGCTTGGCGAGATTGGCCTTCTCTGCTGTCCGCTCGGCGTCGGTCTCCAGCATCAGATAGACCGCCTGACGCTGGCGATAGCGCATGGAGATGAACTTCATCTCTTCCGTGGAGCGAATGCCCGGCGTCCAGTCATCGCGGAACTCGAGTACATTATTCTGCACGCTGGCCAAGCGCTGCAAGGAGAACAGCCCGAGCGCAAGCGTTGCGGCCAAAACGCAGGCAAAGGCGGCAATGACTTTTGAGCGGACAGACCAGTTCTTCAGCGTTTCCATGCACTCGCCCTATTCATCTCTTTTGGCATATGAGTTTAGAACTCTGCCCAATCATCCTGGCGGGCAGGCGCTATAACGCGTGCACCAACAGCCATCTTGGCTTGCAGCGGCCTGGCAGGGGCAGCACGCCGCAAAGGAGCAGCCTTAGGCGTCAGCGTACCTCGGCCAACGTTAAAAAAGGCTACCAGCGTCTGCAGGGTCTGACCTTCCGAAGCGAGGTTTCGCGCGGCGGCGGTGGATTCTTCCACCATGGCGGCGTTCTGCTGTGTCACCTGATCCATCTGCGCCACGGCGGCATTGACCTGCTCGATGCCAGTCGATTGCTGTTCCGCGGCCTGGGCCATGTCGCTCACCAGCGCATTGATCGATTGCACCTGATCCACGATCTGGCGCAGCGCTGAACCGGATTCGCCCACCAGCTTCACGCCTGAGCGCACATGCTCGCCAGAGGCCGCGATCAGCGTCTTGATCTCTTTGGCCGCCCCGGAGGCGCGCTGGGCAAGTTCGCGCACTTCGCTTGCCACCACGGCAAAGCCCCTGCCCGCCTCGCCCGCGCGCGCCGCTTCCACGCCCGCATTGAGCGCCAGAAGATTGGTCTGGAAAGCGATCTCGTCGATCACGCCGATGATGTCGGTGATTTTCTTGGAGGATTGTTCGATGGCATCCATCGCGCCTATGGCGTTTTCCACCACCGACCCGCCTGCTTCCGCGGCCGTCTTGGCGGAGGTCACACTGCTGCGGGCACTGCGCGCATTCTCAGCCGTGCGGCGCACCGTGGCGGTGATCTCTTCCAGCGCCGCAGCGGTTTCCTCAAGACTTGCGGCCTGCTGCTCGGTGCGACGGGAAAGATCGTCGGCGGCCTGGGAGATTTCGCCCGCGCCCACCGCGATCTGCCCCGAGGAGCCGATGACATTGCCGAGCGTATCCTGCAGCCGGTCCATAGCACCGTTGAAGTCGGATTTCAGCTTGGCGAAGGCGCCGGAGAGATCGGCTTCCACGCGATGGGTGAGATCGCCGCGCGCGAGATGGTCAAGCCCCGCACCGATAGAGGAGACGATCACCTCGGTCTGTTCCGCCTTGGCTTTCTCGGCCGCGGCAAGCCCGTTCTTGAACGCGGTCATCACGCCCGCGAGCTTTCCGATTTCGTCAGTTTGATCGGCATGCGGAACATGCGCGTCGAGATTACCGGATGCCAGCTCCTGCATGGCCCCCGTCATATTGCCAAGCGGCACAGCGACGCCCGAGGTCAGGACATAAGCGATACCACCGCACAGCAGCACGGCCAGCCCAAGCGCTGCGAAAATCCAAATACGCGACTGGTGATAGGTCGCCTGTCCCACCTCGGCAGACTTCCTGCCGCCCTCGATGTTGTAGTTGAGATCGGCCTGGATCGCAGCGGCAAAATCATTGAACACCAGCCGCATCGTGGCGAGCGAATATTGAGCGGCGGCATCAGGGCCCTGCTCTTTCAAAATGCGCTCAAGTTCGCGCACAGTGGCGGAATAGGCATCTTGGGTCTTCTCGATGCGATCCGCCAAGGCATTTTCTTCGGGGTCGGTAATCGTGGGGCGATATTTCGACCAGTTTTCCGCCGCCATTTTTTCCAGCTTCGGAATGCTGCTCGAAATCATTTGGCGCTGCGCGTCGGTTTTGGCGAAGATGGTACTGACGTGATAGATGCGCAGCCGCGTCTCGGCATATTCATACTGGCCGAGATAACCGATCCCGAGCATCCAGTTGTCGCGGATATCGGCGGCCTGATCATTCAGACTGGAGAGCCGGAGTACGGAGAAAACTCCAAGCGTGATCGTCGCCAGCAGGATGATCGCCAAACCGCCAAGTATCTTCGCACGCACCGAAAAATTCTTCAGACCCACCATTTTCTCCGCCAGATAGAATTGTGCATTTCAAATGCATATTATTGAGCGGGAGAATGCGTTCGGTCGCATTTAAAAAAGATTGCGCGATAGCTTGGTAAAGCGGCGTATAAGCGCCTTAACCGCTCGCATGAATACGTAGAAAAAAGGCTGTTTCTCCTTTGCAGAGAAACAGCCCTTTAGTTTGGTGTAGAAACGGATTTAAGGCAGGCTCAGAACTCTTCCCAATCATCGCCATGTGCCGCGGGCGCCGGAGCGCTTGCGCCGCCCGCAGCCGCCACTTTGCGCGCCGGCTGCGCAGACGGGGTTTTGCGCGCCATGGGTTCGGCGGGTTTGGCTTGTGGCTTGGCCGCGGTGTTCTCTGCCACCCGGAAGAAGGCCACGAGGTCCTGCAGGCTCTTGGTTTCGTCGGCGAGCTGGCGCGACGCGGCGGTGGATTCTTCCACCATGGCGGCGTTCTGCTGGGTAACGCGATCCATCTGGCCGACGGCTCCGTTCACCTCTTCGATGCCGGTGGATTGCTGTTCGGCGGCAAGTGCCATTTCCGAGACCAGCGTGTTGATCTTCTGCACCTGCTCAACAATGTTGGTCAGGGCTTTGCCGCTTTCGCCGACAAGCTTGACACCTTCGCTGACCTGCGCACCGGAGGCATTGATGAGCGTCTTGATTTCCTTGGCTGCCTCGCCGGAACGCTGCGCCAACGCACGCACTTCGGAGGCCACCACGGCGAAACCGCGCCCCGCCTCGCCCGCACGCGCCGCCTCGACGCCCGCGTTCAAGGCCAGAAGATTGGTCTGGAAGGCAATCTCGTCGATCACGCCGATGATATCGGTGATCTTCTTGGAAGACTGCGAAATGGCATCCATTGCCTGGGTGGCGGTTTTCACCACGCGCCCGCCTTCTTCGGCCGCCGTCTTGGCAGTCGTTACGCTGGCACGCGCTTCCTTGGCGTTGCTCGCGGTCTTCTTCACCGTGGCGGTAATCTCTTCCAGCGCAGCGGCGGTTTCTTCCAGGCTGGCAGCCTGGCCTTCGGTGCGATGCGAAAGATCGTCGGCGGCCCGGGAGATTTCACCCGACGAAGTGGCGATCTGGAAGGCGGATTCCAGGATGCTGAACATGGTCTCCTGCATGCGGCCCATGGCAGCGTTGAAGTCTTCCTTTAGCTTGGCGAAAGGCCCGGTCAGGCTCGCGGTGACGCGATGCGTAAGATCGCCCTTGGCGAGGTGGTCAAGGCCGATACCGATACTCGAAATGATGGCTTCGGTCTGCTCGGCCTTGGAACGTTCGGCTGCGGCCAGCTGATTCTTGAAGGTGGTCATGGCCTCGGCCAGCTTGCCGATTTCATCCTGCTGATCGGCATGCGGCACATGGGTGGCAAGATTGCCGCGCGCGAGTTCGCCCATCGCCTCGGTCATGCTGAGGAGCGGTGCCGCAACCGCACGGCTGAGGACGAACCAAGCCCCAAGGCACAGCGCCAGCGCGATCACAATGGCAACCAGCACGAACACGCGCGAGGTGACGAACAGATCTGAACTCTCCTGCCCAGCATTCTTGGCGCCATCAACGCTATATTTGATCGCGGCATCGGTGGCCTCGGTCAGCGCCTTGAAGCTCTTGCGCATCGGCCCCATGAAATAGGCACCGGCCTTGTCGAGCCCGCCGCTCTTGTAAAGCTCGACCTGCTTTTCGCGCATCGGCTTATAGGCGGTCCAGACATCCTGCAGCTTGGCCGCAAGCGCCTTGTCCTCCGCCGTCATCGCCTTGGCGGCGAATTCCGACAGAGCCTTATCTGCAGCGTCCTCCGACTTCTTCAGAAGCTTCAGCGTGCCTTCGTGGTCTTCATCCGTTCCGGGCAGAAGATAGGTGCTGGAGTAAGAGCGAAAACGCGTGGAGTTATATTGGAACTCGGCGAGGTTTTTCATCGCCGGAACCCAATGGCCGCTCAGCTCGCTGGCATTGTCATTGAGCTGCGACAGTCGGTTCATGGCGAAAAGCCCGAGCGCAATCGTCGCAAATAGCACGAGCGCGAATGCCCCGAACAGCTTCCGGCCGACTGTGAGATCCTTCAACTGCATCCTGTTACCTCTTCACACCATGAGCCTATTAATCGCTACGCCTGTGAGTTTTACAATTGGTGTATGTATTGGTTTTAAAACACTTGTATCCTCTAAAACTCCGCCCATCCCGCATCCGTATTTACCGCAGCAACAGCAGGGCGGGATGAAACAGCGGCAGCGGTCCGGCGAGGCGCGAGTTGGGAGCGCTGCGCCGCGCTGGCTGAGGGCCGGGGCGGGTCCCGGCGAACCACCGATCCGATTTCGAAGAAGGAGACGAGTTCCTGCAGTGCGCGCGTCTTATCGGCAAGGCTGCGGGCTGCTGCGGTAGACTGCTCCACCATCGCCGCGTTCTGCTGGGTGACCTGATCCATCTGGCCGACCGCGGAATTGACTTCCTGGATGGCGCTCGATTGCTGGCCGGCCGCATTGGCAACATCGCTGACCAGCTTATTGATGCGCTGCACCTGCTCGACAATGCGTTGCAATGCCGTGGCGGATTCACCCACCAGCTTGACACCACTTGAGACTTGATCGCCCGAGGAATGGATGAGTGTCTTGATCTTCTTGGCAGCTTCACCGGAACGGCCCGCCAGCGCACGCACTTCCGAGGCGACCACGGCAAAGCCTTTGCCCGCCTCACCCGCGCGCGCCGCTTCGACACCCGCATTCAGCGCCAGAAGATTGGTCTGGAAGGCGATCTCATCGATCACGCCAATGATATCAGTGATCTCCTTGGAGGATTGAGCAATCGCATCCATGGCCAAGTTGGCGGACTGAAGCACCTCGCCACCCTCTTTGGCGACATGCGCCGCCGAACCGGATTCCTTGTCAGCCTCTTTGGTATTGGCCGCGGTCCGCTTCAGCGTTTCGGTAATTTCTTCGAGCGCGGCGGCGGTTTCCTCCAGGCTCGCGGCTTGCTGTTCCGTCCGGCGCGAAAGATCATCCGCAGCCTGAGAAATCTCGGTCGCACCGCTGGTGATATCTGCTGTGTTGCTGAGGATGGTCGTGACGGTCGATTGCAGCTTGCCCACGGCCTCGTTGAAATCGTCCTTCAGCGGACCGAAAGGCCCGGCCAGCTCCGCGGTGATGCGGTGGGTCAGATCGCCCTTGGCGAGGTGAGATAGACCAGCACCGATAGAGGAAACAATAATATCGGCTTGTTCTGCCTTGGCCTGCTCGGCGGCAGCGAGCTGGTTCTTGAAGGCGAGCATACCGCCCGCAAGCTTGCCGATTTCATCCTCGCGATCCGAATAAGGAACCTCGACGCCTAAATGGCCCGAGGCGAGTTCGGCGAGCGCGTCGGTAATGCCGAATAGCGGCTTGGCGATGCAGGCCGTCAACAGCAGCGTCGAAGAAACGCAGATCAGCGCACATGCCGCGATCGCTACGAAAATCCAGAACTCGGCCGTGTCGAAAGTCTTGGCACTGCGATCGGCAGCAGCCACGCCTCCAGCGGCGTTGAGCGCGACATCCTGGGTGATAGCCTTGTTGAGGGCATCGAAGCTATCGCGCATCGGGCCCATGAAATAGGCTGCGGCGGCATCGCGATCGCCGCCGCGCGACAGCTCAAGCGCCTTATCATACATGACGCGATAATTGGCCCAAGCCGTTTCGATGCTCTGCGTAATCGTTTTTTCTTCGCCGGAGCTGATGTAGGGGCGATAGTCCGCCAGGGCTTTGTCGACGCTCTCTTCAAGGCCTTTGATGCGGGCAATCTGTTTTTCCTGCTTGGCCCCCGCAGGCAGAAGCAGCGCGGTACTTTGTGAGGAACGCGTGCGAGTGACGGCATAATTGAGGTCGCCCAATATCCGCGTGGAGGGCAGCCAATCGTTGCGGATTTCAGCCGCATTGGCGTTAACCGAACGCAGCTCCATCAAGGAGAAAATCCCGAGTGCAATGGCGGCGATCAAAACCACGCCCATGACAAGAGCCAGCTTCAGCCGGACCGATAAATTACCGCAGAAATTCGACATGTGTGCCCCTCACTGGTTGAGCGAGGGAAAGTAGGCACTATCAAAGTTTATTTGAGATTGACCGCAAAACGGGAATATCCCGTTCGCTTCCGGCAGAACGCCTAACACATTGGAATTATAAGCACTTAGGAAAGATAGGCAATTCTACGGTCGGTAGTCGTACGTGCTCGAAACATTTTTTCTTACAAAGGCATATTCAAAAGGAAGCGGCGCAGAGAGCTTTCGCCATCTGCGCCGTTCCGATTGTCCCGCGTTTTCTTAATTAGAATTCGGCCCATCCATCATCGCCGCTGGCCGCAGGGGCTGCGGGTTTGGAAGAGCCGGCGGCAGCGATCCGGCGTGGCGCCGCGGGGGGGCGAGGCGCTACGCTTTGCGCTTTGGGACGGGGGGTGTCCCTACGAACCGCTGCCGCCGATCCGACATCAAAGAACAGAACAAGTTCCTGCAAGGCGCGCGTCTTATCGGCAAGACTGCGCGAGGCGGCGGTGGACTCTTCCACCATGGCCGCATTCTGTTGTGTGACCTGATCCATCTGGCCGACGGCTGCATTGACCTCCTGGATGGAGGTCGCTTGATGGCTGGCAGCAGTCGCTACCTCGCTGACCAGGGCGTTGATGCCGTGCACCTGCTCCATGATGCGCTTCAAGGCGGCGGCGGATTCACCGACGAGCTTAACACCGCCCGCCACATGATCACCCGAGGCATGGATGAGGGTCTTGATCTTCTTGGCGGCTTCGCTCGAACGTCCCGCCAGCGCGCGCACTTCGGAAGCGACAACGGCAAAGCCCTTGCCCGCCTCGCCTGCCCGCGCCGCTTCGACGCCTGCGTTCAAGGCGAGAAGATTGGTCTGGAAGGCGATCTCGTCGATCACGCCGATGATATCGGTGATCTCCTTGGAGGATTGCGCGATGGCATCCATCGCGGTGGTCGCGGCGTCGAGCACCTCACCGCCTTCCTTGGCGACCTGCGTCGCAAGGCTGGAGGATTTATCGGCCTCACGCGTGTTTGCGGCCGTCTTCTTCAGCGTCTCGGTGACCGATTCCAGCGCCGCGGCGGTTTCTTCCAGGCTTGCGGCCTGCTGCTCGGTGCGGCGGGAAAGATCGTCGGCGGCCTGAGAAATCTCGGTGGCGCCGCTGGCGATATCACCGGTGTTTTCCAGGATCGTTGTCACCGTATCCTGCAAATGCCCGACGGAGATGTTGAAGTCTTCCTTCAACTTGGCGAAAGGTCCCGTCAGTTCGGCGGTAATGCGGTGGGTCAGATCGCCCTTGGCCAGATGCGAAAGCGCAGTACCGACCGAGGACACGATGATACGCGTCTGTTCGGCCTTGAACTCTTCTGCGGCATTGAGCTGGTTTTTGAAGCTCGTCATGGCGCCAGCGAGTTCGCCGATTTCGTCTTTCTGCTCGGCATGGGGAACTTCGACCTGCATATTGCCCGCGGCGAGTTCACTCATCGAATGGGTCATACGCGCGAGCGGCGCGGAGACCGAGCGCACCATGGCAAAACCCGTCGCGGCACAGAACAGCAGCACCAGCGCGACGGAGACGAAAATCCAATTGCGCGAGGACTTATAGGTTGCCTCGCTGGCATTACCCGCCGCCACGCCGCTGTCCGTGTTATAGGCAACCGCGGCTTCCATCGCCTTGTTGAGCTTGTCGAAGCTGTCGCGCGAGGTCGTCATGAAGAAAGCCACGCTCGCATCATGACCTTGGGTTTTCTGGATCTCGTCCACGCGGTCTTTCATCGGCATGTATTCTGCCCATGCAGATGAAATCGCCTGAATATATCCGCGCTCCACGTCATTCCTGGCGTGCTTCATTTCATCGTCGATGATCTCGCCGATTTTTTTCTCAAAGGCGGCGTTGCGCTTTGCCTGCTTTTCTCGTTGCGCGTCGGTTGCGGCAAGCAGGAGCACAGCCTGCCCTGCCCGATTGCGTGTGGCCCAGTATTGCAATTCACCCAGGCTGCGCGTCGAGGGCAGCCAGTTGTCGCGAATATCGGCGGCGTTGGCATTGACCGATGCCAATTTCACGGCGGAGAAAATTCCGCTGCCGAAAGCCACTAAGGCGATGCAGAACATCGCGATAATAACTTTGGTTCCAACCGAAACGTCTTGAATACGGGGCATCTGCTCCAACCTTGCTCACGGCGCCGCGCACGAGAAATCCCCCGCGCGAATTATCAGCCTTCGCTACGAGTTGGCGCCGGTCACCTTTACATGGCGTATACAAATAGGGGCTTGCCGAGCGGCAAAATTGCTCCGCACACGTAACATATTGATACTGCACAATTTCGTGGTGCTAGGTATTTTGCCTTGTAGGTAGTTCTACAGCGTGCGAAACGCTCGCAACAGCTAGTTTTGCGCGAGAGCGGCTGGCTGCTCCAGCCCGGCAACATCCTGATGGATCAGGATATCCGCATCCTTATAGGTCTTGCGCAGCAGTGCTTCGGCCTCATCGCTGATCTGATGCGCGCGATAAAGGCTCAAGGCTGGATCGAGTTCGATGTGCACTTGAATGAAGCTCTTGGTGCCTGCCGCGCGCGTGCGCAGATCATGCAGGGCATGGATTTCTGGATGCGATAAGAGAATGGTCTTGATCTCCTCGCGCGCTGTATCGGGCAGCTCCCTGTCCATGAGCTGGTCATAGCTTTGAATGAAGACATGCCAGGCGGTGTTGGCGATCAGCGCGGCGATGGCGAGGCCCATCAACGGGTCAGCCGCCTGCCAGCCCAAATTCGACGCGAGCAGCAGTCCGACGATCACGCCCGCATTGACCAGAATGTCACTGACGTAATGGGCGCGGTCCGCGCTGATGGCGAGCGAGCCGGTCTTTCTCACAACATGGCGCTGGGCGGCGACCAGGATCACTGTCACCACAATGGAAACCACCATCACCCAAAGCCCGACCACACCATTGGCAATGGGCTGAGGATCGATCAGACGGCGGACGGATTCGATAGCGAGGAACACCGCCGAGCCGCCGATGAAGGCGCCTTGTGCCAGCCCCGCCAAAGGCTCTGCCTTGGCATGTCCGAAGCGATGATCCTCATCGGCGGGGGTCAGCGCATGACGCACCGCTAAGAGATTGACGAAAGAGGCAATGATATCGAGCGCGGAATCGGCGAGCGATCCCAGCATCGCCATGGAGTCCGTCAGGATGAAGGCCACCGTCTTCAAGACGGCCAGGAAAATGGCGGTGAGCACGGCGGCGAGTGCCACCTGCCGCATCAGCCGCTCATAATGGGCCTTATCCTTGACGAGGCTCATGGAAACAGCCGTTCCGTATGCCACTGCGCTTCGGGCGTCTCGCGGCGATAGACTAAACGGTCATGCAGGCGGAACGGGCGGTCGCGCCAGAACTCGATCTCAAACGGCGCAACGCGGAATCCCGTCCAATGCGGCGGACGCGGCACTTTGGTGAGACCGTATTTCAGCGCGTATTTGGCGATCTCTTTTTCGAACACCCAGCGCCCTTCCATGGGGCGGCTTTGCGCAGAGGCCCAGGCGCCGATCTGACTGTCCTTGGCGCGGGAGGCGAAATAGGCATCCGCCTCTTCGTTACTGACCAAGCTCGCATGTCCACGCACCCGCACTTGGCGGCGCACGGTCTTCCAATGGAAGTTCAGCGCCACGGCAGGATGCGCCAAAATTTCCCTGCCCTTGGCGCTTTCCAGATTGGTGTAGAAGACAAAGCCGCGCGCATCGACGCTCTTGAGCAGCACCATCCTGAGATTGGGGCGGCCTTGCCCGTCTACCGAAGCCACCGACATGGCATTGGCCTCGTTAGGCTCGGTCTTTTCCGCCTCGGCCATCCAGGCCTGAAACATTTCGAAAGGGTCGCGGTCGGCCTTGAGGCCACCGTCGTCAATGGGTCCGCCAATTTCGCTCATCTGTCCCGCTTAGCACCTTCGTTTTGCCGATGCCAGATTTGCATCACACGCGGGCAGTGCTAGCTTGGCAGCTATGCTGTCCATGCGTTCCGTCCCTCAGGCCTTGCCTCGCCTGGCCGCGCTTTTTCTTGCCGCGGGCCTTCTGACCGCCTGCGCGGGCACCCTTACCCATGACGAAATCCAGGCGAAGTTCGATGCCGGGCTGAAGGCCTATGACGCGGGCGATTACGCCGCCGCCTTCTCTACCTGGAAAGACATCCAAGACGTGGATGTGGCCGCCTTGCGCAACCTGGCGCTGATGCTGCGCAAGGGTCAGGGCATCAAACAGGACCTCAAGGCAGCGCGGGAAAAAATGACCACCGCCGCCGATATGGGCCTGGTCACGGCGCAATACGACCTTGCCGAGATGTACCTCAATGGCGAGGGGGCTCCACGCGATGTTGCCAGTGCCATCCCGTGGCTGGAACGCGCCGCAGCGGCGGGCCACCCCTTTGCCGCCTTTGAACTCGGCAAGCTCCTGGAGGCTGGAGACGGCATCGCCAAAGACCCCGAGCGGGCCCAAAAACTCTTCCAAAAGGCCGCTTCGTCCGGGGTTGCGGGAGCTGCGGAACGTCTCAAGACGCCCTAGCCTTATTAACAGGACTTGAAACCTCCCTATATATAGTCAGGAGTTGTTCGGTCGGAGCCACCGACACGGGCATTCGGAGACAAAATGCGAGATCCATACGACGTGCTCGGCGTATCTAAAAACGCGAGCGAAGCAGAAATCAAAAAGGCCTTCCGGAGCCTTGCCAAGAAGCATCACCCGGATACCAAGGGCGGTGATCCTGCCGCCCAGAAGAAGTTTCAGGAAATCAGCGGCGCCTACGACATCGTGGGCGACAAGGAGAAGCGCGCCAAATACGACGCCGGCCAGATCGACGCCCAAGGCAATCCCAAGGGGTTTGATCCGCGGGCCCATGGCTTTGAAGGCGGCTTTCCCTTCGGCGCGGGCGGCGGTGGCGGCAGAGGCCCCGGCGATTTCCATTTCACCTGGACCAATCAGGGCCCCAAGGGCGGCCAAGGCGGCGGCCCAGGCGGTGGCTTTAATGCCGAAGACATCTTTGCCGACCTGTTCAGCGGTTTTGGCGGGCGCGGCGGTCAGCGCCGTCAGCAGGCCCAGCCCCAGCCGGGCCAGGACTTCGAGGTTCAGACCACTGTCGGGTTCGAGGAAGCCGCCGCGGGTGGCACCCGCCGCGTGGTTCTGCCCAATGGCGAGCAGATCGATGTGAAAATCCCGCCCGGCCTGAAAGACGGCCAGCAGATCCGTTTGCGCGGACGCGGCGGTGCGGGCCGCGCGGGTGGACCTCCGGGCGATGTCCTGATCCAAGTCACCGTCGCCCCCCATCCCTATTTCACCCGCGATGGCCACGATCTGAAGGTCGATCTGCCGGTGACCCTGAAAGAAGCGGTGCTGGGCGGCAAAGTGCCGGTGCGCACCCTTTCAGGCACGGTGGCACTCTCCATCCCGCCGGGCTCCAATTCCGGGAAGGTATTGCGTCTCAAAGGTAAGGGCATTCCGGCGTCTGGCCAGGAACGAACGGGCGATCTCTATGTCCGCCTGATCGTCACCCTGCCCGAGGGCGAGGATAAGGAGCTCAAGAGCTTCATTGAGAAATGGGGCGCCGATTACGATCCGCGTAAGAAATAACCGGCGAAAGAGGGGCAAACCGCTAAGAGTGGTTTGCCCCTTTTCTTTGCTTAGTACTTCGCGGTGAGCTGCAGGAACAACACCCGGCCCATCGGATCATAGACGCCTGGATAGGTGTTGCCATTGCCGAAGCCGCCCAAGAGGCCGGACGCAATGGCTGGTGGCGATTTGTCGAGCACGTTGTTAACGCCGCCCGTCAGAGTCATGCCGTAGCCGACATCACCACTCGCGGCCAAATCGAAGTAGTTATACTCGGCGATGTGGTCGTTGATCGTGCTGGTCGTCCCCGCCAGATAGGGATTGGTGGAGTTCGACGACAATTTCACGCCGCCAAGGTGGCGCCAATTGATCGAGATCGTCGCTGTCGAATCCGGCAACATCCAGGTCGTGCGCAGGTTATGGCGCCATACCGGAGAGGGCTGACCGCATGTCGAGCCGAACAGGCCGGCGCAATCATAGGTGCCGAGCCCCGGCAGAGGCTCATTCACCGAGTTGATGAGATAGGTGCCGAGAATATTGAAATCGAGCCCGCCCCATTCTCCAAGGTCATAGCGATAATTGCCGCCGATATCCAACCCGGAGGTCTTCAGGAAGCCCGTATTGACGTTGGTGGAAATGATGTAGCCGTCGGTGCCGAAGAGAATACCGCCGGAGCGGTGATCGCGATGCAGCAGCCCGCAATAGAAGGACGAGCTGGTGGTCATGCACTGGTTTAGAATGACCGCCGGATCAACGGCGCCGATATAGCCCTTGATGCGAATGTTGTAGTAATCCAGCGACAATTGCAGGCTCGGCACAGCCGACGGCGTGAAAACAACTCCCGCCGTGAGGGTTTCGGCCTTTTCCGGCTTCAGATCAGGATTGCCGCCATATTGCTGCGTGCACAAATCGGAAGGACATTCCGTGATGTGTCCGTACTCGGCCGCGGTGACACCAGACACGGCGCATTGCGCCAGCGTAGCGGTGGGCGATTTGCCCGCACAAGGATCGGTCGCCGCGACGTTGCCCTGCCCTTGCGCATTGAACAGCTCCGAAATGCTCGGGGCGCGAACGGCGCGATTATAGCCGCCACGGAAGCGCAGCTCATCGTTCGGCGCATATGTGGCTTCGATCTTGTACGTCCCGAAAGTCTTCTGCGGCGACGATGCTTTAGAAGAATGCGCGTCATAAAGGGTATAGCGATAGCCAAGATTGAGGCTGAGCGATTTCGCCCAAGGCTTATCCTGAACCAGCGGGATATCGGCTTCCGAATAAAATTCATCACTCATGATCTTGCCGTCGCCTGGGGCCGATCCAGAGGCTTGCGACAGCGCATCCGCTGTGAACACGTAAGTTTCAGCACGGTGCTCGACACCAAAAGCCATCGCCACGCCATCATGTGCCCAGGGCGAGGTTACACCATAGACACCAAGATCGGCATTGATGTTCCCCGCATACTGCACCAGCGTTTGCTTGCTCGCCGTCGACTTGGCCTGGAAAATGTATTGATAGGCTGCCGCCGAAGGGCCATTCGCGCTGAAGACATCGACAGGAACGCATTTGGGGTCACTGCCATCGACTACGGACTTACAGGTCGGCGTTCCATTCACGCTCACCACCTGCAAGCCCTTGCCCCCACGCGCCTGATCGACGTCATTGAGATAGGTCTCGCCGTACAGCATCTGCGATTGCATGGCGCTGACGTCGTAGCTGATCGCACTGTTCAGCTTGCCGCGGAAGCCGATCTGAGCCCGGATATCTTCATGGCGCAGGTCATCGCGCCGTGGCGCACCTTTCACCATGCGATAGGATACAAGCGCCGATGCATCTGCCGTCGAGGTCGTGGAACCGCAGAGAAGATTTTTCTGCTGATCGCTCATCAGCGGGTTGTCGCAATTGATGGTGAAGGCTGTTCCCAGCCAAATCGCGCTCGCGGCAACCTGCGAGAAGGTGTGATCCTTCATGTACATGAAGGAGCTATAGAACTCGAGGGCGTCGCTATATTGATAGGAGAGGAACGCACCGCCGGTAATGCGCTTGTCCTGGCGCTGAATATAGTTGTCGCCTGCGTAGTTATAGAGGAAAGACGAATCCTCGAGCACCCACGACTTCGATCCGTCTTTTGAATTTGCGAGATCGAGTCCGGTATTAGGCCCGCTAAGCAGGGCAAAGCGGCCATAGGCGGTGTTTCCCGAGCCACCACAGGAAAAAGCACTGCCAGCATCATTCAGCGCGCAGGCCGAATAATCGCGCGTGTTCTGCAAAACGGGATCCACTTTGCGATAACCAGCATAGACGGTGATATTGCCCTTGCCGCCCAAGAAATCCGTTCCGGCGGCGAGCGTAGCGTTATATTTAAAGCCGTCCCAGGTCGTATCAGGCGCCGTTGTTTTGCCCGACGAGGTCTGAAGCGAACGCAGGCTGGAATTATCGTTGGTGTGCTCGGCGATGCTGGTCTGGGCATCCAAGCGAATGCCGTCCAGGCGCTTGTTGAGCTGGAAATTCACCACGCCGGAAATCGCATCGGAGCCGTAAACCGCCGATGCACCGCCGGTCAGAACATCCACTCTTTCGACCAAGGCCGAGGGGATGAAGTTGAGGTCGACGGCCATGGTCGGCAGCATGCGCTGACCGTCAATAAGGATCAGACCACGCCCAGAGCCGAGTCCGCGCAGGTTCACATTGGACGTGCCGCCCGAACCATTGGAGACGTTTTCGTTGGCGTCTGCGGTTACCTGGGGCAACCGGCTCAGGATCGTTTCGCTTTCCGCGATACCGCCGAGCTGAATATCTTTTGAGTCCACCGTCGAAATCGGACTCACGCTTTCATAATTCGGGCGCTGGATATGCGTACCTGTAACAACGATGGTTTCAACGTTTGTTTCTGCGCTGCTTTCCGCCGCCGCATCAACCGTAATGAGCCCGGTAAGAAGTGCAGTAACGGCGGTAGCCGTCACATAGCGAATATGACTTCGACACTGTTTTTTTGACATAGCCACCCCTTGCATTCACCAGAGGCCGACCCTGAAAGGGGCACAGCCCAGCCGCAACGCGATAAGAGAAACAGCGCGATATTTTCCTGTCAAATATAAATTATACGATCTACCAGATACCGTAGACCATTTGCATTCCCCACAATCGGCGTATGGCCAAATTTGCGGCACCTGCGCGGCACCGGGAAATTTTATTTGTACGATCGCAAACAATCATTCCGGCGGCAGGATTTCCCGGATTAGAGCCTTATTGGACCCTACGAACGGAACATCCCGGCACTGAGGGAAAAAGGGCGTCTGTCGAAAAATCAGCCACACTGCTGTGCGCGAGGGCATAGAGATATTGGACGTGAAATTTTGCGCGGAATACGGCTAGCCGACAGCCGAGCGCACCCATTCAGGCGCGGCGAACTCCCATTGGAACGCCGAACATCGTTCCTGGAGATAGTGAAAGAGTCGATTCAGTGCCGGCGGCGCTTGCGGTCATGCACCAGCAAACCAAAGCCGAGGCCTGCCAGAACCAAAGCCAGCGCCGACATGCCCAGCGCATAGCGATAGGCGCTGACCACGCGGGATTCGGCGGAGGCTTGCTCGCGCGCCAAAGCTTTCATCTCTGCGCTGCGCATATCGACCAGCGTATCCTCGATCCCCTTGCGCCCGACCTTTTTGCCATAGGCAAGGATTTCGCCGACCACGGCCCCGCGCTCGGTTTTGGCGCGCTTGGCGAGCCCTTCAAAATAGGCGTTATGCGCAAGCAGCAGCTGGCGAAGCTGGGCCAGACGCTGTCGCTGCTCGGGATAATCGCCGAAAAGGGCATCGAAGCCGGCAACCCGGTCATGCAGCTTGCCTTCGATGCTTTGCATCCAGATGAGATAGATCGGGTTGTCCGAGAGCACATAGCCGCGCACCACCATTTCGATACGCAGGATGTCGTTATCGACCCCTTCGAGTTCCAGAAGCGCGGTATTGGAGTGCTGCACCCGCATATAGGATTGACGCAGCTCGGAGACATTGGCGCCAAGCAGCGTCATGGCCGAGACGAACAAAACCAATGAGACCACCAGCATCGGCAGGCCCATTTCCCGCAGTATCCCTCTGTCGAGAATATCCCAGATGCGCGTACGGGATGATGCGCTCCCGCTCATGTCGTTCTCCCCCCGGCCACACTTTAGACTAGCCAGCGCCTAAATGGTTACGAAATCCCCCTTAAAATTTTATTGCTCTAATAGACATTTCCATGCCCCCGAAGCATTCGAATTCCACACGTCTTGCGCGGACTTAGCGCCAGAACCAACCTCTGAGGCTGGTCAGTAAGGTGAAATCTTGCTTTCGGGGAGCTTTTCGAGGCAATTGGCGCCAACACGATTTGAGTCGGAGGGTTACATGGCATTCGACGGCCTTATGAAAGGCAAGCGCGGCCTCATCATGGGCGTCGCCAACCAGCATTCCATCGCTTGGGGCATCGCCCAGGCGCTGCATGAGGCTGGCGCGGAACTGGCGTTCACCTATCAGGGTGATGTTTTCAAGAAGCGCGTCGTCCCGCTTGTGGAGCCGTTGAACCCGGCGCTGGTTCTGGATTGCGATGTGACCGATGCGGCCTCGCTCGACGCGACCTTCAAGGCGATCGAAGAGAAGTGGGGCTCGATCGATTTCGTGGTTCATGCCATCGCCTTCTCCGATAAGGACGAGCTGAAGGGCCGCTATGTCGATACAACGCCGGGCAATTTCGCCCTGTCGATGAACATCTCCTGCTATTCCTTCACCGCGGTCGCCCAGCGCGCCGAGAAGCTGATGACTGATGGCGGCAGCCTGGTCACGCTCTCCTATTACGGCGCCGAAAAGGTGATGCCGCATTATAATGTGATGGGCGTTGCCAAGGCGGCTCTTGAAGCCTCCGTGCGCTATCTCGCCGAAGACCTTGGCAAGAAGGCGATCCGCGTGAACTCGATCTCCGCAGGTCCGATCAAGACCCTGGCGGCTTCGGGCGTGGGCGATTTCCGCTATATCCTGAAGTGGAACGAGTACAATTCCCCGCTGCGCCGCACCGTGACGACCCAGGAAGTCGGCAACAGCGCCCTCTTCCTCCTCTCCGATCTCGGCAAGGCCGTGACGGGTGAAAACCTGCATGTGGATGCGGGCTATCACGCCATCGGCATGAAAAACCCGGAAGCCCCGGATATGTCGATCGCCAAATCGGGCGAGTAACAAGAGGCGGGTTATGTCCCATAACAGCTTCGGCCATCTTTTTCGGGTCACGACCTTTGGCGAAAGCCATGGCCCGGCGCTTGGCTGTGTTGTGGATGGCTGCCCGCCCAACATTCCGCTCACCGAAGCCGACATCCAGGGTGACCTCGACCGGCGCAAGCCCGGCTCCTCGAAATTCGTCACCCAGCGAAAAGAGCCCGATCGGGTGAAAATCCTCTCGGGCGTTTTCCAGGACGAGCGCATGCCGGAGCAAGTCACCACCGGCACGCCCATCGCCCTGATGATCGAGAATGTCGATCAGCGCTCCAAGGACTATGGCGATATCCGGGACAAGTTCCGCCCAGGCCATGCCGATTACACCTACTTCGCCAAATACGGCGTGCGCGATTACAAAGGCTCAGGCCGCGCCAGTGCCCGTGAAACCGCCGCGCGCGTCGCTGCCGGAGCTGTCGCCAAGAAGGTGCTGAACCATCTTTATGGCGATGTGAGCATCCGTGGCGCCATGATCCAGATGGGCACGCAGAAAATCGACCGCGCCCGTTTCGATTGGGCGGAAGTGGCCAACAATCCCTTCTTCTGCCCCGACGCCGCCGCGATTGATCCCTGGACGGAGTATCTTGAAGGCGTGCGCAAGGCGGGCTCCTCCTGCGGCGCCATCATCGAGATCGTCGCCGAAGGCATTCCCGCCGGATTAGGTGCGCCGGTCTATGGCAAGCTCGATGCCGATCTCGCCAGCGCAATGATGAGCATCAATGCGGTCAAGGCGGTCGAAATCGGTGATGGCTTTGCCACGGCCGCCATGTCGGGCGAAGAAAACGCCGATGAGATGCGCGCGGGACCGGACGGTAAGCCGGTGTTCCTCGCCAATCACGCGGGCGGCATCATCGGCGGCATTTCCACCGGCCAGCCCGTCGTGCTGCGCTTCGCCGTCAAACCCACCTCCTCCATCCTCACCCCGCGCAAGACCATCGATGTGCACGGCCAGGAAACTGAGGTGATGACTAAAGGCCGCCATGATCCTTGCGTCGGCATCCGCGCCGTGCCGGTAGGCGAAGCCATGATGGCGATCGTGCTCGCCGACCATGCCTTGAGGCATCGCGGGCAAGTAGGATAATACCGCCCTCTCCCCTTGTGGGAGAGCGCATGCGGGGCCCCGATGGATACCTTCAACTTTCTCTCAGTCTTGTTCTCGGTGATCGTGGGCTTAGCCCTCACCGACGTCCTGCAAGGCTTTCGCAAACTAATCCATGCCCGCCAGCGCGTAATCATCTTCTGGCCCATGCTCATTTGGGGCGCGGTGATGATCCTGATCCTGGTGCAAACCTGGTGGGGCATGTTTGCGATGCGCAATTTCGCCCATTGGACCTTTGCCATGTATGGCGCGGTGATCGGGCAGATCACCTTGATGTATCTGGCCGCCGGGGTGACCATGCCAGAAGTGCCAGAGGAAGGCCCCGCCCACATGGAAGCGGCCTATTTCGCGAATAAAGATTGGTTTTTTGGCCTTTTGGCCGCCACGGTGCTGGCAACCTTCCTGAAAGACTTCATTTTGGTAGGCCATGTGATCGGCGGCGCCAATTTCGTCTTTCTCTTCACCTATCTTGTCTTCGCCGTGATCGCCGTTGCGGTCAAATCCCGCTGGTACCATCTCGCCCTGGCCCCGGTGGCCGCCGCAGGGGTCCTCGCCAATGCGGCATTGATGTCCTATCGCCTCTAGGCGCTAATTCTCCCGCCGCACCACCTTTTCGTGCGAGAATTCGTGCTTAGATTCTAACGCGCGAAGCGCCTTCCGCGCGGCGCGGTATCAAGGAGCACCCCCATGGGGCTTTTCGCCGATTTTCCAGGCTCGATCCTCATTGTGATCGTCCTGTTTCTCATCGTCATCGCCTTGCTGCAGACCTTCTTCACGGTGCAGCAGCAGAGCTGCGCCATCGTGGAACAATTCGGCCGCTATGTCCGCACCGCGCGCCCCGGCCTGAACGTCAAAATCCCCTTCATGGAATATGTCGCCCAGCGCGTTTCCTTGCGGGTGCAGCAGCTTTTGGTCGAGATCGAAACCAAGACGGCAGACAACGTCTTCGTCAAAGTCTTGGTGGCGATCCAGTATCGCGTCGCCTCGGGCAGTGAATCCGTCTCTTACTACCAGCTCTCCAATCACGAAGAGCAGATCCGCTCTTATGTGCTGGATGTAGTGCGCGCCAAGGTTCCGCGCATGAACCTCGATGAAGTCTTCGAGAAGAAAGACGACATCGGCACTGCGGTGAAGACCGAGCTTGATGCCGCGATGAAGGTCTATGGCTTCGAAATCCCCAGCGCTCTCGTCACCGACGTGAACCCCGCCGATAACGTCAAGGCAGCGATGAACGAGATCAACACCCAGCAGCGCTTGCAGGTCGCCGCCAATGCCAAGGGTGAAGCCAACAAAATTTTGGTGGTGAAAGCCGCCGAGGCCGAAGCCGAATCCAAGCGTTTGCAAGGTGAAGGCATTGCCAAGCAGCGCCGCGCCATTGTCGACGGCCTGCGCGAAAGCATCACCGCCTTCAAGGCGGAGGTGGGATCGGTGAGCGAGCATGAGGTGCTCAATCTGGTGCTGCTGACGCAGTATTTCGACACCATGAAGGAGATCGGCGTCTCCTCCGGCTCGAAGGTCATCCTCCTGCCCCACTCCCCCGAAGGCATGAGCGACGTCTCCGCCCAACTGCGCAACGCCATCCTCACGGCGAACGAAGCCAGCGACGCGGGGAAGAAGTAGATCCCTCTGCAAATCGCACAAAAATTACTTTAACCTCCCCCTCGCGGGGAGGTCGAAATTTGCGGGAGCAAATTTCGGGTGGGGGGGGCTCAATGGCTGCAGGAAACTGGACTTGGCTGGAGCTGGCAAAACTCCTTGCCCAATCATTCACGCCGATCGCTCTAGTCATATTAGGGCTTTTTGTCCAAAGAGCTCTGAAACGCTTTGAACACAAGCAGTGGCGCAATCAGAAACTTATCGAACGAAAGCTCCAAGTC
Source organism: Rhizomicrobium palustre (assembly GCF_011761565.1). Classification (NCBI taxonomy): domain Bacteria; kingdom Pseudomonadati; phylum Pseudomonadota; class Alphaproteobacteria; order Micropepsales; family Micropepsaceae; genus Rhizomicrobium; species Rhizomicrobium palustre. The sequence goes on along the minus strand of NZ_JAASRM010000001.1, from coordinate 2,944,384 downwards.
TACGATAAGCTTGCCCCACTCTTCAACACGCTCCTCTGCTACTACACCTTTGTAGGTACATGGAAAGAGCATTCTCCCGCCGACATCATCAAACTCAAAAGAGAGATTGATGGCCTCGTCCATTTGAACAAGCCACTCTTTGAGAAAGAGTTTTCCGAAGCTGCAGAAGCGTTCGAAGCGATATGCTTTGAGATGTATACTGGCATGGGGAAAGATGCCCGACTAAGAACATTCCGCAACGATCATAATGAGGGATACCGTGGAGCTTGGGAGGCATCGTGGGATGAGTGCTACAGCAACGATCCAGTCGATCCGCCACTAGTGAGAATAGCATATGACCGCGTTATAGCGGCCATGGTAGACGAAATCCGGGGGCCAGATCAGCGCCCCGCCGCTTCCCCCCACCCGAAAACGCTTTGGCGTTTTCGACCTCCCCGCAAGGGGGAGGTAAAAGTCCCCACTTGAATCCCCTCTCCCCGCTTCCCACATCTTCGTGGCTGTTTGACCGCGTAGAGACCTGCGATGCTGACGCACCGCTAAACATGCCTGCGGGCGCTCAAGGCATGCGGATGCAGTCATGTAGTAAGGCATTTATCGTTTGATTCCAATCCGTTATGGGCAAAAAGGCCGATTTGAATTTCACTTTTTTATTTTCGGGGGGAGAGGCGGTTCCGGTACTCGGCCCACCTCGGGAAGGAAGCAAGGCGATTATTGTTCTGCCGCAGAGGGTTACGGCGAAAACAGCCGATTTGAATTCGTGTTTTTATTTTCCACGATGCTACTTCCATTTCGGAATGAGCGCCGCCGCCCTCTCGCCCACTGCCAATTGCGGATGCGAGGGCGTCTCGACTTTTTCCTTTTTCTCCCGCGCCGCCACGCAAGCCACGGCCTGCTGGCCGAGCCCCGGAAAATCCCGCGCGCTGCTGAAGCTCTCTAAAACGCATTCATCGAAGAAAGTGTACTTATCATCCGCCCCGCAGCCGAAGGAGGAGCGGTCTGGCGCCGCTGCCGTCATCACGATGCGATCCGGCCCTTTCAGCTTCGGCACGAACACGCCCGAGTAACAGGCCGAGACAATCGCCACCACCGGCCGGGCGCCGCAGGATTGGGCCAGCATCTTGGCAAGGCCTTTCGGCGAAAGTCCGTAATCGCCAATGCCGATGGCCTGCTCATCACCATGGCTGGTGAAATAGACAAGGCAGCCGCCCTTCGCCGCCTTCGCCACTTGCGCAAGCCCGCGCGCGATGCGCGATGGTGTGGAAGGCGATGGCGCGCCGATGGGAAAGGTCTTAGGCCGGTCAGAGAAGTGGCGGATATGCTCTGAAAGGAAGCCAATCTTGAGCAGCGCCTCGCCGATCGCGATGCGGCCATTATCAAAAACGGCGGTGCGCTCGCCCTCGCTGGAATAGGAATCGCCGGCCACAACCACCGCCGCCCAATCGGCGTAAGGCGACGCAGCGGAGGCTGGCGCCACGATGATCAGTACAAGGAATATTAGCCAGCGCGTCATCGCGTGAACTGGGCGGCCAATTCGATATGCGAGGACCAGAGGAACTGATCCACCGGCAAGACGGGGCCGAGCTTATAGCCGCCATCGATCAGCACTTTGGCGTCGCGCGCGAACGTCGTCGCATCGCAGGAGACATAAGCGATGCGCGGCAGTTTGGAGGCGGCGATCTCCTTGGCCTGTTCCAGCGCGCCCGCGCGCGGCGGATCCAGGCAAAGCCCATCATAGAGGTTCAATTCGAACCGCGTCAGCGGCCGCTTGAAGAGGTTGCGCTTCTCAGTGGTGATGGGTTTGAGGCCCGACGCTGATTTTACGCCCGCCGCCAAAGCCTCCAGCATCGGCGCTTCCAACTCCACCGCATGCACGCGCGCTTTTTCAGCGAGAACAAAACTGAAAGTTCCGCAGCCCGAGAAAAGATCAGCGATCTTCTTGGCGCCCGATAAAGCCTCACGCACGAAGCCTTGCAGGATGGCCTCGCCTTCGCGCGAGGGCTGCAAGAAGGCTTCCGGTGGCAGCGGCACCGATGCTTTGCCGAGCCGCACCTTGGCTTCTGCGAAAGAGGTGAGCACTTGGCCACCGACCGAAACCCGCACCAGCCCAAGCTTGTCGGCCCAGATGGCGAGCGCCGTGCGCGTCGCTTCATCCAGCTTCTTGTTCCAGCGCAGCGCGAGATCGACACCGGCGTCGGTTTCGGTCAGGCGCATATCGGCATCACCGCGCGGCGCCAACACCTCTTTGAACATCCGGCGAAGCCCCGGCAGCAGCTTCAGCAGCGCGGGCGTCATCACCTGGCATTCCGCCATGTCCACAATGTCGTGCGTTTTGGCGGCATGAAAGCCGATTTCCACAACGCCGTCTTTCAGCTTCACTTTCAGCGCAGCGCGGCGGCGCGTGGCAGGCGGCACTTCCACCACATCCCTCAGCTCAGCCGCGACGCCTTCCAGCTTCAGCGCCGCCAGCACCAGTTCTTGCTTCAAGGCGCGATAGGCGTCATCCGGCAGGTCCTGATATTGGCAGCCGCCGCAAGCGCCGAAATGACGGCACAACATGCTCACGCCTGCCTCGCCACTACCAGGAACTCACGATTGCCATCGCCGCCTTCAATCGGGCTGTCAATCACGCCGAGAATGGACCAGTGGCGCTTCTCCAGAAGCTTCACCACTTCCTGCACCGCCGCGTTCTGTGCCGCTTCATCCTTGACGATACCGCCCTTGCCCACTGCGGCACGACCCGCTTCGAATTGCGGCTTGACCAGCGCGACCAGGAAAGCATTGCGCGCCAGCGACAAGGCAGCAGGCAGAGCCAGCTTCAGCGAGATGAAGCTCACATCGGCGACCAGCACTTGCGGCGGCTCTGGGATTTGAGCGGCGGTAAGATTGCGCGCATCCGTGCCTTCCAAACTGACGACGCGCTCGTCATTGACAAGCTTCTGGCGTAGCTGACCATGACCAACATCGACGGCATAGACGCGATGCGCGCCGCGCTCGAGCAGCACTTCGGTGAAGCCGCCCGTCGAAGCACCAATGTCTAGACAGACGAGCCCCTCCGGCGAAAGCTCGAAATGGTCCAGCGCCGCCAGAAGCTTCAGCGCACCGCGCGAGACGTAAGGATGAGCTTTGACATAGGCGATCTCAACCTCGTCACCGAGGAGCTGCGACGGCTTCATCACCCGCGCGCCATTGGCCGTTACCGTTCCGGCACGAATGGCCGCCTGCGCCTCGCTGCGAGACGCGGCAAAGCCTTTTTCGACCAGAAACACATCCGCGCGTGTCGGCATGACAAGCCGCCTGAAATTGCACCTTCTATTTCGAGGGGCGCGCCTCAGCGGTCAAGCTTATTCGGGAGCCTTATGCGATGCGCGACGCAGCGGCAGCAGCTTCTTCCCGTCCAAGTGCCAAAAGCGCCGTCTGCACGATCCCGCCGGCATCCAGTCCAGCCTCAATGTACAGCCGCTCGGGACTATCGTGGTTCTGGAAGTGATCCGGCAGGACCATCGGGCGGACTTTCAGCCCCTTATCGAGCAGACCTTCCCAGGCCAGGAACTGCATCACATGCGAGCCGAAACCGCCGACGGAGTTCTCTTCCACCGTGATCAGGAGCTCATGTTCCTGCGCCAGGCGCTTGATGAGGTCGGTATCCAAAGGCTTGGCGAAGCGGGCATCGGCCACGGTGGTCGACAATCCGTAGGAAGACAGCATCTCAGCGGCTTCCAGCGCGGGCGCAAGGCGGGTGCCAAGGCTCAAGATCGCGATAGAAGTGCCTTCCTTGATGATGCGGCCCTTGCCGATTTCGAGCGGCGTACCAATCAGCGGACGTTCGAGGCCAACACCCTCGCCTCGCGGATAGCGCAGCGCCGAAGGGCCTTCATCGTAGCGCACTTGCGTCGCCACCATATGCATCAGCTCAACTTCGTCGGCCGCGGCCATCACCACCATGCCCGGCAAAGCGGCCATATAGGTGACGTCGAACGCGCCCGCATGGGTCGGGCCGTCGGCGCCGACGAGCCCTGCCCGATCAAGGGCAAAGCGCACCGGCAAGCTCTGCAAGGCGACGTCATGCACAACTTGGTCATAGCCGCGCTGCAGGAAAGTCGAATAGATCGCGCAGAAAGGCTTCAAGCCTTCCGCCGCCATACCGGCCGCGAAAGTCACGGCATGTTGCTCTGCAATGCCGACATCAAAGCAGCGACCGGGAAATTCCTTGGCGAATTGATCAAGTCCGGTGCCCGAAGGCATCGCCGCCGTCACCGCCACAATGCGCGGATCGGCCTTTGCTTCCGCCAGTAAGGCGTCTGAGAATACCTTGGTATATGACGGCAAGTTCGACTTGGACTTCTTCTGCTCACCGGTCAGGACGTTGAACTTAGTGACACCATGATACTTGTCGGCACTGTGCTCGGCTGGGGCATAGCCCTTGCCCTTCTGGGTGACGACATGGACCAGGATCGGACCATTCTGCATATCGCGCACATTCTCGAGCACCGGAATGAGATGTTCGAGATTATGGCCGTCAATCGGGCCGACATAATAAAAGCCGAGCTCTTCAAAGAGCGTGCCGCCCGTGACCATGCCGCGGGCATATTCTTCCACCCGTCTCGCGGCGATCGCGAGCGGACGCGGCAGCTTGAGTGCCAAATGCTTGAAGAGCTTGCGCACGCCGCGATAAGAGCGCGACGACACCAACCGCGAGAGATGCGCGCTGAGCGCGCCCACAGGCGGGGCGATCGACATGTCATTGTCGTTGAGGATAACGATCAGGCGCGTGTTATTCGCACCGGCGTTATTCATGGCTTCATACGCCATGCCCGCGCTCATCGAACCGTCACCGATCACAGCGACGACGTTGCGCTTTTCGCCCTTCAGGGCGCTGCCGACGGCAAAACCGCAGCCCGCCGAAATCGAGGTCGAGGAATGCGCCGCGCCGAAGGGATCGTATTCGCTCTCCGCGCGCTTGGTGAAGCCCGAGAGACCACCACCTTGACGTAGGGTACGCATACGCGAACGCCGGCCCGTCAAAATCTTATGCGGATAAGCCTGATGACCGACGTCCCAAATTAACCGGTCGTCGGGTGTGTTGAAGACATAGTGCAAGGCCACGGTGAGTTCGACTACACCGAGGCTCGATCCCAGATGGCCACCCGTAACCGAAACGACATCGATCAGCTCATTGCGCAGTTCATCTGCAAGCTGAGGAAGAACGGATGGCGACAGCGCGCGCAATTCGTCCGGCGTTGAAACGCCGTCCAGAAGTGGCGTCTTGCTGATTCCCGACATTAGTTGTGCTCCGCTCGCCGCGCAGCCTGGGTACAGTGCATTCCCCCACCCAAGGGCGGCCGCCGGCTTTGAAGGTCAGTCATATAGACAAAGAAATCAAGCCGCACCTTATTGCAATGGTAAGCGCGCGACGAGCCATTAATCCCGTGTAAGAATATTCCGTTTCGTGCAAACCAGGTTCACTAAAGGCGCCAAATCACGTTTTACGAGGAATCGAGCGCCCTTCGCTGACCAAGCCGCATGTTCCGACGGCGGAATATCGGCAGATCGCACAAAGCGACCTGCATTTGCCCCTAGACGATCTCGGCTGGCTCTACGGAAATCTTCGACCCGTTCTGGACGATTTTCTCGAGGCGTCCCTCAGCGGCCTTCAACTTTGCCTCGCAATGCGCCTTGAGTGCCTGCCCCCGCTCATAGAGCGCGATCGAATCTTCCAGATCCACTTGTCCCTGCTCCAGGCGCGCGACGATCGCTTCCAACTCCTTCAGTGCAGCCTCAAAACTGAGCGTGCCTACACTCTGATCAACCATCGCAAAATCCTCGACTCTCTCCTGCACACTTATAACTGCCGCATGACGGCACTCAACGCATCCCGCAGCGCCGACATAGCAAATCTCTGGATTCCCAAAACCACCCCACACGACCACAACCCAGGGGTTAGCAGTTGAAGTGAGTATTTCTTAGGCACCCAACTTATTGTTTTTAATGGAGAAGGCTAATTTATGGATATCAGATATTTAAATATCCCGTGTGTCTACATGCCGTAACTTATTTCCTATTTCACACAAAAAATAGCAATAATGTATTCTTGCTTCCATTTTGTGCAGCATTCACGCAACAGGCAGGTAGCTAAATCATTGCAAAAACGCATCGAGTAATGACGAGAGAGATATCTCCTTTTAGCGTTGCAGGCATGCGAGCAAAGCAGACGTCTAGAAAAACGCCAGCGGTCAGCAAATGAGCAGACCAAATGCTCGTCAAAAAACGAAGTCGCTGAACCAACAAGGGGGTTCTATTGTCAAACCGAAATCTCACCGTCCGCTCTGCGCTGTTCCTAGGCGCAGCTACCGCGGCAGCACTCACCCTTTCGCCGGGCTACGCGGCGGATCAGGTGGAACAAGTGGTGGTGACCGGCTCGCATATCGTGTCGCCCAACATGCAGTCCGCAAGCCCGGTCCTCGAAGCCTCCGCGTTGGACATCCAGGTCCAAGGCGTGACCAAGATTGAAGACCTGCTCAATCAATTGCCGCAGGTTTTCGCCGGGCAGAACGCGACGGTGTCCAACGGTGCGACCGGCATCTCCACGGTGGATCTGCGCGGCCTTGGCTGCGATCGCACCCTGGTGCTGCTCGATGGCCGCCGCCTGCCCTATGGCTCGATGCTGGATTCCTGCGCCGACTTGAACCAGATCCCGAGCCAATTGATCGAAAAAGTGGACGTGCTGACGGGCGGCGCCTCGGCCATTTACGGTTCGGACGCCATCTCGGGCGTGGTCAACTTCGTCATGAAGCACGACTTCGAGGGCTTCCAGGTTGAAGCGCAAACCGGCGTCTATGAGCACGACAACTCCAACAGCGCCCCGGGCAACATCCGCAACGTGATCACCGGCCGTGCCGCCACGAACCCCGCGCAATTCAAGCTGCCGTCCGACCAAGTGTGGGAAGGCTTGGGCACCCAAATCTCTGCCGTCCTGGGTGTCTCCTCCGCCAATGGCAAAGGCAACATCACGGGCTTCTTCAGCTATCGCCATAACGACCCGATCCTGCAATCCAAGTATGACTACTCGGCTTGTACGGTCGCCAAGCAGAAAGGCACTGATTGGACTTGCGGCGGCTCCGGCACTTCCTATCCTGGCCGCTTCACGGATTTCTCGAACTTTGACCTGACGCTCAACAGCGCCAAGCCCGGGACCTTCCGCGACTACGATCCCTCCACCGACCAATACAACTACGGCCCGCTGAACTATTATCAGCGCCCTGACGAGCGTTATGCGGCCGGCTTCTTTGGCCACTATCAAGCCGCTCCGTTCGCAGATGTCTACGCTCAGATCAACTACACGGACTATTCGACGATTGCCCAGATCGCTCCGTCGGGCGACTTCGGCAACACCACGACCATCAACTGCGATAACCCGCTGCTCTCGGCGTCTCAGTCCAGCGCGATTGGTTGTACGCCTGCGATGATCGCGTCCGGCGCCACCACTCCGATGTACATTTATCGCCGCAACGTCGAAGGCGGCGGTCGTCAGAGCACCCTGCGCAATACCTCGTTCCGCGCATTGATGGGTGTTAAGGGCGAAATCAGCGATGGCTTCACCTATGACATTACGGGCTCTTATGCCCATGTTGAGTCCAAGCAGGTCTATCTGCACGACTTCTCCGTGTCGCGCCTGACCAAGGCTCTCAACGTCGTGACGGATCCGTCCACCGGCAACCCGACTTGCGCATCGGTGCTTGACAAATCCGACACCGCTTGCGTGCCGTACAACATCTTCACCATCGGCGGTGTCACCCAAGACGCCCTCAATTACGTGCAGATTCCGCTGGTCCAGACCGGCAGCACCTCGCAGGTCTCGTTGTCGGCCAACTTTGGCTTGGATCTCACCAAATACGGCTTTGTCAGCCCCTTGGCCAAGAGCGGTGTGCAGGTGGCGTTCGGTGCCGAATACCGTCAAGACAGCCTCGAATCCGTCACCGACACGTCCTTCGCGACGGGCGACGGTGCGGGCCAAGGCGGTCCGACCATCGGCCTGAACGGTGCGACACATGTGGCGGAAGGCTATCTCGAAGCCAGCATCCCCGTCGTCGAAGATGCGCCCTTCATCAAGTCCCTCTCCGCGGACCTTTCCTATCGCTTCTCGTCCTATGACCGCATCGACACCAACGCCTATGGTGCTCAGCTTCAGTGGACGGTGAACGATGACCTCCGCCTGCGCGGCAGCTATGAACGCGCGGTTCGCGCGCCGAACGTGATCGAGCAGTTCAAAGCCAATGGCATGAACCTCGACTCCTCATTCGACGTCGATCCTTGCGGCAAAGGCGGTTATGCGACGCTCGCGGCTTGCCAAAGCACGCCGGGCGCTGGCGCTGCGACGTGGTACGGCAAGGATTCGCTCAACAGCCCTGCCGGTCAGTACAATGTGTTCCAGGGCGGCGTTCCGACCCTTAAGGCCGAAAAGGCCGACACCTTCACGATCGGCTTTGTCCTGACCCCGCAAGCGGTCTCGGGCCTGGTGGTGTCTGTCGACTTCTTCGACGTCAAGCTGCGTAACAATATCGACGCCTTTAAGGGCGCGGATATCCTTCTGGCTTGCTACCAATATAGTGTCGCCGATCAATGCGCCAAGATCCACCGTAATCCGAACGGTCTGCTTTGGACCGGCACGGGTTATATCGAAGACCTGAATGTCAACGTCGGCGGCAAGCGCACCTCCGGCATAGACTTCAACACCAGCTATCAGTTCGCTCTGGGCGACCTCGGCCTCGGCGTGGGTGATGCGGGTTCAGCCTCCGTCAATCTGACGGGCACGTGGATGAACAAGCTGACAACGGACACTGGCCTGGGCTTCAACAACGTCTGCGCTGGCATGTATGGCGATCGTTGCGGTACGCCGAACCCGGCCTGGCGCCATGTTCTGCGCACCACCTGGGACGCTCCGTGGTATGACCTTTCGGTCTCGGCAAGCTGGCGCTTCTACGGCGGCGTCAAGCAGCTCGGCGCCAAGACCACGGCGATCGACTATCGCTGGCCGTCGCGCAGCTACTTCGATCTGTCGGCTGCAGCTCCAGTGTTTACCGGTACGACCCTGCGCGTTGGCGTCAACAACCTCTTCGACAACGACCCGCCGCTGTCGAGCGTTGTCGGCACCGATGGCAACGGCAATACCTACCCGCAGGTTTACGACTCCATGGGCCGCTATCTCTTCGCGTCCCTCACGGTCAACATGTAAGGCCGGATGGTTTTCTGAATACGGCGGCGGGCCACAAGCCCGCCGCTTTTCTTTTGCGCCCTCGCGCGCTAAGCAGCCTAGGCATCCATCGAGGAGTTTCGCGTGATTGCTTCGCCACATGCGATGTTGGACGCTGCCTTGCGCCTCGAACAGGCTGGCCGCGTTAGCGAAGCCACTGCGGCTTATGAAGTGCTCCTCGCCGCTTGGCCCGAGATCGCGGATGGCTGGTACAATCTTGCCCGCATGAAGCGCACGCTTGGCGAGTCCTTGGCGGCACTCTCCGCCTACGATGAAGCCCTGAAACGCGGCGCATCAAAGCCGGAAGAAATCCATCTTAATCGCGGCGTGATCTTCGCCGATGATCTGCGGCGCGATGACGAGGCCGAAAGCGCCTATACCGCGGCCCTTCTGATCAATCCGCGCTACACGCCAGCGCTCCTCAACCTTGCCAATCTCAAAGAAGACCAGGGCAAGCGCGACGAAGCACGAAGGCTTTATGGCGATGCGCTCGCCATCGAACCCAATAATGCCCTGGCCCTGGCGCGGCTCGCAGGTGTGAGCAAAACGTCCGACGCTCAAGACCCGCTGATCCAGCGGCTGAAATCCACTTTGGCGCGCCCTACCCTGACGGTGGAGGACCGCTCCGACCTCGGCTTCGCCCTTGGGCGCCTGCTTGATCAATGTGGGAATTACGACGAAGCCTTTCAAGCCTATGCCAAGGCCAATCGCGCCGCCCGCGAGATGACGCCGCCACAGCAGCGCTATAACCGCGCCGCGCATGAGAAGCTCATCAGCAAGATCATCGCCGCCTTCACAAACCCCGTGGAGAAAACGGGCGCGCCTGCGCCCATCTTCATCTGCGGCATGTATCGCTCCGGCTCTACACTGGCTGAGCAAGTGCTGGCGGCGCATCCGCGCCTGACCGCTGGCGGCGAGCTGAACCTTATCCCGGCCCTCGTTCAAGGCAAGCTCGCCCCCTTTCCAGAGAGCATGGCCACGCAGAGCCCGGCGATGCTGGCGCAATATGCCGAAGAGTATCGCGCCCAGACCGCGGCGCTATTTCCCCCTGCGCTGCAGATCACCGACAAGCGGCCCGACAACTTCCTCTACATCGGACTGATCAAGGCGATGTTCCCGGATGCCAAGATCGTGCACACCAAGCGCAATCTCTTTGACACCGCGATCTCGGTCTATTTCCAGCATTTAGGCGAGGATTATAGCCGCGATCTTTCCGACATCTCCCATTATATCCGCCAATACCAGCGGCTGATGGCGCATTGGAAAAGTCTGTATACAGATGATGTATTGGATTTCGATTACGACGGTTTTGTTCGCGAGCCCCGGCCCCATCTTGAAGCCTTACTCGCTTTCCTTGGCCTTGACTGGCACGAGGGCTGCCTCAGCTTTCATGAGGCCGAGACCAGCGTCAAAACCGCGAGCGTCTGGCAGGTGCGCGAGCCGCTTTACCAGAAATCCTCAGGGCGCTGGCGGGCCTATGAAAAGCACATCGGCGCCCTGAAGGCAGGACTTCAAAAATAGCATCTGGCCGGGCGTTATCACCCGGCCAGCTTCAACACTTTACTCCGGCAGGTTGGCCGCGCGCAGCTCAATGCCAGCGCGCGGCGCCTGACGCACCGCATGCGCGGTGTGGCTGATCACCGGCGAGGTCATCAGAGTCTTGAAATTCTCGATGGCCTGCACTTCGTCATCATCACCATTTAGCCAATCACTCACCGTCTCCAGGAAGCCCTTCTGACGTGGATAGAGCTTGAAGCGCACGCGATCGCCCGCCGGGACGCCCGCAAGGCGCTTGGCAACATCCGCCGCATCCCAGAAGCCGCCAAGCTTATCGACGAGGCCACGCTCCTTGGCGTCGGCGCCCGTCCAGACCCGGCCACGGGCAACTTCCTGCACCTTGGCGAGCGGCAGCTTGCGGCCCTCGGCCACCTTCTTGGTGAAGTCTGCATAGATGCCATCAGCTTCGGCATTCAGCGCCGCCCACTGCTCGGGCGTATAGGGCGCGAGGTCCGAATTCATCAGCGCATTCTTGCCGACACCGACGAGTTCACCCTTGACCCCGACAAGGCCAAGCGTGTTGCCGATCGACACCTTGCCCGTGAGCACACCGATGGAGCCGGTGATCGTGGCCGGATGGGCCACAATCTTGTTGGCGGAAAGCGAGATGTAATAGCCGCCCGACGCCGCCACGCCGCCCATCGACACCACCACGGGTTTGCCCGCAGCCTGCGCCTTCTTCACAGCATCCAAAATCTGGTCCGAGGCCGCCACGGAGCCGCCAGGGGAGTCGACGCGCAGGATAATGGCTTTCACATCTTTGTCGGCCGTCGCCTCGCGGATGGCATGGGCCATGTCATCGCCCGCGATCACCGAGCTGTTGTCGAAGGGCCCGCCGCCCGTGGAGCCTTCCACGATCTCGCCCGAGGCCTGCACCAGAGCGATATGGGGTCCGCTGCCATAGGCCGAAGCGACCTTGGCGCCGAGGAATTGCGACAGGGTAATAGCCTGCGCATCCCCGCCCGCCTTGTTCAGCGCGGCGCCAAGTGCGTCATCGTCGAACCCGATCTGGTCGATCAGCTTCTTGGCCTTGGCGTCTTCGGTGAATTGCGGGCTGGCATCGAGGGCCGCCACCATCGCCGCACGCGAAATCTTGCGATCGGCGGCGGCGGTGTTCACAGCCGCGTCGTAGGTGGATTTCATCAGCTCCTGGAGCTGCTCGCGGTCCTCCTTGGTCATGGAGCTTTCCATGAACATGTCCGCGGCGCTCTTATATTCAGAACGCTTGGCGATCTGCGGCTCGGCTTTGATCTTGTCGAGCAGGCCACGCACAAAGAACTCGCCACCGCCGACACCCGCCGCGGCGAAGCTCGATTTGGGCTGCATCCATATCTGGTCCGCCGCAGTCGCCGTGACATAATCGCCAAGGCCCGCGCCATCAAAACCTTGGGCATGGGCGATGACGAACTTGCCGGAGGCGCGGAAGCGCTTCAGCGCCGCCCCGATCTCCTCGGCTTCTGCGACCGAGAGCGCGCCAGTGCCAAGGCGCAGGAAGACGCCCTTCACCCGCGGATCACGCTCGGCGGCATCCAGGCCCAGGACGATGTCGAGCACCGTGGGGGCGCGAGCGCCAAATGAATATTTTCCGGGTCGGGAATCCGCGACGTCCTTGCGCAGGTCGATGGAGAGCACCATGGAGCCCGGCATCTTGTCGCCTCGGGCCATGGCGAAAAGGCTGATCACAATCAGGATCAGCAATATGGCTAAGGTGAACTTGATGAGGCCATTTAAGGTGCCAGCCACAATCGAACCGGCCCAGCGCAAGAAGGCGACCATGTATATGTCCTTTTTTCCCGGCGGCCGAAGCAGCCTCATCCCCCGACTATAAACAGCAATATAGTAACGAAAACGCCGTTCGCGACGTGTCTGAGCCGCATCAGCGAAAGATTATTCACGGGCGGCCGATAGAGCTCTTCAAGCCAGATTCAAAAACGTGAAAACAAACCCGGGATTTTCCGCGTAAGATACTGTTCTAAATAAGAAAACACTCTACTTCGAAGCCACCCTGGACGGCCTTGGACTTCAGCCTAAATGGGCTCGGCTGTAGCAATATAATTGTTCTGTGTGTTTCGGGTGGGGGGCCCTTCCACATTCGACGGCAGAACAAGAACTTTTCCCGACCTCCCAAGACCAACTCCCTGAGATGGGGTTGGAGTGGTCGTGGTTCAAGGGGGCCAGAATGGCGCATGGACAGAATGCCATTGCAGGGTACGTCTGCACGCTCCAGAGTCCCAGATCGCGCTTCAGGATCAGCAAATGCCTATCCCCGATTATCAGACACTGATGTTACCCATTCTCCGGTTGTCGTCGGAAGCGGAAAAAAGCGTTTCGGACGTGGAGAGCGAGATTGCGGACCAGTTCCGCCTTTCTGAAGACGATCGCAACGAACTCCTGCCCAGTGGCAAACAGCGCGTTTTTCACAACCGGCTGCATTGGGCCAAGTTCTACCTCTCCAAAGCCGGATTGATGAGCATTCCGCGCCGCGGACGTTTCATTGCCACAGAGGCCGGTAAAGAGCTCCTCCGGCGCGGCATAGACAAAATCGATCTCAGGCTTTTACTGGAAATCCCCTCTTTTAAAGAGTTTTACCGTCCAGACACGGCAACTGCGGCCGAACCGTCGTCAAATGCGCAAGAAATTACCAGCAACACCGATAGCGCGCAGACGCCGGAGGAAGAAATCGATACAGCCCATAAGAAGCTCACGCTTGCTCTGCGCGCCGAGCTGCTTGACCGGATATCACGAAATAGTCCGGCATTTTTCGAACAGACGATTGTCGATCTTCTGGTTGCGATGGGATATGGCGGATCGCACAAGGACGCAGCCCAGCAATTGGGCCGAACAGGCGATGGCGGCGTTGATGGCGTGGTCAATGAGGATCGGCTTGGGCTCGACCGCGTGTACATCCAAGCGAAAAGATACGCCGCCGGTTCTACGGTTGGCCGTCCGGACGTTCAGGCCTTCGTTGGTAGCTTGGTAGGCTTTGGCGCAACCAAAGGCGTCTTCGTAACTACGTCCTCATTCAGCACTCAGGCGCGGGACTATGCGAAGCATTTGACGCAGCGCGTGATACTGATAGACGGCACTACCCTCGCAGACCTTATGATCGAGCATAATGTCGGCGTTCGCATCAATCGGAAGATTGAGTTCAAGAGAATAGACGAAGATTTCTTCGTCGATGAGGACTGATAAGGCAAGATCGGCAGCCTTCGTGCCGCGGCGTTCCCCTCACCCGCAAAATCTAGCACTTAGCCTCGCACCCGGATCCGTTCTGAGGCCATTCGTGCTTGGCTAAGTACAAGATTTTGCGCCCTCTCCCACAATGGGGGAGAGGGGACAACGCTTAAAACTCCGACCAGCCGTCATCGGTTGAGGCCGCAGGTGCCGCGGGCGCGTTGACGGTGCGTTTGGCGGGGCGAACTTGCGCAGCGACGCGGGGCTTCGCAGCGGGTTTCGCGGCGGGTTTAGCGGGGCTACGCAGCGGAGCCGAACTGAGGCCCTCCCCGCCGGTCGAGAAAAAGCCCACGAAGTTGCGCAGGCGTTCCGTCTCGGCTGCGAGATTGCGCGAGGCGGCGGTGCTTTCATCGACCATGGCGGCGTTCTGCTGCACCGTCTGATCCATCTGCGACACCGCCTTATTCACTTCCTCAACACCTTGGGACTGCTGGGCCGCGGCTTTGGCGATTTCGCCGACCAGCGAATTGATCTGCTGCACCTGTTCGACAATGCGCTGCAGCGCCGAGCCGGATTCGCCCACCAGCTTGACGCCGCTTTCCACATGCGAACCAGAGGTCTGGATCAGCGTCTTAATCTCTTTGGCGGCCTGCCCCGATCGTTGCGCCAGCGCACGAACCTCACTGGCGACCACGGCAAAGCCCCTGCCCGCATCGCCCGCGCGCGCCGCTTCGACACCCGCATTCAACGCCAGAAGATTGGTTTGGAAGGCGATCTCATCGATCACACCGATGATATCGGTGATCTGCTTGGAGGACTGCGCGATGGCGTCCATGGCGCTGATGGCCGTTCCGACAACGCGCCCGCCATCCTCAGCCGCAATCATGGCATCGGCCGCGCTCTTGGTCGCGGTTTTGGCGTTCAGCGCGGTCTGCCCAACCGTGGCCGTGATCTGTTCGAGGGCCGCAGCGGTTTCCTCCAAGCCCGCAGCCTGATGCTCGGTGCGGCGCGAAAGATCATCGGCAGAAAGCGCGATTTCCTCGGCGCTTTTGGCGATCTCATTGGAGGACGCCGTGACATGGCCGACCGTGTCCTGCAACCGCTCCAACGCGGCATTGAAATCGGCCTTCAGCTTGGCAAAGGGGCCGCTTAATTCGGCGGAAATGCGATGGGTAAGATCGCCCTGCGCAAGGCTGTTCAAACCCGTCCCGATGGAGGTGACGATCACTTCGGTCTGCTCGGCCTTGGCTTCCTCGGCAGCTTGAATCTGATTTTTGAACGAGGACATCGCCCCGGCAAGCTGGCCAATTTCATCCAGCTGATCGGCGCAAGGCACCTCGACGTTGAGATTTCCGCGGGCCAATTCGCCCATCGCGTCTGTCATACGCTGGAGTGGCTTCGAGACTCCGCGGACCAGGAAATATCCGGCCAAAGACGCCAGCCCTGCAGCAAAGATCAGCGCTGCGAAAATCCAAATCCGTCCCTCTTGATAAGTGGCATGCGCCTGTTTGCCTGCGGCCAAACCTGCCTGATGCTTGAAGGCGACGGTCTTATCGACGGCCGCTTTCAACGCCGAAAAAGCCGTGCGCATTTCATGCGTGTAGTAATGGGCGGCGGCCTCCATGCCTTCATTCTTGAGCAACGCCAATTCGTGCTCTTCCAGCGGCAGATAGGCATCCCATTTCTGCCGGACATCATCGGCAAGCTTGCGCTCCTCGGCGGTCTGAACCAGGGCGTCGTAGCTCTTCCACGCCTCTTCCGCGTCCTTCACCACCCGCATGCGGATTTTCGTGTCGGTCACGCGCTGGGCATCGTCCACCATCAACATCGAGGCCTGAAAGGCACGATAATGGGTGATCTTCATCGAGAAGGTGCCGAGCACCTCGATGGCCGGCATTTTACTGGTGCTGAGGTCATTGGCATCGCCATCCAGCCGCGACAGCCCGTTCAGCGCGAGCAGCCCCAAGCCAATGGTGGTAAGCAAAACAATCGCAAAAGCACCAATTACTTTGCGGGAAACGGGCAGATCTTTGATGGCCATGGAGTGCTCCGGTGGCCGCGTCAGGCAGGCCAGCCGTAAGCCTGCCCGAATAGATTTTACATATCGTTATTCTATGTTCGGCCGCATGCTCGCGATGTGGGAATTGCACCGCCTTGGCGCCGCGCCGGAGCGTTTACAAGGATAAATCCAAAAAAGGGTTTTCCCTTACTCTTCCCGCTCGCACACCGCCTCGATGGTGCCAAGGCGGTCGATCTCTATACGGACAATATCGCCATCGCCCAGATATCGCGGTGGCTTGAAGCCCATGCCGACCCCGCCGGGCGTGCCGGTGAAGATGAGGTCGCCGGGTTCGAGCGTCATCACCTGGCTGACCAGCGCGATCTGTTCCCAAAGATCGAAGACAAGGTTAGAGGTATCCGAATCCTGGCGCAGCTCGCCATTGACGAAGGCGCGCACGCCAAGACCATGGGGATCGCCGATTTCGTCCGCGGTGGTGATCCAGGGGCCGAAGGGGGCGTGGGTGTCAAAGGACTTGCCCAGCATCCACTGGCTGGTCGCCATCTGCCAGTCGCGCACGCTGACATCATTGCCGACGCAATATCCGAAAACGTGGTTGGGAGCCTCTTCACGGGAAATATGGCGCCCGCCCTTGCCGATTACAGCCACAAGCTCGGCTTCATAATCGACCTCGCGTGCAACCTTGGGCAGTATAATGGGCTGAAATGGACCGTTCGCCGCAGTCGGCTGCTTGCAAAACCAAACCTGGCGCTCAGGGATTTCGCCGCCCATCTCGCGGATGTGATCGGCATAGTTGAGACCGATGGCGAGGATTTTACCGGGACGGGGAATCGGCGGCAGCAAAATCGCCTCTTTCAGGGGCAACTTTTCCAACGCTGTCGTCTGGGTGACGTTACGGACCTGCGCTTCTCGCTCCGGCCAGTGATTTATCAGATCAATCATGCTGCCGAAACCGAACGGCAGGGGCAGGATTCCGCCCTCTTCCACGCGGCCTATCGCCGCTTGTCCACCGGTAGCAAAAGTCACCAGCTTCATTCTTGTCAGACCTTTCATTTCGCTGCCTTGATGCGCATATAAGACAGCGTTAGACGACTATCCGATTACAGCCACGCAGGATATTCCGTTCTGCGTCCAGTGTTTTCCGTTGCGGAGCGACCCTATGAACCCCCTAAAAGAACTTGAAAAATTCGGACAGGCCCCTTGGCTCGACAACCTCGGCCGCGGGCTGGTGCGCAGCGGCGATCTCGCCCGGCTGGTGCAGGAAGAAGGCATCAAGGGGGTGACCTCCAACCCGGCGATTTTCGAAAAATCGATGGGCCATACCAATGAGTATGATGATGAGATCCGATCGCTCCTGGATGCGGGCAAAGCCGAGATCGGCCTGATCTTCAACAGCCTCGCCATCACCGACATCAAGGCGGCCTGCGACGTGCTCCGCCCGGTCTATGACGCCACCAAGAAGGCCGACGGCTTCGTCTCGATGGAGTGCAATCCCTATCTTGCACTCGACACCGAAGCGACCCTGGTCGAAGCCCGCCATCTCTGGAAAGAGATCGGCCGCGAAAACGCGATGATCAAGGTGCCTGCGACGCATGAGGGCATTCCGGCGATCCAGACGCTCCTGTCGGAAGGCATCAACATCAACGTCACCCTGCTCTTCTCGCAGGAGATGTATAAGAAGGTCGCGCTGGCCTATATCGCGGGCCTGGAAGGCCTGCCGAAGGATTACGATCTGTCGACCGTGTCGAGCGTGGCGAGCTTCTTCGTTTCCCGCATCGACGCCAAGATCGACGCTCTCCTCGCCAAGAAGGCGGCGGAAGCCACCGGCGACGAGAAAGCCCGCATCGAAGCCCTGGCCGGTAAGACCGCCATCGCCAATGCCAAGCTCGCTTATGTCGCTTACGAAGAAATCTTCTCCGGCCCGCGCTGGGAAGCGCTCGCCAAGCGCGGCGCGCGTCCGCAACGCCTGCTCTGGGCCTCCACCGGCGTGAAGAGCAAGGCCTATCCCGATACGCTCTATGTCGACACGCTGATCGGCGACAACACCGTGAACACCATGCCGCCCGCGACCGTGGAAGCCTTCCGCGATCACGGCAAGCCTGCCGCCGATACCATCAAGGCTGATGTCGAAGGCGCGCATGCGGTGCTCGCGGCCCTGCCCGGCCTCGGTATCGACCTCGACGCCATCACCACCAAGCTGGTGGAAGAAGGCGTGGAACTCTTCGCGGTTGCCGCCGACAATCTCTTCGGTGCCATCGCCGGCAAGTGCGATGAGATCACCGGCAAGAAGCTGCGCATCTCCTGGAGCCTCGCGGGCAATGAAGAAGCCGTGACGGCGGCGCAGAAGGCCTGGACCAAGGCGGGCAACATTCGCAAAGTCTGGGCCAAGGACACCACCATCTGGGCCCGCGCCGATGAAGATAAGTGGCTCGGCTGGCTCGATGCCCCCACCAAGGCGAAGGGCCATCAGGCCTCGCTCGAAGCCTTCCAGGCCAAGGTGAAGGCCGGTTCGTGGAGCGATGTCGTGCTGCTCGGCATGGGCGGCTCGAGCCTCGGCGCCGAAGTGCTGCGCGAAGTGCTGGTGCCGGGGACCAAGTTCCACATCCTCGACTCCACCGATCCGGATGAAGTGCAGACCCTCGACAAGAACATCGCCATCGCCACCACCTTGTTCATCGTCGCCTCCAAGTCCGGCTCGACCCTCGAACCGAACCTGTTCAAGGACTACTACTTCGATCGCGTGGCGCAGGCCGTCGGCAAGAACAAGGCCGCTTCGCATTTCGTCGCCATCACCGACCCGGGCTCCTCGCTCGAGAAGGACGCGACGGCGGAAGGCTTCTCGGCCATCTTCCCGGGCGAAAAGTCCATCGGCGGGCGCTATTCGGTGCTCTCCAACTTCGGTCTGGTCGCTGCCGCCGCGATGGGCGTGAATATCGACGCCTTCATCAAGGAAGCCCTCGCCGCCGAAGCTGCTTGCGGCCCGCTCTCCCCGCCCCCGACCAATCCGGGCGCGCAGATCGGTATCGCGCTTGGCACGCTGGCCCTGCGCGGTCGTGACAAGCTGACGGTTCTGGCCTCCAAGGGGCTTTCGAGCTTCGGCGCCTGGCTGGAACAGCTCGTTGCTGAATCCACCGGCAAGCTCGGCAAGGGCATCATTCCGTTCGACGGCGAGCCGGTCGGCTCCGCTTCGGCTTACGGCGAAGACCGCGTTTTCGTGGTGCTGAAGCTGAAGGGAGAAGAAGCGCATGACAACCTCGTCGGCGCGCTGAAGCCGCTTGGCCATCCGGTGATCGAAGTTGAGGTTGACGGGCCCTATCAGCTCGCGCGCCTCTTCTACATCTTCGAAATCGCCACCGCGGTTGCAGGCTCCTTCCTCGGCATCAACCCGTTCGATCAACCCGACGTGGAAGCTGCCAAGGTCAAGGCGCGTGCGTTGATGGAAGCTGGCGGCGCCAAGGATTCGGAAAAGCCGGTCTTTGCCCGTAACGGTATCTCCGTCTATGCCGATCCGGCCAATGCCAAGGCGCTCGCCGGGGCTGAAACCCTGGAAGATTGCCTTGCGGCGCACTTCAAGCGGGTCGGCGCTGGCGATTACATCGCCCTCGTCGCCTTTATCGAGCGTAACGCGGCCCATACGGCGGATTTCGACGCCATGCGGGCGGCCCTGCGTGACAAGACCGGCGCGGCGGTTGGCCTGGGCTTTGGCCCGCGCTTCCTGCACTCCACCGGTCAAGGCTATAAAGGTGGACCGGCCAGCGGTGTTTTCTTGCAAGTTACCTGCAAGCATGTACACGATGTCGCGGTTCCGGGCCGCGGGTACACCTTCGGGGCGGTGATCGATGCGCAAGCCGCAGGCGATCTGGCCGTTCTGACGGAACGCGGGCGCCGGGCTATTCGTGTCCATCTGGACACCGTGGATGAAGGTCTGAAGACCCTCGCCCGCGCTGTGGAAGCCGCATTGAAGTAGGAGTTGCCATGCAAATCGCGATCGTCGGACTGGGCCGGATGGGTGCCAATATTGCCCGGAGGCTCATGCGAGGCGGTCACGAGATCGTCGCCTACGACGTCAGTAAGGACGCCGTTCAGGCACTGTCGCGCGAAGGGGCCATGCCCGCCGGTTCTCTCGAGGATCTGGTGGCGAAATTGAAGGCCCCGCGCGCGGTTTGGGTGATGCTGCCAGCCGGCAAGATCACCGAAGACTGCATCGCCGTGCTCTCCGGACTTCTGTCTGCCGGAGACACGGTGATCGACGGCGGCAACACCTATTACAAGGACGACGTTCGCCGCGCCGCCGCTTTACGCGAAAAATCCCTCACTTATATCGATGTCGGCACCTCTGGCGGGGTGTGGGGCCTCGACCGCGGCTATTGCATGATGATCGGCGGCGATAAGGGCGCCGTGGATCGTCTCGATCCGATTTTCGCCACGCTTGCTCCGGGTGTAGGCAGCATCGACAAGACCCCGAACCGCGAAAGCCGCGATCCGCGCGTGGAGCAAGGCTATATGCATTGCGGGCCCGCGGGCTCGGGCCATTTCGTCAAGATGGTCCATAACGGCATCGAGTACGGCATGATGCAGGCCTTCGCGGAAGGCTTCGAAATCATGCAGGGCCGCGCCAATGAAGACCTGCCGGAAGCCGAGCGCTTCACCCTCGACCTGCCCGATATCGCCGAAGTATGGCGCCGCGGCAGTGTGGTGAGCTCCTGGCTACTCGATCTCACCTCGCAGGCGTTGGCCGAAAAGCCCGCCCTCGACAATTTCACCGGCATTGTTTCGGATTCCGGCGAAGGCCGCTGGACCGTGGAAGCCGCCATCGAAGAAGCCGTGCCCGCGCATGTGCTTTCGGCTTCGCTCTACGCGCGCTTCTCCTCGCGCCGCCCGGGCAGCTTTGCCAATCGCCTGCTCTCGGCCATGCGCGCCAAGTTCGGCGGCCATGTCGAGCCGAAGTAAGGGGTGATGATGGCGCCGCGTACTGAAATCTTCGCCGATCCGCAGGACACGGCGCTGGCCGCTGCCGACTGGATCGCAGGGCTGATCGCCGCCCATGAGGGCACCTTCCGCATCGCGCTTTCGGGCGGATCGACGCCGCGGCTGCTCTTTGGTGAGCTGTCGCTGCGCCGGATCGATTGGTCCAAGGTGGTGTTTTATTGGATCGACGAGCGCTTCGTGCCGCACGACCATCCCGACAGCAATTACCGCATGGCGCAGGAGACCCTCCTCTCCCATATCAGCGTGAAGCCGGAGCAGATCCGGCCCATGCCGGTGGGCGGCCATGCCGATGATGCTGCCGCGCTTTATGAAGCCGAACTCAAGGATGATTACGGCGCAGAGACCCTCGATCCGGCGCGGCCGCTGTTCGATCTGGTGCTGATCGGGCTTGGCAGCGACGGGCATATCTGCTCGCTCTTCCCGAACAACCCGGTTCTGGACGAAAAGACCAAATGGGTTGCGGCAGTGCCGACGGGGCGCCCCGAAGTGCGCCTCACCCTCACCTACCCTTGCGTCGAGTCCTCGCGTATCACGGCGTTCCTCGTGACGGGCAGCGATAAAGCCGAAGCCGTGCGGCGGGTGCGCGCGGGCGATCACGATTTGCCCGGCGGACGGCTGAAACCTGTGGGCGATGTCGTCTGGCTGTTGGACCAGAAGGCCGCTTCGCTACTCTGAGCGTTATAGACTCAGGCACAGAAGAGTTGCGGGGGGGCTGGCATGGCGGCAGGTCGGATTCTGTCTTTCGACATTGGCGGGACAGGGCTGAAAGCGGCCCTGCTCGACCCCAAAGGCAATCTGATCGGCGAACATGTGCGGGTGCTGACGCCTCATCCCTGCCCGCCCGCGCTGCTGGTAAAGACCCTGAAGGAACTGGTCGCGCCGCTGAAAGGCTATGCCCGCTCTTCGGTCGGGTTCCCTGGCGTGGTGCGCGGCGGCAAGGTGATCACCGCACCTAATCTCGGCACCGAGGATTTTGCGGGCTTCGATCTTGCGGGCAAACTTTCCAAGGCGCTGGGCGGCATTCCCGTGCGGCTGATCAACGATGCCGACATGCAGGGCTTCGCGGTGGTGAAGGGCGTCGGCCTTGAAATGGTGGTGACGCTGGGCACCGGTTTCGGATCAGCCCTTTTCCGCGATGGCGAGCTGATGCCGCATCTGGAAGTCGCCCATATGCTGGCGCATAAATCCAAGACCTTCGACGAATATATCGGCGACAAGGAACGCAAGAAGATTGGCAACAAGGATTGGAACAAGCGCGTCGAAGAGGTGCTGCCCTTCGTGTTCACCCTCGTCCATTACGACCGGCTTTATATTTCCGGCGGCAATGCCAAGCACCTCACCATCGACCTGCCCAAGACCGCACGTATCGTGCCCAACATCTCCGGCATCAAAGGCGGCGCTGGGCTGTGGAAGCAGAAGGTGTGGAAGTAAGCGCCCGTTACGGCGCCTCCCCTAAAAGATAGCGCTTCCAGAAGACCAGGCTCGCCCAGAAGGCGTAGTCCTGATTGGCTTTCTTGGCGAAGCCATGGCCTTCATCCTTGGCGAGAAGATGCCATACCGGTCCACCATTGGCGCGGACAGCCTCCACCATCTGGGTTGCTTCCGACGGCGGAACACGTGGATCGTTGCCGCCGGTCTGCACCATCAGCGGAATATGCAGAGACTTGGCCTTGGTGAAGGGTGAGATGGCAATCAATTTGGCGCGCTGAGCGGGATCGCGCTCGTCGCCATATTCCACCCGGCGCAAATCGCGGCGATAGCTCTGCGTGTTTTCCAGGAAGGTGACGAAGTTGGAAATGGCGACAATGCAGTTGGCTGCCTTGAGGCGCGCGCCATAGCGGATGGCACTCGCATAGCACATATAGCCGCCATAGCTACCGCCGGTCTCGGCGATACGAGCCGCATCGATGCCGGGGTCCTTAGCCAGCTTGTCGAGGAAGGCGCCGATATCCTTGACGCTGTTCTCGCGCAGATCGGGACCATTATCGAGGCTGACGAAACGTTTTCCATAGCCGCTCGAGCCGCGCACATTGGGCAGGAAGAGCGCGATGCCGAGCTCGTTCACCAGGTAATTGTTGCGGCCGAGAAAGCCCGGGCGGCTTTGCGATTCCGGCCCGCCATGAATGCTGAAAAGCAAAGGACGCTTACCAGGGAATTTCTTGGGATCAGGGCGATAGAGAAAGCCCGACACGACCTCACCATCGAAACTCTTGACCGAAACCAGTTCGGGCGCGGCATTGACGTTCGGATCGAGCCCACCCGTCTCGCTCTGTGTCCAGCGCTTGGCCGCCAGCGTCACCGGATCGACCGACCAGACATCGGCGGGCGACTTCGCAGACGCCAGGGTCAGCCCGATCTCGCCCCAAGGCGCAACGGACAGGCCGGAGATTACGCCGGTGGGCAAAGCCTGAACTAGACGGACCGTGTTGCTTGCAACATCGTAAAGACGAAGACGGCTGATGCCAGCTTCGTTGGTGAGATATGCGATGAAGCGGCCATCATCGGAGATGACAAAATCCTCGACGTCCCATTTCTCTTGGGCGACAGGCGTGAAGCGGCCGGTTGACGGATCGAGGCGCCCCAGGCGCTGAACATCGCTGTATTCATCGCTCGTCACCCAGAGCGTGCCATCGGGCGCATAGGCCACCTCATCATAGGCGATGGATTTGTTGTGATCGCCGATGGCGCTCTGCGCGCCGCTGGCAAGATCGAGGCGGAATAAGTCCACCTTGGTGATGGATATACGGTTGGCAAGAATTGCGGATTTTCCGTCCGGCGCGAAATCACGCAGGGTCCAGCCACCGCCCTTCAATTCCGCGACGCGGCGATCACTTTTGGGATCACGCGGATCAATCACATAGATGTCGCTATCGGCCCCGTTGCGGCGGGTGGAGGTGTAGGCCAGCCATTTGCCGTCATGGCTCCAGGCATTGACCGTGTTGCGGCTCTTGCCATCGGTGAGCAGCACGAGGCGCCCCTGGTCCAGGCGATAGAGCTGCCAGAACTCGCTGCCGCCGACATCCTTCTGCACCACCATCACATCGCCTGTTTTGCGGGCATAAGAGGCGCCCGCGATGGCATCGGCTTCAAAGGTGATCTGGCGGCGCATGCCGAGCGGCATGGCGACATCGTGAATTTGGGCGACATTGCCGAAACGGGTGGAGATGGCGATGCCGTGGGTTCTCACATTCCAGCCCACCAGCGATGCGGTGCGAAATTCCAGATAAGGCTGGGTTGCGCGGACCAGCGCCTCGGGAATGGCGGGCACGCCCTCCGCAACCACCGCGGCGGGCTTGATATCTTCCGCCATGGCCGCCATCGGCGCCATCAAGGCCAAAGCATAGATCACACGGCGCATGGCAAATCCCCCTTATCGCTGCCAAAGCGTAAGGGCAAAGCTGCCGCCTGCCAAGGCCGCGCGATCACGCCTGCGCAAGGCTGGGCACAGATAAAAGCGCAACTAGCCCCGAAATGTCAGCCCTACCGAGATTGTGCGCGGGGCATCGTAGCTGTTGAGGCCGTCGGCGCTTTGCGTGGTGGCGATGCGGGCGTTGAGGAGATTGTCCGCGCTCACGAAAACACCGAAGCTTTCACTGAACGCATAATCGAGCCGCGCGCCGAGATTGAGCGCACTGCCGAGCACGAGCGTATTGGCGTCATCGGCATAACGTTTGGTTTCATAGCGCAGCGTAGCGCCGAGCGTGAGATCGCGCGTGAGGGGGAGATCAAGTCCACTGGTGAGGGTGAGGCGCGGGGCTTGTACGGGGCGTTTGCCGGTGATCTGTGGCGCCTCGCTTCCGCCATGCACGCGCTGATCAAGAAAAGCAAAGCCAAAGCGAAGCCGCACGGGATCGGCGGTGTAGGTGAGATTGCCTTCTATGCCGGGCGCGTTGATGTCGCCCGCGTTGCGCCGTTGAATGAGGAGGCCGCCAGGCGGCACCATGCCCGCGCCCGGCACAATGACGGGCCCCTGGCCCACCGTGACATTGGTGATGGCGCGATGCAGGCGGTTCCAGAACAGCGTTACATCGAAGCTGAAGGCATCAAAGGCACCGCCTGCGCCGATTTCAGCGCCATAAAGCGTTTCGGGGCTTAAGGCGGGATTGGCTTGCGTGAGATTATTGCCAAGACGGAAGGGACGATAGAGTTCGTTCAGAGACGGCGCGCGAAACCCTTCATAGGCGGCGGCGCGCAAATAGAAGCCGCCGAAATCACGCCGGATGCCGAGGCGCGCGGTGGGCAGCACGCCGGTCTTCGCCTCCCAATCCGTGCGGGTGACGGCAGTGGAAGCAATATCGGTCTGGAGGACGTGGCCATTGGAGGATTGCCATGCATCGGCGCGCAAGCCCAGCGTAATCAGCCATTCGTCCTTGTGCCGCGCGCCCTCAAGATAAAGCCCGCCGGTCAGCGTATCGCCACCGGACACACGATTGAGGGTGAAGGCGCCCGCGCTATAGGCGGCATGTTCCTTGGCGTTGCCGCGCGCCGCACGAAAATCGGCGCCGATTTCCCAGTCGAGAAAAGCTTGCCCGCGCAAGGCCGCGTTCGCACCCCAGCCGGTGGCAGGCGTGGCGTATTGTTCATTCGAAGGCGTGGCGGTGGCACGATCCAGCGAGATGGTGGCGGAGGTTTGCGCAAAATCGCTGGTGTGCAGCCAGAACTGCGCCCGCCAGCCAAGATCGTCGCCTGAGATGGGATGGGCGGCGGTGAAACTGGCGATCACGCCATCCGTGCGTGAGGCGGTGTCTGCGAGGCCGGAATGGCGCGCCTCGCGGTAAACAGAGGCACGGGCAGAGATCAATGTGCCCGATTGTGGCTCCCATTCAGCGCGGAGCGAAACACTGCCAGAATCCAGCGTGAGCTTGCTGTCGGCGGCGCCGCGATCGGCGGGGGCGATCGGCACCCAGCCGTCGGAAGCTGATTTCACCGCCGAGGCGAAGAGCGCCAGCTTGCCAATATCGATGCCGCCCGAGGCCGCAATACGGCGCAGACCCAGCGCGCCGCCGGACGCGGCGATTTCGAAACCTTCGCGCTTCTCTTTCAGGCCAATCACGCCGGTGAGCGCGCCCGCGCCATACGGCCCAGCGCCCGCGCCGCGCACCACCTCAGCCTCGGCGATGTCCTCTGGTGGCAGCGCCGACCAGATCACCCAGCCGCCAAAAGGATCGTTCTGCGGCACGCCATCCAAAGTCACCAGCGCCCTGCCCGCCCCAGAAGGCGCAATCGCCCTGAGTGACACGCCTTGAGTGGTGGGATTGGCGGAAAGCGAAGAGTTGCGGCGGAAGAGCGACAGCCCCGGCACCTGGCTGAGCGCCACATCGAGTTGGGGGGCGGCCGCCAAGGCTCTTGTATCGAGCGTGACAGCCGAAAAGGCCCTCGCCCCCACAGGATCAGGCGGAGATGCCGTAACGACAATCGTTTCTATCGGCTGTGCCAGCGCGGCTCCGCCAAAGGCGGCAAACAATAAAAGGGCGCGCGCCTTCAAACTCATGGCGCAAGCTTGGCTGATCTGGCACGGCGGGTAAAGGCAGAACCGGTTGATCTTTGACAGGAAAAACACGATATATCCTGTAGAATTGATCCGGATAAACGCGATGCTTTCCCAAAAGGCCCGGTATGCGCTTCGGGCGCTCTTCGTTCTTGGCGAACACAACAGCGATGAGCCGATGATGATCGCCGATGTCGCCGAAAAAGCGAACGTGCCGCGCAAATTCCTGGAACAGATCCTTTTGGAGATGAAGCGGCGCGGCATTGTCCATTCCATGCGCGGGAAATTCGGCGGCTATACGCTGGGACGCGCGCCGGAAGACATCTCCTTTGCCGAAGTAATCCGCGTGATCGACGGCCCCTTGGCGCTGACGCCCTGCTCCAGCCGCACGGCTTACAGGAAATGCGACGATTGCGAGGATGAAGTGACCTGCGCCATCCGCAAGGTACTGCTCAATGTGCGCGACGCCACCGCGGATATTCTGGAAGGCCACACGCTGGCGCACGCCCTCGCCGACCGCAAAACCGCCAGCAAGCGGCGCAAACGCGCGGAGTGAGGACCAGATTCACCTCCCCCCGTCGGGAGATGAAAATGGCATTCTTCCCCTAATGTGATTTTCTGAACACGCCTTCAGTTTGGCCGCGGGCGCGCGGGGACTTGGCATAAACCTATAAAATTCCAAGCAAAACATAGCTGCACGCAAACGCCCCTGTAGTTTTACAGGCGCTTTCCGGTAATCCCACAATTTCCGTAAACTCGATTGACTATGTAGAGTATATCGATATTGTTCCTGTCATCGATGTAACACCTGCCGGCCACCGGCGGATATCAAAGGGGATCATCATGACACCTGCGAAGGCCGCCGCCTTGTTGGCCGGCGTCTCCCTCCTCGCCCTTGCCGCGCCCGCCTTTGCCGCCAAGGCATCATCCAATGCGAGTTCTGCACCGCAGCCGGTAGCGCAACCGAACGATGACCGCGTGAAGGCGTTGGAAGAACAAGTGCAGGGTCTGCAGGATCAGATCATTGACCTGAAGCGCTCCACCGGCGATCAGTATACGGACATCACCAATCAGCAGAATGCCCTGGTGAAGGTGACCATCGCCAATGGACGGCCCACCTTCACGACCGCTGATGGCCAGTTCAGCGCGTCCCTGCGTGCCACCGTGCAATTCGACTGGGCGGGTTATTTCCAGGATCCGGGCAAGACAGTCACTTTGACACCCGCCCTGGGCCGCGAATTGTCGTCGGGTACGAATTTCCGCCGCGCGCAATTCGGGCTCGACGGCACAGTTTTCAAGAACTGGACCTATAGCTTCATTTATGATTTTGGCGGCAGCAATGGCGCCGAGCAGCAGGGCCGCGTCTCTTCGGCCTATGTCCAGTATAATGGTTTCGCGCCGTTCCAAATCCGCGTCGGCGCCTTCGCGCCCTATATCGGACTGGAAGATTCTTCCTCAGCGGCGGATACGCTTTTTGCGGAACGCTCCAGCGCCTCGGAACTGTCGCGCAACAATACCGGCGGCGATGGCCGCTCCGCGATTCAGATCGCGGCAGTGGGCGATGATTATCTCGCCGCCATCAGTTATTCGGGATCGGCCGCGACAACGGCTGCATCGTTCGACGAGCAGCAGGCCATCAACGCGCGCTTCGCCTATCTTCTTTATAGCGACCTCGACACTAAGATCGTGGGCAGCTTGAGTGGTGTTTATGAGTTTCAGCCGCCGCATAGCGTGGCCGGAGCGGTTGGCGCGACCAACATTACATTAGCGGACCGGCCCGAACTTCGGGTCGACGGCACGCAACTTATCAACGCAACGCTTGATGCGGACGATCTTATCATCGGCGGCGGCGAGCTTGGCGCGGTGTGGAAGAACCTCTATGCCCAAGGCGGCTGGTTCAATTACCATGTTGACCGGCGCGCTTCGGCTTTCTCCAACCCCGATTTCTCCGCCTGGTATCTGCAGGCTGCATGGGTTCTTACGGGTGAAACCCGCGTCTATGACGCGAGCCGCGCCGCCTTCCGCAATCCCAAACCCGATCATCCTTTTGGGCTTGGTGACGGCATTGGCGCGTGGGAACTCGCAGCACGTTACAGCACCGCCGATCTGAACTATGATGCGGCACTTGCCCCTGCGGCGGGCGGCATTCGTGGCGGTGAGCAGAAAATCGCCACGGCTGGTGTGCACTGGTATCCTAACAATGTCGTGAAGGTGTTGTTCGACTACCAACATGTAGAGATAAATAAGCTCAACGGTTCGGCAATCGCAGCGGCAGCGCCTTATCCTGCTGTTGCAGCAGGAGCACCTATTGGGCAGGCCTACAACACTGTCAATCTGCGCGTGCAGATCGCCTTTTAGTTCGATACCCTATTCGACAGGAGCTTTGTGATGATCAAATTATCGCGACGCATTGCAACCGCAGCCGTATTTGCTTGGGCAGCAGGCACAGCGGCACTCGCCGGCAATGTCACCTTGCTGAACGTCAGTTATGATCCGACGCGCGAGTTGTATAAGGACATCAATCAGGCCTTTGCCGCGCAATGGAAAGCCAAGACGGGCGATACCGTCACCATCAATCAGAGCCATGGCGGCTCTGGCGCGCAAGCGCGTGCGGTGATCGACGGACTTGATGCGGATGTCGTCACGCTGGCCCTCGCCTATGACATCGACGCCATTTCCAGCAAAGGCAAGCTCTTGCCGCCGACGTGGCAAAAGCGTCTGCCGGAAAACTCCACGCCCTACACCTCGACCTATGTCTTCCTGGTGCGCAAAGGCAATCCCTGGAAGATCAAGGATTGGGGCGATCTGATCAAGCCGGGCATTCAGGTGATCACACCGAATCCGAAAACCTCAGGCGGTGCACGCTGGGCCTATCTCGCGGCTTGGGCCTATGCGCAGAAGGCACCTGGCGGCAATGCGGAAAAAGCCAAGGAGTTCGTGCGCCAGCTTTATAAGCATGTGCCTGTTCTCGACACCGGTGCGCGCGGTGCCACCACCACCTTCGTACAGCGCGGCATCGGCGATGTCTTGCTGGCCTGGGAAAACGAAGCCCATCTCGCGCTGAAGGAATATGGCGCCGAGAAATTCGAGATCGTCTATCCGAAAGTCTCGATCGTTGCCGAGCCGCCCGTCGCCGTGGTGGACAAGAATGTGGATCGCCACAAGACGCGCGCGGTGGCCGAGGCATATTTGCAATTCCTCTACACCAAGCAGGCTCAGGAAATCGAAGCCAAGAACTTCTACCGCCCGCGCGATCCCGAAGTTTTGAAAGCCTATGCCAAGACTTTCCCGTCGATCCCCCTTTATACCATCGATGATGTGTTCGGAGGCTGGACCAAGGCACAAGCCACGCATTTCGCGGATGGCGGCGTCTTCGACCAGATCTATACGCCGGGCCGCTGAGCGAGATTTGATGAGCGCGAAAGGTCTTTCCCGCTGGAGAAATCCGAGTGCCCTGCCCGGTTTCGGGCTGACACTCGGGTTCACTCTATTTTACTTGTCGGTGATCGTGCTGATCCCGATCGCGGCGCTGATACTCCGCCCGTGGTCGGCAGGCTTCACCGGATTCTGGAACATCATCACGGACCCGCGCGTGCTGGCGGCGTTGAAGCTTTCCTTCGGCGGCGCCGCGCTTGCGGCTTTGTTCAACGCTATCGTCGGGCCTATCGTGGCCTGGGTTCTGGTACGCTATCGCTTTCCCGGCAAAGGGCTGCTTGATGCGGTGATCGATCTGCCCTTCGCTTTGCCCACCGCGGTGGCGGGCATTGCGCTTTCAACGCTCTATTCGGCGCAAGGCTGGCTGGGTGAGCCTTTGGCACAGATGGGCATTCGCATCGCCTATACGCCTTATGGCGTCTTGATCGCGCTTGCCTTTATCGGCCTGCCCTTTGTGGTGCGCACCATTCAACCGGTCTTGACGGATCTCAGCCGTGATCCCGAAGAAGTGGCAGCAACCCTGGGCGCCACGCGGCTGCAAATCCTGTGGCGGGTGGTGCTGCCATCCTTGATGCCCGCGCTTCTGACGGGTGCCACTTTGGCTTTTGCCCGCGCGGTCGGCGAATACGGTTCGGTGATTTTCATCGCAGGCAATCTGCCGATGCGCTCTGAAATCGCGCCGCTGCTGATCATCATGAAACTGGAACAGTACGATTACGCGGGTGCTTCGGCGATCGGCGTGGTGATGCTTGGCGCCTCCTTCCTGGTGATCTTCGCCTTGAACATCTTGCAAAATTGGATTGGCAGCAGGCGATGAAAAAACGTTATCCCACGCAGGACCATCCGCTTTTGCGCGTCCTCCTGACCCTGATTGCGGTCTCCGTCATCGGTATCTTCCTTGTGCTGCCGCTGGCGGTTGTTTTCAGTGAAGCCCTGTCGAAAGGCTGGGACGTGGCAGCGGCGGCGCTCGATGATCGCGACGCGCGTTCGGCCATCCGCTTAACGCTTCTCACGGCGGCCATCGCGGTGCCGCTGAATGCGGTATTCGGCATTGCCGCCTCTTGGGCCATCGCCAAGTTCGAATTCAAGGGCAAGCAGTTCCTCACCACCCTGATCGATCTTCCCTTCTCGATCTCGCCGGTGGTCTCGGGCCTGATCTATGTCTTGATCTTCGGACTTCAGGGCTGGTTCGGCGAATCCTTGCGCGATGCCAATATCAAAATCATCTTCGCCCTGCCCGGCATCGTGCTAGCGACGATATTCGTGACCTTCCCCTTTGTGGCGCGCGAGCTCATTCCTTTGATGCAGGATCAGGGGCGCGATGAGGAAGAAGCGGCGACTTCGCTCGGCGCTTCTGGGTTTCAGACATTCCTGCGCGTGACCTTGCCCAATATCAAATGGGGTCTGCTCTACGGCATCCTTCTTTGCAATGCGCGCGCCATGGGCGAGTTCGGTGCCGTGTCAGTGGTCTCGGGCCATATCCGCGGCCTGACCAACACCATGCCGCTGCATGTCGAAGTACTCTACAACGACTACCAATATGTCGGCGCTTTCGCGGTGGCCTCGGTTCTCGCTCTGCTCGCCATTGTCACCCTAATCGTCAAATCGCTGCTGGAATGGCGCTTCGCGGATGAAATCGCGGCGACCCACCGGCATTAGTGAGGTTTGGTTATGAGTCTGATTGTCGACGGTATATTCAAACAGTTCGACCGCTTTCCGGCCCTGAACGGCGTTAGCCTGGAAGCACCGCAAGGCGCCTTCGTGGCGCTGCTGGGCCCATCGGGTTCGGGCAAGACGACGCTTTTGCGCATTCTGGGCGGGCTTGATTTTCCCGATAGCGGATCGGTGCGTTTCGCTGATCTCAACTGGCTCGACATCCCGGCGCGGCAAAGGAAGGCTGGTTTCGTCTTCCAGCAATACGCGCTCTTCAAGCATATGACGGTCGAGAAGAACATCGCCTTCGGCCTGACGGTTCGCCCCCGCCATGAGCGCCCCTCCAAATCGGAAATCGCGCGGCGGGTGGAAGAGCTTCTGGCGCTGGTGCAACTCGATGGGCTAGGCAAGCGCTATCCCAACCAACTTTCGGGAGGTCAGCGCCAGCGCGTCGCCCTCGCCCGCGCGCTCGCCATCGAACCGCGCATGCTGCTGCTCGACGAGCCCTTCGGCGCGCTCGACGCCAAGGTGCGCAAGGAGCTGCGCGTATGGCTGCGCCATCTGCATGAGAAGATGGGCATTACCACCGTCTTCGTCACCCATGATCAGGAAGAAGCCTTCGCGCTGGCCGATCTGGTCGCGGTTATGAACAAAGGCAAGATCGAACAATTCGGCCGGCCCGAGGATGTGCGCCGCGCGCCCAAGACGCCTTTCGTGGCAGAATTTCTCGAAACCGAAAGCCAGCCATTGCCTCATACGCTGCGGCTGGGCGGTCAAGCCTTATGAGTTCGGGTTGTTAGCTTGGGCGGGCGGAGCCCCAGCTACGGTGGCGATGCCGTAATGAATATGGATGCTGACCAGCCCATCGAGCACATGGGCTGCTTCAGCATCGGATAACTCCGCCGCCCCAGGGCTGACCAGACGCATCGCGCGCAGATGCACAGCCACGGGCGCGGCAGGATCGAGCTTCTTGTCGATCATGCCCATAGCGAGGTCACAAAAGCGCTTTACCACCGTATCGAGCCGCGTGAGACCGTAAGTGCCCGACAGTGTTAAAACCTGATCGGCCAGCGTCAGCATCTCTTGCAGATCGGCTTCAGAGATCGTCTTACCGCCACCGCGCGCCAAAATCTCTTCCAGCGCGCCAATCTCATTCGGGATTGCGGCAAGGAATTTCTCGCGCAGGCTTTCCACTCGCTCGCCAGCGGCCTGGACCGCTTGTTCCCGCGAGATTCCACCGGGAGTTTGCAGCAGCTTTCCGAGCCGGTTCGGCACCCGGTAGGATTTGAAATTCGGCGTGCTCAAGGCTGTGTCTCCAGCACCGCAACACTGCATAGCAGAGCTGGAACGCTTATGTAATTGCCGCCACTACGCACAGCCGGTCCGTAAAATGCTTCCTAAGCAGTATGAAGTCTACATATTAAGGGCTGATTGCGAACACCCCTCCCCGGCTGGCGGGCGCGCAATGCCTCACCCCGGGTGATCGCTGATCCGGCGGCTAAACGCGGATACGGGTGAATCCGTATGAAAGCGGCGGCATGGCCCCGAATAATGATCCGCCTCGATAAAAGGGCGCTCCATACGGGCCGACCAAAGGATGTGCTCAAGCAGCGTTGACGGTGAAACGGGCTTACCCACCACACAGTTTACACCCGCATCGCGCGCACCAGCCACAATCGAAGGCTGGGTATAGCTGGTCAACACTACGATCGGCAGAAAACGAATGGCTTGCTTCTCGTGATGGCGAATCCACTGCGTCAGAGCCGACAAGCTCATATCCGGAATCCTGCTCTCGGTAATGAGCAGATGAAATTGCTGCCGAGAAAGCTGGGTGATGATCTCCTCCCCCGTGGCCGCCAGAACTTGGTGGGAGATCCCAAACCCTCTCAGCATCTGCGCCACCAGGCTGGCGTTGAAGCGGTCGGGATCCAGCAGTAAGGCCGATACCGTCGTGAAATTGATGCTGTCAGACATGCAAGCCCCCCTCCCGGGCACACCATATCTAACGAGCAAAGTTATTAATCTCTGGTTGTAAAAGAAAACACACGCCACGACACCTTGCGCCTGAGAGCCCGAACCATAAAAAAGTTCCCCACAGAACCTTGAAGCTCATGGTGTATTTTGTCTTGTGGGATACACTCAGAAGAATTCAAAGGGGCCGGGTACAACTTTATGGGTTCTCGGGGGCAATCCAAGATGCAGCGACTGGCTTGGCCGGACGGACGCAGCAGCATGACGGCTATCATCCGAACCCATAGCTGGCGCCTTACCCCGCTTGGAGCACCGGAAAATTGGCCACCGGCCCTCAAAACCGCCGTTGATATCGCGCTTCAATCGCGCCAGCCGGCTTTCGTCTGCTGGGGCAAGGCGCTGACCACCCTTTATAACGATGCCGCCATAGCAGAGCTTGGGACCCGGCACCCCGCCGCCCTCGGTCGTCCTTATGCGGAGATTTGGGCTGACCGCTGGGACGATTTCGCTGGTGTCGTCGATGCCGTGCTGGCGGGCGAGCCCCAGCATGTGGTGATGCAGCGTAGCCGCCCTTCGGGAGGTGAGCCGCTGACCTGGCACACCTTTTCCTGGTTGCCCTTACGCGACGACAAAGGTCAGATCGCAGGCTTTCTCTGCCAGGCGACTGAATCGAACCTTTCGCTGGGTGATGAACAGCTTCGTATGGTGGTGGACTCTGCCAGCGATGCGATCTCTCTCTTCGATCTGACAACCCGCAAATACATTTATCTGAATCCGGCCTGCTCGGCACTTACCGGCTTTACGCGGGACGAAATCATCAAGATGCCCGTTGATGAAGTCATCGCACGCATCCACCCGGACGATCTCGATCAACCCGGCGTGGCTCCCGGCGCACCATTTCCGCCAGCCAGTCAGATCGAATATCGCTGGCAAACCAAGTCCGGCGAATATCGCTGGCTATCGGTCCGGCGCCAAACCGTGCCCGATGCGCAGGGCAATCCCGTCGCTGTGGTATCGATCAATCGCGACATCACCGCCTCCAAGCAGGCCGAAGAGGCCTTGCGCGATTCCGAGGAACGCCTCGCGCTCGCCATGGAAAGCGGTGAAATGGGCGCTTGGGAATGGGACGTCGTCAATAATAAGGCGGTGTGGAACCCCAAACTGTTCGAACTCTTCGGCCTGCCCAAAGAGAGCGAGGCCGGCTACGACGCCTTTTTCAAGATCGTGCATCCGGACGACTATCAAGCCTTGGAAGACAGCCTTCGCGCCGTGCTGGCCGATGGTACCCATTGGAAGGCTGAATTCCGCGTGATCCACACGGGCGGTATCATCCGCTGGCTGGTCGTGCGCGGCAAGCTGGAACGTACCCTTGATGGAAAGCCTTCCATCATGTTCGGGGTCAATTACGACATTACCGAGCAGAAGCGCGCCGAAGACGAGCTGCGCGCCTCGCAAACGCGCTTAGCACTTGCCATGCAAAGCGCCCAAATGGGCCATTGGGAATGGGATATCGCCGGAGACAAGGCCCTGCGTTCTCCCGAAATCTACGAAATGCTGGGAGAGCCCCCCATCGTGGGACTGGATGCGCAGGACACCTTCATGCGCCACGTCCATCCGGATGATGTGGCGATCGTGAGCGAAACCGTCGGCGAGGTTCTGAAAACTGGGCGCGATTGGAAAGCCGAATTCCGCATCATCCGTACAGATGGCGAAGAGCGTTGGCTGGCTGGGCTTGGCCGCCTGGTGCGCGATTATAATGGCAGGCCGATCACCATGTTCGGGGTCAATTACGACATCACCGAGCAGAAGCGTGCCGAGGCTGAGCTGAAAACCTCTGAAACGCGCTATCGCCTGCTGCACGAAAATCTGCGCGACGGCTTTGTCGAAACCGATATGGAAGGCCGCTTCATCGCCTGCAACGACATCTATTGCGACATGGTGGGGTATAGCCGCGAGGAGCTTTACGGCCTCACCTATCAGGAGCTGACACCGGAACGCTGGCATGCGGCTGAGCAGATCATCGTAGACCAGGAAATCCTGGTCCGCGGCTATTCCAGCGTTTACGAAAAGGAATACCGGCGCAAAGACGGAGCGATCATCAACGTCGAAATACGCGCGGTGCTCACACGAGACGATAACGGCACCCCCGCCGCCATGTGGGCCTTGGTGCGCGATATCACCGAACGAAAAGAGGACGACGCCCGTCTACAAGCCTTGAAAGAGCAATTGATGCACGTCGGACGCGTGAACGAGCTTTCACAGGTGTCCGCCGGTATTGCCCATGAGCTCAACCAGCCCCTCGCCGCCATGCATAATTACGCCGCCACCGCGCGGCGCCTGATCGATCGCGGCGATCAAAACTCCATCAACGCCGCCCAGCACGCCATCGCCAAAGCCGGAGAGCAAGCTGCACGCGCCGGAGAGATTGTGCGGCGGATGCGCGATTTCGTGGAGAAGCGCGACACCAATCAGAAGCGCGATGACATTAACGCGATCATTCAGGAGGCGGCGGACTTAGGCCTGATCGGCGCCAAGGCCGAAGGGATTGAAACGCATTTCTGTCTCGCAAGTAATCTTCCCGCCGTGATCGCCGACCGGGTGCAGATCGAGCAGGTGCTGGTTAACCTCCTGCATAATGCCATGGACGCCATGGCCGATGTGCCCAAGCGCGTCCTCACCCTGTCGAGCTGGCTCAACGGCACCATGGTGGAGGTGATTGTGAGCGATACCGGCCACGGCATCCCCGAACCCGTGCTCGACAGGCTTTTTCATCCCTTTGTCACCACCAAGGCGAATGGGATGGGGATCGGACTCGCCATCTCCAAGTCCATCATGGAGGCCCATGGCGGAGACATCACGGCGGAGCCCCGCCAGGGCGGCGGGACTCTTTTCCGCCTGCGCCTACCCGCCGCGCCCAGCCTGTAAACGAATCCTGCCAAAACGGCCCCGACGGAAAGAAATATACGGAAGGCAGTTGTTATGCCTTCACCGGGCGTCCTAAAAGAATGTTGCGCGGACAGGCCGGGCCACGACAGCCCGGCACAAAACGCAACAGTGGCGTCGTAGTTCGCGCGCGATGTGTTAAAGGACGTTTCTTCCGGAGCAATTGGGAGCCGCATCTTGCGTAACAGAGGCCGCCTCAGCCTTCGTATTCCTCAACCCCCGCATCGGCCGGGCGATACGCCCGACTTCAGCAACATCATCGTTCCCCCCGCGGGCGCCATGGACCGGCCGCCCGTCGATGCCAAGGCGCGCGACATGATCGGCTATGCCTATGGCCTGATCCGTGTCCTGGATGAGAATGGCCAGGCAGTGGGGCAATGGAATCCGCGTTTGGGGGCGGATGTCCTGAAAAAAGGCCTGCGCGACATGATGCTGACGCGCGCCTATGACGACCGCATGTATCGCGTGCAGCGGCAGGGCAAAATCTCGTTCTACGTCAAATCCACCGGCGAGGAAGCGGTCAGCGTGGCCAGCGCCCATGCCCTGGAACGCGACGACATGTGTTTTCCGGCCTATCGCCAGCAGGGCTTTCTGATCGCGCGCGGCTATCCCCTGCTCGACATGATGTGCCAGTGCTTCTCTAATGCCCGCGATCCCATCAAGGGACGGCAGCTGCCGGTGATGTACTCCTCGCGCGAATACGGCTTCTTCACCGTCTCGGGCAATCTCGGCACCCAGTTTCCTCAAGCGGTCGGCTGGGCGCTGGCCTCGGCCTACAAGAATGACGATAAAATCGCCGTGAGCTTCATAGGTGAAGGCACCTCCGCGGAAGGCGATTTCCATCACGCACTCAACTTCGCATCGGTCTATCGCGCCCCTGTGGTGCTGAATGTGGTCAATAACCAATGGGCCATATCGAGCTTCTCTGGCATTGCAGGCGGTGAGGAAGCCACCTTCGCCTCGCGCGCCATCGGCTATAGCCTGCCGGGCCTTCGGGTGGACGGCAACGACTACCTCGCTGTTTATGCCGCCATGCAATGGGCTGCGGAACGCGCCCGCGCCAATCTGGGCGCCACGCTGATCGAGCATTACACCTATCGCGCCGAGGCCCATTCCACCAGCGATGACCCTTCGCGCTATCGCCCCACCGATGAATGGAGCGCCTGGCCACTGGGTGATCCCGTCGCGCGACTGAAACAGCACATGATCGCGATCGGCATCTGGAGCGAGGAACAGCATCTGGCGCTCGCCGAAGAAATCGCGGCGGAGGTGCGGGAAATCCAGCGTGAGGCCGAAAGCATCGGCACGCTGGCAGGCGGATCGCGCCCGCAGGCTTCCACCATGTTCGAAGATGTGTTCGCCGAAGTCCCCTGGCACCTTGAGGCGCAGAAAAAAGAGGCTGGAGTTTAAGCCATGCCCGCGATGAATATGATTCAGGCGCTCAACTCCGCGCTCGATACATTGCTTTCGGAAGACCCCAATGTGGTCGTTTTCGGCGAAGATGTGGGCTATTTCGGCGGCGTCTTCCGGGTGACCGACGGTCTGCAGAAAAAGCACGGGTTGACACGCTGCTTTGATACCCCCATCGGCGAAGCCGGTATCGTGGCGCTCGGCATCGGCATGAGCGTGAATGGCTTAAAGCCCGTAGTCGAAATCCAGTTCGCGGATTACATCTACCCGGCCTATGACCAGATCGTCTCGGAAGCGGCCCGCATTCGCTATCGCTCCGGTGGCGATTTCCATGTGCCCTTAGTGATCCGCACGCCCTATGGCGGCGGCATCTATGGCGGCCAAACCCATAGCCAAAGCCCCGAAGCGCTTTTTACCCATGTAGCGGGGCTGAAAGTGGTGATCCCCTCCAACCCGCGCGATGCCAAGGGCCTTCTGATCAGCGCCGTGGAAGACCCCGATCCCGTGATCTTCCTGGAGCCGAAGCGGCTTTATAACGGCCCCTTTGATGGCCATCATGACAAGCCGGTGATGCCTTGGGCCAAGCACAAAGCGAGCGATGTGCCCGAAGGACGTTATGTGGTGCCGCTGGGCGAAGCCGCCATTGTGCGCCCAGGCGCAGCGGTGACCGTACTCACCTATGGCACCATGGTGCATGTCGCCATGGCCGCCGCCGAGGAAGCAGGTATCGATGCCGAGATCATCGATCTTCGCACCCTGATGCCGCTCGATATCAAAACCATTCTGCGTTCGGTGGAGAAAACCGGGCGCTGCGTGGTGGCGCATGAAGCGACCATGACCAGTGGCTTTGGCGCCGAGCTTTGCGCATTGGTGCAGCAGCATTGTTTTTATCATTTGGAAGCACCGGTACAGCGCGTCGCGGGCTGGGATACGCCCTATCCCCACGCCTTCGAATGGGAGTATTTCCCGGGGCCCGAACGGGTCATTCAGGGCCTGAAACGCGCGCTGGAAAGCTGACAAGGGAAGAGTGTGATGGAACGTTTCGTATTCAAGCTTCCCGATGTGGGTGAAGGCACCGCTGAAGCCGAGATTGTCGCCTGGCATGTGGCGGTGGGCGATCTTGTGCACGAAGACCAGCTTCTGGTCGATGTTATGACCGACAAGGCGACGGTGGAAATGACCTCGCCGGTAGCCGGAAAAGTGCTGGCGATCAAAGGCAATCCCGGCGAGATGGCAACGGTAGGCGCGCCGCTGGTGGAATTCGAGCTGGAAGGTGCCGCACACATCGAAGCCCCCGCTCCGAAGACACAAGAGGCGCCCCAAGCCGTGCAGGAAGACGAGCAGGAAGAAGCTCCGGCCTGCCCTGCGCGCGAGACGAACGGCAAGGTTCTGGCGGCACCTGCGGTGCGCCTGCGCGCCGCTGATCTTCACATTGATCTTTCCCAGATCGCGGGCACCGGCCCCGGCGGGCGCATCACCCATGGCGACCTTGACGATTTCCTCGCCGGTGGCGGCGCGCGGCCGAAACCGCAAAGCACCGCCAAGCCTGCGCGGCGCGACAGCATCGAAGAGGTGAAGCTGATCGGCCTGCGCCGCAAGATCGCCGAGAAGATGTCGGAGTCCAAGCGGCGTATCCCCCATTTCGCCTATGTCGAGGAAATCGACATGACGGAGCTGGAAAGCCTGCGCCAGCACCTAAACGAAACACGCAAGCCGAACCAGCCCAAGCTCACGCTTCTGCCCTTCCTGATGACCGCGATGGTACGCGTGCTGCCGGAATTCCCGCAGATCAACGCGCATTTCGATGACGAGGCGGGCGTGGTGAAACGCTATGGCGCCGTGCACATCGGCATTGCCACCGAAACCGAAGCCGGGCTGATGGTGCCGGTGGTGCGCCATGCCGAAACGCTGGACATATGGCAAGCCGCACGCGCGGTTTCCGAGATTGCCGCCAAGGCGCGGAGCGGCAAGGCATCGCGAGAAGAACTGACCGGCTCCACGATTACCGTCACCAGTTTAGGACCGCTGGGCGGCATTGCCTCCACCCCAATTATCAATCATCCAGAAGTCGCAATCCTGGGGCCGAACGCCATTATCGAGCGCCCCGTGATACGGGACGGCCAGATCGCGATCCGCAAAATGATGAATTTCTCGTCCTGCTATGACCACCGGGTGGTGGATGGCGCGGACGCAGCGCGCTTCGTCAAAAGGCTGAAGGCGCTTCTCGAGCACCCAGCCCTTTTGTTCATGGCCTAAGCAGCGTTAAGCCGCGCCGAGGGGCCCGCCCAGCACACCTGGCGGGTCGCCTTCATGGCTGGCGATGCCGTAATGCTTATGGATGAGCGAAAGCTCGGCGAGAATAGCCGTGCAGTCTGCCTCGGGCACATCATTCTTATAGACTAGCCGCATGGCAGAGAGGTGCACCTTCAGCGGTGCGGTCGTGGTAATGCCTTTATCGCGCATGCCGGCAGCAAGATCGCAAAAGCGCTTGACCACGCTGTCAAAAACCTCAGATCCGAAAGTGCCCGAAAGGGTGAGCAAGGGATCGACTTGGTCGAGGAGGTTCTCGAGTTGCAGCGCGCTTATGCTGCCGCCCGCCACAGCGACCAGATCCTCGAGCCGCGTGATTTCCACCGGAACGGCTTTTTCGCAATCCTCACGCAGCTCCTCGATCAAGGCCTGCGCCTCGTGCACCGCCTCTTCCCGGCTGATGCCGCCCGGCATGGACAACAACTCGCCCAGGATGTTCTTCACCCGGATGATCTTGCACCCACTCATTCGATTTCCACTTTCGTCGGTCTTAACAGGCTGTCGATTTCTTCCTGAGACATGTTCGGTTCTTTTGCCTCACCGATTTCCAGGGTGAGGTCCGTTTTGCGGCGTCCGGCGCCATCCGGCGGGCCGGTGTTCTTGAAGCGCCGGTCCGGGCCGATATAGTTGTCCGTCTCGATGAAGGGGCGTTCGGTACGCGCCGACCAAGCGATGTGGTCAAACAGAACGTTGGGCGAAACAGGCTTTCGCACCACGATATTGGCGCCCGCATCGCGCAGGTTCACGACATTGGTATATTGGGTATAGCCGGTCAGCACGACGACGGGCATGTATTTGATGTTCAGCGAAGCCTGGCGGCGCATCCATTTGATGAGCTCGGTGGCGTGCGAATCCGGCAGGATGGCGTCGCAGATGAGAAGATCGAAATGCGCCGCGTTCAGGCGGGTTCGCCCCTCTTCACTGGTATCGACAATGTGATGACGCGACAGGCCAAACCCTCTGAGGATCTGGCCCAGAATAGAGGTCGAATACTGGTCTGAATCGATGACCAGGGCTTCGATCTGCGAAAAATTCAGTTTCTCGACCACGCCCGCCCCGCGCGTTCAATCGTTGAAGAAGAGGAAATCCCCCGATTCTTCTTCTTCCTTGGTTTCTTGCTTTTTTTCGCCCGTTACCATCGCGCGCAAACGCTCACGCACACTGAAGAACGGCACGTGATGAAGAAGCTCGTTGATCTCGGTCTTCTCTATCGTGCCATCATCGATATGGCCGGAGAGCGCATCGATGAGGACGGCGTGTGCTTCCAGGCTCTGGTGGAAAAGATCGAATTTCTGCAAGAGCCGGAGGGATGCATCGCACCCCACCAGCTTGCTCGATTCGGTCAACGTCTCGCCAAAGCGTGCGGTATCGTGCGCCAACTCGCGAAGTTCGCCAGCCACCGCCTTCAAGAGCTTTATGGTAGTCGGAAAGCTGTCGGCGCGCTGGCTCATCAGAAGAACTCCACCTCGTCGACAGGCACCGCGGTCTGCGTCTTCTTGTGAAGCGCCGTAAGCTCCTCTTCCACCAGCCGCGGCTCGGCTCCTTTGACGACGGCCTGACGCGCCCTGCCCGAGAAAGGCATGAACTGGATGCGCCGCGCCAAATCACCACCTACATCGCCACCGACGATCGGGATACCTTCATCCTGGAGGAACTGCCGGGCAAACGCGTAATTGCGTGATCCGACATCGGTCAGCGCCGACACCACATTGGCGCCGCCGAAAATCTTGGCCTCGAGCCGGCGCCGGTCGCCGCCATGCTTAAGGATGTCGTTGATCAAAAGTTCCATCGCGTTGACGCCATAGCAGCGGGCCTCGCGATCACCGGAATTTCCATCCGGCAAAAGGAAGTGGTTCATGCCGCCTACGCCGGACACCGGATCGCGGATACACGCCGCGATGCAGGAGCCGAGAATCGTCGTCAGCACCTCATCGGGATCGGACGTCACGTAAGTGTCGCCGAGCGTAAGCTGTACATGCAGGAGGCCATCGCGCGGATTACGGAATTTCCGCAGCGGCCTTTCCTCATGTTTTTGCTTCCGGGTTGTTGTGTTCACGAAAGAGCACCGAAGATCTGTTCGAGTTTCTGTTTCAGAATGGCAACGGTAAACGGCTTGACGAGATAGTTATTGGCTCCGAACTGCGCGGCGCGCTTGACCAGATCGGCATCGGCGCGGCCGGTGAGCAGAATGAAGCCTGTCCCCTTGATCGCAGGATCTGCACGCACGGAACGCAGGAATTCTAGTCCATCCATCTCCGGCATGTTGAAGTCGGAGAAAATGATATGCGCAGGCGCCGCCTTCATGGCCGCCAGAGCTTCCGGCGCCTTGGGAAACTCGCGGATGTCGGTGAGCCCAATCTGCTGCAGGCACGACCGCACCAGCGTACGCATGGTGAGCTGGTCGTCGACCACAACGGCTTTGATTTTATTGGGTGACGGCATGGCGACCTGCTTTCTGGCGAGCTTCGCAGAGGGTCATCACTTCCTGACCGATCTGGTGCAACGCGTATTGTTTTTCTACTGCTCCGATTTCCATAGCCACGCGCGGCATGCCATAGACCACCGAGGACGCCTCATCCTGGCCGATAGTCGCGGCACCCGCTTTGCGCATGGCCAAGAGGCCGTCGGCCCCGTCCCGGCCCATGCCGGTCAGGATGACGCCGATTGCCTGCGGACAGGCAGCCTTGGCAACGGAATTGAAAAGAACATCCACGGACGGACGATGCCCGTTCACCGGACCCGTGCGGACCAGCCGGCAACGCAGCGTGCCCTTGCCATGAATTTCAAGATGTGCCTCACCACCGGGGGCGAGATAAATCTGGCCCGGTGCGAGAATGGCGCCGTCTTTGGCTTCGGAAACCTTCGGCTGGCAGAGCCGGTCGAGACGATCCGCGAAGCTGGTGGTGAAATGCGGCGGCATATGCTGCGTGATGACGGTCGCCGGACAATTCTTCGGGAAATGCGACAGGACTTCGATCAGCGCTTCGACGCCGCCGGTGGACGAACCAATGGCGACCACCGAGTTGCCCGGATCGAAATCGGGCTTATCGGGAGCCGGCGTACGGTCCTTGCGCACATAGGGGCGAACGTGAGCCGAGGCCGCGATACGAACCTTCTCGCACAATTCGCGCGCGCGCTCTTCCAGATGCGCCCCGACATTATCGGTCGGCTTGGCGAAGTAATCGACGGCACCGAGCTCAAGGGCCGAAACCGTGACTTCCGCGCCCTTCTGGGTGAGCGTGGACACCATCACCACCGGCATCGGGCGAAGGCGCATGATTTTCTCGAGGAACTCGAGCCCATTCATGTTGGGCATCTCGACGTCGAGCGTGATGACGTCCGGATTGAGGTCCTTGATCATCTGCCGGGCAGAGGCGGCATCCGGAGCACTGCCGACCACCTCAATGGTCTCGTCGCGCGAT
This sequence comes from Rhizomicrobium palustre, assembly GCF_011761565.1. Lineage (NCBI taxonomy): Bacteria > Pseudomonadati > Pseudomonadota > Alphaproteobacteria > Micropepsales > Micropepsaceae > Rhizomicrobium > Rhizomicrobium palustre. Next base: position 2,900,765 of record NZ_JAASRM010000001.1, on the reverse strand, counting down.
AGCACAGCCGCTAACAGGCGGCGAATGGTAACGGAGTCGTCGACGATCAGAACGCGCGTGCGTTTCATCACTTTGCTCCATGCTTGCGGTAGATGGTCTGGCCCACGAGATCGTAAGGGTGATTGCCCAAGACGATGCGTTCTGAATGGCCGATGCAGAGCGTGCCACCCGGGCGCAATAACCCGGCAAAGCGCTTCCACACGGTATTCTGGGTCTCATCATCGAAATAGATCATGACGTTTCTGCAGAATATGATGTCGAACGGGCCTTTCATCGGCCATTCGCGCAAAAGGTTGAGTTCACGGAAACGCACCATTTCGTGCATTTCGTCGCCAACTTCAAGTTCGGAGCCGCCACTACCGGGCGCGATTTTCATCCATTTGCGCCGTAGTTCCTGAGGCACATCCCCGAGCTGGCTGACGGGATAAATCCCGCGGCTGCCGCGCTTGAGCATCTCGGGATCGATGTCCGAGGCCAGGATCAGCACATCGCGTTGCGCCACCTGGGGATCAAGCCCCAGCATGGTCAGCGCGATCGAATAGGCTTCCTCGCCCGAGGAGCAGCCCGCCGACCAGATGCGCACCTTCCCGCCTCTGCGCGCGTTTTCCAAGAGGTCAGGCAGAACCTCGTTGCGCAGATAGTCGAAATGGTGGCTTTCCCGGAAGAAGCGGGTGACGTTGGTGGTCATCGCGGCGATCATCGCCTGACGCTCATCGACGCCATCAGTGCCCTGAATCAGCGAGCAATAATCGCGGAAGCTGCGCAGTCCAATCGTGCGCAGGCGTTTGGCCAGGCGCGAATAGACAAGGTTCACCTTGGCTTCGGTCAAAACGATGCCGGCCTCGGAATGAACGAGCTCCGCAATCTGGCGGAAATCCTGCCAGGTGAAGGGAAACTCGCCGTCCGGGACAGCTAAATCGCGAGGGTTGGTACCGGTTGCCAAGGCAGTCGCTCCGTTAGGCCGCGTGCTCAATGAGATTCTCGATCCCGCCGAAGGACGAGGTCAGCTTGGTCATGCCAAGCAAGGTGACCATGCGCCCGTCGAGGACCGCGATCCCTTCCACGTAATCGTTCTGCGTCTCGCGCATCACGTCGGGAACGGACTGAATCTCATTTTGCGATACGGTGAGAATGTCGGACACGGCATCCACCAGAAGACCGATGGTGCGCTCGCCGGAATTGACCACGATGATCACGTGCTTGACGGTCGCTTCAGTGAGACCGAGGCCCAGACGGGCCTTCAGATCGATCACCGGCAAAACCATGCCGCGCAGGTTGATCACGCCGCGAACATAATCGGGCACATGCGGCAGCGCCGTGGTATCGGTCCAGCCGCGAATTTCGCGAATGGCCATAATGTCAGCCGCGAATTCCTGGCCGGTGGCAAGGAAGGTGATGTATTGCCGGCGGTCCTGCCCGGTATTGTCCTTGTCGGTGGTGCTCATAGCTTACGCTCCTGCTGCCTGTTGATATTCGATGGAACGGGCGGCGCTTTCCCGGCAGCCCGCCACAAGACCATCGATGTCGAGGATGAGGGCCACGCGACCGTCGCCAAGGATGGTAGCGGCGGCGATGCCCTGGATATGACCGATGTTGGCCTCGAAGCTCTTGATGACGACCTGGCGCTGACCGACGATCGCATCCACCGCGAGTGCCATGCGGCCGATGCCTTCGCTTTCGACCAGGATGACGACGCTGTTGGTGACGTCGTAAGACGCACCCTGCACGCCCAAGAGACGGCCCACCGACACCAGCGGCACATACACGCCGCGGACGTTGAGCAGCATGCCATTCGAACCGAACTGCTTCACGTCAGAGCGCTTGGGCAGGAGGCTTTCGATGATATGCGAGAGCGGCAGCACGAAGGTCTGGTTGCCAACCGCCACGATCATGCCGTCGAGAACGGCGAGCGTGAGCGGCAGGGTCAGGCTGAACTTCGAGCCCTTGCCATAGACGGACGAGATGTTGATGCGCCCGCCCAGATCGATGATGTTGCGCCGGACCACGTCCAGACCGACACCACGGCCAGAGATGTTGGAGACCTGGGCCGCCGTAGAGAAGCCCGGCAGGAAGATGAGGTTGTCGACTTCTTCGTCCGACAGATTGGCATTCGGCGCGATCAAGCCGCGTTCGATCGCCTTCTGACGCACCTTCGCGCGGTTGATGCCGCGGCCATCGTCGGCAACTTCGATGACAATACGCCCGCCACGATGTTCCGCGGAGAGCTTGACCGTGCCTTCCGCGGGCTTACCCGCAGCGACACGCTCTTCGGGCGTTTCGAGGCCATGGTCGATCGCATTGCGGATCATGTGGGTGAGCGGTTCGCCGAGGCGTTCGATCACCGTCTTATCAACTTCGGTCGCCTCACCCTCGATTTCCAGGCGGGCTTCCTTGCCGGTCTGCGCGGCAGTCTCGCGCACCAGACGCGGCATGCGCTGGAACACAGACTTCACCGGCTGCGTACGGATCGCCATGACGGCTTCCTGCAGCTCGCGCAGAAGATGCTCAAGCTCGCCCAGCCCTGCGCCGATGGTGGTCTGCGCACCGGTGGTTTCCAAAATGCGCTGGCTCAACATCGCCTGGGTAATGACAAGCTCGCCAACCAGGTTGACGAGGCGATCCACCTTGTCGAGGTCGACACGAATGGTTTGCTTGACGGTTTCCGCCGCGGCTGCAGGCCCAGCCAAGTTCGCGGCAGCAGGCTTGCGGTCATTGGCGACGGTGGGCTCAACCGCTTGCGGCTCCGAGGTCGTGGCGATTTCCTCGACCACCACTTCGGGCGCTCCGTCAGCGATGACTTCAGCCGCAACTGGCGCGGCTGGCGGAACCCATTCAGAAATTTCAAGATCACAATCGCCCGAAACGAATTCGAAGACTTCTTCGACGCTCGCCTTGTCGGCGCAATCACGAAGCACAATGTCCCAGGCGAAATATGCCTGTTCCGGCTCCAGCGCGACGAGTTCGGGCAGATTCGACAGGTCCGGCGTGACCTCCACGGGGCCCAGCGCGGCAAGCTCGCGGATCAGGAGATAAGGCTCGTTCGCCTTGGCATAAAGACCTGCATGGGGTGCAAAGCGCACATGCCAAGCGGGCCCGGCATCCTCGATCACAGGCGCCGCAGGAGCTTCATCGCCAAGATCGATCATCATCGGCGTGAAGGTGAGGCCTTCAAAATCAGCCGGTGCCGGATCGCTACCGCCGCCTTCGCCATCTTCACCGGCGAGACGCGCGAGCTCTTCCTTGACTTCGCTGTCCTGAACTTCGCCGGTGCCATCGCGCGCGACGGTAACGTGATCGGAAAGCTTGTCACCCGCGCGCAGCAGCACTTTGACGACCTCGTTGGTCGGCGTGAGCTGGTTGGAACGGATGAGGTCGAGGACGGTTTCAAAGATGTGTGCGAATTCGACAAGGATATCGAATCCAAACGCGCCACCACCACCCTTGATCGAATGCACGGCGCGGAAGACGGCATTGATCGTCTCGGAATCCGCCTCGCCATTCTCCATGGCGATGAGGCCTTCCTCCATCGCCAGGAGTAGCTCGTCGCATTCCTGATAATAGGTTTGTTTGATGGCTTCCATCGGATCCATGATCAACGTCCTACGGCGAGACCCGACGAATTGCGGCGAGAAGTTTTTCTGGATCGAATGGCTTTACGATCCATCCAGTAGCACCGGCATCGCGGGCGCGGGCCTTTTTCGCCGGCTCGCTTTCGGTGGTGAGCACCAGGATTGGCGTCACCTTATTGGCGGAGCCACGGCGTACATGCTCGATAAAGCCGTAGCCATCCATGCGGGGCATGTTGATGTCAGTGATGATGACATCGACCAAGCCGGCATTTTCCAGCACTTCCACGCCATGAACACCGTCATCCGCCTGGATGACATTGTGTCCCGCCGTGCTCAGCGCCAGCCGCAGCATATCGCGCATAGTGCGCGAGTCATCGACCGTGAGGATCGTCTTACCCATGTTATTTGCCCAGCTCTAGTGCGTCTAACAAACCGAGGACCGAAGCGGTCTCACGAAATGCTTCCGAAGGATCAGTAATCGTCAAAGAGGCGCCGCCTGCTTTCGCAAACGACTGCTTGCCTGCGACAAGGACCTGCAGACAAGGAGAAGACACGCGTTGCACCGCCGAAGCATCAACCGTAAGGCTCGTGCCCGATGAGATCGCCTGCAAAAAGCGATCTTTCAGCGGGCCCGCCTCGGTTAAATCCGCCACGGGGGGCAAGGTCACTTGCTCGTCCATACAATCCCCTGTTTGTTCATCGCCTATTCTCCCTCGTAATCGTCAAAAATTCGTCGAGATTGACGGCGCGTCGGCGGATTTCCGCAAAAACGCCGCGAATTCGACGGAGGCCTTCGCGTTGCGGGTAACCAGCCGTGCGGGCTCGCATGAAAATGCTGCTGAACGGACTGGAGTGCGCAACGTCAAAGCTTCCACCTTTCCCGCGATATGCGAGGGGACTTGTTGATTTTTTTCACACTGCTCTATTTCTGATACCAAGCTGTTAATGCGAAGCCGCACAGCGACGGTTTTGCGGAAAATGCGGTGGACCGAGACACTTTTTCGCCGCGAATTTTCGCGTGCCAGCAGCGTTACCAAACCCTTAAGGCCTTTACGAAAGCGCTGATTCTCCGCGGCTTTTTTTGCAAGCTGTGCGGCATTGCCGCTTGCTTGAAAAAACAATGCGCAGGAATGCTCCGTATTTGTACCTAAATCGTTAAATAATGCGTTCCGGCCATCCGCTGAAGCGCAGAAGACAGCATGAAAGCCTGCCTCACCCGCCCCGATCTGCGGCAAACCAGATGCGCGCATCGCCGTCTCCACGCTCAAAATTCGGACCAGTCTTCGCGCGCGCTGGCGACCGGCGCCGCCAGAGCGGCAGGCCCGGCTTGTCGTGGGCGCAAGGACACCACTTTATGGGCTTGAGACTGCGGCGAAACAGCCTTTGAGGCTTGATGCTGGCTGATATTGAACTTGACCACCAGGGACGAAAGATTATCGGCCTCGCCCGCCAAGGCATGCGCGGCGGCCGTTGATTCTTCGACCATCGCGGCATTTTGCTGCGTCACCTGGTCCATCTGCGAAATGGCGGTGGAGATTTCCTGAATACCGATCGATTGCTGCTTGGTGGCTTCGGCGATCTCGGCGACCAGCGAGGAAATCTCGATGATCTCCCCGACGATTTCTTTCAGAGCCTCGCCTGATTGGCCGACAAACTTCACGCCCGAGCCGACATGGTTGCTCGATGCGCCGATAAGCGATTTGATTTCCTTGGCAGCTTGGCTTGAGCGCTGCGCCAAAGCGCGCACTTCGGAGGCCACCACGGCAAAGCCCCTGCCCGCATCGCCCGCACGGGCCGCTTCCACGCCCGCATTCAGGGCAAGAAGATTGGTCTGGAACGCGATCTCGTCGATTACACCGATGATGTCGGTAATCTGCTTGGAGGATTGCTCGATCTCACCCATAGCCGAAATCGTGGCCTCGACGATCTTTCCGCTTTGCTGGGCGGCGGAGCGCGTTTTGACGACAACCTCGCTGGCACGACCGGCGTTCTGGGCGGTGGTATTCAAGGTTGCGGCGATCTGTTCGAAAGCCGCGGCAGTTTCCTCGAGATTGGCCGCTTGGCTTTCGGTGCGATGCGCCAGATCGTTCGATGCCTGCTCAATCTCATGCGCGCCGGTGGAAATCGTATCGATGCTGCCGATCAGCGCCGCAAGCGTCTTTTCGAGCTCTGGAACGGCATAATTGAAATCGAGTTTGAGCTGCGCCAAAGGACCGGTGAGCTCTGTGGTGACGCGATGGGTGAGATCGCCTTGTGCCAGTGCTTTGAGACCAACGCCGACACTGGCGATAATGGCCTCTTCCTGATGGCGCTTCTCCTGCTCGATCGCATTCTGATAGGCGAAGATCGCCAGATCCATGTCGAGCATCACCGCCTTATTGATGGCCTCTAGAGTTCGCCACAGAAGATAAGGATTCCAAAACCAGGTGATGATGGCGGTGCGTACCAATCGGTTGAGCACGAACTGATAACCGGCGATGTACCAGCGCGGCGACAGATCGATCTTCTTATGGGCCAGACCAACGCGATACACGCCCTGGACATAGCTTTCGTCGAACTTGCCGGAAAAGAGCCTCTCCCAATGCTTGGCCTGCGCGCCTTTGAGGCGAGTCTGCTGTCCGCTGGTGAGCCGGGCAAGATGCGGCTCGGAATCGACATGCTTATAGAAGGCGTCGAGAATTCCCGGCAGCGCCAGACGCGCGGCGGGCCAGAACAGCTTTAGATATCGCGACGTGGCGCTGGTGATTCCCGCATAGCGCAGACGGCGCGCGAGATCGAAATCCGGCAGGTGTTCGAAGGAAGTGTGCATCTGTCCCCAAATCCAAAATGCGCTGGCGACAGGTCCGCCCCTTCGCAGCAGACATCAGGATGAGGGTCGAGAATTGAATTTCGGTTTATCGTAGTGGTGTATACTGAGCAAAATTGCCGCAATCTCAAATAGATATCTCAACTCCGCAGGGAAATTTCGCGCCCCGCATTTCCCTCTCGTTTAGAGGTGCCCAGGTAGGCGTGTTCATCCTGGTACGGAGTACACCGGAAGTTGAAAATACCTATGCGTCGAAATGGTTATTCCACATTGAATTAAAAGACTGATTAACCCCTGCATTCCTAGTTTGTTGACGCGCAGGAATATTCCCCTTCGCGCAAAAGCAGCAAGGAATGCCCCTATGAAGACCGTCTCCACCATCTTTGCGGCCGCGTTACTGGCCAGTACCAGCAGCGCCGCTCTGGCCGCTCCGGCTGATGCGCGCATTCAATCGATGGAAGAGCAGATCAAGACTCTCACCAAAGAACTGCAGCAGCTTAAGGACGATTCCGCCAAGCAGCAGGACGCCGCCAAAGCTGAAGCGGTAGCTGTGAAGAAGAGCCAGGCCGATTTCCAGGCCGAAGTGAAGAAACAGCAGTCTCAGGCGCCGAAGACCTCTATCGCTGGCGGGCGGCTGACAGTGGCCTCGCAAGACGGAAATTTCAGCGCCAATCTGCGTGCCCTTTTGCAGGTCGATGCCGGCTACTACATGCAGGAACGCTCTGCGCAGAGCCTGCCCACCGCCTATGGCCCCGATCTCGGCAGCGGCACCAACCTGCGCCGCGTCTTCTTGGGTCTGCAAGGCAAGGTGTTCGGCGATTGGAACTACTACTTCCTCTATGATTTCGGCGGTGCCACCACCGAAACGCCCGGCAAGGTGCTTTATGCCTATATGCAATATGATGGGCTGGCGCCGTGGTCGTTCCGCGTGGGCGCCTATCCCGCCCCGATCAACATCGAAGACTCGACGACTTCTGGCGATCTCATCTTCTTTGAACGCAATTCACCCTCGAATCTGCAGCGCAATATCGCGGGCTCTGAAGGCCGTGAAGGCATCAGCGTACTCTACACTGGCCAACGCGTCTTCGGCGCCCTGTCTTTGACGGGCAACAAGCTCGGCGATGGTGCCAAGGCCTATGGCGCGATGGGCGCCACCGCGGTTCCGAACTATGATGAGCAGACGGCGGTTTCGGGCCGCATCTCCTATCTGCCGATCTCCAACGAACATGCGCATTGGATCGTGGGCGCCAACGCCCTCACCGTCTTCAACCTTCCGAATCTGGTTCCGGGCGGCGCGGCCTCTCTCTCCACCACGCCGGGCGCCACCGCCAAGGGCAGCTATGCCTTTGCCGATGTGCCGGAATTCTCGGTCGATTCGAACGGCACGCAGCTCGTAAGCACCGGCGCCCTGAGCGCCAGCCATGTTTCAAGCTGGGGCCTGGAAACGGCTGGAAATTGGGGCGCCTTCTACGGACAGGCGGGCTATTACGGCTATTACGTCAAGCGCGCCGGAATTGCCTACAATGTCTTCAGCGCGGCCTCGACGTCTTCCGTGCAGACGGTCACGCCCTCGAGCAACAGCTTCAACGGCTGGTACGTGCAGGCGGCTTATATGCTGACCGGCGAAAGCCGCAGCTATAACGCGGCGACCGGCTCCTTCACCGCGCCCAAGCCCTCCAAGCCTTTCTCGTTGAAGGATGGCACCTGGGGCGCGTTTGAAGTCGCGGCGCGCTTCAGCGAACTCAACCTCAACAGCCACAAGGATGATCCGGCCAACATCGTAACCGGCTGGACCTCCACCGCGAAGACCTACACCTATTACAATACGGTGCGCGGCGGCGATCAGAAGATCCTGACCTTGGGCGTCAACTGGTACCCCAACTCCAACATCAAGCTCGCATTGGATTATCAGTATATCGATGTTTCACGGCTGCAAGCCCCGGCGGCCGTGACGACGGCAGCAGCCCCCTCCCTCGCTGCCGTTAATGGTGGGCAAAAGCTGAGTACGCTAGCCATGCGGTTCCAGCTTGCGCTCTAGGTAAGAGGCGCGACCCGGTTTCCCCCAGCCGGGTCGCGCTTTATACACCGAGTTCGGTCAAAAGCCGTTCCACCAAAGCGCGGTAGCCGCTGCCAAACAGGCGCAAATGCACCAGCGCTGGCCACAAGCGATAAATCGCCAAACGCTCCTCAAAATCCGGCTCCAGCTTGCCATAGCGCGAAAAGAACAGCGCGCCCGGCTGATCGAACATCATCAGCATGGCGATATCGACTTCGCCATGGCCGTAATAGCAGGCCGGATCAATCAGCCCACTGACCGTTCCGCCAGATACCAGCACATTGCCACCCCATAAATCGCCATGCAGCAGCGACGGCGCAGGCGATGTGGGCAAGCGGTTCGACAAGTCATCGCAAAGCGTCTCGAGCCGGCGCACCATGCTGGTTCCGACATACCGCAGGTGACAGAGAAGGCGATGCTCGGCCCAGAAGGCCGGCCAATCATCATTCCAGCGATTGACGATCGGAATGGGACCGAAGGCGTAATCCTCGGTCCAGCCGTAACGCGTGCCTTGGCTCGCATGAAGATGCTTCAAATGTCCGCCGAGCTCGGCCCAGACCGCGCCAAGCCCGCCGTCATTGTCCAGAACCTCGAGCACCAGCATTTCGCCGTTGAGTGCCAAAACCTCGGGCGCGGGAACGCCTGCCGCTTTGATCGCCCCCAACATGCGAGCTTCGGTGAGCGGCGATGGGCCGGCCTTCACGATGGCTTCGCGTCCATCCGCAAGCACGATGCGGACAAGACTCGACAGGGATCCTCCGCCCAAGGAGCTTTCATGAGCAAGCTCACCGCCCAGAAGCTTCGCTGCCTTGTCGCCCAGATCGCTCACGGCTGCTTCGCTGCCTTCTTCAAGGACTGGGCAAGGCCTTTCGCGGCTTCACTCACGTCCGACCAAGTGATCTCGAAGCCGGAAGCGGGACCATACCAGGGATCATCCACCGCTTCGCCCTCACGGCCCGGCACATAATCGAGCAGAAGGCGAAGTTCAGCGCCGCCATCTTGCGGACGCAGCGCCTTCAAGGCGGCAAGGTTCTCATGATCGAGCGCGAGAATATGCGTGAAGCGGCGGAAATCCTCTTCCAGCACCTTGCGGGCACGGTAGTGCGAGATGTCCACCCCATGGCGGCGTGCTACGGCGATGGCCCGGCGATCCGGAGGCTCGCCGGCATGCCAGCCACCAATGCCTGCTGAATCGACCTCCACCTCCAGCCCCAGACGGGCCGCCTCTTCGCGAAAGGCAGCCTCTGCCAGAGGCGAGCGGCAGATATTGCCAAGGCAGACGAACAGAACAGCAGGCTTCTTCATCCTTAACCGGCGAGCAAAACTCCCGCCCGTCAATACTCGAACTGATAGGACAAGCCAATGCTATCGCCATTATCCTGCATGGGCGTGGAGGTGGTGGTAGCCGCCCGCGGGCCCGTGTTGACCTGGGCTTGGGCCTTCAAATGCTTGGTGATATCCACTTGCACCAGCGCCTTGGTGCCACCGGAAAGGTCCTGCTTGGCGCCGATATAAACGTTGCGCAGCACGTATTTACCGGCCTCGATGGTGGTACTGCCAGTGCCGCCGGAGGTCTCCTGACTGCTGCCGACGGCGAGCCGATCGAGCCCCAGGCTTTGGCGCATGGTCCCGACCGGATCAAATCCCCCGCCTCCGCCGGAAAGGGTCGCCGCAGCCTGGGCCACGCTGGCAAGCTGCATCGCCGAGAGCGATTTGGCGCTCTGCTGGAACAGGAGCTGGGCGAGGATTTCATCCTGCGGCAATTGCGGCGACGAGCTCAGCTCCAGCTTCGGCTGGGAGGCTGTGCCGGTGATCTTAAGGGTCGCAGTGATGCCATTGGACTGGCTCTGGGCCACGAGATTAAGGCTGGGGTCTAGCCGCTTACGAAGGGCTTGGCCATTGAAGCTGATGGAGCCGGACTGGAAGGTGAGTGAGGCGCCCGCGAGCGCCAGGGTGCCACGGCGAAGCTCCAGCCCGCCAGAGACTTGCGGCGCAGTGGAGGTGCCGCCAATTTTCAGATCGCCTTCGAATTCTGCTTCAAGGCCGCGCCCGCGCACGAAAATCTGCCCCGGCGAGGAGATGGTGAGATTGAGGATAATCGGCACCGCCGTTTGCGCGGGCGGCGCGGCTTGCGGCTGGCGGGTCCGTCGCACATTGAGGGTGGCAACCTCAGAGGCGAATTTCTCGGGGATGTTGATATTCCCGCGCTGGACATTCACCTGCCCCGACAAGGTGAGACGGTCGGAAAGATTGCCCTCCAGCTTGAGATCGGAATTGATCGTCGCGGTAAGAAGGTCGCTGCTCATGGGCCGCGCGTTGGAGGCCTTGAAGGCGATATCCACCGGGCGCCCGGGCGCAGCAAGATCGATGGTACCCGAACCCGTAATGTTTCCCGGCCCCGCCTTGGCAGTGAATTTGGTGAGGCGGATACTGGGGCCTTGCGCCTCGGCCACCGCTTCAATACCGGTGAGGCTGAGGCCGCGGGTATAATCCTGGAACTGCGCGCCCGTGAGTGTCGCCTGCCCCACGATATTGGGCTTATCCGCCGTGCCGGTGATGGTCACATCCATCGCTAATTTTCCGCGTACCGATTGGCCTATAGAGGAAAGACTGGAGCCAATCACTGCCAAATCGGCGGAACCTGTGGCGCGCACATTCATCGATTGGCGCGGGTTGGAAGGCACGAAGCCCACAAAGCTCACGCTCACCGCCTTACCTTCTATAAAGCTGGCGGCGAATTTCAGTCCGTTGGCGTAATCGAGCGTGGCCGGCTGGGCCAGCGTGACGCGCTGATCCTTCCACACCCCATTGAAGCGCGAGATGGTGACGTGCTTGGCGGCGGTATCGGCGAGCGCATCAGCCGAGACGGTGAAATACTGCCCGTCGGCGGCAGTAAGCTGGGTTTCAAGATTTGCGCTCAGCGCAGTGAGCGGACCGGAGAGCCGCAGCGTGGCGGCGCCTGCGACCTGGGGCGTGGCGAGCTGCGGCACCGAAATGGTGAGGCCAAAAACCGGCGACTGCTGCAGCGAAGCGATGGTGCCGCCGATCTCAATCCGGCCAATCTTATTCTCACCCACCGCGATGTTCGTACCCGCGGCGCGCAAAGCGGCATTGCCATTTCCAAGATCGGCGCGCGCCTCCACACTGCCCGAAAGCGGCATGCCGGTTAGCGGTGCAAGATCAGCCAGTCGCGCCACAGAAAGACGAACCCCGCCCGCCGGCGTCTTGCCGGTAAAGGCCATGGTGCCTTGCGCGCGAAGGCTACGCCAGGAGGCGTCTGTCAGCCGCACGGTCATACCCGTTTGCCCCATAGGGGTGACATCGGCTTTCAGCGACACCGGCGCGCCGCTAAAGCGGCCCGAAACGCGCAGATTCGCCGCCTTCAATTTGGGAAGACCGGAAGCTTCCGCAGCGAGCGTGATGGATTGGCGCGCCATTCCTTTGGGCGCTGCCAGGGCAGAGCCGTTGAGGACAAGCTTGGCATCGCCACTTTGGCCAGTGAGGCTGCCGCGCAGATTAAGCGATCCCACCAAGGTGGATGCGAGCCGAGATAGGTCAGAGAGCGCGGCTTCACCGGTGAAGGATTGTTTACCCGTATTTTGCGAGCCCGCAATTTCGGCTTTCACCGCCGCCCCCTGCAACTTTGCGCGCATCATGACATTGCCTGTCGCGCCTAAGCTCGCCGTCGCCTCGAGCTTGGCTTTGCCGAGAAGCTTGGCGGGCGTGCTGTCGCCTTGTGTGGCAATCGTGCCTTTCAGCGCGAGTTCGGTGTTGGCGGCGGCCTGCTTCACATCCAGCGCGAAATCGGCCGCGCCATCAAGCTTGGTGCCGGTCAAGGGCGCAAGGCCGCCAAGCGAAGGCACAACCAAAGAAAGCTTCGCGCTGATCGGCGCTTTGGTCATCGCCTCGCCTGAAAGGCGCAGCAAGGGATGGCTGAGCACAAATTCGATGGGCCGCGTGGCCTCGCCAAGTTCGGCATGGGCCGTGATATCAACCGGCGCGGATGCGAAGACCGGGGCCGTCTCGCCCGGTAATGTGAGGCCAGTGGCGATGAGATGAAGATTGGCTTTGCCCGCGGAGCCGGTCACGGTCGCCCGCACCTCTTCCATACGTGTTCCTGAAACCGAAAGCCGGGCGATACGCAATGAGGCATCAATATCGGGCGCCGCGAAGCCGCCATGCAGATGGCCGCGGGCGGAAATCACGCCCCAGGAAAGGGATGGGCTCGGATGCATGTCAGGCGCTACCGCCGAAAAATCGAGAGCAGCCTCTTCCTTGGCGAGATCGATGGTGCCGCCCGCGAAAATATTGAGAAGGTCCGCCGAGAAGCTGAGACGAAGCGTATTGGCAGAACCCTGCGCGGCGGCACGGGCATTCATCGTCACCGGGCCTAAATCCGGCAAACCAATCAGCCCGCCGATGATGCCGTCTCCAGCTTCACTTATCGCAATGGTACCTTTGGCGATGTCACGCTCGATCACGGCATGCACATCATACCGCCCCTCGGCATCCAAGCGGCGAATGGAAAGATCGGCGGACAGATCGTGGCGCGAGGCATAATGCAGTGAACCGGCCCCCGAAAGCACCGCGGCTTTGCGCAATAGCCCCTGACGCAGCTCCACATGCGGCAAGGAGATATCCGCGATCTCGATCTCTGTGGTCGATGTAGAGGTGCTGGGCGCGGCGACATGGCGGCGGAGTACGGTAACCCTGGCGGCGTGGAGATGGGAAATCCTGATATGACCGGTGAGCGCGCCCAGCGCTTTCCAATCGAGCTTCACGCCCTCGATCTTGAGCCAAGGGCCTTGCGCATCGCGCAATTCAACTTCTGTGGCGCTGAGATGGTTCGGCAAGCTGCCCGAGAGGCCCTTAATCGCCACCGTCTCGCCCGAGAGAGATTGTACCAGCGATGCCACCACGCGATGACCAGGCGGCGTATAAAAGCAGAAGAGCAAAAATACCGCCAGCGCGGCGAGAAGCCCCGCCACTACGACCGCAGCCCACCGAAGCCATGTCTGCCATTCAAAACGCATTAAAATGCCTGGCCGATGCTGAGGTAAATCTCGAACGCGTCGCCATTGGGGACTTTGGTGACGGGAATCGCCACATCCGCCCGGATGGCGCCGATAGAGGTATAGTAGCGCGCGCCGATGCCAGCGCCCACTTGCACGCTGCCGTTAAAGGGAAGGTCGCTTTCGCTCGCCTGCCCCGCATCCACGAACGCCGCCAGACCATAATTGCTCCACAGGCGCTGACGTAATTCGACACTCACGGCATCGACCGAGGAGGCGCCAGTGGGATCGCCATTGGCAAAATGCGGCCCGATGGATTGATAGCGGAACCCGCGCACGGAGCCGCTGCCGCCGGCATATAAGCGCTGGTCCGGCGGCAGATCGAAGGTGGAGCCACCCTGAATAGTGCCAAGCAGCGCGCGCGTAGCGATCACCGAATGGCCATTGCCTGAAAGATCGAAATAATAAGACCCCGAGGCCTGAATGACCGTAAAGAGCACGGTTTGCTTGCCACGCGCGATGGTGGGCGTGATCGAAAGCGCGCCGCGCCCGCCTTTCACCGGATCGGAGAGCGGGTCTTTCAGCCCGGTGGAGTCGTATTGCGCGGTAACCGGCAGTGCGACCAGCTCATAGGTCCGCTCGGTGCCCTGTTGAGAAACGAGATCATGGGTGACCGTCATCCCGGCGGTGCCGTTCCAGAGCTTAGAGAAATGCTTGCGGACATAGATGCCGAAAGTCTGGGCAGTCTGATCATAAGCATCGAGATCTTGCTTGACGGCGGCAAGATTGACTTCGAAAGCTTGATCATCGCCTAAGAAACGCGGCTGGATGAATTGGGCCTGAAGATTATAGCCAAGACCGGAGGTCGCCGAACCGCCAAGCCCGATGCCGGACGCCAAGAGATTGAGCTGCTCGCCGCGGCCCAGAAGATTACGATGCGACCAGCTGGCCGAAAGGCTGACGCCCAAATCCGTCGAATAAGCACCCGATAAGGCCACCGCATGCTGCTTGCTCTCCTGCACATCGAACAGCAGCGGGACGGAGTGATCATTCTCCTCATGATCGGCGGCGCGCACGGAAACGCCGGAGAAGACGCCTAGGCCGACAAGCTTTAACCGCGACGCCTCGATGGCGCTGGGATTGTAAAGATCGCCGGTATGCACCGTAAGGCTCTCGCGCGCGAAATCCTCGCGCACATGCTTTAGACCCTGAAAAGAAATCGCGCCGATATTCACGCGCGGGCCGGGCTCGATATTATAGCTGACGTCAAGCACCTTTTCCGCATCATCCGCATAAGCATCCGGTACACCGACTTTGGCGAAAGCATAGCCCCGCTCCTGCAAGGCCGAAAGCAAAGCCCCCTGCCCGCCAAGCACGTCGGCAGCCACCGCCGGATCGCCTTTGGAGACACCGACAAAACTGGCGGCATCAAACCCGGGCGGCAGCGTGCCATGGAAGCTCACATTGCGCAGCGTGTATTGCGTGCCGCGCTCGACCACGGATTTGATTTCCACGGTCTGGCCTTGCGGGACACTTTCCAGGAAATCCGGCAAGGTTTTGTCGTTCACATCGCGCCCCGCGATAGTGATGGATACCTTGCCTTGGTAATAGCCAAAGCTCTCCAGCACGGTCTGGAAACGGCCGAAATCGCCCCGGGCCCGGTCGATCAAAGCAAAGGGCGGCGCGGGGGTCTTGCTGCGCAAGAGAATCAGAAGCGAGGAATCTTTTAAGGCCGTATCCAGCTCATCATCGCCCGTGTCCGGATTTGACAGGGTATAGCCCTGTGGATCGGCCGCGCGCGCGCCTTCAAAAGCGACGGGTGCAAGGTAAATCAGAGCTGCCGCGGCAGCCGGCGCGATGCGAAAACGAAGCCCGGACATAGAGGCAATTAGGCCCAAAACGGGGCGGAAGAAAAGCCCCGGCCCGCAATCTCTGACGGTACCGGGGCTTGCCATGACAAAATTTTCACGACTGGATTAAGCGGCCATCCTGGGCCGGTGGAAAAACAGGGCCTGACCGATGGTCGCGCGGACGGTATCCCGCGAAAACGGCTTGGTGACGAGATAAACCGGCTCCGGTCGCTGACCGGTGAGGAGGAATTCGGGATAGGCCGTGATGAAGACCACCGGCACATCCAGATCCTGCACAATCGCCATTGCTGCATCGATGCCCGAGCTGCCATCAGCGAGCTTGATATCGGTGAGGATGAGCTGAGGCTGGCGCTGGCGCGCGAGGCGCACCGCATCATCACGCGTAGCAGCTATGCCCACCACGCGATGGCCAAGCTCGTTGACCAGATTTTCGAGATCAAGCGCGATGATCGCCTCGTCCTCGATAATAAGCACGCGCGATTCCAGATCCTGATCAATCGAATGCAAGGCAGCCGCGATCGACTCCTGAACATCCTCTTCGCTGGTACCCAGGATGTATGCTGTCTCATCCACCGTGAAATCTTCGACAGAACTGAGAAGCAAAGCCTCGCGGTTCTCGGGCTGAACCAATTGCAGGCGCTGCTCTACGCTCGAATGCATGCTTGCACCTTCCCCCGCGGGAAGGTGGATATTCGAGCTCCAGAGTTCGTGAAACAAACGATAGATCCCAAGCCGAGGCGGAACATCGCCAGGAAGGCTCATGTTTCCGTCAAGCAAGGATTCAAGAAGCACCCGCACATAGGAATCGCCAGTGGATTGAGAACCGGTCAACGCCCGCGCGTAACGGCGCAGAAACGGAAGATGAGGCCCCAAAGTGTCGGTCATGTTCATTCGTCAGTCCCTTCCCGCAATACCGAATAGCGCGCGCCTTCGCACGCAACGTCTCTACCGGTGACAACGTCGTGCCGAAAAACTCTGTTCCCAACCAGGAACAAAAAAGCGGCGCAGTTGTTATTGAGACTGGCAACGCTCCGCACACGGCGACCACAAGCATGCCGTTACGGAATTATTGCTTTCTCCCCGTGGTCAGAGGGCAGTGATGGATAACAAACAGCAACAGAAAGCCGGCTCGCTAGAGCGGCCACAAGGCGACGTGAACGAAATCGATCCCAAAGAAGACTCGCGCCGGTACAAGGCGCATCAAAAGGCCATCACCAGGGGGCTAAAGAGATTCTACGACGATGTCGCTTCCGAACCCGTGCCGGATGAGTTCATGGCACTGCTTAAGAAGATGGATGAGAGCACGCGATGAGCCAGCCTCTTCACAAGCCCAGGCCTCCCGTTCCCAATGACACCGCCGAATTCCGCGATGGCTTGGTGGAGATGATTCCTGTGTTGCGTGCATTCGCACGCTCGCTCTGTGGGCAGCGCGATTTAGCCGATGATCTGGCGCAGGAAACCCTCGCCAAAGCCTGGCAGGCGCGGGAAAAATTCCAGCTCGGCACCAACCTTAAGGCTTGGCTGTTCGTCATCCTGCGCAACGAGTTCTATTCCAACCACCGCCGCGCCAAAACCGCCTCGGATTACAACGCTGCCTATTCACACACCGGCGAAGGGGCCGAAGCCGAGCAGCATGCAAGGCTCGATCTTACCGATCTGATGCGCGCCTTCAGCCAGCTCCCTTCCGAGCAGAAAGAAGCGCTTATCCTGACTGCGTCGGAATTTTCCTATGATGAGGCGGCACAGATTTGCGGCTGTGCCGTGGGCACGATCAAAAGCCGCGTATCGCGCGCCCGCAAGCAATTGCAGCATCTTGTCGAAGGCACGGCAGGCCAGCTTCCAGACCGGCGCGATCGCACTGATGAACTGACGGACGCTCTATTCCGCAAGGTAAGAGAGGCCAACGCGGAGAAGCTGCTGCGCTAGGGGGAGCGATTGGCATCGACGAACTCCATCCGGCTGCGGCTGATGCTCGTGGTGGGCTTGGCGCTTGCGCCGTTGGCCCTGGCGAGCATCATCCAGGCCGTATTGAATTTCCGCGCCTACCAGCGGGAGACCGACCGCATTCTGATGCAGACGGCGCTTTATGCTGCCTATAGCGAGCAGAATGTTTTCACGCGTGCCGAGCAGCTTTTGCGTTCCATCGCGCGCCGTCCCGATAAGACCGACACCCGCGAAAAATGCTATGCCGAGCTATCGGACTCACTGGTCGGCGCGATGCCGATCATCAACCTGACAAGGGTCGATGCGAGCGGCAATATCATCTGCATGGGCGCAGTTTCTCCCACCCAGCCGATCGCCGCGCGACTGAACTGGTGGAATGCGCTGCGCAGCTCCAAAACCGTGGTCGTGGGCAATCAATTCCAAAGCAAAATTCTGAAGAAGTCCGTATTGCCCATGGCGATGCCCGTCTACAATGGCGATGGCAGTTTCGCGGGCGCTGTGAGTGCCGCGATCGATCTGGATTGGCTGGAAACCGCCCCACAAGTCACCAAGCTGCCCGAGGGCGCACTGTCGCTTATCCTCGACAAGAACGGCAATGTCTTTGCCACCAACCATCCAGTGCCTTCAGGCATCGCTGAGGCGGTGATCCAGAACGCGAAAGAAGCCAAGCGGAAAGTCTTCACCCTGAATACCGGCGCGGGCAGTCGCTGGCGCTGGGTAGCCGAGCCTATCGGCATTTCAGATAAATATGTCGCCTTCGGCATTCCCGAACCACGGCTACTCGGCACGTTCCGCGGCTATCTTCTGGCGGATGTGCTTTTGACCATCCTGATCATCGGCGCGACCGTGGCCGCGATTTGGCTGGGCACCGAGTGGCTGGTAATCCGCTGGACGATTTACCTGAAACGGGTGGCGGTCGCTTATGGTCGCAATCATTTCACTCTCTCGCTCGACGATCTGCGCGCCGCTCCGGATGAGTTCAAGCTTCTCGGACGCGAGATGAAGCGCATGGCCATCGCCATTCAGGACCGCGACCGCAACCTTTCCAAGGCGCTGGAACGCCAATTCAGCATGACCCGCGAGATCCATCACCGCGTCAAAAACAATCTGCAGATTGTCTCCAGCCTGATCGCGATCTACGCCCAGAATATCGCCAATCCCGTGGCCCGCAGCGCCTTTCGCCAAATCATCGTGCGCGTGGACGCGCTGACCTTGATCCAGCGGCTGATCGAAAAGAGCGAAAGCGACCCCATGCTGGACATGCAGGTTCTGTTCGCGCAGTTGGCCGATCAGCTGCGCACCGTGGCCCATGATGCCGGCCAGATTTTCTCGCTTCAAATCTCCATTTCGCATCGCTGGCTTTCGCCCGATACCGCCACCCCCATCGTGCTTTTCGCGGTGGAAGCCATCAGCTTCGATATGTTTCTGCCGCGCGCGGAAGGACGGCTGCGCGATGTGCGGCTGAGCTTTGCCAGCGACCCCGGCGGCTGCCAACTCATCATCGAGGAACGCGATAACGGCAGCCTGCCCACACCGGGATCGCTTTCCGCGCGCATTCTGAGAAGCCTTTCCGAACAGCTGCGCGGACGCTATGCTGATGAGCCCCTGCCCCATGGCGGCACCAAGCTGACGTTGTTCGTGCCGTCGGAAGGCGCCCCATCTCAGGCGAAAACGGTAAACGAAGATTATAACGTTTTCACCATCGGCCGCACGCGTCAGCTTTGAGGGGAGCGCGGGATTCGCAAGGTGATCACCACACCCTCTTGCCGCCAATCATAGCGCAGGCTTCCGCCGAGCTGACCTTCCACCGTTTTGCTCGCGAGAACGCTGCCGAAGCCTTGCCGCTCCGGAATTTGCGTGATCTGCGGGCCGCCGCGCTCCGTCCACACGATATCGATGCCATCCTCAGAGGTGCCGCATCGGATCGTGATCCGTCCCGAAGCCGTAGAGAGGGCGCCGTATTTGGTCGCGTTGGTGGTGAACTCGTGCAGTACCAGGGCCAGGCTGGCGGTAGCGCCCGCATCGATCACCGCATCCTCGCCCTCAAGAACGATATTCGTTCCCTCTTCCGCCGTATCGAGATAAGGCGAGATGATTGCGCGCAACAACGTATGCAAGGTCGTGGATTGGCCATTGGCCTGCCCCACATCGGAGAGGGAGAAGCGGGTGAGTTCATGCGCGCGCGAATAGGCCCCTAGCCGCTCCTGAACCGCCCGCGCCATGGCTTTGGGGTCGGTCGCGGAACGCGCGCTGAGTCCGACGAGCCCGCCAGCAACAGCCAAAACATTCTTCACGCGGTGACTCATCTCGTTCAGCACCAGCATTTGCTGTTCGCGGGCGCGCATCTGCTCGGAAATATCGCGCGCGATTTTCGAGGCACCGATAATCCGCCCCGTCGTATCCCGCAGCGGCGACACCGTGAGGGCGATGGGCACAAGGCTGCCATCCTTGCGCCGGCGCATGGTTTCATAGCGCGCCACCGGCCGACCGTTACGAATGCTCTCGAGAATGGCGGTCTCCTCCTGATGGCGATCGTCCGGTATCAGCATCAAAATCGGCCGCCCCACGGCTTCGCTGGCGCTATAGCCAAAGAGACGCTCCGCAGCCTTGTTCCAGGTGATAATCGTGCCATTGAGATCCTTGGAGATGATCGCGTCTTCCGAGGAAGCCACGATAGTAGCGAGGCGCTGCTCGAAATAATTGGCGCGATCCTTCTCGCCGAATTCGACCAGCATGTTCACACTACCGATCAGCCGCTCGCCATCCAGGAGTGGGGTTGCGTAAATCATGACCCGCAGGGGCTGCTCACCCGCCCGGATAATCATTCCTTCCGCGCCTCGGATTGCGCGCCGCTCCCGCAAGGCCGTGTTCATGGGGCTATGCCCTTCGCGCATCGCGGTACCGTCTGGCCAGCGCAAAAGTTCCGCCGGTGACCAGCCCGAACCATCCTCAGGGCTGCACCCAAATACCGCCGTTGCCGCGTTATTGCAGAAGAGCACCTTACCCTTCGCATCCGTGGTGTAGATCGCCATCGGTAGCGCATCGAACACGGCTGCCAGCAGATCGCGTCCTGCACGCGCCGCGGAAACCCAATGCGCCTCCGCCAGCGCACTCAAACCAACGCTGCCGAGCTGCGGCTGGTGTTCCAGATGCAGTTTGTCGTTCGAGGTAAAATCCACTGGCGTTCCCTGTGACGGCGGATCTCCGTCTTTGGAAAGGACAATAATCGTATTTGGAATCTAATCACGGCACGCGGGCGCTGTCCTGCAGCCTCTGAGGCAGGTTCTGTGACAATTTTCAGCCCCTATTGCTTGCGCGCTTTCTGTTTTCTCCGCCTACAATTTGCGCCCATAGCACTGGGAACTTGAAGCAAAGATCGCGAGTTCTTTGGCGGCAACCCAAGAGGACGAAGCCATGCTCCAATGGGCAGTGACTTTTTTCATACTGGCGTTGATCGCAGCATTTCTTGGCTTTTTCGCCATGGCAGGCCTTGCCGCGGAAATCGCCAAAATCCTGTTGATCGCTTTTGTCGTGCTGTTCGCCATCAGCCTTATCACGGGGGGCTTGCGCGGGCGCGCCCCGCCGGTATGACCCGAAGCATCGGAACCCAACGGGGACCGATGCGTTGTTTCAGCGCGAGCGGGAATTCGACACGGCCGCCCAGCCCCCTTCCCAAGACCGTTCGGGAGCCCGCTCGTTCCTCCCTTAAAAGCCCCGGCCATGGCGAAACGCCTCCCCAAAAAAGCATCCGCTAAGCCATCTTCCGGCAAGCCTGCTTCTGGCCCCCCACTTTCGGCGCGGCCGATATGGTCGGGAAACCTCCGTTTATCCTTAGTGAGCTGCCCCATCGCGCTTTATGGCGCGGTAAACCACCGGCGCGACATCTCCTTTCACCTCATCAACCCCGATACGAACAACCGCATCAAAATGGTGCCTACCGATCCTGATACCGGACCGGTCAATCGTGCCGATCTCGTCAAGGGCTATGAATTCGAAAAAGATCGCTATGTGATCGTCACCCCCGATGAATTGGAAGCGGTGCGGCAGGAGACCACGAGCAATCTTGATATTGAGAGCTTTGTGGATGCGAGCGACATCGACCGGCTGTTCTGGGACGAGCCCTATTTTCTTTTGCCCGGCGATGACAACGCTATTCAGGCATATAGCGTGGTGCGCGAGGCTCTCGCCCGTACCAATCGCATCGCGCTGGGACGGGTGGTCATGCACACCCGCGAGCGTCTTCTGGCCTTGGAGCCATCAGGAAAAGGGATATTAGCTTATACTTTGCGTATGCGGGACGAGGTGATCGACCCCGCCACAGTCTTCGGTGGCATTTCAGATCAAAAAATCGATGCGCGCATGGTCGACATCGCAGAAAAAATCATTTCGCAAAGCAAAGCCCCCTTCGATACCGCCACCTTCCGAGATCGCTATGAAGAGGCCTTACGCGAGCTGGTGAAGCGCAAACAGCAAGGCGAGTCGATCGAGGCACCGCGGCCCGAACAGCCCTCCAACGTGATCGACCTGATGGAAGCCTTGCGGCGCAGTCTTAAGGCCAAACCCGCCGAAGCGGTTAAACCGGCACACAAGACTGCACCTTCGAAGGTCAAAGGCCGGTCGCGTAAGAAAGCGTCGTGAGATAGATCAGCGTAAACGTGACAGTCGCAAGAGCGCCGCTGACCGCAAGGATATAGCCGGCGCGAACGGGTGTGGGGCGGATATCTGCACGCATGTGAATCTCCCTCGTTTCTCGCAGTGCCGTAACGGCTTTCGCGGCGCAAAAGTTCCCATGCCGCTTATAGAAATCCCCACCCGAGCCACGCCGGAACCCGCCCGGACAACGCAGCGTTTCCTTCATCGTCAAACCATAAATAAGAGGTGCGAACGATGGCACAAATGCAGACAAGCGAAAACCTGTCCGCCCGCGAGACGGCCGGGTTGATCGGCAGCGACAAGGTCGAAGGTACCGCCGTCTACCGGTCGAACGGAGACCGCGTAGGTACCATCGACCGCGTGATGATCGACAAGCTGAGCGGCAAGGTTGCGTATGCCGTGATGAGCTTTGGCGGCTTCCTCGGCATTGGCGATGATCATTACCCTATTCCGTGGTCGCTTCTTACCTACAGCACCGATCTCGGCGGCTATGAAGTGAACATCTCAGACGCCCAGCTTCGTGGCGCTCCTCGCTTCACCCATGGCGAAGAATGGGATCGCTATGACCGGGATCGCGAAAACGCGCTTTATAACTACTACGGCGTGACACCTTATTGGTGATCACCGTCGCCTAATCGCATTGAAACGGCCCGTCCCTACGGGCCGTTTCTCTTTCTGAACCATCGAGGATGAGGCGATGAAAACCGGAACGTGGCTGACGAAGGCGCATCCAGCCGACAGCCCCGCGCCGGCGCAGATCCTAAGCGACATCAGCCGGTGGCCCCCGGATTCCGCGATCACCCTCTTGAAGATAGCTTTCCCACCCATCCAGCGTGGAATGCGTGAGGCCCTGGACAAGCGCAAAGGCACAGTTGCCAACGCCCGCCAGGGCCTCCCAGATCATTCGCTCAGGCATTCAGACCCGTTGCCGCTGCTTACTGAGCATAACGCGGTACGGAGGTGCTGTTCCGTTTTTAGCGACGGCGATCCAGCAACCAGCCTACAGACGCGCCGATGGCGAAAGCGGCCAGAACGGCCATCATGGGCCGTTCTTCCACATTGCGCTCAACAGCTTCATAGGATTGCGTGCTGGTGCGCGACACGCGGTCCCAAATGTCAGAAACAGTTTCTTCAATACGGCCGAGGGTGCCGTTGATGCCGTCACTGGCCTTGTTGCGTAAATGACCCGCGAGCGCGGAGGAATCCGTCTTCAGATCCTTCACATCCTGCTTCACAGCTTCGAAATCGCCGCTGGTTTGATTATCCATCACGATACTCCTCTCATTTTCTGTGTGCCGATAACAGTGGGCGGTGGGGCGAAGTTCCCCCTTAACGCGGGGTCTTCTTTCGCGACACGGTGCGTTTTGTGGCTTTCTTCCGCAACGCGATTTTCCGGGTTGGGGTTTTCCGGGTCGCAGTCTTTCGCTGGGCTGATTTGCGCGTTGTCTTCTTCCGGGTCGTTTTTTTGCTTAAGGCCGTGCGCTTCACCGTCTTGCCAGCCTCCTGCCTCTGCTGGCCGGTCACACCACGGGCTTGCTTTTTGGTCGTCTTCTTTCGCGCTTTTCGCTTCTGGGTGGGCGATTGGCGGTTTGAGGCACCTGCCTCGCTTAGAGCTATGGCGATTGCCTGCTTGCGGCTTTTCACTTTTCCACCCGCGCGCCCTCGCCCGAGTTCCCCATGTTTGAACTCGTGCATGACACGGCCCGTCGTCTTTCGCTGCCGCCGCGTGGTCTTTGCCATCGGGCATCCTCCTTTTATTTTTTAGATCGCATTGTAGAAGTGGTCGGTCAGCTCGCGCGCCCTCGCCCCGTCATCCTCGGTCAGTTCATCGTGTCCGAAAGACGGCGCGTGGCGGAACTGCTGCGCTGAAAGCGCCAGAACATAGCCCTGCTTGGCGGGATCGAAATCCAATACCGTCCAAGGCACTGGACAGCAGCGCTGCCCAATACCAGGGGAAAATCCGATCCCTATCACCGCGAAGACCAGACGGTCAGAAAGCTTGTCCAGCATGAGGTCTTGAATATGGCCAACCTTCTCGCCACCGGAGTCATAGACCGGCGTTCCCACCACCTTGGAACCAAGAATGGCCGTGGTGTGCCCTGAACGCGTCGGCATAAGGTTTTCTCCGGCAACACACTGGCACAACGCGAGTTTATCGCGCCTGTTCCTTTTTCCCGCACGTTTTGCTGGCCATGAGCGAGATAGCAAATGGCAAAAACCGGAACGGCTGGCGCTGCAGCCAATTGATCTGCACGGGCTGAGATGATCCCTGCGCAGTCGGCACCTATGCCAGTGCGGACGCGTGCTAGGGCTTTTTATTCCTCTGGGTGGGGCCCATTCTGCTGCCGATGATGTTCATCATCGTCTATCTTTCCGCGAAGCTTGGCCGCGTCTATGGCAAACCCAAGGAGGCGAAGCTCTTCTATGCCCTATTGGGGGGCACTGGTGTAGCCGTAACGTAAATATCCTCGGCTGGGCAACCACAACGATTACCTTTTCCTCAACAGCGGTTCTGGTTGTCTTATGGCTTCGTTAGGATTGGAACCCGCGCTGGCGAACCCACGTTAGTCCCCCACAACGCTGGGTGAACATCGTGCCTGTACCGCGCATCTGCCACACCGGTTCACAATTGCCGAAAGACGCCGGGCTGCTGGCGAGCTTGGCCTTCGACACCATCATGACTGATGGCTTTCGTGAAGGGCTTGATGGCCGCTTGGATCGCCCCAAAGACTTCCGCCTGATTCTTGACATCGATATGACGGAGCTGTCGCCCGATCACCCCTTGGTACAAGCTCATCCAGAAAATTTCCGCATACTCTATCCCGCCGAGCGCGGCCATACCGGTACGAATTATCGCGGCGAAGCGGCAATACTTAATCCGCACGCCGTCACCCCAGAGCTGATCACCTGGTGGGTTGATGCGCTCAGCCGGCTAAAGAGCTATGGCGCAGACGGGTTTCGCTTCCTGAAACCGATCGAGTGCAAGCCGCTGCTGGAAGCGGTGGCGGAAAACCTGCGCACACGCTTTCCAGATGCCGTCCTCATCCTCGACACGCCGGGTATCGCCTGGAACGCACTCAGCAGTTTTTCCCGTGGCCATTATGACTTCTGTACTTCCTCGCTTCCCTGGTGGGATGAAAAAAGCGTCTGGCTGGCGGAGGAATATGCAAATCTGAAATCCATAGCCCCTGTGATCGCCATGGCCGAAGTACCGGGTCATGTTCCGCCCGCGGACATCAACCTCAGGCGTTCGCGCCTGCTCACCGCAGCCATTACAGGCACAGGCGTGATAATGCCGCTGGGGTTCGAAAACGGCACGAACGAGCCTTTAGGCGACACCGTGCAGATGATGAATCTGCTCACCGCATCCGAGCCTATCTTGCAAAAGCCAGGCTCCTTGCGCATTCATCCCGCCGCATCTCATACCATCGCGCTACGCTTGGCAGATGCTTTTGGCGACGACGCGCTGGTGGCGGTGATCGCGCGCAAAGGCACGGCGGCGGATGCGTTTGACCGCACCATCCTGGCCGATCTTGAGGAATGGTCCGATCTTGAGCCAATTCAAGCCAGGCAAAGCGATGATGTAGCGCGCGCGCCCGGACGAACGAGACTGTTCCGGGCCAGACGCGCCAAGGCCGTGCGTAGCAGGCCATCCGTGCTGCGAAGCGCGCAACAAGCCGCAGTGGAGCCCCGCATCATCATCGAGGCTGTATCACCTTCGGTAGAAGGTGGACGCTATGCCGCTAAGCGGCTGGTTGGTGAAACCCTGCGCGTTGAAGCCTCCATTTTTACGGACGGGCACCCGCTCCTCGCCGCTGAAGTCCAATTCAAGGCGGGTGATGACAACGCGCCGCGCTGCTTTGCCATGACGCCGCTGGTCAATAATCGCTGGATGGCAGAGATACCGCTGTTGCGCGCCGGACGGCATAGCTTTGTCATTGAAGCCTGGATCGATCACTTCGGTGGATTTCTGCACGATCTTTCCAAGAAGCTCGATGCCGGAAAGGACGTGCGGCTGGATATTCAAGATGGTCTACACCTGATTGAAGAAGCACGCGCGAAAGCAGCGCCGGGATTGCGCGACGGGCTGGATAAACTCGTGGCGCGGCTTCAAGGGTTAGCGCAAAGCGAGCAAGTGGCTCTGCTGCTGGAGCCCTCCGCGAAGGAACTCATGCACCTTGCGGATCGGCGCGCCTTCAAAGTGAAAAGCGCTCCCTTTCCGGTGGATGCGGATCGCAAAGCCGCTGGTTTCGCAAGCTGGTATGAGATCTTCCCGCGCTCGACGAGCGGCAATCCCGCACGTCACGGTACCTTCCGCGATGTTATAGCGGAAGTTCCGCGCATCGCCGCGATGGGATTTGACGTGCTTTATCTGCCGCCCATCCATCCCATTGGTAGGTCGAACCGCAAAGGCAAGAACAACACCCTTCTCGCTCTTCCCGGCGATGTCGGCAGTGTTTATGCCATCGGCTCATCAGATGGGGGCCATGACGCGATCCATCCCGAGCTCGGCAGCTTTGAAGATTTCAAAGCATTGCTAGCGGCGGCACGCGAACACCAGATGGAAATCGCGCTCGATTTTGCCATTCAATGCTCACCCGACCATCCGTGGCTGAAAGAACATCCCGGCTGGTTCGATTGGCGGCCAGACGGCAGCATCAAATATGCTGAAAACCCGCCCAAGGTTTACGAAGACATCGTCAATGTCGACTTCTATGCCAAGGATGCCGTGCCGGGACTGTGGCTGGCTTTACGTGATGTGGTGGTGTTCTGGATCGCGCAAGGTGTGCGGATTTTTCGGGTTGATAATCCACACACCAAACCCTTTGCCTTTTGGGAATGGCTAATCGGGTCTGTACGTGCCGAATATCCCGCCACGATTTTCCTGGCCGAAGCTTTCGCTCGCCCCGCCACAATGTATCATCTGGGCAAGATCGGATTTTCCCAGTCCTATACCTATTTCACTTGGCGCAATACCAAGACAGAGCTGACCGCTTATATCACCGAACTGAGCACCGAGCCGGTGAATGCGTTTTACCGCCCGAACTTTTTTGTCAACACGCCGGATATTAACCCGCTCTATCTACAAAATTCGGGGCGCGCCGGATTTCTGATACGCGCCGCCCTGGCTGCCACACTTTCCGGTCTTTGGGGTGTTTTCTCTGGCTTTGAGCTTTGCGAAGCCGAGGCACTGCCTGGGCGCGAGGAATATCTGAACTCGGATAAGTACGAAATCCGGGCGCGCAATTGGCATGTGCCTGAAAATATCGTGGCTGAGATTACCCAGCTCAATCGACTGCGCAGATCCGAACCCGCACTTCAATCCCATATGGGCACGAACTTCTACAATGCCTACAATGATTCGGTGCTCTATTATGGACGCTATCCGCTAGGCCATGCGCATCGGGTCTTGGTGCTGGTCAATCTGGATCCCCATCACGAGCAGGAAGTCGATTTTGAGATTCCACTGTGGGAATGGGAGCTGCCGGATACAGGCGTCCTGGAAGCAGAAGATCTTCTGACCGGCGCACGCTTCCTTCTCCAAGGAAAAATGCAACACGCAGTCTTAAGCCCGGCCGCGCCCTATCGCATTTGGCGCGTAGCCCCCATGGGGAGCGCAATATGAACATTCGCCTCGATCCCAATATTCTGCGCGCCACATCTCCCACCCCGCTGACTGGCGACCCGCTCTGGTACAAGGATGCGGTGATCTATCAGCTTCATGTGAAATCATTTTACGATTCCAACAATGATGGGGTCGGCGATTTCCAAGGATTAATCGACAAACTCGACTATATCGCTGAGCTGGGGGTCAATGTTCTATGGCTTTTGCCCTTCTATCCTTCGCCCCGCCGTGACGATGGCTATGACATTTCAGACTACACCGGCGTGCACCCGGAATATGGTACACTTGATGATGTGCAGCGCTTCATCGCCGAAGCCCATATGCGCGGCATCCGAGTGATCACCGAACTCGTGGTCAATCACACCTCTGATCAGCACGCCTGGTTTCAGCGCGCGCGCAAAGCCCCGCCGGGCTCGCCAGAACGCGATTTTTACGTCTGGTCCGATTCCGACAAGAAATACGGCGGCACCAGGATCATTTTTCTCGACACCGAAAAGTCAAACTGGACCTGGGATGAGGAAGCAAAGGCCTATTACTGGCATCGCTTCTATTTCCACCAGCCGGACCTCAATTTCGACAATCCCTTGGTGATGGAAGAATGCCTGAAGGTGTTGCGCTTCTGGCTGGATATGGGTGTGGATGGGCTGAGACTGGATGCCGTGCCTTATCTTGTCGAACGTGAAGGAACGATCAATGAGAACCTGCCCGAGACCCACGAAATTCTGAAGCGCTTTCGTGCGGAGGTGGACGCCAATTACCCGGGGCGGGTGCTTCTGGCCGAAGCTAATCAGTGGCCGGAAGACGTGCAGCAGTATTTCGGCAATGACGATGAATGTCACATGCTGTTCCATTTCCCCCTGATGCCGCGCATGTATATGGCCCTGGCACAGGAAGATCGCTTTCCCATCACCGATATTCTGCGTCAAACGCCGGATGCGCCACCCAACAGCCAATGGACCACCTTCTTGCGCAATCATGACGAGCTGACGCTTGAAATGGTTACCGATAACGAGCGCGACTATCTCTGGAACACCTATGCCTCCGACCGCAGGGCGCGACTCAACCTTGGCATCCGCCGCCGCCTCGCGCCGCTGATGGAACGCGATTTCCGTCGCATCGAACTGATGAATGCGCTGCTGCTCACCATCATGGGCACGCCGGTTCTCTATTACGGTGATGAAATCGGCATGGGCGATAATATCCATTTGGGCGATCGCGATGGTGTGCGCACGGCGATGCAATGGAGCCCGGACCGCAATGGCGGATTTTCGCGCGCGGATGCCGAAGCGTTGATCGTCTCGGTGATCTCTAATCCGCTTTACGGCTATCAATCCGTGAATGTCGAAACCCAGTGGCGCGACCCCCATTCGCTGCTCAACCGGCTTCGGCGCGGGCTTGTCATTCGCGGGCAGCATAAGGCCTTCGGGCGCGGCTCTTTGCGCTTCCTACGGCCCGCAAACCGCAAGGTGTTCGCCTATTTGCGCGAGTACGAGAGTGAAACAATCCTCTGCGTAGCCAATGTGTCGCGCTCGGCGCAGGCGGTGGAACTCGATCTCTCCGAATTTACCGGACGTACGCCGGTAGAACTTGGCGGCAATGTCCCATTTCCGAAAATCGGCCAACTTACCTATTTGCTGACCTTGCCCCCTTTCGGATTCTATTGGTTCGCGCTCTCCAGCGAGGCGGCACAGCCCGGCTGGAGCACCTCTCCAGGGGACAGCGCCTCAGAGCACTACACTTTTGTTTTGCGGGACGGCATCCACAATGTCTTGGAGGGCCGCTCGCGCGATGTCTTAGAACGCGACGTCTTGCCTGGATATCTCAGCCAAAGCCGCTGGTTTCAGCAAAAATCGCAAGAAGCACCCGCCGTACGCTTGGAAACAGTATTCCAAATCGCCCCCGAGCGTAGCGATGTCGTGTTGGCAGAAGTCGCCACTTGGCTACCCGATCAAGGCGAAAATCGCTACAGTTTACCGCTCGCCCTTGCTTGGGAAGATGAACCGAGTGCACCCCAAGATGCCCGCCTTGCGTTGGCGCGCGTCCGCCATCGCGCGCGGGTTGGCCTTCTTACCGATGCCAGCGCCTCGCCGAAATTCTTGCGCGCGGTTTTGGCCGCGCTCGCGCAACGCGGAGAGATTGCCTCAGGCAATGAGCGCCTGCTCTTCACGCCGCAACCCGATTTCACCCTGCCCGATGAAACTGCCGAAATACGCTGGCTAGGCGGAGATAGCTCCAACTCAGCGGCTGTAATCGGCCAGGAGATGATGGTCAAAATTTTCCGCCGGCTGGTCGATGGCATCCATCCCGAAGTGGAGATGGTGAAGGAACTGACGCAGCGCGGTTTCACTGGCATCGCGGCACTCCTGGGCGATGTTGCGTTGATGCGCAGCAGCGGCGGTGGAGCCACGATAATGGTCGTGCAGCGCTTCATCCGTAACCAGGGCGACGGGTTTCAATGGTCCGTCGAACAGGCAAAACGCCTGCTGGAAGATCCCGCCACCATTGAAGAAGGCCATGACGGATTTGAGACCGTCTCCCATTTTGTCTCCGTGTCCGGCGAACGGCTGGGCCAGATGCATCGCGAGCTTGCGCAGCCTACGGAAAACCAGGACTTCGCGCCCGTCGCCGCCGAACGCCAAACCATCGAGACATGGGCGGCCAAAACCAAATCTCAGGTCGATGGCGCGTTGGAAGCTCTGGCTCAACGCGATGTAGGCGTCTTCAAGGATGAGTTCACAGAAATTCTCGAAAACCACGACGTGCTGATGGCTGGAATCGATTCACGCCTTGAAAGCGGCATCGGTTCGAACCTCACCCGCATCCATGGAGATTTGCACTTGGGCCAAGTTCTGGTCGCAGCAGGCGATGCGATCATCGTGGACTTCGAAGGCGAGCCGCTGAAACCTATCAGCGAGCGCCGCGCCAAAAACAGCGCCATGCGCGATGTTGCGGGTATGCTTCGTTCCTTCAGCTATGTAGTGTGGACGGCTGCTAAAGCAAGTCCCCTCACCGTACAGCGCGACGTAAAAACACTTCTCGGAAATTTCGAGGATCGCTGCGCCGCGGCCTTCATGGAAGGCTATATCCGCGGTCGCGAACAGCCCCTCAGCGAAACCGAAGAAAAGCTTCTGCGCGTCTTCATGCTGGAGCGGGCCGCTTATGAGATCTGTTACGAAATAGCCAACCGGCCGGATCAGCTTGCCGTACCCTTAAGCGGATTTATTGGGATGGCGCGCGAGATTTGCGGCCTCTCTGGGAAACCCGTGGAACCTTAGCCGCGTTCTACTCTCGAATTGAGGGGCCGCGCGCTTTCGCGGATGAAATTTCTTGCCGTAAAGGAGGCTGAATGCCGTTGACGCCCGGAAGGCTTGAGCCGGGTTCTCCAAACCCGCTGGGCGCTACGTGGGACGGACTGGGCGTAAACTTCGCCGTCTTTTCCGCGCATGCGACCGCCATGGAGCTCTGCATCTATAACGCGGCGCATCGCGAGGTCGCACGCTACGAATTACCTGAACGGACAGATCAAGTGTGGCACGGCTATCTGCCTGACGCGCGGCCAGGATTGATTTATGGCTTTCGCGCGCACGGCCCCTATAAGCCTGAGGAAGGCCATCGCTTCAATCCAAACAAGCTGCTGCTCGATCCTTATGCCAAGGCGTTGTCTGGCGCGGTCAAATGGAACGATTCCCTGTTTGGCTATCGCCTTCACTCCCCCCGAGGCGATCTTTCCTTTGACCGGCGCGACAGTGCACCGGCGATGGTGAAGGCGGTCGTCACCACCGAAGACTATTTGTGGGGAGATGATCGCACACCCAATACCGCTTGGGGGGATACGGTCATCTATGAAGCTCATGTGAAAGGGCTAACAAAGCTTTTACAAGATGTGCCCGAAGCTTTGCGGGGCAGCTATGCTGCGTTAGGGCACCCGAGCGTCATCACGCATCTGCAGCGGCTCGGCATCACCGCCATTGAGCTGATGCCGGTGCATGCCTTCCTGCAAGACCGCCACCTTTTGGAAAAAGGCCTGCGCAATTACTGGGGCTATAACACGCTTGGCTTTTTTACGCCGGAGCCCGGCTATATGAGCGGCGGCGGCACCAATGAGCTCAGAAGTACCATCCGCCGTTTGCACAAAGCAGGCATCGAAGTGCTGATGGACGTCGTCTACAACCACACTTGCGAAGGCAGCGAGTTGGGCCCGACACTTTCCTGGCGCGGGCTGGATAATGCCAGCTATTATCGCCTTTTGGACGATAATCCCCGCCATACGATCAACGACACCGGCACCGGCAACGTGCTGGATATGGCGAGCCCGCGGGCACTTCAAATGTGCCTCGATTCCCTGCGCCACTTCGTGCAGTCCTATCACATCGACGGTTTCCGCTTTGATCTTGGCGCCACACTGGGTCGCGAACATACCGGCTTTGATCCCAATAGCGGCTTTTTCGATGCTATCCGGCAGGACCCCGTGTTGAGCAAGGTGAAGCTGATATCTGAGCCATGGGACATCGGGCCTGGCGGTTATCAGCTCGGCAATCATCCACCGCCCTTCGCAGAATGGAATGATCGCTATCGCGACACCCTGCGCCGCTATTGGCGCGGCGATGGCGGCCAGCGCCCCGAATTGGCGCGGCGGCTTTCCGGATCGGCCGACATTTTCGGATCACGGCGCCCGACGGCCTCTATCAACTACCTTGCAAGCCATGATGGTGCGCCGCTCGGCGACCTCGTCATGTATGAAGGCAAGCATAACGAGGCCAATGGCGAGGATAATCGTGATGGTGCCTCGGATAACCTCTCCTGCCATTGGGGTGTGGAAGGGCCGAGCGATGACCCGGCTATCAACACCTTACGTGAGCGGGTAAAGCGCTCCATGCTGCTCAGCATATTCGCCTCGCTAGGCACGCCGATGCTGCTGGCAGGTGATGAGTTCGGCAATAGCCAGCACGGCAATAACAATGCCTATTGCCAGGATAACGAGCTTTCCTGGCTGGATTGGACTCGCGAGAAAGACGGTGAGGGCGCGGCACAGGAAGCATTCACCGCTCGTGTGATAGCATTGCGCAAACGCTATGCGGGACTACGCAGCGCGAAATTTCTCTTCGGGGAAGAGATAAGCCCGGGATTTCGCAATCTCGACTGGCTTGATGAACGCGGACAGACCCTCAGCGAAGAGGACTGGGCCAATGGCGAAGCGCGTGCCTTGATCATGCGCCGGGCGCTGTGGGACGGCGATAACAAGATAGAGGTGTTATATCTGCTCCTTAATGGATCGGAAAAAGCCATCGAGTTCACCCTGCCCTCCAATTGGCCATGGGAATTTCTGATCGATAGCGCCACGCCCGAACGCGAGGAAGGTCCGTTCGAAGGCACCAGCTATCAATTGGAAGACCGCGCCGCCGCTCTCTTCCGTGCCTTAGTGGAACCGCCGCAATGACAAGCTGGGGACCGGAAGCGATAGAGGGTGGAACGCGCTTTCGCCTTTGGGCGCCTGATGCAGATACCGTTGAGCTTGAATTCGCCGACGCTGAACCGGTTGGCATGGACAGAGGCAAAAATGGCTGGTGGGCGGCTGAGACACAGGCCAATGCCGGAACGCGCTATCGCTTCCGCATCGGCGGCGTCTCCGTGCCCGACCCAGCGTCACACCGGCAGAGCGGTGATGTGCATGGCTGGAGCGTGGTGCAGCCAAACAGCTACGCTTGGAAAAACGATGCGTGGAAGCCGCGGCCGTGGGAAGAGACGATCCTCTACGAGCTTCACGCGGGCCTGACGGGCGGCTATAGCGGCGTAGGGCGCGAGCTGGTG
The DNA here is from genome assembly GCF_011761565.1 of Rhizomicrobium palustre. Taxonomy (NCBI): domain Bacteria; kingdom Pseudomonadati; phylum Pseudomonadota; class Alphaproteobacteria; order Micropepsales; family Micropepsaceae; genus Rhizomicrobium; species Rhizomicrobium palustre. The sequence goes on along the minus strand of NZ_JAASRM010000001.1, from coordinate 2,867,420 downwards.
CGGCTTGCGAATATGGGCATCACCGCGATCGAACTGATGCCAATCAATGATTTTCCAGGTGCGCGCAATTGGGGCTATGACGGTGTTCTGCCCTATGCGCCCGACGAGAGCTATGGCACGCCGGACGCGTTAAAAGCCCTTATCGATGCCGCGCATGGGCACGGCATGATGGTCTTTCTCGATGTAGTTTATAACCATTTTGGGCCGGACGGAAATTATCTGCCGCTTTATGCGAAATCCTTCTTCCGCAGCGATCGCAAAACGCCGTGGGGCGATGCCATCGATTTTCGCCAGGAACCGGTGCGGCGCTTCTTCATCGATAACGCCCTTTATTGGCTGGGCGAGTTCCGTTTTGACGGACTTCGCTTTGATGCGGTGCATGCCATCCACGACGGCGAATTCCTGCGCGCCATGGCGCAAGAGATTAAGCGCGATTTTCCCGACCGCCATCTTGTGCTGGAGAATGAAGATAACGACGCCTCGTTGTTGAAGGTGTTTCGCGCGCAATGGAATGATGATTTTCACAATACCCTGCATGCGATGCTGACCGGAGAAGATGCGGGCTATTACGCTGATTTCGCGCAAGACTCTTCGGCCAAGCTGGCGCGGTTGCTGCACCAGGGATTTGCTTATCAAGGCGAAACCACCCATACCGGACATGCACGCGGCACACCAAGCGGGCAGTTGCGGCCGACCGCCTTTGTCTCCTTCCTGCAAAACCATGATCAGACGGGCAATCGCGCGCTGGGCGAGCGGCTGATCAAGTTGTGCGATCCGCGCGCCTTGAAAGCGGCGGCTGCCTTGCAGCTTCTCGCCCCTCAAATCCCCATGCTGTTCATGGGAGAGGAAATGGGCGCGCGCGAGCCGTTCTTGTTCTTCACCGACCATCAAGACCCCGAGCTTGCCAAAGCGGTGCGAGAAGGACGCGCGGCGGAATTCGCCAAATTTCCCGCTTTCGCCTCCGGCAAAGAGAGAGTGCCTGATCCCAATGCACTCGAGACATTCGAGCAATGTCGGTTGGGCGAGCCAGATCCTGAATGGCTGAACTTCTATCGCGCGCTGCTAGCGCTGCGACATGAACACATCATTCCCCGGTTGAAGGGAAGCTGTTGCTTGGATGCCGTGCCGCTTTCCGACAAGGCGGTGATCTCAAGCTGGAAGCTCGGCGATGGATACAAGCTCACCATCGCCGCCAATCTTTCCGAGAACGAAGTCGAGGCTGTGCTGCCGCAGACAAAGCCCATCTACGGCGAGGCTGAAAACACGATCCCCCCATTTTCCACTGTGGCTTGGATAGAGATGCCATGAAACCCAGAGCCACCTATCGCATGCAATTCCATAAGGCATTCACCTTTTCGGATGCGATGAAGCTGGTGCCGTATTTCGCGAAGCTGGGCATCAGCCATCTTTATGCCTCGCCGATCCTGATGGCGCGGGCCGGATCGATGCACGGCTATGACGTGGTCGATCACGGGCGGGTCAATCCCGAACTCGGCGGCGAAGAAGGCTTCCGTGCCCTCGCAAGTGCGTTACGGCAGGAAGGCATCGGCGTCCTCCTCGACATCGTACCCAACCATATGGCGGTGGGCGGAGCAGATAATCCCTATTGGCTCGACGTTCTTGAAAAAGGCCGCGACAGCATTTTCGCCAATCTGTTCGACATTGATTGGGAGCCTGCGCAGGAAAACCTGCGAGATAAGATATTGGTGCCTTTGCTGGGAAAACCAGTGGCCGATTGCCTCACCGATGGAGAACTCACTGTCGTCTGGGATGAGCGGCTGGGAAAGTTCGCCATCGCCTATTCCGAACATCGCTTCCCGCTGCGCAAGGAAGATTACGAAGCGGTTCAAGGCGGCGGCGCCACACCGGCTGATGCTGATCTATCGCCTTTTTCCGAGCGCGAAGCCTTGCGCGCACTTTTGGAGCGGCAGAATTTCCGCCTTGCCTATTGGAAAAGCGCGGGCGAGCGCATCAACTGGCGCCGCTTCTTCGACATCACCAGCCTTGCGGCGCTCAGGGTGGAAGATGATGCGGTATTCGAACAGATTCACGCCACCGTGTTCCGGCTTTACTCGGAAGGCATGATCGATGGCGTGCGGATCGACCATGTGGATGGGCTTTACGATCCGGCGAGTTACTGCCGCCGCTTGCGGGCGCGGCTGGAAGTAATGACGCCGCAGAGACCCGATGCCTTGCCGCGCGAACCTGCGATCATCCTCGTCGAGAAGATTCTCGCCGAGCACGAAGATCTGGCCGAGGATTGGCAGGTGGATGGCACCACCGGCTATGATTTCATGAATCTCGTTTCCGGGCTTCTCCATCAACCGGCCAGCGAGAGCGCGTTCAACCAGCTTTGGGAAAGCGTTTCCGGGCACAGCGCCGCGTTCGATATTGAAGAATGCCGCGCGCGCAAAGAAATGCTCGAAGATGCATTTGCCAGCGCCTTGCGGGGTGCAGCCCTCGCCTTTCAGCGCCTGGATGATGACGGCACGGTGCCGGTAGAAATCTTTTCCGCGGCGCTGAAGGCTGTTCTTTTGCACTTTCATGCCTATCGCACCTATGCGCGCGGGGATCAACCCGAGCCGCAGCCAGGGCGCTTTTTCGATGCGGCGCTTGCTAAAGCATTGGAGGACGCCGACGAAAACGTCAAAGCCGCCCTCGCGATTATTTCTCACGCCATGCGGGGAGAGGAAGCTTCAGGCGATCCGGCAACAGCAGCCGAAGCAGTGCGCCGGTTCAATCAGCTTGCAGCACCCGTAGCTGCGAAAGCCGTGGAAGATACTGCCTTTTACCGTTATGGACGGTTGTTATCGCGCAATGATGTCGGCTTCAACGCGGAGCGGTTCTCCATCTCTCCACAGGAATTCCATGAAGCGAACGCCAAGCGGCAGGCGCATTTTCCTTATGCGCTGCTGGCAACCGCAACCCACGACCATAAGCGCGGCGAAGATACGCGGGCACGTCTCGCGGTGTTGAGTGAGATCCCGGATTTATGGGAAGCGGAGGTGCGGGAATGGTTCGCGTTGAACGCACCCTTGCGTCCAGCGCGCGTCGGTGGCAGCGATGAATATCAGCTCTATCAGACGCTGGTCGCCTGCCGCCCTTATGGCTTAAGCGACGAAGCGCTCTCCTCTTTCACACGGCGTATTCTGGCGTGGCGCGAAAAATCGCTCAAAGAAGCAAAGCTCGAGACAAGCTGGGCCCACCCCGATGCCGCGTTTGAGGCGGAACACGCCGAATTCGTCCGCCGAATTCTTGATCCGGGCCACGGCTTCCTGCAACGGCTGGAAAAATTCAGCGGCGCAATCGCGCCTGCGGGCGCATTGAACGGACTGGTGTCGATGGTGCTGCGCTGCACCTCTCCAGGCGTGCCGGATATCTATCAGGGTACGGAGTTGTGGGATTTGAGTCTGGTCGATCCCGATAACCGCCGCCCGGTGGATTTTCATATCCGCAATGAAATGCTCTCCAGCGGCGAGGATTTCGCGGGGCTGATCAAGGAATGGCGCGACGGCCATGTGAAACTTGCGCTGCTCGCAAAACTTCTGGCGTTGCGGGCAGCGGAACCCGCGCTGTTCGCGGGAGACTACACCGCCATCGAAACCGGCGATGAGAAGATCTTCGCCTTTATCCGTGAGGCGGAGGGCAAAACAATGTTTGTGGCGGTGCCACGGCTTTGCGCCAAGGCGGCCATGGAACGCGGACTGCCGCTACCGGACGAAGCTTTGGGCGACCGTTTCGAGCTGCCGCTCGCATTGCAAAAGCTGCGCTGGCAAGACGGGCTTGAGCCTGGGCGGGTGGTCGCGGCGCCACATCGACGGGCACTTTTCACTGCGCTGCCAGCTCTGGTCCTCATCGGTGAGAATCCATCTGGTGTGCAGGAAACGAGGTAGAACGATGGATAACGATCTGGAAATCACGTGGCAGCAGCTTCCTCCCGATCCGGAGCATGAGGCGTTGATCCGCTCAAAGGCGGCGAAGCTGGAGGAGATGTATCCCCATATCCTCTCCATCCGCGTTTCACTGACGATGCTGCATCATCAGCACGATAACAGCGATATTCCCGAAGTGCATATCACCGTCATGGTGCCGGATGGGGAAGTCGTGGCGAGCCATGACTCCCATCGCGCCGATGACGGCCATCCGCAAGACGACCTTGCCACCGCCATTCAGCACGCATTTCACAAAACCGAAAGCCAACTAAAGCAGTTCAAGCAGAAACAACGTTCATCGCCGTGAGCGTCCGACGTGAAAAACGAATAGCCCACTTCGGTTTGAATTTCTATTTTTGTTCTGAATCCGGGGACTGACCGGCTTTTCAGCAGGGCTCCCCTATCCCACCACAGCCAACTAAGAGCGGGTGGGATATGGGGTTGGTCGGCCCAGCTTTCAGGGCGTTATCAACGCGGCAGTTTGCTTTCGCCCATGAGGAATTCGTCCACGGCGCGGGCGGCTTGGCGGCCTTCGCGAATGGCCCAGACCACCAGCGATTGGCCGCGGCGCATGTCGCCACAGGCAAAGACGCGCGGGGTCGAGGTTTTGTAATCCTCCACATTGGCTTTCACATTGCCGCGCGGATCAAGCTCGACACTGGCTTGTTCGAGCAGGCCGGAACGACGCGGACCGGTGAAGCCCATCGCAAGCAGCACAAGATCGGCTTCGAGCGTGAACTCACTGCCTTCCACCGGCACCGGCATTTTGCGGCCAGACGCGTCGGATTTCCATTCCACGCGCACACATTCGAGCCCCTTCACCTTGCCGCCCTCGCCCACCAGGCGTTTCGGCATGGTGGCCCATTCGGTGGTGCAGCCTTCTTCCTGAGAGGAGGAGACGCGCAGCTTGATCGGCCAATCAGGCCAAGTGACGGATTTGTTTTCCTTCACCGGCGGCTTGGGCATGATCTCGATCTGGGTAACCGAGGTGGCGCCCTGGCGGTTGGAGGTGCCAACGCAATCCGAACCGGTATCGCCGCCACCGATCACAATGACTTTCTTGTCCTTCGCATTGATCGTGCCCGAAGGCGCGGCGCGATGCTCATCATCGCCCGCATTGCGCTTGTTCTGCTGGGTGAGGAATTCCATCGCGAAATAGACGCCGGAAAGCTCGCGCCCTTCCACCGTAAGATCGCGCGGGGCTTCGGCACCGCCCGCTAGCACCACCGCATGGAAGTTTTCGAGCAGCGCTGAAAGCGGAATGGTGATGCCGACTTCCGCATTGGTGCGGAATTCGACGCCTTCGGCCTGCATCTGCTTCAAGCGGCGATCGATACGATGCTTTTCGAGCTTGAAATCGGGAATGCCATAGCGCAAGAGCCCGCCGATACGGTCGTTCTTCTCGAACACGGTCACGGCGTGGCCCGCGCGCGCCAATTGCTGGGCAGCGGCAAGACCGGCTGGGCCGGAACCCACCACGGCGACGCGCTTACCCGTGCGTTCGGTGATGACCGGTTCGATCCAGCCTTCTTCCCAGCCCTTCTCCACGATTTCACATTCGATGGAGCGGATGGTGACCGGCGTATCCTGAATATTCAGGGTGCAGCTCTGCTCGCACGGTGCGGGGCAGATGCGACCGGTGAATTCGGGGAAATTGTTTGTAGACTGAAGAACGCCAAGCGCCTTCTGCCACTCGTTGTGATAAACGAGGTCGTTCCAATCCGGGATGATGTTGTTCACCGGACAGCCCTGATGGCAGAAGGGAATGCCGCAATCCATGCAGCGCGAGGCCTGGGTTGAGGTCTCCGTGCCGGTCAGCGGTTTGACGAACTCGTGGTAATGCGTGACGCGCTCGGCGGGCTTTTCGTAAGCCCTATCCTTGCGCTCGATCTCGAGAAAACCGGTTGCCTTGCCCATGATTTACTCCGCCGCCTGACGGCTTTCAGCCGAAAGTTCGATCAATGCCCGGCGGTATTCGCGCGGCATGACTTTGACAAAATGCTTCAGCGCCTCGCTCCAATCGTCGAGCAGAGCTTTGGCGCGCGCGCTCTTGGTGTAGAGGAAGTGACGCTCCACCAGGATGCGCAGGCGTTCGGCGTCATAGCGCAGGGGATCGCCCATGCCGTTATCCGACACGCTGAGCGATTTCTGGCGGGGTGCGCCCTCGTCTGCCGACGCGGCAACAGGTGCGATCTTCTCTAGATCGACCATATCGAGGTTGCAGAGCTTATCGAAGCTCCCATCTGGATCGTAGACATATGCGAGGCCGCCGGACATGCCCGCCGCGAAGTTGCGGCCCGTCTTGCCGAGTACCGCGACCACGCCACCCGTCATATATTCGCAGCCATGGTCGCCCGTGCCTTCCACCACTGCCACCGCGCCGGAGTTACGCACCGCGAAACGCTCGCCCGCCACGCCTTCGAAATAGGCCTCGCCCGCGATGGCGCCGTAAAGCACCGTGTTGCCGACGATGATGTTCATGGTGGGATCGCGGTCTATGCCGATGGGCTGGCGCACCACGATGCGGCCACCCGAAAGACCCTTGCCGACATAGTCATTGGCATCGCCGACGAGATCGAGGCTGACACCGCGCGCGAGGAAGGCACCGAAGGAAAGCCCCGCCGTGCCGGTGAAGGCAATCGAAATGGTGTCTTCGGCGAGACCTTCATGACCATAGCGCTTGGCGATTTCGCCCGAGAGCATGGCGCCGACGGTGCGATCCACGTTGCGCACGCTGCGTTCGATGCGGACCGGCTTCTTGGCCTCGATCGCCTCTTTCGCCGCCGCGATCAGATCGTGATCGATAGCGGTTTCCAGCGCGTGGTTCTGACTTTCGCAATGATAGGTCGCGACGCCCGGTTTCGGACGCGGCTGATACAGGATCTTTGACAAATCGACGCCCTGGGTTTTCCAATGGCGCACGGCATCGGACATATCGAGGCGGTCAGACCGGCCAATCATCTCTTCCACCGTCTTGAAGCCGAGTTCGGCCATGATCTGGCGCAGCTCCTCGGCGACGAAGAAGAGATAGTTGATGAGATATTCCGGCTGGCCCTGGAAGCGCGCGCGCAGGACGGGGTTTTGCGTCGCCACGCCCACCGGACAGGTATTGAGATGGCATTTGCGCATCATCACGCAGCCAAGCGTGATCAGCGGCGCGGTGGCAAAGCCGAATTCATCGGCTCCGAGGAGCGCGGCAATCGCCACGTCACGCCCCGTGCGCAAACCGCCATCGCATTGCACCGCGATGCGGCCACGCAGCCCATTCAGCACCAGCGTCTGCTGAGTTTCGGCAAGGCCGATTTCCCAAGGCGAACCGGCATGGGTGGTGGAGGTGAGCGGAGACGCGCCTGTGCCGCCATCATAGCCCGAGATGGTGACGTGATCGGCCCGGCATTTGGCAACGCCCGCAGCCACCGTGCCAACGCCCACTTCGGAGACCAGCTTCACCGAGATGCGGGCTTGCTGGTTGACGGATTTAAGGTCGCGGATGAGCTGCGCCAAATCCTCGATAGAATAAATGTCGTGATGCGGCGGCGGCGAGATGAGGCCGACGCCCGGAGTCGAATGGCGCACTTTCGCGATCGCCTTATCGACCTTCTTGCCCGGAAGCTGACCGCCCTCGCCCGGCTTCGCGCCTTGGGCCATCTTGATCTGGATGTCGTCGGCATTGACGAGATATTCGGTGGTCACACCGAAGCGGCCCGAGGCGACCTGCTTGATGCGCGAGCGCGCGGTGTCACCGTTCGGCAGCGGCTTGAAGCGTTCGGCCTCTTCACCGCCCTCGCCCGTATTGGAGCGCGCGCCGATGCGGTTCATGGCAATCGCCATGGTAGTGTGCGCCTCGCGGCTGATGGAGCCAAAGCTCATCGCGCCGGTGGCGAAGCGCTTGACGATCTCTTCCGCTGGTTCAATGGCGGAAAGCGGCAGCGGCTTTTCGGCTTGTTTGAACTTCATCAAGCCGCGCAGCGCGAGCACGCGCTCGGATTGTTCGTTGATCTCGGCGGCGAAGGATTTGTAATCCTCCCAGCTTTTGCCGCGCACGGCATGCTGCAGCTTGGAGATGGTGGTCGGCGTCCAGGCGTGATCCTCGCCCCGCAGGCGATAGGCATAATGCCCGCCGACATCAAGCGCGTCGCGATAGATCGGCTCGTCGCCGAAAGCAGCTTCATGGCGCTCGACACATTCCTCGGCGAGATCGAGAAGACCGATGCCTTCCACGCGGCTGGCGGTGCCGGTGAAGTATTTTTCGACAAAGGCCGAGGACAGGCCTACGGCGTCGAAAATCTGCGCGCCGCAATAGGATTGATAGGTGGAGATGCCCATCTTGGACATCACCTTCAAAATCCCTTTGTCGATAGCCTTGATGTAATGCTTGCGTACCTCTTCGGCCGACAACTGGAGCCCGGCGTCGACGCGGATCTGTTCCAGCGTCTCGAAGGCCATATAGGGGTTGATGGCTTCGGCGCCGTAGCCAGCCAGAACGCAGAAGTGATGCACCTCGCGCGCCTCACCCGTTTCCACCACAAGACCGGTCTGCATGCGCAGGCCCTGGCGGATGAGATGGTGGTGCACCGCAGCCGTCGCCAGCGCGGCCGGAATGGCGATGCGGTCCTTCGAGACCTCACGATCCGAGAGGATGAGAATGTTGTAGTCCGCCAGCACCGCATCGGTGGCTTCGAGGCAGATGCGCATCAGCGCGAGCTCAAGCCCCTTGGCACCTTCCGAAGCGGGCCAAGTGCAGTCAATCGTCTGGGTACGGAAGGCCGCGTCGGCATATTCCTCGATGGCGCGGATTTTCTGCAGCTCTTTGTTGGAGAGCACGGGCTGATGCACTTCCAGGCGCTTATGCGAGCCCGCGGCATGGCCGAGCAAATTCGGGCGCGGACCGATCATCGAGACAAGGCTCATGACAAGCTGCTCGCGGATAGGATCGATCGGCGGGTTCGTCACCTGGGCGAAGTTCTGCTTGAAGTAATCGTACAGCAGCTTCGGCTTCTTGGAGAGCACGGCGAGCGGAGTATCGCAGCCCATGGAGCCGACCGGGTCCTCGCCCGAAATCGCCATCGGCTGGAGGAAGAATTTGATGTCTTCCTGCGAATAGCCGAAGGCCTGCTGGCGATCCAGAAGATCGGTGCCGCTGTAATGGGGCTGATGCCCATCGGAGGGCACATCCGGCATTTCTTCAAGATGGAATTGCGCGGCTTTCAGCCATTCCTCGTATGGCTTCTGCGAGGCGAGCTTATGCTTGATCTCGCTATCCTTGATGATGCGGCCCTGTTCGAGATCGATCAGCAGCATCTTGCCGGGCTGCAAGCGCCATTTGCGCACGATCTTCTCTTCCGGGATTGGCAGCACGCCGGATTCCGACGCCAAGATCAGATAATCGTCATCGGTTTGGACATAACGCGCGGGGCGAAGGCCGTTGCGATCCAGCGTGGCGCCGATCTGGCGGCCATCGGTGAAGGCAATCGCGGCGGGACCATCCCAGGGCTCCAAAAGCGCGGCGTGATATTCGTAAAACGCCTTGCGCTCCTTATCCATCAGCTTGTTGCCGGCCCAGGCTTCCGGGATCAGCATCATCACCGCCTGCGCGAGCGGATAGCCTGCGGCGAGGAGCAGTTCGAGCGCGTTATCAAGGCTGGCGGTGTCGGACTGGCCATGCGGGATCAAGGGCCACATCTTGTCGAGATCGGCGCCGAGAAGATCGCTCTCCATGGTGCGACGGCGGGCATTCATCCAGTTGACGTTGCCGCGCAGCGTGTTGATCTCGCCGTTATGGGCAATGAAGCGGAACGGGTGTGCCAGCTTCCAGGACGGGAAAGTGTTGGTCGAGAAGCGCTGATGCACCATCGCGAGCGCAGACGTCGTCAGCGGGTTCTGCAGATCGAGATAGAAGCGGCCGACATCGCCTGCCAGCAGAAGGCCCTTATAGACAATCGTGCGGGTCGAGAAGCTCGGCATATAATAATGGGTGATCGCCGGGTTCTTGTGCTTCTTGGCAAGCGCTTCCAGCGGGTTCTGGGTCTGTTTGCGCACCGCGAGGAGCTTGCGCATGAAGGCGGCTTCATCGCGGATATTGGGGCCCCAGCCGATCACCGCCTGTTTGATCATCGGCATGGATTCCAGAACGGTCTGGCCCAGCATGGAGGGATCGGTCGGCACGTCGCGCCAACCGAGCAACACCTGCCCTTCCTTCTTCAGGAAGTTCTCGAACTGGCCTTTGATGATGGCGCGCGCCTCGTCATCGCGGGGCAGGAAGCACATCGCAACGGCGTAATGGCCGACGGCCGGAAGGGTCACGCCCGTGTTCGCCGCCCAGTCGCGAAGAAGGGCATCCGGGATCTGCAACATGATGCCAGCGCCATCACCGACCAGGGGATCAGCCCCCACCGCGCCGCGGTGGTCGAGATTAACCAGGATCTGCAAACCCTGGCGGACGATTTCGTGCGTTTTCACGCCCTTGATATTGGCGATGAAACCCACCCCGCAGGCGTCATGTTCATATTGCGGGTCGTACAGGCCCTGTTGCGGCGGGAGTGCCATTCTCGACGTTCCTTCGTCCATGCCAAACATCGGGAGAGGTCCCGACGTAACAAGCACACATAAGCTGCCTAGAACTTGATCGCAATTCCAGTAATGGCGCAGAAGTGACGCAGTTTGAAATTTCGTTGTCGCCGTCAGCCAGAAATCTGGGGATCATTTCCCAGCAATTCCCATTTGGCGGGCGCAACCAGCCCCCTGCGACGCCCGTTATATCCCAGCAAGACCAACAATCGAGAGGTTGTTTAAATGGATCAAGATCGGATCAAAGGCTCGGCGAACCAGGCTAAGGGCTCCTTGAAGGAAGCGGCCGGCAAACTCACCGGAGACGCCAAGCTTCAAGCCGAAGGCAAAGCCGATAAGGTAAAGGGCAAAGTGCAGAATGCGGTGGGCGGCGCCAAAGACGCCATTCGCGATACGCACTAGCCTGAACTGAAAAAAGAACGCGGTCCCTCTTTCGAGGGGCCGCGTTTTTTCGTGCTGGCGTTACCAGCGGTAATTCACACCCGCAAAACCGGTATAGGAACCGGACTTCTTTGAGAAGGCGGTGTCGATATGGGTGGTGAGGCTGAAACCGCCATCGAATATGAAGTCCGCTCCGGCGCTGGCGCGCACCGCATCCTTGCCCGCCTGAGCCGATTTCACCTCGAAACCGCCGCCCTTGAGCCCCAGGAAATTTGCCTGGGAGGAGTTGGGATCTGAGAAGTCATGCACATAAGCCAAGCGGTCGGTGATCCGCAGGATGAAATCCGGCGTGAGCATCCAGCGCGGCGTAACCTCAACATCCATGCTGTGGCGCAGCCCCGCCTCGACACTCGCGAGGTTGGTGTTCCGCGAACCATAGGAGAGCGCGTAGTCCTTCGACACGCCGCCTTCGTCATAGGACGGCAGCATGATGAACTGCTCTTCCACTGCGGCATAGGGCGTGAACCAAGGTAGCTCGATGCCCGCCTCGTAGCGGCCGCCGAGGGAGATGGCGTTGACCTTCGCGCTCAGCTCATCCGTGCCGGAAATGGTCACGATCCGGTCGGTCTTGATCTGCGCGAAGGAAGCGCCAGCCGCGAAGGCATTGTAGATGTGCGGGCTCAGCTTGGCATAACCATAGGCCGCCGCCTGGATCGACTTGGCACTGCCTTTGCCGATGTCGTTGCTGAGGTGGAAGTCCGAAGATTCCGCCGACAGCGCCACGCCGAGCGACATGTTGCTGTAAGGCTGCCAAGTAGCCCCCATGACGAGACCATAAACGTCGTTGCGCAGCTTGTGCGAACCCACAGTCGTGTCGCCATTGATGATGCCGGAGCTGGCGATGCCGGAAACCCAGCCCCTCACCCCTGCCCCACCTTGCTGCGCAGTGCCAGGTTGAATCTGCGCGAAGATCGACTCCACAAAGGGCGCAAAGAGCGAATGCGCCGCGGTGGTCACCGTTGCACCGATCTCGCCCGTGAGTTGGGAAGCATCGGAGAGAAGCTGGCTGGAACTGTCGTTGCCGAGGGCCTCGATCTTGGTCGGCATCGCGTTTCCGGCGGCAATCGCGGTATCCACACCCACAACGACCGATTTCTGGTTCCGGTTCGCGCTGGCAGGCAGCACCGGCGAGAGTTTTTGCAGATCGACACGGAGGTCGATGCTGTTCGCCGAAGGCGTGATGGTCTCTGTGAAGACCGCGCCGTTGCTGCCCGTGAAGGTCGAGGAGGTTTTGCTGAAATTCCCCGATAGGCTTGAGGCCTGCAGCACCGAGACCGTCTGGCCCAAGAGATAGGTGCCATCGGTGGAGGTCACCGTCACAGCACCGTTGAAGGATGCGGACCCTGAGGCCTTGAGCTTGCTGGCGCCCGCGGAAGAAACCGCCACATTATAGGTGCTGCCCGAGGCGAAAACCGCATTGCCGTTCACCGTTAGGGTGCCGGTCGCTGATGTGGCGCCCGAGCTCACAGCGCCGCCGCTATTCACGATGAGGCCCGACACAGTGCCCGTGCCCGCCAAGGTGCCACCACTGTTGACCGTCACGCCCGAGGAGGTCGCGATGGAGCCGGTGACATTCAATGTGCCGCCATTGATGGTGGTCGCGCCGGTATAGCTGTTGGTGCCCGAAAGGGTCTGCGTACCCGCATTCAGGGTTACCCCGCCGGTGCCCGCGATATTCCCAGCAAACGCTGTGGACGCCTTGGAAAGCGCCAGGGTCTGTCCGCCAAGCACCACCGAGCCGCTGCCCGCAAGGGAGGCGACCGTGGGAAGGCTCACGGCAGAGACATCGAACACGCCATCGGCCTGCACAGCGCTCGAGGCTGCAATCGAACCACTGCCCGCCAAGCCGAGGGTGGCGCCCTTCGAGATCACACTTGTACCGGTATAGGTGTTGGCAGCGGTGAGGATGGTCGTGCCGCCCAGAAAATTCACACCGCCCGTGCCCGAAACAACACCAGCAAAGCTCGTGGTCCCTGCGGGATTGAAGGCGAGCGTGCCCTTGTTGGCGACATCCCCAATGATGCTGCCCGTCGCGGTCCCATCGCCGATCTGCAAGGTGCCGGTCGTGATGGTGGTGCCGCCGGTATAAGTATTGGCGCCGGTGAGAATGGTCGTGCCCGTCCCGACCTGCGCTACCACACCCGAACCCGAGATCACGCCGGCGAAGGTGGAAATGTCATTACGATTGAAGGCCAGTGTACCGCTATTGGCGACATTGCCGGTGATCGCGCCCGCCGATGCGCCGCCGCCCAATTGCAGAGTCGCGCCGGAGGCGATGGACGTGCCGCCCGTATAGCTGTTGCTGCCAGCGATGATCTGCTTGCCGCCGGTGATGGCGAGCCCGCCCGTCCCCGTGATCGCGCCCGAGAAACTGCCCGACGCATTCGCCAGCGTGAGGGTATTACCCCCCATCACCACCGTGCCGGTGCCAGAGAGGGATGCATAGGTCTGATTGGTGGTCGCGGCGGAGGCATCGAAGGTACCGGAAATCGCCAGGGAGCTGGTCGATGCCAGGCTGCCGCTCGCGCTGAGAACCAGCGTGCCGCCGGAAACCGTGGTGGTGCCGGTATAGGTGTTCTTACCCGTGAGGATCTGCGTGCCCGAGCTGATCGAAAGCCCGCCCTTGCCCGAGATCACGCCCGCGAAGCTGTCGGCCGCATTGGTCAGGATCAGCGAGTTCGTGCCCAGAACGACCGAACCATTTCCGCTCAGCGAAGTGATGCTGGCCGAGGCGATGTTGGAAATGCCGGTCGAAACATCAAGCACGCTGTTGTTGATCACCGCCGAGCGCAAGCTCGCACCGGAGGCGAGAAACAGCGTGCCGTTTGAGATCGTGGTGGTGCCGGTATAGGTGTTCGCACCCGAGAGGGTTTGCGCGCTGCCCGTGAGAACGACGTTACCCGTGCCCGCGATCGCGCCCGAGAAATCACCGCCCGCTCCGGTAATGGTAAGGGTCTGCGTGCCGAGGCGCACGGCGCCGGACCCAGAAAGACCACGGATGGCCGCTCCGCTGGTGGTATCGGCGATATCGAACGCGCCGTTGACTGCCACGCCCGAGGAGTTGGCGATGCTGCCGGTGCCCGAGAGCTTGACCGTGCCCGTCGTGATCGTGGTGGCGCCAGTATAGGTCTGGGCCGAGGTGATCGTGGTTACGCCAAGGCCGATAGAATTGACCGCGCCCGTTCCCGAGATCACGCCATTCAGCGCCATGGTGCTGGCCGTAGCGAAAGAGAAAGCGCCGGAGTTGGCGACATTGTAATTGATGGCCGTCGAGCTGACTTGGAGCTCGCCACCATTGATCTTGACACCACCGGTGAAGGTGTTGTCGCCAGTGAAGAGCTCCGTGCCGCTGTTGAGCACAACGCCGCCTGTCCCCGAGATCACGCCCGAGAAGGTGTTGCCCGCTGCGGTGAGCACAAGATTATTGGCGCCAAGGCTTACCGTGCCGCTGCCCGCAAGCGATTTGATCACCGCGCTGTTGGCATTTGCCACATCCAACGTGCCGTAGACATAAACCGAGGAGGCCTGCGAAACCGAGCCCGTGTTGCCAAGATGCAAGGTGCCGCTCGACACCGTAACCGTGCCAGAAAGCGTATTGACTCCGGTCAGGGTGATCTCACCGCCGCTCAGAACCAAGCTGCCCGTACCCGACATCACGCCGGAATAGGTGGTGTTGGTGGTGTAGGTGATCGAGTTGGTGGAATCGAAATTGTTGAGGGTCAAAATCTTGCTGCCGAGCACAATATTGCCCGAGCCTTCCAGCGAGATGACCGTGGCGCCGCTGACCGTCCCTGAAATGTCGAAGATGCCGTTATTGGTCAGCTTCTGGGAGTGTGCGATGGAGCCGGAATTCGTGTTGGTCGTCGAGCTGGGATCGGTGGCGACCAAGGCGAGGGTCGAGCCGGAATTGACCGTGGTCGTGCCGGTATAATCATTGTTCGAATTGTTCAGGCTAAGGATGCCGCCGCCCTTGCTGTCCCCAATGGTTATGTTGCCCGAGCCGGTGAGCTTGCCCGTGAAGGTAGAGGTCGACGCTAACAGATCAATGGTGCTGGACGTGGAGGCTTTGAAGGTAAAATCCCGCGAATAGGATTTCGAGCCGTCAATCTGGAGCGTGCCGCCGGACAATGTGGTGCTGCTGCCCGTAAGAGTCGAAATCGCCACGCTGCTGCCCGCATCCACATCGGCCAGCGCCGGTCCCGCCGCCAAGGCCGCACCAATCAGGATGGCGGTCGTCGAAACGGACCCCCGCAAACCATGCTGCCAAGAACGACGATCATTTTTCGAACACGCAAACCTGCCGAGACGCACTGCGCCCTCCACTGCTGAACCGAGTTTAATATTTTGTCGTCGCTACGGGCACGCCCGACGCGCGCATTCTTAGTGCCTGAAATTTCTCGTGTTTGCGGGAGATGTAAACAAAAGTCTTTTCTCCCAGCCCTGCGATAGGTTGTGACCTGATTGGGCTCCTCTATCAAGCCGGACCAGGCATTCTGACAGCCGTTTCATCAGCCGGTTATATGCCTGGCGGGCGGTTGACTGTGTGCCATTGCGAAGCATCTACGGCGCCTGCGGCGACAGAGCCATGGTAACCGGTGTCAAAACCCCTAGATCGTTTCCCGCTCGCGGTGTACCACAAGGGCAGAATGCATTCCCGCAGGATACATGGATAAAACCTCCCGCATCGCCCTCTTCGGCGAATGTATGATTGAGCTCCGCGGCGAGCTCTTCGGCACCATGCAGCAGAATTTTGGCGGCGATACGCTGAATACTGCCGTCTACCTTGCTCGCCTCACTGCGGAAGCTGGGGTCCATGTCGCCTATGCAACCCAGCTTGGGACCGACGCCTATTCCGACGCCATGGTGGAAGCCTGGGCGAGCGAAGGCATCGACACCACCATGGTGAAGCGCGACGAAGGCAAGATGCCGGGGCTTTACACCATCCAGGTAGATGAGCACGGCGAACGCACCTTCTATTATTGGCGCGATATGAGCGCGGCGAAGGATTTCTTCGTCGGCCCCTCCAGCCTTTTGGAAGACCGGCTGGAAGAGATCGACGTCTTTTACTACAGCGGCATCAGCCTTGCGGTGCAGCCGGCGGCGGGCCGTGAGCGCCTGCTCTATTTCGTCGAAAAACTGCGCGCGCGCGGCGGCAAGGTCTGCTTCGATAACAACTACCGCCCGCGTTTATGGCGCGGTTCACCCCATACGGTGGATTGGTTCGAACGCGCTTGCGCCAACGCCGACATGGCCTTCATCACGCTGGACGACAATGTCAATCTCTACCGCGTGCCGGAGCAGGAGGCGCTGGACCATGCCCTCGCCTTCTCCTCGGAAGAAGTGGTGATCAAGCGCGGCGCCGATCCCTCTTTGGTGCGGGTCAAAGGCCAGAGCCCGATTGAAGTGCCGACCTTCCGCGTACCAAAGGTAGTAGACACCACAGGCGCGGGCGATTCCTTCGCCGCCGGATACCTTGCTGCCCGCCTGCAGGGACAAAACCCCGAAGTCGCGGTACGATCCGGTAACAAGATCGCCTCGATTGTGGTGCAGCACCCGGGCGCGATTATTCCCAAAGAGGTTATGCCGGTCTTCTTCTTCGGTTAGCCGAATTTGAAAGCCGAAATCGCCGTGCCGAGGACGAGCTCGCCGTAGATCTTTTCGCCTGGCGCATCGGAGGTGCCCGCTGCAACCATCAGCGGGATAAGATGCTCCTCGCGCGGATGGCTGGCGCGCGCGGCGGGGGCTTTGGCCCATTCCGTCAAAGCCGCGGCCCGCTCCTTTGCAGGCGAAGTCACAGCCGCGGTCAGCCATTCATCGAAAGCCTTGGACGGCGCGGTGAAGTTAGGATTGCCGTAGCCGCGCATGTTGTGAAAGCTCATACCCGAGCCGATGATCACCACACCCTCATCCCGGAGCGGTTTCAGCGCCTCCCCCGCTTTGATATGCAATGCGGGATCGAGACCGGCATCGAGCGACATCTGCACGATGGGAATCTCCGCTTTGGGAAACGCCACTTTCAGCGGCACGAAAACGCCGTGATCGAAGCCGCGCCGCGGATCGAGGCTTGAGCTAAATCCGGCGCTCTTCAGAAGGCCCGAAGCTTGCGCTGCCAAATCCGGAGTACCCGGCGCAGGAAAGGTAAGCTCGTAGGTGTGACGCGGGAAACCGTAATAGTCGTAGATCAGCTCCGGTGCCGCGCCGGAGGTGAGCGCAAAACCATCCGCCTCCCAATGCCCTGAAACGACGAGCAGTGCTTTTGGCTGTTCCGGCAAGAGCTCTGGCAAACGCGCCAGGAACTGGCCCATGCCGGTCCAGATGCCCTGCGGATCGGGCATGAAGAAGCACGGTCCGCCGCCATGGGGAATGAAGAAGCTGGGCTGACGCATGGCGTACCTCACTTATTGGGATAGGGGCGAAGGGCAAAGGCACCATCGCCGATCAAGGCCTGCACCAGCAACGCGATAGACCAGAAGGCCGGATATTCCCAACCACCCTGCGGGTTGTTGAAGAAAAAGCCGTTATGGCCATGCACGGTGACGATAGTGCCGACCAGCAGCGGGATCAGCGCGAGCGCCGCGAAACGGGTATAGATCCCGAAAATCAGCGCCAAACCGCCAAAGAATTCCCCAGCCATGACGAGATAGGCCAGCGCCGGAGGAAGACCGAGATGGCCGAAAAAGGCCGCAGTCCCAGCCGGGGTGAAGACGAAGGCTTTCAGAGAAAAATGGGCGAGGAACAGGGCGCCGAGGCTGACACGCAGCAATGTGGCGCCGTAGGTCGAAGTGTTGGACATGGGTAAGTCTCCTTTCGCTGGAAAAGATAGACATCCTCCGCTTTTGCGATAATCCCGTATTCCTGAACATCACTTTTGCTTTATAGTAGATAATCATGAGCGACCGGCTGACGGGAATTGAGGTTTTTGTGTTGGCGGTGCGCCGGGGCGGGCTTTCGGCAGCGGCCCGCGAGCTGGGCCTTTCCCCAACTATGGCCTCGCGCCATCTCGACATGCTGGAGCAGCGATTGGGCGCAACCCTGCTCCATCGCACCACCAGGCGGCTGTCGCTCACCGAAGCCGGAACCAATTTCCTCGCCAAGGCGGAGCGGATTTTGGAAGAGCTCTCCGAAGCGGAGGCCGAGGCTTCATCGCGCAGCGTGACGGCGGAAGGGGTTTTGCGCGTCAGCGCCCCGGCAGCGTTCGGGCTTGCGCATCTGGCCCCGCTTTTCGCTGGATTTGTCGAACGCCATCCGCGCATCAACATCGATCTTGGCCTCGATGATCGCTATGTCGATCTCTTGCAAGAGCGCTGGGATATGGCCATCCGCATCGGCCATATGAAGGATTCCAGCCTGATTGCGAAAAAGCTGGTGCCGGTGAGCCTGGTGATCTGCGCAGCGCCCCATTACCTCGCGCTGCATGGCACGCCCAAAACCACAGGCGACCTCAAAGACCACGCCTGCCTCAGCTATACGCTGTCGCAGCGCGTTGCCGCCGAAACGTGGGCCTTCGGAAAAAACGCCGATATCCGTGTGCCGGTGAAAGGACCGTTTCTCGCCAATAACGGCCTTGCGCTGATCGAAGCGGCCAAAGCGGGAATGGGCCTGGTGCTCGGCCCGCGCTTTCTGGCCGATGAAGCTTTGGCGCGCGGCAGCCTGCACGAAATAACGCTCGAGCTGCCTCTTCCCGATATCGGGTCCATTCACGCTGTGACCCATCCAGCGCGCCTGCCTGCCGCCAAAACCCGTGCCTTCATCGACTACCTGGCCAAAGAACTCAGTCCCATGGCGGGACGCTGGTAGTGCACGCCACGGCAAGCGATTGAACAAAGATCCCTTCGGCGCGTTCGGCAGAACGGCTCATAAGGATCTCACCTTGCCCCAGGATCACGACAATAACGCCTTTGGCGGCGCCGATAAGCTGGACAATCTTTCCGCCAAGCAACGGCGGCAGGTTGAATTCCAGACCCGGCCAAACGCGGCTTTGATTCACGAGACCATTCGCGCCGAAGGCATGAGCGAATTGGAGCGCGCGGCGACAGCCCTGGCGCTATCGGGTTTTGCCGCTGGCATGTCGCTCGGCTTTTCCTTCCTCAGCGAAGGGCTTCTTAGCGCGGCGCTCAAAGGTCATCCCTTGCATGATGCGCTTTCGCCGCTCGGCTATACGGTGGGATTTTTGATTGTGGTCTTGGGACGCCCGCAGCTTTTCACCGAAAACACGCTGACCCCCATCTTGCCGCTTCTACATAACCGTGATGGCGCAACCCTTGCGAAGGTGCTCAGGCTTTGGGCGATCGTGCTCGCCGCCAATGTAGCAGGCGCACTGGCCATCGCCGCGCTTCTGGCGAAAGTTGGACTGTTCACGCCCGATACCCATACCGCGCTACTCGATATTGCAGGACGAACCATCCGCGATGATTTCAGCTTGACCTTCGCGCGCGCCGTTTTCGCCGGCTGGCTGATCGCGCTAATGGTTTGGCTTCTGCCCGCGGCCGAGGGTGCAAGACCCACCATCATCGCCGTAATCACTTACGTTGTTTCGCTTGGCGGCTTTTCCCACATCATCGCGGGTACGGTCGATTGCGCTTATCTGATGCTCAACGGCGGCGCAGATTTTGCCGATTTCTCTTGGCGCTTTTTTCTTCCCACCCTCTTTGGAAATGTGGTGGGCGGTGTTGCCCTGGTGGCCGCGCTGAATTACGGCCAAGTGGCGCCCGAAGTCGAAAACAACAAATAAAAATGGCCCGGAGGGTTGAACAGCAAGACGCGCTATGAAGGGTAGAAACCACCGCAAACCCTCAACTTCACGCTGGGAAGGACGAAAATTTCACGAAAATACATTTTTCAAAGTAGAGCTTTTCAAAGACATACGATTGCAGTTGCGAGTGTATACGATTTCCAAACGTATATGAGATATGCATGGCTTTCTGAAGCCCGGATTTCACGAATTATTCCCGCGACGTCAAGCAATATAGGCCTGATTAATATGACCTGTTAGGGATTCGTCAGTTCAACATCGCATTTCTAAAATAGTATACCGTCGACTTAGGCCACCTCCTTGTGTGGCCTCATCCCGCGTTGAAAAATCTTTTGCCAGCCTATACTGGACGGGACTCAATTCATGTTTGCACACACGCATCCTGCCTGCAGTCAAACGAGGCCATGTTGGACGCTCCAATTCAATGTCTGAAGTAACCATCAAAGATGTCGCCCGCGTCTCGGGATATTCGATCAAAACAGTTTCACGGGTGATCAACAAACACCCGACTGTCGCCAAGGATATTCGCGACAAAGTTTCCTCTGTAGTAGCTAAGCTGGATTATCAGCCAAATCTCTGGGCACGCTCGTTGCGCAGCTCGCGTTCACATTTGTTGGCATTATTTACAGACAATCCAACCATTGCCTATAGCAACCGCATTCAGCTTGCGGCTACGGAGGCCTGCCGGGCGAAGGGATATCACCTGATGTCCGAGGTGGCGCGAAACTCCGATCGCGGCATGGGTTCCATGCTCAAGACGATGATCGCAAAGGTGCATCTGGATGGTGCAGTGCTGATGCCTCCGCTCTCCGACAATCAGGCGCTGGTGAAGGCCCTTATCGCCGCCAAGCTGCCCTTCGTGCGGATTTCGCCGTCAAAGCTTCTGGAGACCGGTTCCTATGTCTATGTCGATGATTACCAGATCGCCTATGACATGACCGAATATCTCATCGAGCTCGGCCATCGCGACATCGCGATCGTCAACGGACCGGCCTTGCACCTTTCGGCCGCAAAGCGCCTCGAAGGATTCCGCAAGGCCATGCAGCGTCACGGCCTCGATATTCGTAAGGAATGGGAATGCAAGGGCGAGTTTGATGTGCAGTCAGGAATGGCGGCCGGAGAAGCGCTGTTCGCCCGCCGCACGCGGCCAACCGCGGTGCTGGGCACGAATGATGAGACGGCTGTGGGCGTGATGGCTGCCGCCTATCGCAAAGGGCTCAGCATTCCTGGCGATGTTTCCATTGTGGGTATTGATGACAGCCCCATCGCATCGTCCTTCTGGCCGAAGCTGACGACCATGCGCCAGCCCGTGAGCGATCTCGGCCGGGTCGCGACCGAAATTCTCATCGGAGAGATTGAGGCACCGCGCCAGCGCCGGATTGAAAAGCTGGGATGCGAAATTGTGCTGCGCGATTCCGCGAGCGCCCCGCCAAGGCGCCCGCGCAAATCCCGCAAAGCCTGAGGCCCGCTTAATTGTCTGCGGGCGCGAGGGATTTCAGGCGCTCATAGCGCGCCTTCAAGGCTTCTTCCGCATCCTTGACCATGGCAGCGTATTCATCCGGATGCGCCTTGCCGGTCATGGCGAAGCGGTTTTCGCCCGCCATGAATTCGGAAAGCGCGAGGCTTGCTTCACCGGAATCGAGCTTCAAGGCCGCCTCGCCCGCCGCCTGTTTGCGCGGATCGTAGCGATAGAGCGGCCAATAGCCCGCCTGCACCGCCGCCTTCTGCCGCTCAAGACCAGCGGACAAATCATAGCCGTGATGGATGCAATGCGCATACGCGATGACCAGCGAAACACCGTCATAGCTCGCTGCTTCCTGCAGCGCGATCACCGCCTGATTATCCTTGGCGCCTGAAGCAACCGTCGCGACATAGACGTCGCGATAGCCGATAGCGATAGCGCCGAGATCCTTCTTCGCGCGGCCCTTGCCGTTGGTGGCGAATTTCGCGGTGGCGCCCAGCGGGGTCGATTTGGACGACTGCCCACCGGTGTTGGAATAGACCTCGGTATCGAGCACCAGCACATTCACATTGCGGCCCGAAGCCAGGATGTGATCGAGACCGCCAAAGCCGATGTCGTAAGCCCAGCCATCGCCGCCGATAATCCACACCACCTTGTCGACGAGATAATCGGCAAGTTCGAAGAGACGCTTGGAGGCAATGTCTTCGCGGGTGGAGAGAATGCGCTTCAGCTCATCGACCTGGGAGCGGCGGGTGCGGATATGGGTGTCATCCTTGAGGCCCGGCTGCGAGAGCGCAATGACGAGCTGTTCCGGCAGCTGATTGGCAAGGCTCGCCACCAGCGCGCGGGCCTCGGCCTCATGCCGGTCAATCGCGAGACGCATGCCAAGGCCGAACTCGGCATTATCCTCGAAGAGGGAGTTTGACCATGCAGGACCGCGGCCATCAGGACCGGTGGTGTAAGGCGTGGTCGGCAGATTGCCCGAATAGATCGAGGAGCAGCCCGTGGCATTGGCCACCAACATGCGATCACCGAAGAGCTGGGTCAGCGTGCGCACATAAGGCGTCTGACCGCAGCCGGTGCAGGCGCCCGAGAATTCAAACAAGGGCTGCAACAGCTGGCTGCCTTTGAGGGTCAGCTTGGTGTCGGCGCGTTCCAACTCCGGCAGCTTCAAGAAAGCCGCGAAATTCTCGCGCTCCGCTTCGATCCGGTCGAGCTTGGGCTGCATGGTGAGCGTGCCGTCCACCGGGCAGGCCTTTTCGCACAGCGAGCAACCGGTGCAATCTTCCGGCGCGACCTGCAGGAGGTAGCGATAATCGCCCTGCACTTCGCGCCCCTTGAAGGGCAAGGATTCCAGCGTGGAGCCATTGAAGTCCGGTGTCTTCACAGCCTTTGCACGCAGTGCGGCGTGCGGGCAGACCATCACGCATTTATTGCACTGAATGCACTTGTCCTTGACCCAGACAGGAATGGCGTCGGCAATATTGCGCTTTTCGAATTTCGCGGTGCCGACCGGCCAAGTGCCGTCCACCGGCATGGCGCTGACCGGCAGATTGTCGCCCTGCCCCGCCAGCATCGCAGCCGTGACGGTACGCACGAAATCCGGCGCATCGTCGGGAACTACGGCAGCCAACGACGGGCCGTTGATGTCATGCGGGACGGCCACTTCCTCGAGATGGGCCAGCGTCATGTCGACGGCAGCGAAGTTCTTCTCCACCACCTTCTGGCTCTTGCGGCCATAGGTCTTTTCGATGGCCTTGCGGATCGCCGCGATGGCTTCGTCCTTGGGCAGCACGCCCGCGAGGGCGAAGAAGCAGGTCTGCATGATGGTGTTGATACGCCCGCCCATGCCGGCCTTCTGCGCCACCTTAGAAGCATCGATGGTGTAGAGCTTGAGGCCCTTTTCCACGATGGATTTCTGCACCGGCGCAGGCAGATGGCTCCAGATTTCCGAAGCCGGGTACGGCGCGTTCAAAAGCAGCGTGCCGCGCGGGGCCGCATAACGCAGCACATCATAGCGATCCAGGAAAACGAAATGGTGGCAGGCGACAAATTCCGCATCTTCCAACAGGAAGGCCGATTGGATTGGCTTGGGCGAAAAGCGTAAGTGCGACACCGTGATGGCGCCGGACTTCTTGGAATCGTAGACGAAATAGCCCTGGGCATAGAGATCGGTATTGCCCGCGATGATCTTCACCGAGTTCTTATTGGCACCGACCGTGCCATCCGAGCCAAGGCCGAAGAACACGGCGCGCTGTTCGCCCGCGATTTCGATCTGGAAGCCGGGTTCGACTGGCAGAGAGAGGCCGCCAACATCATCGCTGATGCCGACCGTGAAACGGCGGCGCGGGGTTTGCTTGGCCAGCTCGTCATAGATCGCCTTGACCATCGCCGGGGTGAATTCCTTCGAGGCAAGGCCATAGCGCCCGCCAATCACCACCGGATCGAGCGTGGCAATGCCCTGCCCGCGCGCTTCGGCGAGCGCGGAGACGACATCCTGGAACAGCGGCTCACCCACCGAACCGGGCTCACGCGTGCGATCCAGCACGGCGATCTTTTTCACGCTCTTGGGCAGCGCGTTGACAAAAAGCTCGACATCATAGGGGCGGAACAGGCGGACTTTCAGCACACCCGTCTTGCGGCCCATGCGGTTGAGATAGGCGGCGGTCATTTCCGCCGTCTCACCGCCTGAGCCCATCACCACAATGACTTCACTGGCCTCAGGATCGCCGACATATTCATAGAGGTGATACTGGCGGCCGGTGATCTTGGCGAAACGATCCATCTCGCCCTGCACAATCGCGGGCAAGGCATCGTAGAAAGGATTGCGCGCTTCGACGCCCTGGAAATAGAGGTCCGGATTTTGCGCGGTGCCACGCACCACCGGATGATCCGGGCTAAGGGCGCGCCGGCGCAACGCCGTGATCTCGTCCTCATCGACCATGCCGCGCAGATCTTCGTCCGAGAGCGGATGAATTTTCGCGACTTCATGCGAGGTGCGGAAGCCATCGAAGAAATGCGTGAACGGCACGCGCGACTTCAGCGAGGAGGATTGCGCGATGGCGGCGAAATCCTGCGCCTCTTGCACCGAGGCAGAACACAGCATGGCAAAGCCGGTCTGCCGGGTGGCCATCACGTCGGAATGATCGCCGAAGATCGACAAAGCATGGGTTGCGATGGTGCGCGCCGTCACATGCATCACGAAAGGCGTCAACTCGCCCGCTATCTTGTACATATTGGGGATCATCAGGAGCAGGCCCTGCGACGCCGTGAAGGTCGTCGCCAAGGCACCTGCTTGCAGCGCGCCATGCACGGCCCCCGCCGCGCCGCCTTCGGACTGCATCTCCACCACATCGAGCACCCGGCCCCAGAGATTGGTGCGCTTCTCGCTCATCCATTGATCGGCGAGCTCGCCCATGGTCGAGGACGGGGTGATCGGGTAAATGACCGCCAGCTCGTTCATGCGATAGGCGACAGAGGCGCAGGCCTCATTGCCATCGACGGTGATCATTTTCGGTTTGGATGCGCTGGGCTTGGTCATGGTGCTCTCCCGGCCAATTGTTAGGGGACTGCTTTATTCGGCGCGCGAAGCGAGGACAAAGCGACAAAAGCGCCTTTTGCCGCGGCGAGGCGGGGAAATACCCGTTCCGTGAGGGCATTTCCGGTGAGAAAGCTGGCATAAGCGCGCTCAAGTTGCTGGCGATAAGCGTCACGCTTTTCCGCTTCAGGCAGCGTTTGAAGGCCTTCAACTTGCGATAAATGGTCGTGAAAGCGCTTCAGGATGTGCAGGCGACTCGCCGCCATAACCTGTTTGTCGAAATCGAGGCCGAAATAGGCGAAAAAATCCTCCGCACTGGAGAGATTCTGTAAATCAGCATCAAAATTGCTTATTTTCGTCATGGCAGCATGGTCCCGCATCTTGCACGCTGGGTTTCGCGGTAAAAGCGCTTCAGATCCTCCTCGGCTGGCGGCTGCTTGGCCTCATTGGCAAAAGCGCGGACCTGACGAAGGATCTGGCGAGCTTCCTCGCGATCGATGGGAAGGCCGAGCTGCTCATAGGCGTGAAACACGCCTGCCAGCCCGGAATGCTTGCCCAGCACCAAGCGGTGCTCGCGGCCAAGTTCGGATGGATCGAGGCTTTGATAATTCGCCCGGTCGCGCAGAAGCCCATGCACATGAATGCCGGATTCATGGGTGAAGACGCCCTCGCCTACGATGGATTTTCCCGCGGGCACTGGACGGCCCGAGACATTGGCGACGAGATGGGAAATCTCCGGTAAGAGCCGCGGGCAGATGCCCGTGTCGTGGTGATAGAGATGCGACAGCGCCATCACCACCTCTTCCAGCGGCGCATTACCGGCGCGTTCGCCGAGGCCATTGACGGTGGTGTTGACATGGCTTGCCCCGCCCTTCACCGCCGCCAGCGAATTCGCAGTCGCAAGCCCCAGATCATCATGGGCATGGATTTCAAGCTCGAGGGAGAGCGCAGCGCGGAGCTTTTGGAAAATGGCGAAGGTCGAAAAAGGATCAAGAATGCCGAGCGTATCGGCAAAACGAAACCGCCGCGCGCCTGCCGCCATCGCAGTACCGGCAGCTTCGATAACGAAATCAAGATCGGCGCGCGAGGAATCCTCGCCGCCCAGGCTGACCTCGAAGCCCATATCCTTGGCGCGGGCGACCATCTGGGAAATTTCTTGAAGCGCCCATTTGCGGTCGCGGCCAAGCTTGCGCGCGAGCTGCTGATCGGACACCGGCAGAGACATGTTGATCGCTTGCACGCCACAAGCCTGTGCCGCAGCTAGATCTTCCGCACGCATTCGACACCAGGTGATCAGCTTGGTCTTGAGGCCGAGTTCGGCGACGGCGCGGATATCATCCTGCTCCTCCTCGCCCATGGCGGGAATGCCGATCTCCATTTCAGGGACACCGGCCGCATCCAGCGCCCGCGCGATTTTCAGCTTTTCGTCACGCCGAAATGCGACACCAGCGGCCTGTTCGCCATCACGCAATGTGGTGTCGTTGATCACGATCATGACGGCCGCCTTATGGTGGTGGCGGAAAGCGGAATGACGCGCACCGGACGGCCCACCGCATCGATGATGGCTTTGCGCACCCCGGCGAGCGTGACGGAGGCCAGCACGCAGCCGACACAGGAGCCTTTCATATCCACCACCACCATATCGCCATCGATGGTGATGAGTTCGATATCGCCGCCATCGCGTTGCAGCGTGGGCCGAAGCGCGGCAATCGCCGCTTCAACTGCCGCGGTGAGAGTATTTTCGCGGGCGCCTGGCATGGGGGCTTCAGGGGCGACGGTTTCCATATCCAGCATGTTCAGCTCCCGCAATTCTGGCGCTTGCCGCATGAACCGCAAGCATTGGGCTGGTGGAAGACGAAACCTTGCGCGGCGGGGGTTTCGCAGAAATCGACTTCAACCCCGCTGAGCGCTGATTTGGACTCTTCGTCGACGAAAACCATGACATCGCCGAAATGGATCACCGCGTCGCCTTCGCGGGCGGTCGCTTCCAGCCCCATCTCGTATTGATAGCCGGCGCATCCCCCGCCCAGGGCCGCGATGCGGATGCCGCAAATTTCGCTATCCGCCTCGGCAATCACCCGCTTCAGCGCGGTTACCGCATTTTGCGTCAGTTCCAGAATGGCCGCCTCCGCCGCAATCACACAGGACATGCCTAGCAGGGCTCGTGCCAAGTCGCGGGGGCGGAAAACGGGGTTTTCTGGCACTACACAACACGACAAAACGGCTGGCATTGTCGGAATTGCGACGCCGCAAAAGAAAATGGCCGGGAAGCCCCGGCCATCGCGCGCAGAATGGAAAGGAAATTATGCCGCTTCCGCGAGCGGCTCGTTGCCGTGGTTCTGACAATTCTTGGCGCAAACGCGCGCGCAGGCGCCACAGCCGATGCAGTCGCCAGCATTGGACACCGTCATGACGTGGCGTTCGATATCTTCTTCCTCTTCGGTGACATTGCCGTCTTCATCCAGCGGCACCAACGCGAGCACATTGCGGCCACAGACCTTGAAGCATCTTCCGCAACCGAGACAATCCTCGCCATTGATCGACAAAAGATAGACCGGCTTCCAGGGCTCGCCAGAACGGGTACGATGCTCACTCATGTCAAATCCCTCCAGATGTGCCGCGAACTTCTCAGAGTTCCGCGGCTGGTTTGAATATTTCGATCAGGCCCAAGGCTTCCGCCACCAGCCGCTCGCCCTCGGCATTGAGCTTCTCGAGGCTTGGAAAACCGAAACGGTGCACATCCCGCAGTGTCTTGGAAACGACCACCAGACGGCCGCAGATGAGGACGATGCGCCCGAAGCCTTCATGCGAAAGCTGCAATACCGGCGAGGCCATGATCCCGCATTTCTGCTCGATAGTGAGCGAGACGGCGGCGTAGAACTGGTTCAGCCGCGCCAGCACGCGCGGGTCTGGATCGCCGATGATGGGAATTTCCTTGGCCTTGGCTTTATCCAGAATGAAGGGGGCCAAGAGGTCTGTCTCGGGCCGCCCCTGAAAGAAGTCATAGGTGTCTTGCGCGCGCACCTGGCGCACCAGTTCCTTCAAAAACGGCGTCAGTTCGGTTGCTGCGTCGCTCACTTGTTAATCCTCAGCAAAGGCCAGCGATTGATCTTTGGTAAGAAGCTTGCGCATCCAAGGCGGCGGCGTGCCTTTCATCATGGCTTGCACCCGGCCAATCACATCCGAAATCGCTTCGGGCGCAGGCAGCTTCAAGGGATAGACCTTGGCATTGACCACGCGCGCTGCCGCAACCCCGCCGATGGCGAGCGAAAACAGCATGGCGCAGCCTTCCAACGCATCGATCTTGGCCCCGATACGATCAAGGGCGTCTTCGACATGCACGCCGTCTTGCGCACTGACCTCGTCGAATTGCACCGCTTCGAGAAAGCGGAACTCGTCGGGCGTAACATCGTAGATCACAATGGAGGGCGCGCTGCCGAAATGGCTGTCAACCCGCCGCAAATCCTGCGTGCAAAAGGCAATACGAAGCGCACCGTTCAACGGGGCTTCGCATTCTTCTTTTTCAATGAGATGCAACCGCCGCATCTGTGCCGTGCTCCCTTGTCTGGTGGTTATGGGGCTGGTGGTTATGGTGCTGATGCTCGATAAAGAGATTTCCGATCTCGAAAATGAGATCGCGCGTGCCGCGATAGCCGACAGAGAGCTTGTGTGCCGCGCCTAAGCGATCAAAGAGCGGGAAGCCTGCGCGGAAGAACGGCACACCCAGCCGTTCCGCCACGCGCGCACCATGGCTATGCGCGATAAGAAGATCGCAATGCCCCGCCGCCTGTTCGAGATCATCAAGATCACCGATGCGAACCTCTTTGGCCGGAACAAGGGCGAGCGCCGCGCCATCCGAGGTGGTAACGGCGGTCTCGATCTCCGCCCCCATATCGGCGAAGAATTGCGTCAGGCCCAGCATCAAATCCGGTTCGGCCGCGATCGCGATCTTCTTTTTTCCGAAATAAAAATGGCCATCCAGCATCGCGTCGAGGAGTTGGCTTCTTCGGCGCCGGATGGATTGAGGCACAGGCTTGCCGGACAATCTGGCGAGGGCGGCGATGAAATTGTCCCATGCCAAAAGGCCCGTGAGATGGGGGTAAACTTCCGCGGGCACCCCGCAACGCGCCTCGATCAGCCGAGCGGCAGGTTCCAATTGCAGGCCAAGTGCCAAAGTTGCGATCGAGCGGCCCATATGGCGGATATCTTCCACCGAGGTGCCGCCCAATGTCGTAAGCACCCATTCATCTGCGATATGACCATCCAGTGATCCCGCGATATCGGGAAGAATAATGGGATGAAGGCCGAACGCCTCTACGGTGTCGCGGATTTCCTCAAGATCGGCGGGCGTGAGGTGACAGCCCGCGAGAATATTGATCTGACGCGGATTGCGCGCAATCTCCGGCTCGACGAGCTGATCCACCATCGCGGTGACGGCGGAAGCCCAGCCCTCTTGGAATCCGCCTTTGTAATCCGGCGTGGAGGCATAAACGAGCGCAGTGTCTGCAAGCTCGGGATGGCGCTGGCGGATGAGTTTCAGATCGCCACGAATATCCTCGCCCCTCGCCTCGATGAGCCCGTTAGAGCAAATGCCGATCACCTTGGGATGGGCGCGGTTGACGATGTTAATAATCGCCTCTTCCAGATTATCCTTGCCGCCGAGAATGGTGGTGACCTCGTTCATGGCGGTGGTCTGAAAGGGAATGGCTTCGCGATAATGGCGCACCAGCAGCACCAATGCGAAAGCGGTGCAGCCTTGCGCGGCATGGAGCATGGGCAAAGACCCTGCGAGCCCCATGAAAGCCGAAGCACCACCCAAGGGCTGGCTGAGCTTTAAGGGATTGACGGTGAGTGGCTTGGCGGTGGAAAGCACATTTGCCATTCAAACCTCCCAAGGCGCGGGTGTGCGCACCAGATCGAAAACCGGATTGGTCAGTTCCTTATGGATTTCCTTCAGCAGCGAGATGGTGCCGTCATAGCCGCAATAGGCGTTGTGGCGTTCCTGGTTGGAATCTAGCCAGGGCGTCTTGGCTTTCAGCGCCACGAATTGGGTGCGCCCGCCCGAGAGCATGATGTCGGCCTCGCGGTTCTTCAACATGCGGTACATGTCGCGCTGGGGCAGATTATCCATGGTTTCGCCCTCCTCGCCCATGAGTTCCGCCGCGCGGGCCTTGTCTTCCTTGGTGGCTTTGCGGGTGGAGGAGCCGATCACCACCATGCCGGCATAATGCAGCGCGGAAATCATCGACCAGGATTTCACCCCGCCGGTGTAGAGCAGCACACGCTTGCCTTTCAGCTCAGGCAGGATGGGGGCGAGTTCGCGCGCGACGCGGGCTTCTTCTTCAGCGATGAGAGCTTCAGTGCGGGCGATTAGATCCGGCTCGGCACCGCGCTCCACCAGCATTTTTGCGATGGTGCGCAAGGAGAGGCTGGTATCCTTCACGCCATAAAAAGAGCCCTCGAAATAGGGAATGCCCCACCGCTCTTCCATCTTGCGGGCGACATTGATCAGCGCCTGGCTGCACACCATCATATTGACGCGCGCGCGATGGGCCTTAGTGACATCGTGATAGCGCGCATCACCGGTAATGGAGGTGAGAAGGCGGATGCCGAGCTTTTTGAGCAGCGGCGTCACCATCCACAAATCTCCGGAGACGTTGTATTCGCCGATGAGGTTGATATCGGCGGGCGTGGTGATCTCCGGCTCCTCGGTGCCGATGACGTGGTTGAGCAGCGCCTCACCCGCCAGCTTGGTGCCGAAATTCTTCTTGCCGACAAAGCCCGGCGCATTCACCGGGATCACCGGCTTGCCGAAACGCTCCGCGGCAACCTTGCAGACCGTCTCGATGTCATCGCCGATCATGGCGGTGACGCAGGTCTGATAAACGAACACCGCCGGCGGATCGTAGCGGGCGATGATTTCCTTGATGGCTTTGAAAAGCCGCTTCTCGCCGCCGTAAATGACATCCATCTCACCGACATCGGTAGTGAACCCGGTGCGATAGAGCATGGGGCCGGAGGACAGCGCGTGGCGGCTGTCCCAGCTATTGCCCTCACAAGCGATGGGCCCATGGACGAGATGGGCCGCATCGGTAATAGGTTGAAGCACGATCTTGGCGCCATCAAAGGCACAGCCGCCCGCCGCGTTACCCGGCGTGAGCGGCTTACCCCCGCAGCCCTTCTTGCGTGTCTTCTCGTCCTTGGCCTGGTTCTTGGCACAAGCCGGTTCGTTGAACAGATCCTGGTGCTTGTGCTGCAGCATTGTTACCGCACGAGGTCGAAGGAAATGCCTGTCTTCATGGTTTCGCGATCCAGCTCATCCAGGATCTTATCGAGGATGGTCACCAGCACGCGCAGCCCGCCCTGATAGCCCCAGGTTGGGAAACGATGATGATGATGCCGGTCAAAGATCGGGAAGGTGAGACGGATCAGCGGAATGCCGAGGTCTTTTTCCAGATATTTGCCGTAAGATGAACCGATGAGGAAATCGCAAGGTTCGGTGGCAAGAAGCGAGCGCATGGCCCACAAATCCTTGCCCGGCCAGACCTGCCCCTTGGCACCATAAGGCGAGGTGGCCAGCAGCGCCTTCATCTCGGCTTCCCATTCCTTGCCACCATTGGTGGCGAGAAGGTGCACGGGTTCACCGCCCAGCTCCATGATGAACTGCGCCATGCCATAGACGAAATCGGGATCGCCGAAGATCGAATAGGTCTTGCCGTGCAGCCAGTTGGAGCTGTCGGCCATGGCATCGACCAGACGGCCGCGTTCCATTTCCAGGCTTTCCGGGATCGGCTTGCCGGTGATCTCCGACAGAGTCATCAGAAGATCGTCAGTGCCTTTGATGCCGATGGGATAATGGAAGGCGTGGACCGGCTGGCCCTTCTCTTTAACGAAATCCAGCGTCTTTTCGGTGCAGTATTTCTGCATCGAGATAGTGGCGCTGGCATTGATCGCCTCCTCTACCTGTTGGTAGGTGGTGCCGCCATCGAACATGCGATATTTGCCATCCGTCGGCGTATCGAACTGATCGGAGACGTCGGAGATGATCGCCGCATCGATGCCAAACTCGGCGAAGATGCGCTTCAGCTCGCGATTATTGCCCACCGCATAGCCATCAAAGCCGGGGATGATGTTGACCCGCGGCGTAACCTCGCCACGTTCCTTGCCTTCCCAGAAGCAGGTGAAGACACCCTTGATCAGCGCATCATAGCCATTGATATGGCTGCCCACGAAGGACGGCGTATTGGCTTTAACGACGGGGAAATCCTGCGGAATGGCTTCTTTGGTCCGCGCGTTCTGGATGAAGGCCGTCAGGTCGTCGCCGATGACTTCGGCGATACAGGTGGTCGAAACCGCGATCACCTTGGGCTTATAGACGGTGTAGGCGTTCTGCAGCCCATCGATGAGGTTGTTGAGGCCGCCGAACACCGCGGCATCTTCGGTCATCGAGGTGGAAACCGCTGCGCAAGGCTCCTTGAAATGGCGCGCCAGATGCGAGCGGAAATAGGCCGTGCAGCCCTGGCTGCCATGGTTGAAGGCGAGCGTCTTCTCGAAGCCGACCGAAGCGAACATCGCCCCCAAAGGCTGGCAGGCCTTGGCCGGATTGACCGTCAATGCCTGGCGCGCGAGGTTTTTTTCGCGATATTCCCAGGAATTGATGTAATCGGACTGTTTGGCGACGACTTCATCGGAAGCACCGCACTCGAAGGCCTTCTTGCGTTCGAAGAGCTCCTGGTATTCGGGCTCGTTGAACAGCCTGGCGTGATCTTTGATCTTGTCTGCGACTTGCGGCATGTTATGCGCCCTTCTTCCACGGAGCCTTGTGCATTTTCCAGACGGGATTGTTCACCGCGAGGTCCATATCGCGCGCGAAAATCGCAAAGCCGTCATAGCCGTGATAGGGACCGGAATAGTCCCAGGAATGGAGCTGGCGGAACGGCACACCCATTTTCTGGGTGCCGTATTTCTCCTTGATGCCAGACCCGACGAGATCGGGACGCAAGGCCTGCACAAAGCGTTCAAGTTCGAATTCCGACGCATCGTCGTAAACCAGCGTACCGTCTTTGATGTAATGCGTGGTGCGCTGGTAATCGTCGTTATGGGCGAATTCGTAGCCCGTCGCCGTCACTTCAATGCCAAGGTCCGAATAGGCATCGGAAACGTGGCGCGGACGAAGCCCGCCGACATAGATCATGATCTTCTTGCCATCGAGCCGGGGCTTGTATTTGGCCAGAATGGCATCGACCATCGGCTGATACTTGGCGATGACGCGCTCGGCGCCTTCCTGGATCTTCTCGTCAAACAGCGTCGCGATGGCGCGCAGGGATTTGGCGATCTGACTGGGGCCGAAGAAGTTATATTCGATCCATGGAATACCGTATTTCTCTTCCATGTGCCGGCAGATGTAGTTCATCGAACGGTAGCAGTGGATGAGATTGAGCTTGGCGCGCGGGCCATTCTCGACTTCCGCCACCGATCCGTCACCCGACCATTGGCCGATGACACGCAGGCCCATTTCTTCCAGAAGGATACGGCTCGCCCAGGCGTCGCCACCGATATTGTAATCGCCGACGATGAGCACGTCATACGGCGTCGATTCAAAGTGCTGGTCGGCATTCTTGGCCACCGCCTTATCGACGATGTAATCGCGCATCACGTCATTGGCGATGTGATGGCCTAAGGACTGCGACACGCCGCGGAAGCCTTCGCACCGCACCGGCGCGATGACCTTGTTGATCTCCTTGGACTTGCGCTTGGAAACCGCTTCGATGTCGTCGCCGATGAGGCCCACCGGGCATTCGCTCATCACCGAGATGCCCTTATTAAGCGGGAACATCTGTTCGATTTCGTCGACCATCTTGTCCAGCTTCTTGTCGCCGCCGAACACGATGTCTTTTTCCTGGAAATCGGAGGTGATCTGCATCGTCACCCAGGAATTCACGCCCATCACGCCGCCGGAAACGTAGTTGCGGCGCTGCGCCCAGGAGTATTGGCCACAGCCGACCGGACCATGGCTGATATGCACCATGTCCTTGATCGGGCCCCAGACCACGCCCTTGGCGCCGGCATAAGCACAGCCGCGCACGGTCATCACACCCGGGATGGATTTGATGTTCGACTTCACCCCGCAATCGGGATTGGGCGATTCATAGACATTGATATGCTTGGCGCGCTTCTTGGCGGTCTTGGCGGGATATTCCGCCAAGACCTCTTCTACCAGCTGCTTGCGCGCGGCTTTTGTTTCTGCGTCCATACCACTTCTCCTGCAGGGCGCTAAGATTTACGCGGAGACCTTCTTGGCCTGGCCGACGATGGTTTCGTCTTCCGGCTTCAGAATGCCGAATTCCATCAGCATTTCTTCGAGCTCTTCCATGGTGATCGGGGTCGGGATCGTACCCTTGCCGCCATTTTCATGGATCTTGCGCGCGAGCTGGCGATATTCCTCGGCTTGTTTGGATTCCGGATCGTATTCCAGCACCGTCATGCGGCGCAGCTCGGCATGCTGCACGATGTTATCGCGCGGCACGAAATGGATGAGCTTGGAGTTGAGGCGCTTGGCGAGCGCTTCAGCAAGATCGAGCTCCTTGTCGGTCATGCGCGAGTTACAGATCAGCCCGCCAAGGCGCACGCCGCCGGAGGAGGCATATTTCAGAATGCCCTTGGCGATGTTGTTGGCGGCATAGAGCGCCATCATCTCGCCCGACATCACGATGTAAATTTCCTGCGCCTTGTTTTCGCGGATCGGCATGGCGAAGCCGCCGCACACCACGTCGCCCAAGACGTCGTAGGAGACATAATCCACGCCTTCATAGGCGCCGTTCTCTTCGAGGAAGTTGATGGCGGTGATAACGCCACGGCCGGCGCAGCCGACGCCCGGTTCCGGGCCGCCCGATTCTACGCAACGGATGTCGCGATAACCGGTCTTCAGCACATCCTCGAGCTCGAGGTCTTCCACGCTGCCCGCTTCCGCAGCGAGCGAGAGCACGCTGTTCTGCGCCTTGGCATGCAAGATGAGGCGCGTGGAGTCCGCTTTCGGATCGCAGCCGACGATCAGGATCTTCTGGCCCATCTCGGCCAAGGCCGCCAAGGTGTTTTGGCTGGTGGTCGACTTGCCGATACCGCCCTTGCCGTAGAATGCAATCTGTCGCAACGCTGCCATGAGATGCTCCTCAAAGTCTCGAACCCGAGAGCATAGGAGCAATCGCCGTGCCAACCCGCTTTGCGCGCGGCCAAAGCGAATGATTTCGCGGAAATGCGCCATTTCTTTTCGAGACGGGTGCGGCAGAAGGGATCAACCCGCATGTCGACAATCCGACAAAGCCATCCGACACTCCGTTTGTCGGCTGGAACACGACACGCATCAGACAATTGTCTGACGTCAGCCAATGCATACGCCGCGCGTTTTGCGAATTGCCCGGAATTCTGCGTGTTTAGCGTTCTGGCACGGTGAATGCAGATAGTCGCGCGTGGTTCTCAGCTTGGCGGACATGTCTGAACATCTCCCGACCAATATCGTACCCCTGTCCAGCATCACCCGCTTTGATGTGTCAAAGCCGCGGGTGAGTGGCTGCTCGGCGAAGAGTAATGGCAAGGCGACCTCTTGCGGCAGTTCGGCGGGGCCGGAGGATTTACCCGAAGAGATTTGGGCCAAGGTTCAAGACCATCCCTGTTATAGCGAAGACGCGCATCATTATTTTGCGCGTATGCATGTGGCGGTAGCGCCTGCCTGCAACATCCAGTGCCATTACTGTAACCGCAAATATGACTGCTCCAACGAAAGCCGCCCCGGTGTGGTGAGCGAGAAACTTTCGGCGGAAGAAGCCGCGCGTAAGGTCATGGCGGTGGCCGCCGAAGTGCCGCAGCTTTCCGTAGTGGGCGTGGCGGGACCTGGCGATGCCCTCGCCAATGCTCCCAAAACCTTCCGCACCTTCGAGCTGATCCATGAGGCCCTGCCGCATATCAAGCTCTGCCTGTCCACCAATGGTCTGGCCCTGCCCGATCATGTCGAAACCATTGCGGCCATGGGCATCGATCACGTCACCATCACTATCAATATGGTGGACCCGGAAATTGGCGCTGAGATCTATCCCTGGATTTTCTTCCGCCATAAGCGCTGGGAAGGCTTGGACGCCGCGCGGATTCTGCATGAACGCCAGATGGAAGGCCTCGAAGCGCTGACCGCCAAAGGCATTCTGGTCAAGGTCAATTCGGTGCTGATCCCCGGTATCAATGACGAACATCTGATTGAGGTGAACAAGGCGGTGCGCGCCCGCGGCGCCTTCCTGCACAATGTCATGCCCCTGATTTCCGATCCGGCCTTTGGGACGCATTTCGGCCTTACCGGGCAGCGCGGGCCAACGCCGGCGGAGCTTCGCAAAGTGCAAGACAGTTTAGGCGGGGACGCCAAGCTGATGCGCCATTGCCGCCAATGCCGTGCCGATGCCGTCGGCATGCTGGGCGAGGATCGTGGCGCCGAATTCACCTTGGAAAAGCTCACCGAGGCCAAGCCCTACGACCCCAAGAAACGCGAAATGTATCTTTCGGTGGTCGAACGCGAGCGGGCCGACCGGCAAAAGGCAAAAGAGATGGCAAGCGCCCCGGAAAAGATCGCCGAAACACCCCTGCTGGTCGCCATCGCGACCAAGGGTGGCGGCCGCATCAACCAGCATTTCGGCCATGCCACCGAGTTCCAGATTTTCGAAGTCACCTCGGCGGGTGCGAAATTCATCAGCCATCGCCGCACCGACAAATATTGCGTCGGCGGCACGGATGACGGCGATGCCATGACCACCACCCTTGCCGCACTGGAAGGCGTCGCCGCGGTGCTTTGCGCCAAGATCGGCGACAAGCCCAAACAGCGCCTCGCTGAGGCCGGCATCATCGCCAGCGACGACTACGCCTTCGACTACATCGAGGCTTCCGCCATCACCTGGTACGCGGGCCATAAAGGCGCCGCTGCCGCCAGCGCTTCAGCATAAGGACGAACATCATGGCCTATAAAATCATCGCAAAGAAATGCACCGGTTGCGGCGCCTGCGAATTCGAATGCCCCAACAAGGCGATCAAGGAGAGCGGTGCCGTGTTCATCATCGATGAGACCAAATGTACCGAATGCGCGGGCTTCTTCGATACCCCGCAATGCGCCGCCGCCTGCCCCGTGCCCAAGACCTGCGTACAGGCATTCTAGGCATGGCGGACGATATCGTCGAACTCGCCTTTCCGCCGGAGTTTGCGTTGGGCGACAAGGTGCGCGCCAAGGCGCTTGTCAGGAATGATGGCTCCTTCCTGGGCAAGCGCATCGGAGATCTTTTGATCGAGAAAGGCGAGATCGGCTATGTGCGCGGGGTGGGAACCTTCCTGCAGCGCTATTTCATCTATGAGATCGATTTTCTGGAACGCTGTGTCGTGGTCGGCATGCGCGCCAAGGAACTCGAACTGGTTGAGGCTTTTGAAGGATAACGCCCCGCCGTGAAAATCATGTTGCGCAAAGTTGGCGAGGACCTTTCGGTCTATATCGCCAAGAAAGACCTCGAAGAGAAGGTCGTGGAATTGGAAACGCCCGGGATGTGGGGCGGCAAGGTCAAGCTTGCCAATGGCTGGGTGTTCCAGCTGCCCGAGATGGCGGCGGACACCCGCCTGCCGATCAGCGTGGAGGCGCGGCGGCTGGAGAGTTGATCGCCTGAACGTCAAAGCTCCGTCTCGCCTGCCCCATGAAGTGCCGTTATAGTCCGGCGAAAGCGCGCCGGACGGCGCCTTCGTTACGGCACCTAGAGACGAGATACGACATGGCTGATACGACGAATCCCCTGGCTGGCAAGCCGGTTCCCCCCTCCTTGCTGACCAATATCCCCCGCCTCATCAGTGCCTATTACACCCAGACGCCTGATCCCGCGGTCGCCACGCAAAAGGTCGCCTTCGGCACCTCCGGCCATCGCGGCTCGTCCTTCAACACCGCCTTCAATGAGGCCCATATCCTCGCCATCACCCAGGCGGTGTGCCTCTACCGCAAACAGGCGGGCGTGGACGGCCCCTTGTTCCTCGGCATCGACACCCATGCTCTGTCGGAACCCGCCTTTATCAGCGCGGTGGAAGTTCTGGCGGCCAATGGCGTGGAGACCATGATCGATGACAAGCATGGCTATACGCCGACGCCGGTGGTGAGCCATGCCATCCTGAGCTACAACCGCGGACGGACGAGCGGCTTGGCGGACGGCATTGTCGTCTCCCCCTCGCACAACCCGCCTGACGAGGGCGGCTTCAAATACAACCCGCCCCATGGCGGCCCCGCCGATACCGACGCGACCAAGTGGATTCAGGACAAGGCCAATGAATTCCTGGCTGCGAAACTGGAGGGTGTGAAGCGCATCTCCTATACCCTGGCCAAGAAGGCGGCTTGCATCCACCTCTTTGACTATACGACACCCTATGTCGCCGATCTGACAAATGTCGTCGATATGGAGGCGATCCGCGCCTCGGGCGTGAAGCTTGGCATCGATCCCTTGGGCGGCGCGGCGGTGCATTACTGGCAGCCGGTGATCGAGCGCTACAAGCTGAACGCGACCATTGTGAACGAGGCGGTGGACCCCACCTTCCGCTTCATGACGGCGGATTGGGACGGCAAGATCCGCATGGATTGCTCCTCGCCTTTCGCCATGGCGAGCCTGATCGCGCTGCGCGATAAATTCGATATCGCCTTTGCCAATGACACAGACACAGACCGCCACGGTATCGTCTGCCCCTCCGGGCTGATGAACCCCAACACCTATCTCGCCGCCGCTGTGGCCTATCTTTTCGCCAACCGGCCGCATTGGGGCGCCGATTGCGGCATCGGCAAGACGGCAGTCTCCTCCAGCATGATCGATCGCGTCGCGAAGAAGCTTGGCCGCAAGCTGGTGGAAGTGCCGGTGGGCTTCAAATTCTTCGTGCCGGGATTGAGTGACGGCTCGCTGGGCTTCGGCGGCGAAGAAAGCGCGGGCGCCTCCTTCCTGCGCAAGGATGGCGGCGTCTGGACCACCGATAAGGACGGGCTGATCCTGGGGCTGCTCGCCGCGGAAATCACCGCCAAGGCCGGTAAGGACCCACAGAAGCTTTATGACGAGGTCACCGACGGGCTCGGCCATTCGCATTACCAGCGCATCGATGCGCCCGCGACGGGCGAGCAGAAGAAAAAGCTCTCCAGCATGAGCCCGGAACAGTTCGAGGCGACGGAACTGGCGGGAGAGAAAATCGACGCCAAGCTGACCCGCGCGCCGGGCAACAATCAGCCGATTGGCGGGTTGAAGGTGGTAACGCAAAACGGCTGGTTCGCGGCGCGGCCCTCGGGCACCGAAGAGGTCTATAAGATCTATGCCGAAAGCTTCATCAGCCAGGATCACCTGAAGCAGATTCAAAACGACGCCAAAGCCGCGCTGACCAAGGTATTTGAGAAGGGTTGATTTTGTTTCGTCGTCATGACCGGGCTTGACCCGGCCATCCAGCGCATCAAGCGGGATTCTGGATGGCCGGCACGGAGGCCGGCCATGACGGAAGAATAGAACTCTTTCGAAGCTAGGCCGTCTTTTTTGCGATCGCCAACAGCTTCGGCACCTGGGCGCGGATTTCGGCGACGGTTTTGGGGTCGAGCTTTTTCAGCCAATCTTGCGGGATGCCCGACACACCATAGGTCGCGCCCGCGAGCATGCCTGCAATGGCCCCGGTAGTATCGGCGTCCCCCCCCTGGTTCACGACATCGATCAAATACGATCTGAAATTATCGCTGCGAAAATAGAAATGCAGCACGGTCTGCATGGTGTCGACGATATAAGGCGATGAGGTGGAATGAAACGGCGTGAAGCGGAAATTGCGGTGCGCCTCGATCAAGCCATTGGCGAGCGCACGCACCGCCTTCACCCCACCACCGGAAAGCAAAGCTTGCACCATCCGCGCCAGGGCGAGCGTGGCATCATCCGATAAGGGATGGTTATGGGTGATGTGGCATTGCGCGATGGTCCATTCTGCGAGCTTTTCCGGCAAGCCCAGACTTGCCAGTGCTACCGGCAGAATACGCATCGCCGCGCCATTGCCGGCATCGCCATCGGCATATTCTTTGGTGACGGTGCCCTCGTGCAGATAGCGCGAGATACCCCGCCGGCAGGTATTGCCGATATCGACCGGCTTGGTGCGGAACCAGGCGAGGAACTCTTCGCACACCGCCATCACATCAAAACCGTTGATGCGGATCAGGGCGCGGCCCAGGGCAAGGCTCATCGCGGTGTCGTCGGTCACCTCGCCAGGTTTCAGCTTCAGCCAGCCGCCGCCGATGATCTTGTTGTGCTCGCCATATTTATGGGCGATCTCGCGATGTGTCATGAATTCGACCGTCGCGCCCAAGGCGTCGCCCACCGCGAGGCCGAGATAGGCCCCCAGTGCGCGATCCATCAGCGTTTTATCGTCCAGCATCAGTAATAGAGGGCTTTAGCCTCGTAATCGCCGCCGATCACCACATATTCGCCCTCGCCCTTCAGCGCATGTTTGGGCAAGAGCTCGTTGAAGAAGAGGATTTTCACCACCGGCACCTCCACTTCCAGAATCGTGTCGCCGAAGCTGGAAGCGGTGTCGCGGTCGCTGGTGAAGGATAAGAGGCTGTTCAGCCGCACGATCACATGCCGCTTATCGGGGCGGGCGAGAAGTTGCTGCTCCTCGAAATTGTTCGTGCCGCGATAGAGCCGGATATGCGTCTTACCCGGCGCATGAAAGCGCGCCAGCGCCCATTGGGAGAATTCGAAGAGCAGATCGAGCTGGCTTTGGATCGCATTGGAGTGAAAGCGGCTCGACATTTTTTCTTCGACATAGGTGATCCATGTCTTGTCCCAGAATTTCTGGATCGGCGCCTTATGGAAGGTCGGAAACAGACCGAAGCGGCTTTCCACCCAGCCTTTCAGCACCGCCCCTTCCGGCGAGTTGGCCTCATAACCCCAGCCGCGCAACAAACGCAGATAGCTTGAGGCCTTGAAACGTGCCGGACCACGTCCATCTCGGTCTTGGTCATCGAGATCGAACATGGTGGCCATATAGGATTCGAACATCCCCGCGGCGATGGCCGGGGTGTCCGCTTCGGCCAGCATCCTGAACAGCGAGCGATTGGAATCGCAGACACTGGCGATGTGCAGTGATACCGGATTGGCATTAAAGGCGGTGGAGGCGATCAGCCCCGTGGGGACCCCGACGAGATTGGTCGAATGGCCGCGATCCGCTTGCATCTCAGCTCGCCAACGCAGCCGAGGGCGAGCGGGAACCCGCAACAATACCGGGCAGCACCTGCATCAGATGCTCGATATCCTCCGCGGTATTTGCCCGAGATAGAGAGAACCGCACCGCGCCCATGGCGCTCGCATAGGGCACGCGCATGGCCTTCAAAACGTGGCTCGGCTCAATATTGCCAGAGGTGCAGGCCGAGCCCGAAGAGGCGGCGATACCGGCTTTATTCAAGCGGAAAAGAACTTCTTCGGAATCCGCACCTGCAAAGGCGATTGCGGATGTACCGGGCACACGATGCTCCCGGTCTCCCAGCACGGCTGAGCCCTCTATGCAGATGAGCACGGCGTGTTCTAGCCTGTCGCGCAACGCTGCAATGCGAAGCCCATCCTCGGGCAAGCGCTGAACTGCCAGCTCCGCCGCTTTACCGAGGCCGACGATGGCGGGAACATTTTCGGTGCCCGCGCGACGCGCCCGCTCCTGCCGCCCGCCCCGTAGAAAGGCGCGGAACTTGGTCGATTTGCGCAAGTACAGCGCACCTATACCCTTCGGCCCGTGAAATTTATGGGCAGAGAGCGAAAGCATATCGATCTTGGTGGACTTCACGTCGATCGGCAATTTTCCCACCGCCTGCACCGCATCACAATGCATCAAGGCCCCCGCCTCATGCGCCAAGGCCGCAATCTCGGCCACAGGGAAGATGGTGCCGGTTTCGTTATTGGCCCACATCACGGAGACCAGTGCGGTCCTTCGGCTGAGCACCCGGGTTAAAGCCACCATATCGAGCCGCCCGCGCCCATCCACCCCGATGCGGTGCACGATCACGCCGTGATGCTTTTCCTGATCGGCCACCACGCCGAGAATGGCGGGATGCTCCACAGTTGAGACAATCACCTCATTGCGATCCTCACGCCGGAGCGCCTGCAAGAGGGCGGCATTGTTGGCCTCGGTCGCGCCTGAGGTGAAGACGATTTCCTGCTCGTGTTCGGCGCCAATGAGCGTTTGCACCTGGCGGCGCGCGCCCGACATCGCCACCGCGGCAGCTTTGCCGAAATCATGGCTTGAGGACGGATTGCCGAAACTCCCTGTGAAGAAGGGCAGCATGGCCTCAACCACCTCAGGGGCGGTCCGGGTGGTGGCATTGTTATCGAAATAGGCCCAGCGCATGGCAGTCTCCGGCGAAAACCGTCAAGACCACTCCAGCAAGGTTAGTGCCAGCAAATAAGGCCGGAATCCCTGGGATTACCCTTGTCGTGAATCCGACAATGGCCGACAAAATGTTAGCGCGGTGCCTCGAGGGCGCGTTCGCCATCGCGCCGAAGCTGGGCGAGGAAAGACTCACCGTTTTCCTCCCCGAAACAATTATCGAAATCGGTGCATTCACCGCAGCTTGGCGCCATGCAGAGCACATATTCCTCGTCCGAGCACAGGGTGCGGAAAAAGAACTTCTTCCACTTCATGTCACTGCGGTTACGGCGCGCCAGCGGGGCGAAATGGGTGGCCATCAATTCGGAAAGCTCGGCGCGGCTGCGAAGCCCTAAATCCTGCCAGAGATGATTGGGACGCTGCGCCCGCCGCGCGATAAGGCTGGCCAAGAGCTTTTGCAGCGCAGAGCCGTCACTCGTTCCCGACAGCAGAAGATCGAACAGACAGGTTTCGTCGGTTTCACGTTGCAAAGCGCTCATGCCCGCCAGCGCGGATACCGCATGCGGAAACATCGCCGCCAGCAGTTCCGGAAGGCCATCATAGCCCGCCATTTCGTTCAAGGGACGTCCAAGCTCATAGCCCTCCGCGAGCGAGAGCGCGAGTATGGAGGCCAGAACATGTTTCTCGAAGGA
Organism: Rhizomicrobium palustre; assembly: GCF_011761565.1. Classification (NCBI taxonomy): domain Bacteria; kingdom Pseudomonadati; phylum Pseudomonadota; class Alphaproteobacteria; order Micropepsales; family Micropepsaceae; genus Rhizomicrobium; species Rhizomicrobium palustre. The sequence continues at coordinate 2,824,657 of NZ_JAASRM010000001.1, read as the reverse complement.
CGCATCGCCCTCACCAATCAGCCAGTGATACGCTTCATCCGGGGTCATGGTCAGAACTTCTTCAGAGGGATGCCCTGTTTCTTCAGGGCATAGCCGATTTGCCGCGGGGTAACGCCGAGGATGCGTGCGGCTTTCGCCTGCACCCAGCCGGATTTTTCCATCGCCTCCATCAAGGTCGCCCGGTCCAGCTCTGGCTCAGGCTTTTCCGGCTCAACGGACGCCGCGGGATGTGATTGGACGGGAGAAGGCGGCCGGGGCTGATCGGCACGCGCGCCCTTCCATAGCATGGCCGAGAGGCAGCCGTCGTTCTGGCAAGGAAAGTCGCCATCGGCCAAATTCTTCTCGCGTGCGAGCGTCGCGGTGTGACGGATGCAATTCTCAAGTTCGCGCACATTGCCAGGGAAATAACAGGATTCCAGCATCGCGATCGCTGCGGGGTTCAGCGCGAGCTGGGTGTCGTGCTCCTGATTGAAGCGAGTCAGAAATTCCTTGGCGAGAGGCGCAATATCCTCACGCCGCTCGCGCAGTGGCGGCAGGAAAATCGGCACCACCGCAAGGCGGAAATAGAGATCCGCGCGGAACGCACCTTTGGCGACCTCTGCTTCAAGATCGCGATTGGTGGCGCAGACGAGCCGCACATCCACTTTAATCGTCCGCGAGCCGCCAACGCGCTCGAACTCGCCTTCCTGCAAAACACGCAGGAGCTTCGCCTGGAAGGCACCGGAAATTTCGCCGATCTCGTCCAGAAACAGCGTGCCGCCATGAGCCAGCTCAAACCGGCCCTTTCGCAATGCCAGAGCGCCGGTGAAAGCGCCCTTCTCATGCCCGAAGAGTTCAGATTCAAGCACGCTTTCCGGCAATGCAGCACAATTCAATTTGATAAAGGGTCCAGATTTGCGCTGTGAAAGCGCATGAATGGCGTTGGCAAACATCTCTTTGCCCGTGCCGGTTTCGCCGCGCAGCATGATGGTCGAATTGGATTTCGCGACGCGCTTGACCTTATCCATCACGCCGCGCAACGCCGTGCTATTGCCGATGATCCCCTTGGCGCCCGGAGGAACATGCCCGCCCTTGACCTCTTCTTGGACTTTGGCAAGTCGCGCCTGTTCGGAGAGCAAGCGTTCACGATCCTGCGCCACGATCTTATGCAAGCGCAGCGCCTGGCCGAGAAGATTGGCTACCATGGTGAGGAATCGCACATCGCTGTCGAACGGGACCGGACGATCCCTGTGCTGCACCCGATCTATGGTCAGCGTGCCGATAACCGTGTCGCCCTGTTTGATCGGAACGCCCATGAAAGAGACCGCCGCCCCCTCGCTGTCGCCCCCGGTATCGTAAGCGGAGAACAACGGGTCGCGCGAAATGTCCGGCACGACCATAGGCATTTTGGTGACCACGATCTGCCCAATGGCGCGCTCCGGAAGACGTTCAAAATATTGGCGGGCATTGGCGGCACTCCACCCCGAGCCGACGACCAATTCCGGCTGGCCTTCCGGGGTGAGCAAGGCGATGAGACCGCGCCGCAAATCCAAGAAGCTCGCGAGCAATGCCAAGACGCCCGAAAGCGTCGGCTCCAGCCGGTTCGGAGATGCCAGCAGCTTCGAAATCTCATAGATGCCGCCGAGCGCCATTTCCGCCCGGTTGCGCGAGGCCAGCAATTCCAACTGGCTTCGATCCGTTACGACCGCCTTCATGACCGCTCCTGTGCCGATCTTCGCGGTCCTCCCTGCTTTTGTGTCCAACCCTTCCTGGCGCGTTATAATGCATGATGAAGTCCACCTGATCCTAGTGGTTCATTTGCAGCTTCAACGGCGAATCCTCGTTCCGGCATGGTATTATTGCCGCGGAAATGGCTAGGCTTTCGCAAATTGCTTAGGCGTTAGGCGTAATGCCGCCTCTTTGCAGGGCGGTCGGCCCATCAACGTCTTGAGCCTTGGCGTTCTCGCAACGCTGAGGCATCCTCCGCAAGAAGGCTCTGGAAGGGATGCGTAGCATGAAGCTCAGTGCAAGAAATCAATTCAAAGGCAAGGTGATCGATGTGACCAAGGGGCAGACTACAGCCCATGTCCGTATCGATATCGGCGGCGGCGTGGTTGTTACCGCTTCCGTTACCAATGAAGCCGTGGACGATCTTGGCCTCGCGGCGGGCGATGACGCTGTTGCCATTATCAAAGCCTCCGACGTGCTGGTCGCCAAATAGCGCCACATCGAAAAGAGATACACTGGTTTCAATAAAAAAATGCGCCATCCTGTGAGGGATGGCGCGGCTTTATGAGTGCCAGCCGTTTCAGGCCTTGCGATTGTTCTTCTTGGAAACGGGCTTTTCGGCTTCGGTCCGGCGCTGCAGTTTCATCTCTGCGGCATACTTCGTTTTCCCGCGCACATCGTTACGCGCCGAATTCGTGCTGCAGGTTTCAGTCGTAGAACTGCCGTTGGAGACCGAACAGAAGATCGATCCGCCAGCACCGGTTTGCCCCGGAACAACTTGCTGCGGCGCGCTCGAGGGGCTGGCGCCGACAGGGCCAGGAGCTGTGCCGCTGGTGCTGCTTGTACCGCTGCCATTCGCATTGGTGTTCGTCGCCGGCACAGAATTGTAGTAGCCCGGAACATCACCATTGGCCGGAGGCGCAGTGATCACCAGCGTCCCATCCTTGCGCGATACAATCACATAATTCGAGGCCTCGCCGCCCGAGAGGGTGATCGCGTAATTGCCCATGGGCGAGCCCTGAACGGCTGAGGTCGACGCCGTTACGCCACCGACCACAGAGGCATTATCGCCGCTCATCAAACCCGAAACAGAGTAGCTAAAGCCCGGATTGGGCGTGCCCTGCTGGCGGGTCGCATCATTAGCGATCAGAACCAGCGAGGCGGGCGTGATCGCCCCCAATGCCCCCGAAAGCGTGGTGGCAGCCAGGACGTAATTGGCGGCATCCACACCCGCGATTGAGACGCCCGTAACCGTGATGGTCTTCCCGTTCGCGACGTTCTTGGTATCGAAGCTGCCGGTCGCCGGGCCGTTAAGCACGACACCGTCGCTGCCAATCACACCACTCAACACGTAATTGCCTTTGCCGAGGGTCGCCAGCGTGGTGCCGTCATATACCTTGGTGACAGAGCCAGTAAGCACCGCGTTGAGGGTTGCGGGCGTGATGCCGCCAATGGCCCCGGAGATCGTGGTCGCTCCGAGAACATAATTACCGGCATCTTCCCCAGAAAGCGCCAGACCATTAACCGTGATGGTCTTACCCTGCCCCACATTCTTGCTGTCGAAGCTTCCCGAGGCCGGATTGTTGAGAACCACAATGTCTTTGCCGATTACGCCGGTGAGGACGTAATTGCCATTGGCCAGCGCGGCCAGCGTGGTGGCATCGTAGACTTTCGTCACCGATCCCGTGAGCGCGGCGTTGAGCGTTGCTGGCGTGATAGCACCGATATCGCCGCTGACGGAGGTGACGCTCAACACATAATTCCCCGCATCGGCGCCCGAAAGCGTCAGCCCGGAAACCGTGATGGTCTTGCCGCTGCCCGCATTCTTGTCTGCAAAGCTGCCCGACGTGTTGGCCACCGAAACCGCGTCCCTGCCGACGATGCCGGAAAGCACGTAATTGCCATTCATCAGCGAGGCTGCGGTAGTGCCGTCGTAGATTTTGGTCACCACGCCGGTCAAGGCGGCCGTCAGCACCTTGGGATCAACGGTTAGCACGCCATTGTTTTGCGCCGACAGCGCATAGCCATTGAGAAGAACGATGCTGCCTTGCGCGGCATTGACAGTGTAGCTGCCAGCCTTCGCGCCAGCACCCGCACCCAACGAGCTGATGATGGGGGTGCCGCTGAACACCGAGGCTGCCGTATCGGCGAGATACACACCCGTAAGGCCCCCATCATAACCTGCGATCTTATAGGCATCGCTCAAGGCCGAACCGATACTAGATCCATAGGTCTTGGAAAGGTCGGTTGTGGTGATGGTCAGCGTCGGCTGCTTGACGAAGAGATAACGGTTGCCGCTCGCCTCGATGCCTTCCGGTGCCATGGTATCGTAAGTGGCATTCCAAATCGCGGTATTACCGCTATCGAGACCGCCAAAGCTGTTTTTGGAGGGATCGGCCGAATAAATCAGCCAGCGGCCATCTTCCGACGTCACCGCAGTCGCGCCGCCGTTATTCACAAAAGCCTTGCCGGCCGATAACACGATGCTGTTCCGGCTGTACACAGAGCCACTCTCAGTGATTGTGAGATCACCGCCCGAGAGCAGCGACACCACATCTGCGGCCTGCACCGACGCATCCACCGTGAGGTTTCCGCCCGCCTTCACCGAAATCAGGCGGAACCCGCTCAGGCCGCTATCATCAGCCACCGTGCCGATGGTCAGATCACCGCTATTGACGAAGCTCAACGAACCATAAACGGGCCGATCCGCCAAAATGGAAACGTTATTGGCGCTGTTGGTCAAGGTGAAGCTGGTATTAACCCCACGCAGCACCAAGGCATTTGCCTTGATCGCCTCACTTTGCGTCACGCTTGCGTCGTCCGCGCTCAGAACGACATTGCCCGTGGTGGTGATGGCCTGATCGATGTTCAGGCTGAAGCCGGTTTCCAAGACATTGAGATTGGTCGAAGACCCAAGAGCCACCTTTCCGTTCGACACCGCGAACAGGTAATCGGCTCCGCTCATATTCCCCAGCGCCGACGCCAAGCCATCAAACATCGTGGAAAGATTGGCCGCACCCGAGATCAGGCGCAGATCACCCACATAGAGATTGGCGTCCGTCAAAGCGCCGTCGCCTTTCACGAGGTAGGTGTTCGCTTGCACCGTCCCACCCGTGAGGTAGGCAAGAACGTTGCTGTCGTTCTGGAGCGTTCCGGCAGGCATGAAGATATAGTAATAGCCATTTGAGCCCGTGCCGGATTCGCCCAGCTTATTGCCATTGGCGAGAGCGCCCACCCGCAGGCCCGGCGCCGCGTCTTGATCCGAATTGGCGTAGACCTTGCCGCTAACCGTCTGTACCCCGTTCGGGAAGAAACTGGCGAGATAGGGATAAGCCGCGCCCAGATTGAAGCCCCAATCAGGGGAAGTGAGCCCGTCGGGCATATTCGATTGCAGGTATGATGTGCCGAGGCCAATGAAGCCCGTCGTGGTCTGCCCCTCGCCGACCCCGCGATTGTAGGAAATGCCCGTTGTGTCGCTATCGAAATAGCCGTTGGTGATCGTTCCGTAGGCCGAGCCCGCCAGCCCGCCGGAAACGCCATCCGCCTTCACATAGCCAAGACCAACGACATTGTTGAGAACGCCGGAGGTAGGCAGATAGCCCGCAATGCTGCCAGCATGACTGCCGCCAATAACGGCGCCGAAAGCTTCGCCGTTGCTGATCCCACCTTCGACCGAGCCGGCCAGGCCACCCGCAGCCGAAGACTCACTGCCGTTCTTAAGGATGACATTGCCCGTGGCGAAGACGTTCTGAGCCAAGCTGCCCAATTCGACATAACCAATCAGACCGCCGCAAAGATCACAGCCATCACCGACAACATTGACAGTCGAATAGCTGTTATAGGCGACGCCCGACAAATGTCCGGCGAGAGGACCAAAATTGTTCACGCCCTTGCCGGTCATCGTGCCGCCGACAAGCCCGATATTCCGCAACACGCCAGAAGCAACACCAAACAGGCCAGCTTCATCAGCCCCCGTCATATCCCAATTGAGATTAGAAAGAGTATTGCCGAGGCCATCGAAGATGCCCGCAAAATTATTCGCGGCATTGCCGATCGGCGTCCAGCTCTTACGCGCGGAACCGTCCAGCGACGTCGCCAAGGCATAGCTGCCCGAAAGATCACTGTTGATCGCTTGCAGTTGATCCAACGAGTAGACGAGCTTGTAGGCCTGCCGATTGACGAACAGCTTGGCCCCGTTGTCCGTATTGCCAAAATCAAGGCCGCCGCCGACCCCATAGCTGATCTCTGTAAGCGTTTGCCACGGCAGAGTTCCGGCCTTTGTGCCGGCAACCATCGAAACTGTCGCTGCACCGGAGGCCGAGACCTTGGCGTTAACCGCGATTGCACCGGTCGCGTTCAGGATAAGGCGACCGCTATCGAGATTGATGGCGTTGGCGACGGTGATGTCGCCATTACCGGCAGTGAAATACCCCGCATTTGTGCCGGTGAAGGTCAGCGCTTGATCGATGGTCAGCGGCCCCGCCGCGGTGATATCCAGCGACGCCGTGGGCATTACGCTGGACCCGGAAATATTGAAAAGGAAATCGCCAGCGGCAAAGTTGTCTGGCCGCACAAAGCTCGACAGCGTGTTGAGCGCGGCCGAAACCGTGACCGCCGAGGTATTGTAGAAACTCAGATACCCACCGAAGAGATCAATGGCCGATAAGCTTTGGCCCTTATAGTCCACCACCGCATTCGCAAAAACATTGCCCCCGTCAAGGAACAGCAGGACCGCTCCATTGGACGAAGGCGCAAAAAGCGAATAGGAGCCATCCGTGCCGCTCTTGGCCGTCCCGGCGACCGACGAGTTGCCAATCAGAATTTCGTAAACATCGGCGCCGGAGAGCGCGTTGCCACCACGCGAGGTATAAACCGTGCCGGAAATCGTCGGTATCGGGTTTTCAATGATCAAGCGCGGATTGGCGGTGTTGCTAAAGACCCAAACGCTTGGATCAAAGCCCTGGGGACCTTGGCGCAATTGAGCCGTCGTCAGGCCTGCTGCGGCGCCAGTGTAGACCGAGGCGGTTGAGCCGAGCCCCAACTGCGTGCCGGACGTTTCGCTATTCCAATAGGCATTGGTCAGGATCTTTGTCCCGAAGCCATAGCCAATCCCGAGAAGTCCCCCGACATTCTGCGCCGATGAAGGGGCGGTAACGGGGCCAGAGGCATAAACGTTCGAGATCGTGGTTGAACCGAAATACGCCCCAACATTGCCAATCAATCCACCGATAGTGTCCTTGCTTGCTGTGACAGGCCCGGTTGCATAGGCATTGATGAGTGTGGATTCATTAAGGGTGCCAATAAGGCCACCGATTACGTATGCCCCAGAGACTGAACCACGTGCGGAAGCGTTGGTTATGGTGGAGGTGTCGGCAAAGCCGATCAGCCCGCCATGATACGATCCATCTGCTGTTATTGAGGCTGTGGAGTAGACGTTCTTAAGCGTCGCCTTCCATGCGTAGCCGACCACACCGCCAACAAAATCTGCCGAGCCAGAAATCGTTCCACCTAGAACACCGAAATCGCGGATCACGCCATTGCCGACATAGCCGAAGAAGCCCGCATTTACTGACGTCACGCCATAGCTAAGGTTAGAAACCGTATTGCCCAGGCCAGTGAAGACTCCGTTGAATCCGCCATTACTCCCGCCGATTGGGGTCCAGCCGTTGAAGGAATGCCCATCAAGGGACTTCGCCAAAGCGTAAGTTCCACCACGCGAATTCGAGGTGGCATTGATCGCCTGGAGATCGTCGAAGGAATATAGAAGCGTGTACGCAGTACCATTGATCGAAAGCGACGCCCCTGCATCCTTGCCGCCGGTAAACTGCAACGAATGCCCATTGAGGAATTGATAATCCCCCGACTGTGCCGTGTTGAGTTGGACCATACCGCCGCCGGTCACCGTCACATTGGAACCAATAGCGATATTTTTGGCGGAAATGTTCAGTGCGCCATCGACGATACTCAGGGCGCTCAACTCTTGGCTGGAGAAATTCCCGGCCACATTCAAGTAAAGGCCATTGCTACCTGCGAAGTTCAGCGTGGCGTCCAGCGAAAAGTCGCCAGTGGCGGTGATGTCGAGTCCCGCCATGGGCGCCACGTTATTTCCGGAAGAACTGAAGAGGAAATCACGTGCGGATACGCCATTCGGCGTCACGGCACCGGCCAGCGTGTTGAGCGCGGCGGCCACCGTGACCGAAGAGGTATTGTAGAAGGTGAGATAGCCGCCATAGAGGTTCACGCCAGACAGGCTGGCGCCCTTGTATTCCGCCACGGTGTTGGCAAAAACGCTTCCACCATCCAAGAACAGCAGCACCGAGCCGTTTGAATCTGGCGCGACCAGCGAATACGTACCATTGGTGCCGCTGGTGGCGTTGGCCACCACCGAGGAATCCCCCAGCGTCAGTTCGTAAACATTCGCGTTTGCGAGTGTGGTCTTACCGTGGTCGGAATAGACCGTGCCGGAGATGGTCTTGGCGGGCGCAGTCTCAAAACGCAGATAAGGATTAAACCCGTCCTTATAAACCCAGCCGGGTGGTTGCATACCGTCGAGACCGGCGGCCCGCAATTGTGCCGTGGTGACGCCGGTTAGCGTGCCGCTATACGTGCCTTTTCCTGTCATGCCATTGGTGACGCCCGTGGTATCCGTGGTCCAATAGGCGTTCGAGAAATAGATCCCGACATTTGTACAGGCAGGCGCGCACATTTCGGCGACATTTGCGAACAGTCCGCCTTTATAGTCTGTCGCGGAGACAGCACCGCTCGCATAAACGTTAGAGACGGCGACGCTGCCTTGATATCTACTCACCTCGCCGGCAAAACCGCCTGCCCTATACGAGGCAGAGACATCGCCAGTGGCATAGGCATTGCCTACCGCAGCCTCGTAAATCCCGCCGGCAAAACCGCCGACGTTTTGCTCGCCGGTGACATTGCCATGCGCAGCGCCGCCGTAAAGACGTGAACCCGCGTCGAGGAAGCCGATCAGCCCCCCCACATACCAGCCGTTTCCTTTGACGTCCGTGGAGGAGTAGACATTCAATATCAAAGAATTTGCGACTTCGCCTGCCAACGGGCCGATATCGGAGTTGCCATTCGCAACCGTAATCGTTCCGCCGACCAAACCGAAATCACGAATGATGCCGTTTCTTACGGTCCCGAAGAAGCCGGACATCGAGCCCGCAACCGTATAGCTGAGGTTGGAAACGGTATGACCCAAGCCCTCGAAAACGCCACTGAAGGAATTCGCGGCGTTGCCGATGGGCTTCCAGCTTGTGAGTGAGGATGCATCCAGCGAGTTGGCGAGGGCGTACGCGCCGTCCAACTTACTGGGGGAGTTTATCGCCTGAATGTCGTCGAAGTCATAGAGCAGCGTGTAGCGCGAATTGTTAATGGTCAGCGTTGCACCGGAGCTCTTGCCGCCGGTGAAGCTGAGCGATGTTCCACCGCCAAACACCGTGCTCGCGGGAACGGCCACATTAAGTGAAACAGCCGCGGCACCTGACGCCGTGAGGTTCGCCATCGACGACATCGTATAGGCGGTTAAATTGAGCGCGCCATTCTCAACCGTCAGCGGCGCGTCAATCGACAGCGCGTCGCCTGCGGTGAGGTAAAGTCCATTCGTGCCGACGAAGCTGAACGCCCTATCGGCGGAAAGATTTCTACTCGCGGTGATATCAAGGCCAGCCGTCGGTACGATAACATCGCCCCATGGCGAAAACAGGAAGTCGCCGGTGGAGAAGCCATCCGGCTTCATGAAGCTCTTCAGCGAGTCAAGGGCAGAGGTGACCGTTACAGAGGAAGTATTGAAGAAGGTGAGATAGCCGCCATAGAGGTTCACGCCGGAAAGGCTGGAACCCGTGTATTCCGCCACCGTATTGGCGAAGACGCTGCCGCCATCCAGGAACAACAATGCAGTGCCGTTCGATTGCGGCGCCGCAACTGAATAGGCGCCATCATTGCCGCTGGTGGCATTCGCCACGATGGTGGAACCGCCCAGCAGGACCTCATAGACCTTCACGCCAGAAAGAGTGGTCTTACCGTGGTCGGAATAGACCGTGCCGGAGATGGTGGTCTGCGGTAACACCAGGAAGCTGAGATAGGGATTGGCCCCGGATTTGATGTTCCACGGCAAAGCATTGAGACCGGCAGGGCCGGATTGCAGAACGCTCGTGGGAACACCAAATACATTACCTGTATAGGTTCCGGAGCCGATGCTCTCGGTCACGTTGGCTGTATCCGTATTCCAATATGAATTGGAAATTGTCGTCTGATCGATGCAGGTGGAACAGAAATTGTCTACGCGCCCGATGAGGCCGCCAGACACCCCGTCACCGGAGACGGCACCGCTTGCATAGGTATTTTCGATATAAGTGGCGTTGCTGTTGGAAACCGCGTGTCCAATAAGCCCGCCAGCATTCTGCCCGCCTTTGACGCTGCCCGTGGCATAGGCATTCAGAATCTGGCCCCCATATATCGTCCCAACCAACCCACCAACATCTTGCCCACCGGTGATATCGCCGAATGCGGCCGCGTTGATGATGTTGGAATCACCGCTGATGCTGCCGACGAGACCACCGACATACTGGCCGGTCCCGGTGACACTGGTGCTCGCAAAAACGTTCTGCAACTGGCTGCTTTCGGCGGTGCCCACGAGCGGCCCCACCGCGTTGATGTTCCCGCTGGTAATGGCACCATCAATCAGGCCGAAATCCCGAATGGTCGCACCCGAGGTGTAGCCAAAGAAGCCGGTCGTGTTTTTCGTTGCTGTATAGCTAAGGTTGGAGACGGTGTGTCCCAAGCCCTCGAAAATGCCGGCGAATGGCAAATCGTTATAGCTGTCACCAATCGACGTCCAAGTGGTGAGGGAAGACGCGTCCAGCGAATTGGCGAGAGCGTATGCACCGCTCAACTTGCCAGGGGAGCTTATCGCCTGAATGTCGTCGAAGCCATAAAGCAGCGTGAAAGACGTACCGTTGATGGCCAGCGTTGCTCCCGAGTTCTTGCCACCCGTGAAGCTAAGCGAATGCCCTCCCAGAAAAGTGTAGTCACTCCCCGTTAGGACGACGGAGCCCGCGCCCGAGACGGTTACATTATCGGCAAAGTTCAGATGTTTGCCCGTCAGGCTGAGGCCGCCGCTGGCCAAGCTGATCGGCGCGTTGACATTGATGCTGTTGGCAGCCGCGAGGGTCAGCGTGTTGCTGCTATTCCAGCTCAGCCCCGTCGAAATCGTGATATCGCCCGCTTGCGAACCTGGGGCATTCGACGCCCCCGTGGTGATAGAGACGCTGTTGTTCTTCAGCGCGTCCAAAATCTGGTCGGCGTTGATGACCGTATCGTTAGCAGTGGCGGTATAGCCCGAACCGGTGCTGGCATCGTTCGAAATGATGATGTTGTACGGATCGATCAGCCATTCGCCGGTCTTGCCATGCGGCGCGACGGTGGAGATTTTCGCCCCAGCCACATCGAGGACATGGCCCGAGGTATCGATCTTGCCGCCATTACCCGAGATGCTGCCGCCCTTTGCGCTGGCGGTGCCGTAGAATTTGGTGTTCAGCGAATTCAGCACAATGCTGCCGCCGTCGCCTTGGCTGGTCGCGGAGGCATCCAAAACCGTGGCCGCGTCTGCAGTGACCCGCGATGCGTTGACGCTCGCGACCGAGATGCTGCCGCCGCCATTCGCGCCCGAGGCATCAAGCTTGGCACCTTCCAGCGCGACGGCGCCGACACCCGAATCCAGGATGATCTTGCCGCCCTTATGCGAAATGGTCTGGGCAACGATCTCACCCTTCACCGAAATCACATTGGTGACGAGCGCCGCAGCAGCCCGCGCCGAAAGCACCACGCTGGAGGCCTCGATGTGGCCGTTATTGGCCACAAGCGCCTTCACCGGCTGGCCGTTCGCATCAATCGCGGCAGCAATCACATTGGGATCGACCGGGAAGGAGATCAGGCCATCGCCGGTGAAGTCCAATGTGAAGACATTGGACGCGCCGAGCGCCACCTGCCCCAGCTTGGCGCGGATCACGCCGTTATTGGTGACCGAAGGTGCCACCAGCCCGACCATGCCGCTATTCGCGGTGATCTGGCCGTAGTTGATGATCTGACCGTTGGCGCTGCCCGGCTTATCGAATTTGGCCTTGCCCGACATGATGTCGGCATTGGAAGCATCCGAGGTGGTGGCGACAAGCGCACCGACATTGACCTTGGCATTGGGCCCGAACATGAAGCCGTTGCCGTCAATCAGGATAACCTTGCCGTTGGCCATGAGGTTGCCAAGGATCTTGGCCGGATCGGCCCCACCGATGCGGTTGACGGCAAGCGCAGAGGCATCGGGCTGAATGAAGGTCGTGGTTTCGCCCTTGGCGATGTCGAACTTCTTCCAGTCGATGATCACGACCTTGGTCGACTGATTGACATTTAACTGGTTGGAGCTTGGTGTGGAGATAACGGCCTGGCCGCCTACGACCGTTCCCCCGGTGGGGTTGGCCCATGCGGGATAGCCGACAAACAATGCCGAAAGCGCGACAGTGACCTTTAACTTATTGGTGAAAAAACTGCGCTGCATGGGCTTTACCCTCTTGCGGTGAGATTCAGTGTGGCGCGCCACACAAGGGGCGCGTGCCGGATCAATTTGCGGAAATGGAGAGCTGGAAGAACACGCGCCCGTCGCTGTTGCCTTCCAAGGCCACCTTGCGGCTGATCGGCAGGTCGTATTCCACGCTACCGTTCACACGCTGGAACAGGCTGAAGCGCAGGCCCGCGCCAACCGACGAAGCGGTGTCTTTCGTCTTATCGCCGAAGCCGAGCTTTCCGGTGTTCGACGTATAGCCGAAATCCACAGAGGCGAAGAATTGCGCGCCGGTGAGGACTTTCGGGAAGGGCAAAAATACGCTTGCCGGAGTGACGCGGGCTTCCAAAGCGCCCAGCGCGCAAAAATCGCCGACCATTTCGTTGGAGTCATAGGCTTTGCCGAACACTGCGCCGCCATAGCCGCATTGCTCGGACGACAGCAGACCACGCGAGGCCACTTGGCCTTGCGCCGCGCCATAAAGATCGAGGGCGCCGTATTTGGTGTCGAGCACGGATTGCAGGCGGGTGATAGTTGCTTCCACTGAGGAAAAGATCGCGCTGCCAGTGCTGCGGCTGCGCAGAGCGTCGGTCACATCGGAGACATCACCCAAAGGCAATCCTTGGGTGAAGGTGATATCTCCCGTCGTCACGCCGGTTTCGTCACGCTTGTTCCAGGTGGCGCCCAAATTCCATTCATAAATGCGGTCACGCGAATGCGGCGTGGCGAGAAACTGTGATTTCAGAAGCTTGCCCGTAACGCCGGTGCGCAGCCACAGGCTTTCAAGGCGCGAACGCAGCAGCGGGTAATTCAGGCTTGCACCATAGGTCCAACCGCTCGACCCGAAGTTGATCGCCGACAGCGTCGGCGAACCGGGATGAGCATCAGACCAGATGCCGTTGAAGGACAGGCGCGTGCCATTGTCGCTGATCGGAAAGGACATCTGACCAACCACGGCCGAAAGCTGCTTGCCGTTCAGGGCGCGAATGCCGTGCAGCGAAACGTCTTCACCCTGCCCGATCAGATCATAAGCGGCCGCGGTGATCGAACTCTGCCAGGGACCGAAAGCACTCGAGCCGCGATTGTCGATCGACGCGCTCGCCGTCCAGCTCTGCTGGCTCGTCTTCACCACCAGCCGCGTGGCGCCCTTGGGCGCGTCGGGGATGCGATCAAACACACCAGAAACCGCAAAGCCGGGCACGTCATTCATCAGCAGGAGGTATTTTTCCAAATCCGCCGTCTTCAACGGATGGGACTGCTTGATGCGCTCTCCCATGGCGGTAACGACCGAGGGCAGCTTATTGTGTGCGCCTTCGAAGCGGATCTCGGCGATATAGCCTTCCACCACATCGATCCGGACCGCGCCGGTCGCCGGATCGAGCTCTTGCGCGGGGACCAGGGCGAAACTCAGCGCATACCCCGCCTCGCGGTACTGGTCGGTGATCTTGCGCGCCACGGCGAAGACGTCGGCCAGCGAGACATCCTTGCCGATCAACCCGGCATAGGCGGAAGCCAAGCGGCTGCTTGGCACCGCCGTATTCCCGCTGAGATCGATTCGGCTAAGGGTGAAATGCACCTTCTCCGCGCCTTGCGGCGTATCAAAACCGGACGGCGCGGGGATCTGGATACGGTCTTCATGGGCGGTTGGGAGCTTTTGCTGCAGCGTCCGCTCGACAGCACCAGGTGCAACCTGAGAGGGCACCTCGGCGGCAATTGATGAAACAGCACAAGCAATGAAGGCCGGGCCCGCAGCCAGCAGGCAGCGCGTAAATCGCATGACACCCCCTGTAATGCCTTGTATATTCAGCATTTTTAGACAAATTAAATTGCAACGAATTTACGGCAGAGTCCGTTACCACTGTAAAATAAGAAAGGTTCTAGACTTGTCCTAAAGGAAAAACGCCAAACGTCGGCTGCGAGACAATCTTAGCGTGCTCCCAGAAAGCTGCGGTCAAAGGCAAACAGGACCGCACGCCAGCCCAATGAGGGCGCTTTAAAGCGCAAAAGCCCCTGCGCGCCCCCTCCAGCGCTCCTGGCCAAGGGCGCGGCGAAGTGGTTGGAAAAAATAGCGCTTCAGGCTGGACAGCGGGCCGGTCCTTGCCTAAAAGACCCGTCCTTTCGATACCGAGCGTGCCCAGGTAGCTCAGTCGGTAGAGCAGCGGATTGAAAATCCGCGTGTCGGTGGTTCGATTCCGCCCCTGGGCACCATTCTTTTCATAATACCCCGATATTTTTTGAATTTTGTGGCCAAAGTAGCCACTTCGCCACACGTGACACCACCAGCCTCATCGAATCCATTTATCCTGGATCTAGCAACCAGCAATGATCCCGATGATGTTGGACGGGCACCTGGAACCAGCTTCTGAGATTTTCGAATTGGCTCGCACGGCAATGCGACATCTCGCGCGGGATGATTTTGAGTTGGTGCAGTCAGTCATACGAGGCGCCCGCAGTCGTCGCATGAGGAATTCCAAGCAGTGCACAGGCCTGTCGAGAGACGAAGCGCATGACCTTTGAAGACTGGAGATCGATTAGTTCAATTGCGGGCCTGGTGAGAGCCTTATTTCTAATCGTGGACCGATTGCTTGTTGGCCGTCCGCGTCTTTGGTCTATGGCCGTGTCACGGCTTGGCCACCCCATATTCGTTGAAGGGGCATGACATGCCGAAATCGCGAAATCGCAAAAAAAAGAAATCGTCCGCCCAGCGAACGAATAAATCTAGTGCTCAGCAAAGCAATGAAACGACAGCGTCCATTCTAATTAAATTTCTAGCCCCTATAGGAAAGCTATGGAAGATTGTGGCTGGCGCGGTGGCGCTCCTATGGACATTATATTTTAGCTGGCAACAGGCAATACCAGAGGTCCATCTTGATCCTGGTCAAGTAAGTGCAACCACGCATATCGCATTTTATATTGAGGAAAAGAGCCCACTAGTTTCTGCCGTCCTTACGCATTTTGATTGCGTCGGCTCAGCTTATCGTGATGTCCTCGCCAATACTATTGATACGATGGTGATAGGTAATCCGCTCAACACGACTATCGGATCGGAAAAGACAAAGGCTTTTTACGATTGCCGTGTCGAGCTGGGCATCCCGCTTAATCAACTGGCAATGGTCGGAAGAGTAAACTATCGGCTCAAATTCTTTGGGCTTTTGGGGCCGGAGCAAACCGTTGAATCCCTGCCAGTCTATTGGCCAACAGACCCTAGTAACCCCCATTGGAGCGAAGGGGTGAGAGCGAATTAGTTGTTCGGTAAAACAGCTCAAAACTCGCCGCTATGCGACTCTACCTAGAAGCGGGAGTGTAGCTCTCCGCATGGGCGTGCCCCAGACGGATTTCGCCCCTGGGCACCATTCTCCCTCTACCCAATCCGATGGACTTCGCGCCGCACCTGTCCTTTGCCATGTGTGGAGGTTTGCTGAAGGGTCTGCGCATATTCTCCCGATGGCGGCGGGAACGCCCTGTTTTCCGATACGGCCACGGGCTAGAAGCGCAGAATGACAGACAAACTGGTCACCCTTGCGATAGCCGAACCGGAAGATTTGCCGGCGTTCAAACGAGAACTACAGGACGCATTTGCGGCGGCTGTCATCGAGGAGTTTGGGCCGCTGCCTGCGGGCCCAATCCCATCCGACCAAGATCTCGATCAATCAATGACCGCAGCCGGTGCCGTGGTGCTGCGCATTCTTTGCGACGGCCGAAAGGTCGGTGGCGCTGTGGTTTCGATCAACGACGCCACCAACCGCAATTCACTCGATTTTTTCTTCATATCCGTCAATGAACATGGCGGCGGCCTTGGATATAAGGCATGGCTGGCCATCGAGCAGATGTTTCCCAAGACCGCCATCTGGGAAACACACACGCCCTGTTTCGAGAAGCGGAACATCCATTTCTACGTCAACAAATGCGGCTTCAAGATCGTCGAATTTTTCAACGCCCGCCGCCCTGATCCGCATGGACCAAGCTCGGATGATTTTCCCGGCGTGGACGAAGCATTCCGGTTCGAAAAGCTCATGTAAGCCAAGCCGCTGAAAATCTATTCTCGTGACAGCGCCACAACTGGATCGAGCCGGGCCGCGTTACGCGCTGGCAGATACCCGAAAAGCAGCCCCACTGTGATCGCGGACGCACTGGCGATGCCGATCGCCCCTCCTGTGAGCACCATCGGAAAATCGCTGCTATCTTCACCGGGAAGCGCGCAAACCACCAGCGCCAGCGCGATACCGAGAACGGCGCCGGTCAGGCAGATGGTGATAGCTTCGATTTGAAATTGCAGCATGATATCCCGCCTGCGGGCCCCCACGGCCATACGCAATCCGATCTCCTTGGTACGCTCCGTCACTGACACCAGCATAATATTCATCACGCCAATACCGCCGATGATCAACGCGATAGCCGCAACCGAAGAGATCAGCAGAGACATCGTTTGTGCCGTCTTCTCATAGGTTTTGCGGTATTGGTCGCTGTTGAAAACGAAGAAATCCTTGCGGCCGTGGCGCTGTGTCAGCAGTTCGCTTACAGCACCTTCAGCCAAGCGGGTGTCAATCTGCCGGACAACCCGGATGGTCAGCCCATAGAGGCTTGTCTCCTGGCCGGTGATGCGGCTGCGAACGGTTGTGAAGGGAACAAATATCTGAAGATTGCGGCCGCCGAAACTTGTCGTGCGCGGTGCCAAAACCCCGCAGATCACCACAGGCATCTGCTTGAACATGATGATCTTGCCAACAGGCGACAGCTCATGCGGAAACAGCCGCTTTCTTGTATTGTCGTCGATCACCGCAAGCTGCGCCTTTGCCTGGATATCGCCCTGGTCAAACAGGCGCCCGGCCTTGAGCTTGAGATTGCCCGTCTTGAAATAGCTTTCGCCGACACCGAGTATCTCCGCGGAAACCGAGATGTTCGCATATTGGACGTTTCCTGAGGCCGAAAGGATCGGCGAGACGCTGTCGATGTAAGGCTGAGCTTTGAGGGCATCCGCATCTTCTGGAATGAGCGTGCGGATGGAACTGGCGCGCTCATCGCCCCAATCCTTGCCGGGGTAGACCTCAATAGTGCTGACCCCCAGCTCCGTGAGTTGAGATAGCACCTTTCTTTGTGTGCCAGTGCCCAGCGCCGTGACGAGAACGACAGCGGCCACGCCAATGATAATTCCCAGCATGGTCAGAAAGGTTCGCATGCGATGACCCGCCATGGCGTGAAAAGCCATTTTCATCGCATCAAGGAACCTTCGCCCGCGCGGCGAGGACGCAGCGCCTTGGCTACGACGTGAATGGGTGGGGGGCTGCTCTGGGTTTTCTCTGGTCCGCCGATCCGCGATGATTTTACCGTCCCGAATTTCGATGATGCGATCGGCATGCTCGGCAACGTGAATATCGTGCGTGACCAGAATGATTGTATGGCCCTCGCGATGAAGTTCCTTAAGAACTCCCATCACCATTTCGCCGCTCTTGCTATCCAATGCGCCAGTCGGTTCGTCGGCGAGGATGATTTCGCCACCGTTCATGAGTGCCCTGGCGATGGAAACCCGCTGCTGCTGGCCTCCCGAAAGCTGGCTGGGGTAATGGCGCAGGCGATCACCCAGACCCAGCCTAGAAAGCAGCGTCTTGGCCCTTTCACTGCGGCTTGCCGGTTCGGCCCCGTCATAGATTGCGGGAATCTCGACATTGGCTGCCGCTGAAAGGTCTCCCATCAAATGATAACGCTGAAAAATGAAACCAAAATGCTGGCAACGCAGGCGCGCCAATTCATCCGGCTGGAGCGCGGCGGTTTCCTGTCCATCGATGCGATAACTGCCCGAGCTGGGCTGATCGAGACAGCCCAGGATATTCATCAGGGTCGACTTTCCCGAACCGCTGGCGCCTACAATCGCAATCAGTTCTCCAGCATTAATCGACAGCGACACGCTATCGAGCGCGACAACGGCTTCGTCTCCGGTATAGTAGACGCGCGAAATATTCGAAAGTTCAATCAAAGCACTCATAGCGGGCTATCCATCGGAGCGGGAGCGGCTGTGCCGATCACCACCTTCTCGCCAAGCGACAGGCCATCGCGAATCTGCACATTCACTTTGTCCGAGGCGCCAATCCGCACGAACCGCGTTTGCACTTTACCACCCGCAGTTTCGGCCCCGACGCGGTAGCGCCCATCGGCCCCGCGCTCCTTCAGAGCCGGCCACGGTACCATGAGAACGTTCGTCGCCGTCCTCAGCACAATATTCGCTTGCGCGGTCATCTGAGGGCGCAGCTTGCCATCGGGATTTGGAATCTCGCCAAGGCCATTATAATAAATTGCGGCCGTACTCTGAGCGGTCGTTTGTGCACCTCCGTCCGACGCCATCGTCGTGGGGGCCGTTTCGATCAGCCGCAAAGTCGTCATACGCTTTGTATTCTGATCGCCAATGACATTGAACCAGACCTTTTGGCCCGGCTGTACGCGCGTGACATCGGCCTCTGAGATTTGAATCTTCAAGCGCATGACGTCGAGCTGCGCCAGAACAACAATCGTCGGAACAGATTGGGTCGAATTCAGGGTCTGCCCCTGCTTGGTGACCACAGCGATAACGACCCCATCAATGGGGGCGACAATTCTTGTATATCCGAGATTGACTTGCGCATTTTCAACTTCGACTCTGGCCTGCGTCATCTGCGCGGTCAAAGCTTTCACTTCTGCTTCCAGCGCCATGTAGGATGCCTTGGCCGCATCGAAAGCAGACCTGGATGTAGCCTGCTCCGAAAGTAGATTTTTCTGCCGCCGGAACTCGTTCTCCGCCTGAGCGTACTGGATGGTCCGAGCCTTTTGTTGAGCAGATATATTCGCGAGCGACGCTTCGGCTATCCTCAGCGCGTTGCGTTGTGGCAAAGAGTCAATCTCGGCGATCAGATCACCCGCCTTGACACGCTGATTAAGACCGACGTGCAAGGCACGGATCTGACCGGTAACCTGCGCACCGACATTGACCATCCGCACAGGTTCAAGAACAGCGTTGGCGAGCACCGTCTCTTCTATGGTTCCGCGGAAAACGGATGATGTCAGAAGTTCTGCATCCTGAGATTTTTTTGACGGCCGCGCAAAAACAGCGAACGCCAAGCATGATGCGATGATCGCTATCGTGGCCGCCCGAACGGGCTTTTCCGAAACGAAGGCTCTCAGCCGCTCAAACATCATATACCCCTTAAGAAAATTATGCATTGCCAGTCTATGACCGCGCCTTTTTCAGTTGTGACAATACCGGCGAAAGGCTGGTTACGGATTGCAGGGGCGATCCATTACCCTCTGCGCGGTGGGTGGGTGGCGCCAGACGCCGCTTGAGTGCTGTCAGCCATATCGGATCGGTGAACGCATAATGCAGGAGCCTTCGCGCTCCATGGTTCATGCGATTAAGATAGGTGGCGAACCGGCGATACCAGACAAATTTACGGCCTGTTTTTCCGATCTCGGATGCATGCTTTCCGGTTCTAACAGGAAAAGGAAGAACACCGCGAAAGCGGATGGAGAAGTCCCAGGCACGGTCGTAATCCACATCTATGGGCAACGTCATGGGCAACAGATGCGCAAGATATGCCTCCGCCGCCTTGCGATTTATCGCGTAGGCAACAGCGCCAGTCTGACGAAAGAAGAAGCCGACGAGATGATGGTTCATCCCCAATGGCCGCTGGCGAAGGGGCGCGCCAAAATGGTTACCATAGAGCAGAGTCATATCCCACGCATCCGCCGCGTCTTCGAGTTCGTGAAGAACACCTGCGAGCGACGCATCGATGAGAGCATCGTCTTCGAGAACCAGGCTGCGTTCCGCGCCGCTTCTCAAGAACGCTTCCATCACACCGATATGGCTCATGAAGCAGCCAATTTCGTTGGCAACAGGTTCCTTTCCGTGCCGCTGCTCGTATCGCTGCCGGTTGAAGGCCGGGTGGCAGTCGGGATCGAGAACGGAGCCATCCACAGCTTCGAAGCGCTGGAACGCAATCCCGGATTTCGCAAGCTGTCGCGAAATGCTCCGCAGGCGATAGGTGCTGCGGTCGAGATTAATAACAAAACAGGTCCAGTTACTCGGCAACATGCGGTGCACCGTTCAGCGGAAATGTCCAAAAGGCTTCATGCGGAGAAAGCGGAGACAAAGCGGCCGGACGGAAACGCCACCGCCGCGGCGGCGTCCGAAGCTGCGTAGGATAGAATTCGATGAGGGATTTTTTCTGCGCCCAGTCGTTCCGCAGCACATAACGGGCGGTGATGGACGTATCGAGCCGGCGTGCTACCCGCAGCAGCGCCGTGAGACGGTTGAACGGAGAAGCCGCATAAGGTTGATCCTCGTAAAACAAGACCTCGTAGTTTTGCGAGATGGCGTCGAGGTTCTGGAGGATCAGCTCGTTGAGAGCTCGATGATTACAATGATGCCCAATCCCCAAGGGGACAAACAAGTACCCCTTTTCCCATTCGCGAAACCCTGCCGCGATTTTTGCGATCGCTTGCAGCACCGGCTCCATAATTTGCTCAAGGTCTGCAGCAACGCCGCTAAGATCGCCCACATGACGGCCGTACAAGGCGGGCTCTTTGCATTTCAGATCGATGCGGCAAAGACCGCAGGCGTGAGCAAATTGCTCATCTTCAGCATCCCGTATGATGAAGACATCGGCCTCTTGAGGCGATTCTTTTCGTGGTTTGGCCAAATAGCGACCGGCGGTGAAGACGTTGATCAACGTGCCCTGGTGGATGGTTTCAAGTAGACCACCCAACGAAAAGCAGGCGTCGTCGAAATGCGCCGACAACACCACGACCGGGGTCTTGAGAAATCGCGACAACAGCGGCCCATGCGCCAAGTCGAGGGTAGTGGGAAAGAGAAGTTCTTTAATATTGGCTTTGGTGCGCGCGCGATTCCGAACCAACCCAACACCGGGCAAACCACCTCCCGACCGAGATAATTCGGACATCTCCACCACCTTTTTTGACCTGACAGCCAGGCCGGTAGCCAAACGGCACATGGAATGGCTAAGCCGCCATCGACGTCCGATTAGGTCTCATGCCTGCGTTGGCGAAATGTGGAGGTGAAGTTGAGGCTTCATCCGCGTGGGGGCGCCATATCGATCCCGGCGCGTGCGATGACGGCTACTGGCAGCGCCGAATTTACAACTCTGGCCGTCGATCAAAGCCAAACACCTACCGTGGGACGACGCGCCGGAGCCCGCTATTTTTCCCATGCGGTGCCTTTCTGCCGTGCTTTGGCTGACGTTATGTGGAGATTTGGTTGGGGTGCACGATAGCCGTTTTTAGACAAGGGCCACCCGCGTTAAGACCAAGTGCCAACAGTCTCCATGGGTCGAGAATGCGATCGGTCCTGAATATTCTTTATAATTGCCATTGGATCGTGCCCGGGGAAGCCGCGCGATCCGCACAGCCATATATGGGCTTTTGGGAGCACCATCTTCGATCGAACGGCATCCGCAGCATCATTAACCTGCGTGGCGCGCATCCCGAATGGGGCTGGTGGCAGAAGGAAGCCTGGTGCTGCCGGCGCTTGAGAATCAAGCATTTCAATTTGAGTATGAACTCACGACGGCTGCCTACCAGAGTTCTCTTGCTGGGCTTATTGGAGACATTTGATGCCGCACCGCGGCCCTTTTTGATCAAATGCTCTGGCGGGCAGGATCGGACGAGTTTGGCGTCGGCATTGTTTCTACTGCATCGGTATGGCTGGATGGCGGAAGAAGAAGCCACAAAACAGTTCGACCGCTTTCCCTATTTGCACATGCCGCGACAAAACCAGATGTGGCTGCGGGCGTTTCCGGTATTCGCGCGGGAAGCGGCAAATGGCACCAGCCTCGTGAGCTGGATCCAGCAACAGTATGACCCGGTGGTGCTTGAACGCTGGCTTTCAGAACACGGAATAGCACCGATCGACCGATAATGATGACGCCAAACAAAAAGGCGGCCCCAGTCGGAGCCGCCTTTGGATTTTCACGCGGGTAATTGCTCTTCCGAGCAGATGCCGCCTTTACAGATGATAGGAGAATTCGGCGCCGATAAGGGTGACTTCCATGTTCACCGAGCCCGTCAGGCTGCCGCGCGCGGCGTTGCCGGGATCGGAGGCCTTAAGGGCGATATTGCCCTTCTCGGCGATGAGATGGGCGACCGAGAGGTCGAGGTCGATATGTTGGGTGAGCTGGTAGCCGATGCCGCCGCTGATCCAATAGCGCCCGCCATCGGGAATGC
Source organism: Rhizomicrobium palustre (assembly GCF_011761565.1). Lineage (NCBI taxonomy): Bacteria > Pseudomonadati > Pseudomonadota > Alphaproteobacteria > Micropepsales > Micropepsaceae > Rhizomicrobium > Rhizomicrobium palustre. The sequence continues at coordinate 2,802,180 of NZ_JAASRM010000001.1, read as the reverse complement.
CCGGTGTGCGATAGCCCGAGGTCGTCGGGGTCTGGTCATAGGCGGTGCCGAGACGCAGCGTCCAAAGCTGGCTGGGCTTATATTCGACGCCGACGGAGCCGAACCAGCTATCCTGCCAGTTCATCACCGTCACATCGTCGGGCTGCTTGGGATTGTGGGAATGGGCGGTCAGCGTGTTGAAGGCGCTCCAGCCGGTCCAATCGCCGCCCACCGAGATCGTCCATTGCGGATCGAGCTTCCAGCGCGCGCCGAAAGTGACGAGATCGGGATTGGAGAACGGCGCGCTCGCCGGGCCATTTACAAAAGCCCCCGTCACGGCCTTCAGCGTGGCGCCGATGCCGGTAGAATCCAGCGTGAACCATTCATTGCCGTTCAGCGTGTTCTCGATCTTTGATTTATAGGAAACACCGACCGAGAAATTCGGCGTCGGCTTCCATTCCGCGCCAATCGTCCAGCCGGTCGCCCAATCCTGGGCGCGCAGCTCGACAAAGCCATCGCGAGCGCCCGGAACAGAGCCCGGGATCTTGTTGACATAACCGAGCGTGCCGAAGTCGATCGCCTTGGCGAGACGGCCCTTGATGTACTGGACCTGCAAGCCGCCGCCGATGGAAAGCTCCGGCAGAACCTGCCAGGAGACGACGGGTGAGAAGTTCGCGCTCTTCACGTCGCTCATGGTCGCGTAATAGCGCGTCACGCCGGTATTACCGTAATCGGTGATCATGCCCCAAGGCGCGGTGGCGGTGAAACCAACGGCGATGGTCGGCGTGAGGCGATAGCGCAGCGCCATCGCCGGGATCAGCGCCGTATTGACGATATCCTTCGGATTGGTGATGCCGGCGACCGGCGTTCCGGCCGCCGTGGTGGCCGTGAAGGTCCCGTCGGTCTTCGGCAGAAGCCCGACATTGCTGATCGCGACATCGAACTCGCCCACATCGGCGGCAAGCGCCGGATTGAAGGCCAAGGTCGAAGCGCGCGAACCGTTGGCCGCGTCGCCCGCATAGGACAGCCCCAGCGTGGCTGCGCTGACATCGCGCAACCCGTAGCCGCTGGCCAAAGCGGAACCCGAAAGCAAAATGGATGCAAAAAAGCACAATGCGGCCGTGCGGCGCATAGCATTCCTCATGGTACGTTTCCCCGCCCAAATTATAGGCGAGTTGCCCAGATTTACCCTAGTGGGCTTTGCCTGACTGCAACGTACCGACAAAAGGATCAAAATCCTCTTCGGACGGAGGCTCGTCGGAGGGGATGGCGTATTCGCCTTTGATCCACTTCAATAAATCTGCATTCGCGCAGCGTTTGGAACAGAAAGGACGAAAAGCCTCTTCTGTGTCCTTTTTGCAAATCGGACATTTATTTGTCGCCGGTTTGTAATCAGCCACGGGTTCCGACCTCGAATCTTTCCCGCGGGTAGCGGGCATCTTCCTCCAAACTGATTCGACCAATTCCTGCACGCGAAAGCGCATCCATAGCTTCATGGACCAGAAGCCACGCAATCACAGAGGGTGCCGCGGTTACGAGGATGGGTTTGCCCGGCGCAACGCGTGCGGTTTCCTCTACCCGGCGGATAAGATCCATCGCCACTGCTTCGGGACGGCGCGTAATGCCAAGCCCATGGCAAGTGCCACAATCCTCACTCCAAAGCTGGACCAGGGATTCGCGCACCCGCTTGCGGGTCACTTCCACAAGGCCGAAATCGGTCACCTTGCCGATATTCACTGGCACGCCATCACGAGCGAGGCTTTGGCCCAGCGCCGCCAGAACGCGCTCATAATGCGAGGGCTCGCGCATATGGATGAAGTCGATCACGATCAACCCGCCCACCCCGCGCAAGCGAAGCTGGCGGCCAATCTCTGCCGCGGCTTCCAGATTGACGGCGAGACCTGTGTCTTCCACGGCGGAAGAATGAGTGAAGCTTCCGGAATTCACGTCGATCGCCGTCAGCGCCTCGGTCCCTTCCACCGTCAGCCAGCCGCCGCATTTGAGCGGCACGCGCGGCAGGATCAAGCCATCGATGTCGCTTTCGAGATCGGCAAAAAGCGGCAGGCTGTCGTTATAAACAGCAATGCGGCCTTCCACCCCCGGCATCGCCTCGCGGCAATAGGCGCGTGCTTTTTCCGCCGCCACCGCGTTGTCGATCAGGATCGATGAGGTCGTGTCATGCACGATGTCGCGCAGCGCCCGCTCGATGGGGCCTAAATCGCGGCGCAAGGTGGAGGGCACGCCGGCGCTTTTGCGCGCTGCAGAAATCTCGCCCCACTCTTCTTCCAGCCGCAAAAGGTCTTCACGCAAATCTTCTTCGCTGGCGCCTACGGCGGCTGTGCGCAGGATACAGCCGCCTTTGAACTCGCTGGCAAAGAGCGCCTCGCCAATCTCGGCAAGCCGAAGGCGTTCGGCCTCATCCTCGATCCTGCGCGAAATCCCAACGCCGGGCTGCAAGGGCGTGAAAACGCAAAGCCGCCCCGGAATAGTGACATTCGCCGTAAGCCGTGCGCCTTTATCACCAATCGGGTCTTTGACAATCTGTACCAGAACCTTGTCGCCCTCGCGCAGGATCTGGCTGATGGAAAGCTCAACCTCCCCCTCCGCCGGAGCTAGGCAACGAGCTTCACGCGCCCCCAGGAAACCGGCGCGGTCCCGCCCGATCTCGACAAAGGCGGCCTGCACCGCAGGAACCACCCGCACGACGCGGCCAAGCACGATGTCGCCGACATGACCGGCGCTCTCTTCCGTGCCAAGGAGCCTGGTACAGCTAAGCGCTTCCAGCCGGCCGTCTTCGACAACAGCCACCCGGACCTCGCCCGCGCTCACATTGATGCGGATTTCTTGGGCCATGAATTGTGGTTAGGAGCCTTCGGCGATCAGCGCAAGGGGTTGGGGGGCACAGCGATGTCTCCTTACGGTCGCGGCGCTCGCATGGTGCGTCGAGCAGGCTCCCCCAAGGCTCTACCATCGCGAGATTTTCTGGGCAGTCTGGCAATTTGCGCAAATAGACGCGGGGTGCGCGGGATTACTAGGGCGTATGCCCAATCAGCCCGTGCCAGCCCATCCAGATGATCTGCAAGCCGATGCAGAAGAGGATGAAGGCCGAGAGCCGGGTCAGCACGGCGACGCCGTTCGAACCCAGCGAAGCCACGATCTTCTCGCCATAGCGATAGCAAAGATAAATCGTCAACGAGACCGCGAGGATGCCGGTGAAGGCGGCCGTGGCGAGGGCGATGAGATGGGCTGCATCCAGAATGGCGGGGCGCTGCGAGCCCAGCGCGATAGCGACGGACATGGCGCCCGGCCCCACGGTCATCGGCATGGTAAGAGGGTAGAATGCATCGAGAGCCGCGCGCGGCTTGGGGCTATGGGCCGCGGCGCGGTCATCGGCGGAACTGCCGGAATTCAGAAGTTCCCAGCCGAAAGCGGCGACCACGATGCCGCCACCGACACGCACAATGGAAAGGCTGAGCCCAAAAAATTCGAGAATATGCGAGCCGATCACCATCGATCCCAACAGCAGGAAGAAGCTATTGATGGAGATACGGCGGACCACAATACGCCGCTCTGCTTCGCTGATGCCACGCGTCAGCCCAAGCAGCAAAGGTGCGTTGCCGACCGGATTGATGATCGGGAACAACGCCGCGTAAACAAGCAAGAATGTGTTGAGGAAGGGGCTTTCGCGAAAAAGCTCCATCTCAGCCTCCGTAGCCAGCACCGCGCAGCATCTGCACGGTTTCATAAAGCGGCAGTCCTACCACATTGGAATAGGAACCGTTGATCTGGCGCACGAATACCTCAGCCCGCCCCTGGATGGCATAGCCGCCAGCCTTGCCCTGGCCTTCGCGACAATCGACATAGGCCTGGATTTCGGCGGGCAATAATCTTTTGAACGCAACTCGTGTCACCGCCACGCGGGTACGGACCACGCCATCGGGCAGAACCACCGCCACCGCGGTCATCACCTGATGCTGCCGGCCCGACAAAAGTGACAGGCAGGCGCGTACCCCCTCTGCGTCATCGGGTTTGGGAAGGATTCGCCGTCCCGCTGCCACAACCGTATCGGCACCGAGAACAAGAGCGGGACCTGCGGGATAAAGCTCGCGCTGCTTGGCGGCGACACTAGCCGCCTTCTCGGTGGCAAGCCTTAAGGCATAGCTGCGCGGCAGCTCACCCTTTAGGGGTGTCTCATCAAGATTGGCGGCGCGAATGAGGTCGGGGACGATGCCGGCCTGGCCCAACAAGGCCTTCCGGCGCGGGCTCTCGCTTGCCAAAACGAGGCCGAGGCGCCCGCTTTGGTTATTTGAAGCGATAGGTGATACGCCCTTTGGTGAGATCATAAGGTGTCATTTCCACCATGACCTTATCGCCCGTCAGCACGCGAATGCGGTTCTTGCGCATCTTGCCAGCGGTATGAGCGATAATCTCGTGTCCGTTCTGCAGCGTCACGCGAAAGGTCGCGTTGGGCAGAAGTTCACTGACTACGCCTTCAAATTCGAGCAATTCTTCTTTGGGCATCAGGCCTCTTGGGCTTTTAAGGGGAAAATCGGGCGGGAGAATGCACCGAAACCGGCCAAAAGCAAGGGTTTGCAGGGTCCCATCCACCGGCAAAGCGGCTTACAACCGCCATTGGCCGCAATTTTGCCTAGCTTGAGCGGTTTTCGGGGCCCTAGCCCTTCAAATGCAGCACACAAATGAGGGTGAAAAGGCGCCTCGCCGTATCGCCATCGACGCAGATTTTGCTCGAGAGCCGCTCCTGGAGGATGAAGGCACCCTCGTCGTGGATGCCCCGCCGCGCCATATCGATGGCTTCCAGCTTGTCCGGCGGCAACTTGGCAATGGCGTTGTCGTAGCTGTCGCAGATAGCGAAGTAGTCCTTGATCACCCGCCGAAGCGGGGTCAACGACATGATGAAGGTGCCGTGATGCTCGCCGCCGGCCAGCTTCAGATTGAAGATCAGCCGGTTTTCCTCAATGCCGAGATCAAGCTCGTAAGGCCCACCGGGCGACAGAAGCGGCTTGAAGCTGTTGCATTCCACGAGATCGCAAAGGGCTATTTCGCGCTCCCGAGCAATTTCCGCACTGTAGGCATCCCCATCCTTTTGATGGAGGCGGATACCGACAAGGTGGAAATTGCCGTTTTCAGTCATCGCCTAGCCGTTTTGCGACCGATCTTGCATGCGCCGAAAGCCCTTCGGCTTCCGCCAGGGCGATCGCCTGTGGCCCCAGCGTGGCGATAGCGCCCGGCGTCAAGGAAAGCAGCGTCGTGCGCTTCACAAAATCCAGAACGGAAAGCCCGGAAGAGAACCGTGCCGTGCGCGCGGTGGGCAGCACATGGTTCGGCCCGGCAATATAATCACCCATGGCTTCCGGCGTATGGCGCCCCAGGAAGATCGCGCCGGCATGGCGGATCAAGGGCAAATAGCCTTCAGGATCGGCGATGGCGAGTTCCAAATGCTCGGCCGCAATGCGGTTGGCGAGCGGCGCTGCGGCGGCGAGACTCTCGACCACAATGATCGCGCCGTAATCGCGCCAGGAGGCTTCCGCGATGGACTTGCGCGGCAGAACCGCCAGCGCCTTTTCTACCGCCGCATCCACCGCATGGGCGAAATCGGCATCGTCGGTGATGAGGATCGACTGGGCCGACATGTCGTGCTCGGCCTGGGAGAGCAGATCGGCAGCAATCCAATCGGGATTATTGGCGGCATCGGCGATGATGAGAATCTCCGAAGGCCCCGCCACGGAATCGATGCCGACCGTGCCGAAGACTTCGCGCTTGGCAGCCGCCACATAGGCATTGCCAGGCCCGACGATCTTATCGACGGCTTGGATGGTCTTGGTGCCATAGGCGAGCGCGGCCACAGCCTGTGCCCCGCCAATGCGATAGATTTCCGTCACCCCTGCAAGGCGCGCCGCCTCGATGGAGAGAGGATTGATCCGCCCGCCGCTGGCCGGGGTGACCATGACAAGGCGTTTGACGCCTGCCACCACGGCCGGGATCGCGTTCATCAGCACCGAGGACGGATAGCTCGCAGTGCCGCCCGGAACATAAAGCCCGACACTATCCAGCGGGGTAAACCGCCAGCCGAGTTTGGCACCCGTCTCGTCCGTGTAAGAGGCGTCCGGCGGCAATTGGCGGCGGTGATAATCCTCGATCCGGCGCGCCGCAGTTTCAAGGGCCACCAAGGTTTTGGGGGCGCAATCTTCCCGCGCCGCCGCGATCTCGCCTTCTGTCAGGCGGAGCGTTTCAAGCGTGACATCGGCGCGGTCGAACTTGTTGGAAAGCTCCACCAGAGCGGCATCGCCGCGGCTGCGGACATCCTTGATGATGCCCCGCACAGCGGCGGAGACATCTTCATCGGTCTCGCGCTTCATCCCCAGCAGCTCCGTGAAAGCCGCTTCAAACCCGTCTGATGTTGCGTCCAGCCAGCGCCGCATGATCACCCCTCTTCGTGGGAGGGACGCCCGCGCGCCGCCCAAGGACCGGAGACATCGGCGAGCCCCGCCGAAATGCACTCCACATCCAATGCGATTACGCCGCCGCCGGAAAAGACAAGCTCAACGAGCCCCGCCGGATTTTCGCTATCGGCCGCCCCACCGGGGGTAAAGCGGATCGCGAGCAAAGACAGGATCGCACCCGGCGCGCCCATCTTGATGTTCTTGGAGCGGACGTTCAGCACATTGTCAAAATGCAGACCCGCGCGGACGCGCTGATCGCCTTTCTTGCCGTTCTCCCACTGGAAACGGTTGAGCACCGCCACAAAGCGGCGCGCTTTGGGCAGGAATTTGAAGTCGCCGACCTTGCCGACGGCATCCTGCAGCCTTGCAGAGAGGATTTCGAGATCCTCGGCATCTTCCGCGGCCAGGGTGAGAAGCGTGTTCGTCATTCTTTCTGCCGTTCGATATGGGCCCCGACCGCGCTGAGCTTTTCTTCCAGCCGTTCGAAACCGCGATCCAAATGATAGACACGATTGACGATCGTCGTTCCCTTCGCCGCCAGCCCGGCAAGTACCAGACTAGAGGAAGCACGCAAATCTGTCGCCATCACAGGTGCCCCGGTCAGGCTCGCCACCCCGGTGACAATGGCGGTATCGCCTTCCACCTTGATGTCGGCGCCCAAACGCACCAGTTCCGGCACATGCATGAAACGGTTCTCGAAAATCGTCTCGCGGATGCGCGACGTGCCCTCGGCGGTCGCCATCAGAGCCATGAACTGGGCCTGAAGGTCGGTCGGGAAGCCGGGGAACGGCGCGGTGTCCACCGATACCGATTTAGGGCGCGATCCGTTTCTTACAACCTTGATCCCGCTGCCCGTGGACGAAACTTCCGCCCCGACCAGGGGTAAAAGGTCCAAAAGGCTCGAAATCAGGTCCGGCGAGGTATTGGTCAGCTCGACCTCACCGCCCGCAATGGCGACCGCCATGGCATAGGTGCCGGTCTCGATACGATCCGGCAGCACCGAATGGGTGGCGCCATGCAGGCGCTCGACACCCTCCACCGTGATGCGGGAGGTGCCCAGGCCCGTGATCTTCGCGCCCATGGCGATCAGGCAATTGCCGAGATCGACGATTTCCGGCTCGCGCGCCGCATTGACCAGGACGGTAGTGCCCTTGGCGAGGGTTGCCGCCATCAGGACGTTTTCCGTGGCGCCGACCGAAACGATGGGAAACACGACCTCGCCGCCCACAAAGCCCGCAGGCGCATCGGCAAAGACATAGCCCTGGGCGATGTCGATGCTGGCGCCAAGGGCCTGCAGCCCCTTCAGATGCAGATCCACCGGGCGGGCGCCAATGGCGCAGCCTCCAGGCAGAGAGACCTTTGCAAGGCCCACGCGGGCCACCAGCGCGCCGAGGACAAAGAAGCTCGCCCGCATCTTGCGCACGATATCGTATTCGGCGGTTGAGCCGCGGACATGGCGGGCCTGAAGGCGATAGGTGCCGCCCTCCGCCAGACTGCGGGCCGGGGTCCATTCCACATCCACGCCGAAGCTCTTCAAAAGCTCGCCCATGAAGCGGACATCGGCGAGATTGGGCACATTCTTTAAGACCAGCGTCTCGTCGGTGAGCAGGCACGCCACCATGAGGGGAAGCGCGGCATTTTTGGCACCGCTAATCGGAATGGCGCCGTGAAGACGGGCCCCGCCCTGAATTACAATCTTGTCCATAGCCCCTCGGCAAACGCGGAACTGAAAATGAAACGAAGCGGCGTTTTTAGCGCGGCGGCGGCTTTTCCAACAGCCGCAATCTTGGCCCCCCGGCAAAGCATCGCGCATCGGGGTGAGATTCGCAGGTTAGAGCCCCTGCGCCCCACCCAGACGGGAGAAACCCCGCCCCTCGCCCTAGCTCACCTTCGATTCGGGCGAATCAGCTGCCCCTTCAGAGGCTTGGGGGGCCCCCGAATCCGCCCCCGAAGGAGAATTTTCGCCCCTGCCCCGGGCCTGGATTTTGCGCTTTTTCAGGTTTTCCCTGAGGGCTGCGGCAAGTCGTTCGCGTTTCTCTGGGGATTTCGATGAAGAAGGCACAAACGAACCCTTTCCTTTAAGCCACGCAATGGGATATAGACGCGCCTCTTCCGGGCTGAAAGCCCGAAAGGCCGGGCCCCAAAGCCCCGCGAGTGCCGGAGTAGCGTAGTGGTAGCGCAACCCCTTGGTAAGGGGTAGGTCGAGAGTTCGATTCTCTCCTCCGGCACCAGTTCATTCCATGAAATCAAAAACTTAGCTGCCCCGCCCCCGCCGGGAACGATCCGCCGATCGACCGTGATGCGGTCGTACCTTTGCAGAGGCCGCGATCCTATTTGCGCTGAAAAATGGCGGGGCCCACTTCGCGAAGTCCCAGTTCCGTGCCGACCATCGACTCGGAATGGCCAAGAAATAAAAATCCTTCGGGACGCAGGTGCTGTAAGAGTTTGCCCAACACCGCCCTCTGCGTTTCCTTATCGAAGTAGATGAGGACATTACGCAGAAAAATGATATCTACATCGTGATCGACGGGATACTGCGCGCTCATGAGATTCAACTGAGCGAAGTGCACGCGCTGTCGCAATTCGGGGACGATCCTTAACTCGGGCAGCTTACGCCCCTTCATCAGATATCGTCGCTGCCAATCGGCGCCAACCGGCTTGATAATCTCTTGGCTATATATCGCCCGCGCGGCGATCGCCAAAACCTCCGTGCATATGTCCGTACCCAGAATGGCAAAGCGAAAATCGTAACTACCCGACAAATCAGCCAGCGCCATAGCAATGGTGTAGGCTTCGGCGCCGGTTGAGCAGGCCGCGCTCCATATTTTCACAAGCCGTTGTCTGCCGCTCACCAGCGATGGAATGGCATGGCCAGTGAGATAGGCGAAATGATCCGGCTCGCGGCAGAAATCCGTCTTGTTGGTCGTGATGGCATCAACGACGTGCTGAAACTCGGCCGATGGGGTCTCACTTTCAAAAATGCTGTCACAATACCCCGAGACGTCCAGTCCTAGCGCATGCGCACGCTTCCGAAGCCGACCTTCCACCATCTGCTTTTTGGAGGCAGGCAGACGGATACCGGTATGCTCCGTCACCAGCCGGGCGAGTTTTTCGAAGGCGCGCCCCGACAAAGCATCACTATTCCCATAAGGGCGCTCTGCTTGAAACGAAGCTCTACGGGGCGCGCGCGGATTGGTAGGCTCTGGTGCCGTCGCCATAATCAGCCCGTCTGGCGTTTGAATTCGCCGTCGAGGCCGTCATGTCCATCCGAAAGATCAAGCGTAAAGCCACCGCCTTGGAGGTTGCGTGACATATGCGGCGCTGATGCAAGCACTACTTCACGAAGACCATCTGGCGATTTCTTGCTCTTCGTGCGCTCCGCCAACCGGCCGGCATTCTTTGTATGTCTCGAGCTCCGTACAGGAGCGCGGGAATCCTTAAAGTCATCCACGCGGAAATAGGCAATCGCGGCTTGAAGATGCTCCGCCTGCTCAGCTAATTCCTCAGATGTGGAAGACATCTCCTCGGAGGCGCTGGCGTTTTGCTGGGTGACTTTATCGAGCTGCTGGATGGCCATGTTGATCTGATCCGCACCGACATTCTGTTCGCGGCTTGCTGCAGAGATTTCTGAGACGAGCTCGGCAGTGCGCCGGATATCCGGAACAAGCTTGGCGAGCATCTGCCCCGCTGCCTGTGCGGCTTTTGCGGTATCACTCGACAAAGACGAAATCTCGGTCGCCGCGCTCTGGCTTCGCTCCGCAAGCTTGCGCACTTCGGCCGCCACAACGGCGAAGCCTTTGCCATGCTCTCCAGCACGGGCAGCCTCAACAGCTGCGTTGAGCGCGAGCAAATCGGTCTGGCGCGCGATCTCCTGCACGACCAGAATTTTCTCGGCAATCGTCTGCATGGCGTTGACAGCATTGTTCACCGCATCACCGCTTGCGCGAGCATCTTCCGCAGATTGGCGGGCGATCTTTTCGGTTTCGCTCGCATTGTCGGCATTCTGTTTGATATTCGCAGCCATTTCCTCGACCGAGGAAGACGCTTCTTCCGTTGACGAGGCTTGCTCCGTGGCGCCTTGCGACAATTGCTCTGCGCCAGCCGAGAGCTCTTGGCTACCGGACGCGACATTGCCCGCCGCCGAGGTGACGGTGGCGATAACGTCTTTCAGCTTGGCCACCATTTTGTTTAGCGCGTTGATGAGGTCAGTGATTTCGTCATTAGAGGCCGAAGCCGCGGTCGCATTCAAATCACCAGACGCAACGGCGGTAGCCAATCTGAGAGCCGAGTTTACCGCTTTGCTAATGGTAAAGATGATCCAACCTGCAGCCGCGAAGGCGACAAGCGTCGAGCAGACCAGCAGCGACAGAAGCACCGTGCGGGCCATCGCATACATCGTGTCGGTATCGCTCTTGGCTTGCGCGAGCTGTCGGTTATTGAGATCGATGACCTTTTGCAGATCCGCGTCTGCGGCTAGCCTTGCCGGGCGTGCCTGCTCAACGAGTATCTTGTGCGCTTCTTCGTTCCGGTTGGCGAGCGCGAGCTGACTTACCTGGTTTATGTAGCGCATGTAGGTATCGAAGCTTCCCAAAAAGGCTTCTACCATCGGCTTGCCATCGGCACTTGCGATCTCGTGCAAGCGGGCCGCAGTTGCCCGGGCGTGATTTGCCTCGGTTTCAATCGTCCGCGCCGTTTCCTGCATCCCTACCTGATCGGTGCGGATGATCATCTCGCGGATATCAGAGGCTACGCGGAGCGTATCCTTACGAATATCCGTAGACAGAACAATACGCGCCACATTGTTGTCCACCGCGTCGTTGAACGCTTCGTTGAGATTGCTTGCCTTCTGCAGGCCTACCAGCATTCCCGCCGCAGACATCGCCAAGACGATCGCAAATGCGGCGCCCAGCTTCATTTTCAAGTTCAATCTCATTCGATGCTCCGGTTTTGGGAATGGCTCGACATATCAGCCAATGATCCAAAAGTTCCCTGTTGCGCGCTGCTCAATGTTTTCGTCGTCACCGCTCGATCAACATCGAAGGGTGTTTGTTGAGGCAAAGATGCGATGGGGAATTTCAAAACATCTTAAGTCGAATCAGTCCCAGGTCATCCAAGTGGATGAAGGTACTAGTACCTACTTCTCCTAGACCTATTCAGATGTAGAGGATGAGTGCGCGAACCCTTGCTATCATTTGACTGAATGAACGACCTGACCGTCTTTCAAGAGTACAAGAATGACGGGTGGGATCCGCTCATCAGCTTCAGTAATGCGGTCGCCCTCATCTATGAAGCGCAGTTGAATGACGCCAGCGCCAACAAAGCGCTCCTTGCCGTAAAGCAGCTTCTGAATGCAGACAATGTAACGGTAATTTCGAATCCCGCGGAACATTGCCAACACCGCTCGACCACTTCATGTGGAATTACACCCGAACCTGCGTGCATTGACGGGCATACACTTTGGGTCGACATCGGTGCACACGAGCTTGGACCAGTGCGGCTTCAATTCAGACGAAGTCCAGGACACCAGCCCTTCACGGAAGATGATGTTCGGATGCTCTCGCTTCTTCGCCGCCACCTTCGAACCGCGCACAGCCTCGAACTTTTGACCAACCACGACGTTTTTGGCTGCCTCGCAAGTGCGCAAGTGGCCCAAAGCATGGCAAAGGGTCTGGTTATCGTTGATACCGAGCGGCGCATTCACTGGCGCAATCCCGCAGCGGATGAGATTTTAGCTGGCCCCAATGGCCTCACAGAGAAAAACGGACATCTCTGCGCCCATAGGGCCTTCGAAACTGCACATCTGGAAAGTCTGGTTAGAGGTGCTGCAGAGGGCCGCCACGGCGTAATGCTGGTCTCGCATCCCGCAGAAAAGTATCCATTCGGGCTCAGCTTCGCGCCTATCACGGCGAGCGGGCGCATACTTCTGCCCACGCCTTACTGCGGAACATTCGTGCTCGTCACCATCAAAGAAATGCGCCGACAGATAAAACTCATAACCGAGCGGCTAGGCGAATTGTTCGGGTTCACCCCGGCTGAGGAACACCTGGGTGCGTTACTGCTTGAAGGCCATAGCCTTCACGATGCGGCCCGCGTCTCCTCAAAAGCGCTTTCAACAGTAAAAACGCAGCTGCGCAGTATGCTGAAAAAAACGGGTGCCCATAGCCAGACGGAGCTCATAAATGTCTTCCTGGCGCTGCCGAGCATCTTCTAGCTGCCGTGCCTAGTTACGGCTCGGCGACAATCAGCTTGATGCCCGCATTCTCAATCATCTTGGCGGATTCATCGGTGATGCCGCTATCGGTGATGAGGGTGTGGATGTCAGAGAGCTCGCACAGCCGGTGCCCAGCCGAGGCCTCGAATTTAGACGAATCCATCAGCGCGACCACTTCATCGGCGAGGCGCAGCAATTTGCGTTCGGCCTGCACCAGAATGATGTCGCTCTGCATCAAGCCATGACGGCCGATCGCCGCTGAGCCCAAGAACATACGAGCGGCATGGAAGCTTTGGGCTTTCACATCCTCGAAGGGATCGAGAACGATGTTCTGTTCCCGGAATACGGTGCCGCCCGGAATGAGGACACTGGTGTTGGGCTGCTGCAAAAGCGCGCTGACGATGTGCAGCGAGTTGGTCAATACCTGCAGCTCGAGATGACCGAGATGTGGGCACATCTGCAAGGTGGTGCTGCCGCCATCGATGATCACCGCATCGCCATGCCGACAGAGCTCGGCGGCGGCGCGGCCAATGGCTTCTTTTTCGGCGCGGTAGCGGTTGATGTTCTCGTGAAATGGCACACCCTGAAGATGCGCCCTGTTCGGCTGAGGCGCGTCGGCAGCGAGTTGTGCTCCACCACGGACCCGGACCAGCTTGCCCGCTTCCTGGAGACGCTCCAGATCGCGCCGCAAGGTGGCCGGAGAAGCCGATAACTGACCGGCAAGGCTTTGGAACGAGATGAAGCCCTGTTCATCAAGTAAGCTCAAAATCACGCGCTCACGCTCGGTCGCGTGCATGTTTTCACCTGAATCTACCGCATTTCGGGAATCAGTATATCGGCGATGAGCGATTCAGGAAAAGACATATATAAAATAGGTCTTTTCCTGCCAAAGCCCTTAGAGCGCCTCCCGGTAAAGCTCCAACATTTCAGCATCGCTGATGGCCACGGGGTTACCCGGGGCGCAGGGATCTTGCTGGGCCTGGGTCACCCAAAGCGGCAAATCCGCCTCGGTCACGCCAAAGACGGAGAAACCTTTCGGAATCCCAACCTTGGCCGACAGGGCCCGAATGGCATCAATTGCGGCCAAGGAGGCAGTTTCCTCGCTCATCGCGCTGGTATCGACGCCCATCGCCGCGGCAATACGCGCGAAACGCGCCACCGCATGCGGACGATTGAAGGCGGAGACCACCGGCAAGAGGATCGCGTTGCAGACCCCATGGGGAAGGTTTTTCAGCGCACCCGGCTGATGGGCCATGGCGTGGACGCAGCCAAGGCCAGCGCTATTGAAGGCAAGACCAGCGACAAACTGGCCATAGGCCATCATCTCACGGGCCTGGAGATCGGCACCGTTCTCCACCGCCTTCGGCAGCCAAGCGGAAATGATCCGGATGGATTCCAAAGCCGCATGGTCGGTTAGGATATGGGCGCCCTTGGCAACATAGGCTTCGATGGCATGGGTCAAAGCATCCATGCCCGTCGCGGCCGTGGTTGCGGCCGGAATGCCGGTCATCATCTCAGGATCATTCACCGAGATATTGGGAATGATCTTGGCGTCGATGATGACCATCTTATAGCCAGCAGCGGTATCGGTGATGACCGCGTTAGAGGTCACTTCCGCAGCCGTACCCGCCGTGGTGTTCACCGCGATCAGGAACGCGCCTTCCTTCCCAACCTTACCCACGCCGTTATAGAGCGTGATCGGGCCGGGATTGGCGGAGAGGATACGGATCGCCTTGGCGGTGTCGATCGGGCTACCGCCACCAACAGCGATCAGGCTATCGGCATCGTGGTCGCGGAAGGCCGCGAAGCCTTCGCCAACCTCTTTGACGGTGGGGTTCGGCACCACGCCGTCGAACACCTTGGCCTTCAGCCCTTTCGCCGCAAGCCCCGCCAGAAGCGGTTCCACGACGCCAAGCCCAACCAGCACCTTATCGGTGACGATCAAGGGGCGCTTGAAACCAGCCCCGATGAGTTCATCCGGCACAGAGGCCAAAGCCCCTGCCCCGCTGATATTGACCTTAGGAAAGCAAAGCCGAAAGACCATGTTTTTCTTCGCCCGCTTGTTAGGCGGGCGCTCCTGACCAATTAGAGTGCGGCTTAGATGATGCCAGCAGCTTTATTGACTTCGCTCTTGCGCTCGGCGGCCTTGGCTTTGCGCCAGCCGCTTTCGCGCAGCGCGGCAACCGGATCGGCAGCGCCACCCGCATCAACGCGAGCCTTGGCCACCAGCGGCGACACATCAATGTTATAAGCCGCGCGCAGGGTCTTGAACGCCATCAGCACGTCGTTGGATTCGCGATGGGCCTTGAGCGCGACGCGATCCACCAGAAGCGCACGGGCATAGGCGCAGACGATGGCTTCCGCCGCCGAGAGCAGGCTTTCCGCCGGATCGGTGAGGTTATGGGATTCATCGATCATGTAAGCCGGGGCGAATTCCTTGGGCGCGCGCAGCTCAGCTTCGACGAGCTCGTTGAAGATCAGGAACAGGCGATGCGGGTTGATCGCACCGGCGTCGAGATCGTCATCGCCATACTTGGAATCGTTGAAGTGGAAGCCGCCGAGCTTGCCGACGCGATCCAGCATCGACACGATCTGCTCGACGTTCACGTTCGGCGCATGGTGGCCAAGGTCGACAAGGCAGCGGGCCTTAGCGCCCAGCGCATTGGCGGCCATCAGGTTGACGCCCCAATCGGCGATCACGGTCGAATAGAAGGCCGGTTCAAAGAACTTGTGCTCGATCAGCATCAGCCAATCGGAGGGCAGCGCGGCATAGATCGCGGCGGAGCTGTCGAGATAACGATCAAAGCTGTCGCGGAAGCTCTGCTGGCCTGGGAAGTTGGTGCCGTCGCCGACCCACACGGTCAACGCCTTGGAGCCGAGCTTCTTGCCGATTTCGATGCAATCGATGTTGTGGGCGATCGCCTGCTCGCGGGACGCCTTGGCCGCGGCCGAAAGGCTGCCGAACTTATAGGTTTCTGCCTGGCCGGGCTGATCCTGGAAGGTGTTGGAATTCACCGCATCGAAATAAAGACCAAGGCTTTCGGCCTCTTCGCGCATCGCGGCCGGATCGGAGGTGTTGTCCCAGGGGAAGTGGGTCGAGACGCCGGGGGTGACGCGGCAGAGCTGCTGCACCACGGCGCAATCGGTCAAACGTTCCTGCACATTGGTGGGCTCACCCGGGATCGGGAAGCGGCCAAAGCGCGTGCCGCCCGTCGCCGTGCCCCAGCTCGGGATGGCAACCGCGAAAGAGGCAACCTTCGCCTTGACGGCGTCGATATTGATGCCAACGCGGGCGAGCTTTGCAGCCAGAGCAGCGTAATCCGCATCAATGGCGGCGCTGTGTTTGGCATTGTGGGTCGCAATGATCTCTTCATTCAGCGGCCGCTTGATCGTCATAACTTCTGTTCCTTCCCGGAGAGGGCGCGGGGGTAAGCCCGCCTCGCGCCGAATTTCTTCTTGTGGAAACCTCGACCGCGTAGCGGGCCGAGGCTCCATCGATGATCACTTATGCCTTGCTTGGACCAGCGAGGCTCCAGCCGCCGATTTCCAGCGCTGGTGCATAGGGCGTAACCTTGAAGCGCTCTGCCAGCGCAATGAGCTGATCGGTTGTGATCGATTGGCGCACGCCGCCCATCGAAATCACCTTCACCGTGATCTCAGCAGATTTCTCCGCCGTGTCGATGAGACCGAATGCATCATCCAGCGTCGGGCCGCAGGCGAAAACGCCGTGATGCGCCCAGATCACCATAGGATGCTTGGACATCAGTTCAGCCGTCGCCTCACCGATACCGTCCGTACCCGGAACCATCCATTCCAGCGCGCCAACGCCATCCGGGAACACCACCAGGCATTCCGTCGAGCCTTCCCACAGAGCGCGGGTCACATTGGCGGATTCAAAACGCAGCACATAGGTAAGCGAAATCAGATTGGTGGCATGGCAATGCATGATGACGCGCTGCTTCTCGCCAACCATCTTCTGGCGCACGGCATGGGACTGCAGATGCGCGGCGATTTCAGACGTCGGAACGCCGGTTTCGCCAAAGCCCCAGAGAATCTCGAGCGTATGGCCATCAGCGCCAACGCGGAAAATACCGATATTATGTTCGGGATCGATCTGCACGTTGCGGAAGAAGCGGCCCGAACCCGTGGCAAGAAAATATTGCCCCACAAGCTCAGGGACATACTGCGTCATCACCTGCTTACGCTTAATCGGAAGCTGGTCCTTATACGGCGCGACATCGCTGTCGAGCAGGCGCAGCGTGACGTTACCGCCGTTGCGCTCGTCCCACCCCTTATCCCACATATCCGTGGTGGCCTTGATCATGGCCTGAATGAACCACGAGGTTTCGAGCCCGCTGGCAGTCATATGGTACCGTTTCCTTTTTATTCCCAGATCGAAGCCTTTAAGCCCCGTAATCAGCCAGCCCAGCCGGCCGGCGCCGCTTGGCATCGCTCGCCAAGCTATGCTTCAAAAATAAGACTTCTGCTTGACTTCTTCAATCACAAATATCCAAATTCGATCACATCCGGTAGGGAAAGAGAGAACAACTGTGCGCGAACTTACGGTGGTGCTGGATATCGGAAAATCCTTCGCCAAACTCAGCCTACTCTCACAAAATGGCGAAATACTTGGAAAAAATGCCCGTCCCAATGCATCCGTGACGAGTACGCAGGGTTATCCCTGCTTGGACGTGGAAGGGCTGGAAAGCTGGCTTTCTGAGACATTGAGCGAATTTGCGCGAAAAGGCCGCATATGCCGCATCATGCCCGTGGCGCATGGCGCATCGGCCTGCCTCGTTCAGGAAGATGGAACTTGGCTCGCGCCGCTAGATTATGAAGCCGCCCTGCCCGCCCCGCTGGCAGAGGCTTATGCAAAAGAACGCGATGCGTTCCATCTGACGGGCTCGCCCGCACTTCCTTGCGGCCTCAATCTCGGCGCGCAGATCTTCTGGATGGAGCAGCTAGCGGGTGAGGCTTTCGCCAAAAGCACCATCGTCACCTGGCCGCAATTCTGGGCTTGGCGCCTGTGCGGCGTTGCTGCCACCGAAACCACCAGCCTCGGCTGCCATACGGATTTGTGGCAACCCGGTACGAACATCCCCTCCCCCATGGCGCAGCGCCGTGGCTGGGATAAGCGGCTCGCGCCTTTATACGCGGCTGGCGATGTGCTCGGCACGGTCACGCCGGAATGGCAGCAGCGTTGCGGCTTGCCTGCGGATTGCAAAGTCTATTGCGGCTTGCATGACAGCAACGCAGCGCTCATCGCCATGCGCGGCTTTCCTGAAGTGAAAGGCCGCGAACACACCGTGCTTTCTACGGGCACATGGTTCATCGCCATGCATGCAACGCTTGGAAAGCGTGCGCTTGATCTCGCAGCATTGCCGGAAGCCCGTGATTGCCTCGTCAATGTCGATGCCTTCGGAGCACCCGTTCCGTCCGCGCGCTTCATGGGCGGACGTGAAACGGAAATTCTGGAAGCAGCGCCGGTGGAGCAGCTTGATGCCGGAGCCAATGGCGCGGCCCTGCTTGATGCCGCGCGCGAGGTGATTGCGGAAGGCGTTTTTGCCTTGCCGACTTTCCAAACCGGTGTTGGACCATTCGGCCAAAGCGAAGGCCGCTGGATGCGTCGCCCCGAAGAGCAGCTGAAGCGCCGCGCCGCGATTTCGCTGTATCTGGCGCTGGTCACCGACACCATGCTGGGCTTGATCGGCTCCACCGGACCGATTGTTGCTGAAGGCCGTTTTGCAGGCGATGTGGTTTTCATGAGCACCCTCGCAAAACTGCGCCCCAGCCAGCCCATCTATGCCGCCCCGACCTCAGCCAGCGTGCAATATGGCGCCTTGCGTTTGATGTTCCCTGAACTGGCACCGAGCGAAACGCTCGCGCAAACAGCTGCAAACGATCTTCCCATTGAGGATTACGCCGCATCTTGGCGCGAAATGGCGAACCAGTAGAAACAAACACAAGCAAAAACAGAAGAAGCCGGAGGAACCCCTCCGGCTTCTTTTTTACTCTGCAAGAAGCGCTAAGTTATTTCTTCGTGCCCAGGACCGTGTTGTTGCCCCAAAGCGAGTCGTAGGAGAAGCCGGAAAGGTCTTCAACGATGGCCTTGTCCTTCTCGCTGGCCGGGCTCGTCTCGCCGCTCTTGAAGCGCGCGATGGTCGCCATCAGGGTCGCATGGGTGTGCTTGTTGAGCTTGAAGCGGAAGGACACGAAGGCGCCGAAAGCCAAGAGCAGCAACGGGCCGACCGTCATGAGACCAACGATCATGTTGATGGCTTCGGGCGTTTGGGTCTTGGCACCCTGATGGAAACCGCTGGCATCCAGCATCAGGCCGACCACCATCACGGCAATGGCCATGGTGGTTTTGCGGGTGAAGATCATCACCCCGGCGAAAATGCCCTCGCGGCGCTGCCCCGTCACCACCTCGTCCACATCAGCGATGTAGTTGTAGATGTTCCAGGGAATGAAATTCAAACCACCGCGGCCAAGACCGGCAATTAATACCGGAATATAGAGCAGCATCACCACATTGGCGGGGTTGATCTTATAGAGGGTGTAAAGCCCGATGATGCCTGCCGCATAAAGGAAACAGGCAAGCCGGTAAGACGGCGCAGGCTGCAACCACAGGATCAAAGGGATGAAAGCCGCCACGGCGATGAGCTGGGTGAAAGCCATCGCGCCCATCATGGTCGAGGCCACCGCAACACTGCCGAACAAGGCATAGACAACGAAATAGGTGAAGGCGGCGTTGAACACGTCTTGGCAGATATAGCCGCCAAGATACATGCCAAGATGCAGGCGGAAAGCGCGCACCTTCAGCGTGGAGCCGACACCTTTGTAGAGGCCGGTCAGCGCATCCAGCGGCGATTTCTTTTCAGTGACCGCACCAGGCTTCACCGGGGGAAGCTCGCGCTCCCAGCTGAAGAGATAGGTGATGGTCACCACCAGCATGAACAGCACCGAGAAGATGATGCCCATGTAAAGGAAGGTGTCCGGCGAATCCTTGCCGCCCACCACCGAGATGATCATCTTGGGCAGAATGCCTGCCAGGATCGCGGAGACTTGCGCGAACAACATGCGCACACCGGCGAAGATGGAGAGCTTCTTGTAGTCGTCCGTCATCTCGGGGGCGAGCGTGCCATAGGGCACCAGGATCGAGGCGTAGACGAGTTCGAAGAAAATGTAGGTGAAGAGGTAATAGGCAAAGCTGTGCCCGCTCACCCACATCAGGGCAAAGCTGGGCAACAGCGGAATGGAAACGAGCAGGAAGAAACGGCGGCGCCCGAACCGCCGCCCAATCCAGGTGTTACCGAGGTTATCGGAGAAGTGGCCGAGCAGCGGGCTCCAAATCGCGTCTAGAATGCGCGAGATGGCGAAAATCGCTGAGGCTTCCGTCGCCGAAAGACCGCAGAAGGCGGCATAGAAAAAGAGAATCCAGCCCGCGACCACCGCCATCGAGCCAGCGCCGAGAACATCGGCGAGACCGTAGGCGATGTAATGGATCGGGCGAACCGTGCGGGCTGCCATGATACTCTAATCCTTAAATGAAGAGCGTGGAGAATTCGCAGAGCGCCAGCATCGCCATCGCCTGGCCGTACGGCATGGAGGTGAGCGCGATATCCTTATAGCCCTGCAAGGTGTCGAACACCGGCGTGCCGAAGGACACGTTATGCAGCTCGCCATCCTCGCCGATATTGGCGAGAACACCCTTCACGGCCTTCAGGCCCGAGTCGAGATAGGACGCATCGATATAGCCCTTGCGCACTGCCTTCAGGATACCGAAAGCAAAACCAGCGGCCGCAGATGCTTCACCGTAAGAAGTCGGATCGTCGATCAGCGTGCACCACAGGCCATCTTCACGCTGATACTTCACCAGCGCATCGACCTGAGCCTTCAAGGTTTCGATCAGGAATTCGCGGGTGGCATCACCCGGCTGCAGATCGAGGAGTTCGATGAATTCCGGGATCGCGATCGTGACCCAGGAATTGCCGCGCGCCCAGCGGGCCTTGGCGAAGTGGTGACGGCCTTCGAAAGTCCAGCCATGGAACCACAGCCCGGTCTCGCGATCTGCGAGATATTTGATGTGCAGCATGAACTGGCGCTTGGCTTCTTCGACATAAGCCGGGCGGTTCAAGAGCAGGCCGATCTTGGCGAGCGGCAGAACGCTCATCATCAGCGTGTCGTCCCACAGCTGCTGCGGGTTTTCGCTGTTGAAGACGATGTGCTGCAGGCCATTTTCCGTGGTGCGCGGCATGTCGCGCATGATCCATTCGGCCCAGACGTCCAGATACGGCACGATGGGGCGTTCGCCCGCCACTTCGACGAGATAGGCGCCGGTCAAGAAAGCCGCAACGGTGTTGACGTTCTTGGTCGGCGTGCCGGCCGCGAGGCGATCACGGAACCACTTGATGGCGATGTCCAGCGGCTCTTGCTTGCCAGTGAGCTGCCAATATTTCAGCAGGCCATAAAGGCCGACGCCATGGGTCCATTCCCAATCGTTCCAGCCCTTGGTGTCGATCACGCGGCCGTCTTCCAGGCGCAGCAGGAACTTGCCGCTCTCGTCCTTGATGTTGACGAGATTGTCGATCAGGCGGTCGATGGTGGCATAGACCTCGCCCTGCGTGACGTCGTTAATCTTTCGGACCACGTTCATCGTATTGCTCATTTGCTGGGGGTGGAAAAGCTGATCGGACCGACACCGCCGCGCGCATTGCGCAGCACGGTCAAATGCACCGGCTCGATTTTGTTCTTGGGATCGCCATCACTGGTAACAGCAAGCGCGATGGTGTTGGCGCCATGGGCGTTCAAGACGCCCTGGGGCAGGACAAAGGTGCGCTGCGGGCCGACATGGGCGATATACTGGCCCATATTCCAGCCATTCACAAAAATCAGCACACGGTATTTCTGCGCCGAGCGCAGGGTTTTGCCATCACCAAAGACAAGACCAAGGGCGACATCGCCGTTCGGCAGGTCAAGATCGAAATGGCTGCGCAACCAATAGGTGCCAGGGGCCGCCGGAACGGAATCCGGCTTCGCAACTTTCCACGACGTGTCGATGTCGCCCGGCAGGTGGAAGCCCTTGATCTCGCCATCAAGCCCGCCATTGTTGAGCGGGCCGCGCATGGTATCGGCCACCGGCGCCGCAAGACCCTTGATCTTCCAAGCGATCGGAACCGCCGCGCGCGGACCAGTATCGGCAGCCAGCGCCACCGAAATCAGGCCACGGCCTTCCTTATGCGCATCATCGGCCTGCAGATCCCAGTTATGGCTGTTGTTGCGCACCATTACTGAAATGACGTGACTACCTTGCTTGCGCGCCCATTCCGGCAAATCGAAACGAACGGTGCCGTAAGTCTGCGGGCGGTCAGCGCCAGTGGGAAGCTCATGCTGGCCGAGGAATTTTCCATCCAGCCAAATCTGCATCATCCCTGCGCCGCCCGCGCCATAGGTGAGATCGACATGGCGCGCCGCATCCGTACCCTCATAACGGCCACGATACCAAACATCGCCGTTATAGAAGCCGTACTCGTCGGCCGTCAGTGTCGGCTGGCCAAGCGGCGGCTTAACGGTCGAGGTACCACCTTTGGAATCGGCCTTGCGCCAGGCGCTGTCGTCAAAATCGCGCGCGGCTTCAGGCGAACCCGCCTGAAAGCGCCACGTGCCTGCCCAGATATCGGGAAGCTTGACCGGCTCGGGGGCGGACAACGAAGACGTTTCCACGCTGCCCGATGCGGTCTTGGTGAGCGTGAGCGCGTCGCCGTTCCAAGTAAGCTTCGAGAAGGGCTTGGAGGCCCAAACCTCTAGCGTTTCACTCGCGGTGTTATCGCCTTCGAGCGACAGGACACCACCATCAGCTTTCGCTTTGCGCAGCAGCGCGCCGCCGCGTACCAGCACAGTGCCGTCATGCCAGAAGGTCTTGCCGATTTCCGTTGTAGCGATCAGCAACGTCAGCGGCGCGCGTCCGCCGCCTTCGATCCGCAAGCGGATAATACCGGAATGCGTATAATTGAGGCGGAGGTCGCCGGTCTTGGCGTCGAACTGGCTTTGCGCCTGCCCAGCCAAGACGGTGACTTTCGGCGCGCTAGCATAGCGCAGCACCATCTCGCCCATCTCGCTCTCCGGGGCATAGAACAGCGCCACATCGCCATCTGCGGTCTTCAACGCGGTCTGAAGCTGCGAGGTCGCATAAACGAGATGCTGCCCCAAAAAACCGAAATCGGCGAGCAGCATCTTGGCATCTTGGCCGTTGACGGCGATCTCGCCCTCAGCAGGAATGCGATAGGCGCCATCACGGGTCTTCAGCGAGAAGCTGAACTTATCTTTCGTCACCGCACTGGAAGGATTGTGCATCGCGACGATGAGGTGGCTGCCATCATCCGGATTGGCGTTATGATAAAGCTTGATCGTGGGGTTGGAAGACGCGACCGGATCGCTCTTCTGCATGCCCGCAAGGCTTTCGCCTGTGGCCGCGATAAAGCCGCCGATCATTTTCATGGTCTGCGCCTTGTCGCGCAGGCCCAGGCTTTCGTCGATACCCGCGCCGTAATCGTAAGACGTAAAGACGATCGGCCCCGGCAGCCAGCCCCAGCTCGTGCCGCCCACTGCCATATAAACGTTATGGATGATCAGACCGTTGGCGATGTTGGTGCCATAGAAAACGCGCTCATAACCGCTGCCAATGCGGTTGGCGAGACAGGTGTAGAGCCCATCCGAGCCCCAGAAATCGAACCAGCCGCCGCCGAACTCGGAGGTGAAGCCGGGCGTATTCGGAGAGGCAGAGCTGCCCCCCTTGGCGCCACCTTGGCTATACCAGCCGAAATCCGGCGCAGCATGAAGCCCGCCCGGCGTACCATCGGCCATGCACGGCCCACCCGGATAGCTATCCCAGGCATAAAGATCGGTCGGCCCCGGCACGGTCTTCTCAACCTTGCTCGATTTGGGCACCCAGTAGCCGTTACGGCCGATGTCATTGGAGAACAGCGGAATGGTGATCCCATCATCCCGCACCTTATCGGCGAGGTGCTGCATATAGCGGCTGTGCGAGGGTGTGGTTTCGAGAAGCTCGTTCTCGATCTGATAGGCGATCACGCTGCCGCCCTTGGTCGCCTGATGGCGGGCGATGATCGGATCGATCTGGCTCAACCATTCATCGGCGGCCGCAAGATAGGCCGGATCATCCGTACGCGCTTTGGCCTTCTGATTCACCAGCCAGCCCGGAAACCCACCACGCGTCAGCTCTGCATTGGCATAAGGTCCGGGGCGCGCGATGACATACATCCCCTCTTCTTCCGCGATGGTGAACAAGCGGTCGATATCACGCACGCCCGTGAAATCGTATTTGCCTTGGGCGAAGGAATAAAAATCCCACGGAAAATAGACCGACACGGCGTTGTAGCCGGTCGCCTTCATCTTCTGCAGCGCATCGCGCCAGAGATCAGGGCTCGGCAGACGGAAGGGATGAAACTCGCCAGACCAGATAGCGACACGCTTACCATCGATCATCAAGGACCGGTTATCCCAGGTGATCTTGTGGCTGGGTTGGGCGGGCGCGGCTTGCGCGCCAAAAGCAACCAACGCCAGCACGGCGGCGGCAGAGAGAAACTGGGCCTTCATGGCTCAATCCATATGGAAGACGGGTTTGAGCGCGCGCTCGATCGGCTTGTTGGTCGAATCCACGTCCATCAAATCGGCCATGTAATCCCACCAGCGGCGCATCACCGGCAGCCCCGGCAAAACCTCGCGGGTATTGTCGGGCGTGAGGCGTAACACGGCAAAGAGGTTGCCCGTTTCTTCGTCCAGGAAGATGGAATAGTCGCGGATACCGGCATCATGCAGCGCGGCGCTAAGCTCCGGCCAAATCTCATCATGACGGCGGCGATATTCCGCCTCGTTGCCCTTCTTCAGGTGCATCAAGAAAGCAAGCTGCTCCACCCTGGACCCTCCTTTTGTTTTAGAGGTTTTGCGTTCTTACGAGCGCATTTTGCAGAAAATGATCGATTTTGCAGAGTAATGCAATCACGGAAGCCCCGCTGCGTCCATACGGCCAAACGGTTTATGGCCTGACACAGCGGGTTTAGGGGTGCGGCAAAACTGCGATGTTGTTGGCGCGGGTGATCTCCTCCCCGTCCATCACAACCTCTGTTTTGACCGCCTGCGCCAATGCAGGCAAATGCACCCGAACCGTCTGCGGCGTGTTGTCGAGCGGCGGCGCGATCACCGGCACCGCGGCCGAGGCGAGCACTTTGCCCTTGGCATCCAACAGCCGCGCGAAAGCGGGCTTACTCGCAACCGAGCCGAGATTATGCACGGTAAGATCAATACCTTCTGCGCCCTGCGCCACATCTTCCGGCCCGATACCAAGATCGGGGAGAGTGGAAACATCCGGGCCAGCTTCCACGAGCGCAAAATGGAGGATCACCGTTTCATGCGGTTTGAAGTGCAGCTTGAGAGAGCGCCCGCGCCCGAAGGCAAAGCGCTTCTCCTTCTGGCCCTCGCCCGCCATGGTCCAGATACCAGCACGCAGCGCGGCCCCCGTCATCACCGCCTCTATCGGCTTGTTAGACAGGTTATAGACCTCCACCGTGAAGCGATCCGGGCGCGGATCATGCACCAGAAGCCCGACGGACTCCGCATCGCTTGCCCCGGCAAACCGCCAGGAAATCAGATTGCCTTGTGCAAAAAGGCCTCGGCTGGTGGCAACACCGCCAAGACGGGTGCGCTGCAGAAGCGCGTTCGGAACCTCGACACGATCCGTCCACCAATGACCTTCCGTCACCAGCGGCATGCGCTGCGTGCCAAGTTGGACTTCGTCCGCGAAAAGATCTTCGAGATAGCGCTTATCGCCGCGCAAGAGCCAAGCGAAGTAGCGCGCGTCATTCACCGCGCCGTTTTCGCCGCCTAAGAGGAATCCCGGCGGGCGATGCGCCGTTTTGGCTTCAGCCTCGCGCCGGTCGAGATCGGCGAGAATTTTTGCACCCCAGCCTTTGCTGCGTGTCTCAAGTTGCGTGAGCAAGCTTGCATTCATCAAGGCGAGACCTCGCCCAGGCGCCGGATCCAGCACGGCATCAATCGGGGCGAGGTATTTTTCATCCCCCGTCAGGTGATAGGCGGACCAGAAGAGCTGCACCAGCGCATCCACGCCGCGCGAGCCCGGGCCAAGACGGCCACGCGCCTCGTCTGTGGCAGCGTTGACTTCCTCGGGGAATACCAGCTTTCCACTCGCATCCTTACGGCCATGCGCCAGAAAGCCATCAGCGACCGAGAGCACCAACGCTTTCATGGCGGGATTGCCATTGTATTCGGCCAGCAACACCGCGGGGTGCAGGATCAAATTCGAATAGGGAATAGCCCAGCCCCACTGCCGCTCGCGCACAACATCGGTGCTACTAAAGAGCTGCGAAACAATATGGGTATGGCCTTGGGTATTGGTTTCGATGATACGCGGATAGGCGCGCGCAGTCTGCATCAGCCGCTCGACCGTCTTGGGTGCACCCCAATTGAGGTACATATCCTCCGCGCGCGCGTTGATGCCCTCTTCATAAGAATGAAGATAGTCGGTGACGATAGTGCCGAGACCATTGGTGATCATGCCATTGCGGTCAACCGCATCCGTCAATGCGCCCAGCGATTTATTGATCTTCTCCGGCATCACGCCCATGAGCGCCAAGCCGGGCCATTGCTGGGTGAGATCGTCGTCATCGGAAATGCCGCCGCCGAAATCGCCATAGGCGACCTGGCGCTTATCGATCCACCATTCGACAAAGCGGTGCACCAGCTTTAAGTCTTCGGTTTGCAGATAGGCCCAAGCCGGTATGCCTTTCGGGGCAACCGGGCGTGTGAATGCAGGCCATCCCTGCGACGGATTAAGTTCCGCCCAATAAAGCCGCCCCAGCTTGTTCTCAGGGTCCGCTTGGAAGAGCGAGGCGAATTCCGCTTCCAGCCGCCGCAAGCGCGAAAAGCGCTCGTCACTCGTGTGCTCTTCTACCAGCCAAGCGTAGTTATCCTTCACCTGATCAAGGCGGTCGGCGATATGCTCGGTAAGAGCTTCGCGGCGCGGCTTGAAGACAAGGCGTATCTTGGCCCCATCAAGCGCCGCGGCATTGAAATCAGCGCTTGCAGAAGCAATAGACAGATAGAGCGCGCTATCATTCGGCAACAAGCGGTCGCGCGTATCGAGCCAAAGCGTGCGTGCCTCCCCCGGCTTCACCGAAACCGACACATCCATCAAATTGCGCCCAGGCCAGATCGGATCCTTAATCTGGATATTGAGCGGAATGAGCCCGCCCATCGCTGGAGTGACCTTCAGCGCGGGCAGATCAATTGCGATACCGTCGAGCCCGCCTTCGATATTGTTCCAGCCATAGGCGAAGTGGCCTTTCTGGCGGCGATTGCGCAGATAGCGAAAGTCGTTTGGAATAACGACATGCACAATGGGCATGGAGGGTTGCGGTTTGGCATCGCGCTTTTCCAGCGGCGCGTCATCTGGCAAAGCGACCACAATAGAACGCTCATCGGCGACATAACGGCCATCGATATAGTCACGTACGGCACCCGTGGAAGGATAGAGCGCGGGATCCGCCGAGGCGTTGACGCGATAGGATAAGGCGAACTCGTTCAGCGGCTCCTGACCGGGCGCAATATGAAAGGCCTGTAGTTCCTGGATGGGCGTTTCTTGCACCACATTATCGAAGCGCAAGCAGCCGCCCTCAAGATCAGAGAATTGATAATAGGTGCGCTCCTGCCCAGATGGCCTCTCGGCCAACGGCTTTTCGCCTTTGGTGCCGAGATAGGTAAGCTTGCCGAAAGCCGCGCCTTGGAACTCGACATGGTTCCACGGCTCCTTAGGCAGGTCGAAGGTCACGCTCTTGCCGCCCTCGACATAAACATTCCAATCGGGCAGCTCGAAATAATCATCCCGCCCAGGTAACTTGGAGCGATTGTAGACGCCAGGCCAGGTCGTTTCGGCAATTCCGTCATTGCCGTTGGTCATGCGTTCTTTCAAATCCCAAGCGGCGGTGAAAGGCACTAAACGAATATGGGTTGAAGGTGCGGTAAGATAAAAAGGCGGATCGTTCGGCCTGTTCCAGCCATAACGCAGCCGCCATTCCCCCTCCCAATCGGACTGCGCGAGAGACCGCGTGGGATAGGTTTCACTGGCAGGAATAGCATCTGCCGCAAGCGCTACCGCCGCTTCGAGCGTCAGCATGTGATCGTAGATTTTCAGATTCTTGAGATCACCGCCGCGTGCGAATTGATAAAGCGCATGGGCCTGATGCGGGCTGATGGTGCGCCCATGCGGACCAAATTGATCTAACCCAGCTTCCAGAACAGCCGTCGTATCTTTGCGCGCGACTTCATGCCCGTCGACGTAAAGACGGATGCCACGCGTTTCATCCCAGGAAAATGCGAGTCGTATCCATTGATCCGGGCTCGGCACCGTGGCGATTCTATAGGAGACACGCACCCGCGCGAGATTGGCATCGGTCACAAAGGCATCGAAGCCATGGCCATTCCAATCAATCCTCAGCCAAGCCATGTCCCAGGAGGAATGATCGCCATAGCTCACCCGGAAAATCGGAAATTGCTGACGCCCGAGCGGATAGCGCGCCCGCCAAGCAAAGCTAAGCGTTCCGCGCTGCGCGTAAATATGATGGGCCGCATGCCAAGCCAGTGTTGCGGTATCTTCGATGGCGACAAAAGATCCTGACGCATCTTTTTTGGCACTGACTTGATCAGCAAAATTTGGGATGGGATCGCCTTGGGCGAAGTCTGCGCGCGGGTTTGCGCTCATGGAGAACAGGAGGCCGCTCTCACCCGCAAAAGCGCTGGCCCCAAAGGCGGCGGCGCAGCTCGCGCAGAGAAGCGTTTTCCAAGAGATGCGATGCATCACTGATCTCCTCATGCCCGCCTGCCTTTCGATGGCAGCCTAGTCTTTCCGCGCCGTTTCGCACCAATCAAGACACAAGAAAGCGAGCAACGGCGCTCTGTCGGCCATCTTTTTCCCGCTCATAAAAAAAGTGCCGGGACCAAGGTCCCGGCACAGGATGAGTACTAATTCGGGAGAGAGATCAGTACTTATAGGTGACGCCAACAAAGATCTGGCGGCCAGTCATCGCGTCATACGTCGCGCGCTGAGTCTGGTTCTGGTACATCCAGTACTTGCCGGTGTGCTCGTTGGTGAGGTTGAGCGCATCGATCTTGGCCGCGAGGTTGTCGCTGATGTTGTAGGAGAACGAGGAGTCCAGATAGAAGGACGACTTGCCGTAGATCGCCTCGTTGATCGCCAGCGACGTGCCGTAACCAACCGGATAGGCACCCGCCTTGATCGGATACGCGTCAAGGTAACGGCTGCGGTAGGAGCTGGACAGACGCGCTTCCCACTTGTCGGCCGTGTAGTAGATCGTGGCGTTGAAGGAGTTCGGCGAAGCACCGAACCACGGCATCAGATGGTCTTTCAGTACCGTCGAGACGCCATCGCGGAAGAGATAATGCACCTTCGACTGGACATAGGTGTAGTTCGCGTTGATGCCGAAGCCGTCAAACGGATGCGGCAGGAAGTTGAACTGCTGCTGATAGTTGACTTCGACGCCGCGCAGCACACCGCCCGGAGCATTCTGGTACGACGTCAACGCCCAGGTCGTCGTCGGGTCCATGATGTTCGCGTATTGCGGCGTGTCCTTGGCATAGTTGGCCGCAATGGCGGTCACCATGTCCGGGGAGATCAGCGTGTTCAGCGGGCCAGAAACAGTCTGTGACTGCGGGTTGTTCTTCACATACTTGGCGAAGGCAGCAACCGACAGAACCGCGCCACGGTCGAAATACCACTCATAGCTGACGTCGATCGTGTTGGCACGGAACGGCTTCAGATACGGGTTGCCGGCGCTGATCGTGCCGGAGGCACCAGCAGTCGCCCCCGGGGAAACGCCGCTGATGGTGGGCGCCATGTTGGCGAGCACCGGACGCGACATCACCTTCGACAGGCCAGCACGGATGACCATGTCATCGTTGAGGCCGTAGACCAAGTTCAAGGACGGCAGAACATCGTCATACGAATTCGTGGCCGAGGCTTTGAAGCCCGCAACCGTGTAGCCGTAGGACTGCACGTCGGTCGTGGCATAACGCACGCCGATGTTACCCCGCAGTTCGTTGCCGAACACGATGATGTTCTGGAAGTCGCCCTGCAGATAGTAGGACTTGTCGTGCTCCTGAACGTTGAAGGTGGTCGTGCCGTTCGAGCCGCTGTTCTGCGAGTTGAGGTTGGAGATTCTCCAATCACCGTAATCGTTGACGCAGTTGCAGCGATAGTTGGTGTACTGTTCGAACTTATCGAGATCCGGCACCGCGAAGGAGGTCGGGGTATTGCCACCCATACCGAGATCTGCAGCGGTGAACTTCACCACCCGCATCACATCGCTGGAGGTGACGCCCATTTCCTGGAGCGACGGGTTGATCGTCGTATCCGTCGCACGGACATAGCGCGTGGTGTTGAAGTTGAAGATCTTGCTGGTGAAGCCGAAGCGGAGCGTCAGCTCATCCGCCGCCTGGTAGGACCAGTTGGTGGCAATGTTCGTGTACTTGTTGCTCGTCAGGTACATATAGCGGCGCAGAGCCGAATAGCCCTTCACGAAATCCCACTTGGTGGGATCGGCAACATCGAAGCCATAGGAGACTTCTTGCGGCGTGAAGCCGTTGCCGCGGATGTCGTAGACATAGCTGCCCTCGCCCGTCGCCGAGCCGACGTCGAAGCGTTCCATCGAGGCCATCAAGCCTTCCTGGTGGTTGCGCGAAACCGCCATGCCATAGAAGGCATCCATGTGCAGCTTGCTCGAGAAGTTATGTTCGAGCTTTAGCGTGCCCTGCATGAACTGGGTGGTCGCGCGCGACTGGTCAGCCGTGGTGCGGTCGTCGACATTGTCGGCTTTCAGGTAATCAACAACACCATTGTCGACCTGGCCAGCAAGCAGCTTGGTAGTCGGACGACCGACGGTGCTGATGAGATACAGCATGCCGTTCGGGTCGGAGGCGCGATAGCCAGCCGAGCCGGGCGTGGTGAAGTAGTTCGCCGGCAGCATGCTCTTCGCGTAGGAGCAGGTCTGGGGAGCATGAACGGCCGCGGTCGATTCCTTACAGGTGGCGAACACGCTGGAAAGATCGGTCTTGGCGTTGGCGGTGTTCAGGGTCGCATTGGTGTTATTGCGGCCCCAGCCGAGCCAAGTCACGAGGTTGCTCGTGGACTTCTGGTAGAAGCTGGAGAACAAGCCGTCGAAGGACAGAAGCGTGTCCTCATCGACCTGCCACTGCTCAGCCGTCGTAATACCGATACGGGACTGATAGAGCTCCTGATCGACCAGCGAGGGATCGCCGAGTTCATAATTCGGGCCGGGATTCTTCCAGGCGCCCGAGGAATCGGTGGCCGCATTGTGACCACGCGGGTTATTGATCAGCGCGTAGGTAGCCGGATCAGAGCCCGACAAAGCCCCGCAGTAAGCGCCGTTGGTGACGGAGACACCCGGCACGACGCCATCATTGCCGCTGCAAGAGGTGCCGGTTGGCGAAGCAAAGCCATCGCGCGTGATCGTGCCCGACGGGGTGCCGGCAACGTTCATCAGCGTGTTATTACCGTAATAGGTATAACCGCCAGCGCCGTTGGTGTAGTAGTTAATCTTCTGATTGCGCATGTTGTACGCAACCGAAACCAGCGCACCGAGCTTGCCGCCGAAGAAGGTCTCTGAGGCCAGGCCCGCGATGCGCGGGTTGAAGGGGTGGCCCGTCTCATAGGTGGCGTTGTTGACGGAGGCGACGAACTTCTCGCCGTAATCGAAGGGATGGCCCGTCGAGAGATCGACGGTGGCGCCGAGCGAACCTTCATCCGTGGAGGCGGCGGCAGTCTTCTTGACCTTCAAATTCGAGAAGAGTTCAGACGCGAAGGTGTTGAAGTCGAACTGACGGCTGCGGTTCGGATTGTCACCCGACAGCGTGCCGCCGGCCGTGGCCAGGGCTTCCATGCCGTTGATGGTGACGCGCGTGAAGTCCGCGCCCAAGCCGCGCACGGTGATGGTGCGGCCTTCGCCGTTATCACGGGCGATAGAAATACCAGGAAGACGCTGCAAAGACTCAGCAAGGTTGGCGTCGGGCATTTTGCCGACGTCTTCGGCGTTAATGGCGTCCACCATTTCAGCCGAGGTGCGCTTGGTGCTCAGCGCGTTTTCAAGCGAAGCGCGGTAACCCGTCACCGTCACGGTTTCGAGCATTTCCGCACCCTGGCCAAACGCCGGGCTCATTACGGCCCAAAGACCAAGACCCGTACCCAACATGAGAGCGCCGCGCAGAGCGCGGTTTTGCAGTTCCATACTTCCCTCCCTTGGCGCCGCATTACGCGCTCGCCATCTTTCTCTTGCGCTAGAATTTCCATTCTGATCCTCCGCTGTCAATCAAAAATGATCATAATCATCCAGCGGCGTTCAGAACTTGCACTGGTATCGCTCTTTATGCACCACTTCTATGCGTCACTTGGAAACGAAGTCTTTACTCGGGAGTATCCAGACCATGATTTCAAAACGCCCATTGTTTGGAGCGCTTCTTATTTTCATTGGTACACAGACCTTTGCGCAAACCCCTGGAAATATTGGCAAACTGCAATCTTCCGACCGCAGCGCGATCCTTTTCCAAGACGATTTTCAAAACGGCGATCAGTGGCTCGGTGAGTTTGAAGAGGCTGGCGAGCTTCGATTTGCGAAAGGGATGATCGATATTGTCGCGCCTAAGGGTGCGACGCTGTGGTTCAGGCCGAAACTCTCCGGTCCGCTCGAAATCGAGTATCAGGTACAGGCTGTCGCAGAAGGTGGCCCCTTTGACCGGGTGAGCGATCTTAATTGTTTCTTTATGGCGACCGACCCGCTGCGCCCGAAGGATTTCTTCTCGCCTGCGCGAAGCGGCAAGTTCGAAGACTACAACACCCTTCGGATGTATTACGTGGGCTTAGGCGGAAACCGGAATACGACCACGCGCTTCCGCCGCTATATCGGCGATCCTCAAGAACGCCCGCTGCTGCCGGAAAACGACCGCTCCCAGCCGCAGGACATGATCCAACCCAATGCGTGGCAGACCATTCGCATCACCGTTCATGGTAGCGATATCCGCTACTTCCGGGATGATGTGAAGCTATTCCATTACGACGATCCCGCGCCCTATCGCGAGGGATGGTTCGGCCTGCGCACCACGCTGAACCATATGCGGGTGCGCAATTTCCGTGTTTATCGCCTGAACTAGAGCTTTTGCGGCTTCCAGACGCCACGCAGGTCCTTTGGCGCCGCTTCAGGCACCAAAGCCAGCAAAGCCATGAGGTTCAGCGACCATTGCGAGGCGTGGTTGGTGCCACCCAGCCACGGCATCTCTTCAAGATCGTCTAGAACCTCTGGCGGCGCGACTTTATCGATCTGCAAGGGGCTGTGGGACGACGGCATCTGCCCGGCCCCATAAAACACCTCGTCCCAGGCGCGCTGCGCCAGCGCAGAATCGCCTTTCATCTTGGCCGCATAGGCGGTGAGCCGCGCATGCCATGCCGGATAGCCGAAATGCTTGTTGGTGGCGGCGGGATTTATGACACGGCGCCGCTCTTCTTCCGGAGCGTTGTAATACTGGCAATAGCGCAGCCACGCCTCCGCGAATTCCTTGTGCGGCAAAAGCGGCAGAAGCTCGAACATGAACTCCGCCCCGCCGAAGATCGTGGCGAGGTGATAGGAGTATTTGAAGGCCAGGCCGAGATCATGCAGATGGCCCGTGGCGGGATCGTACCCGAACGGCGTGCCCGAGAAGAGACCATCCGGCATAGCCGCAAGATCCTTCATCCCGGTGAGGATCTTATCGCGCCAGCGCGTCTCGCCGGTGCGCTCCCATGCGGTGAACCAATTGCTGGCAAAGGCGAACCAATCCGGGCCGCTGCGTGCGTGCGTTGGATAGGCCGAAGGCGGCAGGATTTCCCGCAAGGGATCGTTCGCGACCAGCGCGCTATCGGCGTCGACCATCGCGGCCATGATATCGCCCGTGCGTTCGTCGGCGGTGAGGTAGTAATACATGCGCCGCAGCAGCGCCTGACTGATCCGCGCCTCTTTGGCGCCGCAGCCCCAATGCACGACGTTGTGACGCGAACCCAGCATGGCGAAGGGACCGATGTGATAGGTATCGACTTCGCTGGTATGGCGCGTCATCGCCTCGGCCATGCGGAACAATTCCGGCTTACCGCTGCGCAGGAACGCGTACCAGAACCACAAATCGGGCACGAGTTCGCTGTTGGCCCAGGCATAACCGCCGACGTCATAACGCCAGCTATGGCGATCAGAATCATAGCTGTGGCAGACATCGCCATAGTTCCAGAAACCATACCACTGGCGGCGGTCGATTTCTTTTTCATAAAAGCTGGTGAGTGCCGCGAGCTTGTCTTCCACCTCGGCTTTCTCTGGTGTTGAGCGATCCACCAATGACCAGCAACCGAACACGCCTGCCGCGTGGATTGCTTCACGATCCGCGAGCAGGACTGGCGGCTTGCCGTGATTTTTGCTCATTGCGGAAAATTCGCGGCGCGAGGGTGTAGAAGAGACGAAGCGCAAGACTGCGGTGGTGGTGCGCGCGACGCCCAATGGCGTGGAATGCCCCGGCTGCACATCCTCGTAATTGATTTCGAGGCCGTGGCCTTCGGTATCGTAATGGCGCATATCCATGGCCGGCGCATCGGACGACCAGAACCAGATCGCCGCCGTAGCCGCCTCGCCGCGGGCACCCGTGATTTCAAGCGCGGAAGGGTGGCACTGCCAAAAATCTTCCTGGCCGAACACCACGCCACCGGAGACGCCGCCAATATAAGCAAGGCCTGACGCGCGCTTGCCATGATCGGCGGAGAGCCAGCAGGCCTTAGAGGTCGTACGCTTAGAAATGGCGAAATGATCGGGGCTGAGCTGCGTCAGCTTAAAATCACCCCAGGCCGCAACGCTTTGCAACTGGCCTCGGGATTTCTCATCCATTTCAGCGAGCGCAGGCACTTTGCGACCGTCAAGCTGGGTACGGAATTGCGCAGCGTAAGCGAATTTCTTCTCGGCCCATCCGGGTAAATTGCGCACCGCTTCAGCCCAGACGCCACCCTTGTCGCCGCCAAATCGGATATGGCGGTTATGCAATTCATCCGCCAGGGGAACATCGAATTTGAGACCCATACCGGAGATGAAATCCTTCTGGCCGTCGCTATCAAAGACGAAGCTGTGCGCCAGCTTCAGACTGTTCGAGCCCGCAATGAGCGAGAGGCGCACCGAGAACGGCAGCCAGCGACGTGCGCCATTGCTGTAATGCCCATCAAAACGTACCACAGCGCGAACAGGACCGGATTGCTCGATCACCGCCGCCTCGATTTCACCGGAGAAGCCGTCAGTTTGTGTAGCCCCTTCGCCGGTTTCCGCCCGATCACGGCGGAGCACGTTGAGGCGGCCCTGGCGCGCGAGAACTTTGCCGTCTAGCGCCACCGTTTCAATCAGCACTGGCCCTTTCATTGGCAGCACCAGCAGCAGACTGCCCGAGCGAATGCGTATTTTGCCATCCGCCTTATCAACCACCAAAGCATCATCAGGACGTAACGGTGTCCCCGGCGCGACAGCCAATTTGCCCGCGCCTTTGGGCACGCAAGCGGCATGGCCGGTCCATTTCAGGGAGCCATCGGGCCAATAGGCTAAGGGCCAGCTTTGCAATGGAACACCGCCAGCTTTCTCTCCCGAAAGATGGAAGCGGGTCGATTTCGGTAAGGCCCCTTGTGGCCAAGGACAGCCCCAAACAGCAGCCGCATCAGCGTTAGGCGCCCCATCCAACCAGCTGACAGAAACAGGAGAGACGGCCTTATGCGGACGTGCCGATGCCGGACCAGAAGCTTGGGCTGCCATCGCTAGACCCGCTCCGATCTGCAGAGCGGCACGACGCGACACTGTGGTAAGGTCCTTTTTCATCTCTGCCCCTACATACAACTGCCGGATAGTGACAGTTGGTGGTTATTTTTGATTATATATGATCACCCTAACCTCAAATTTCCCATCGAGAAAGGCAAGATCACCATGCCAAGCCGCCGCAGTGTGATCGCCATGGGAGCGTACCTCCCCCTTCTTCCCGCTTTCGCCCAAGCAGGCGCGGTTTTCGATATCCGCAGCTTTGGCGCTAAGGGTGATGGGAAACGTCCAGACACACGCGCAATCCAAGAGGCAATCAACGCGGCTGCGAAACAGGGGGGCGGTACCGTCCTGCTGCCGGCAGGTCGCTATCTCAGCTATTCCATTGAGCTTAAGAGCCGCGTGGTGCTGATGCTGGGCGCGGGAGCGACAATAATCGCAGGGCGACCGGGGGATATGGGCCATTACGATCTGCCCGAACCCAACCCGACTGACCGCTATCAGGATTTCGGCCATAACCATTGGCATAACAGCTTGATCTGGGCTGACGGCGCCGAGGACATCGCAATCCTTGGTCCCGGCCTGATCGATGGCGAGGGGCTGACACGCGAAGGCCCCGGCGCCCCCTGGTCGAAAGGCGCGGCTGGCGACCGCCCATTAAGTATGGGGCCTGCACCGAAAGAACTGGTGGCAGGCTATGAAGCCCAGCTTGCGGCGATGAATGGCCAAGGCAACAAAGCGATTGCGTTCAAGAATGTGCGCCGCGCGACCTTGCGCGATTTCTCACTCTATCGTGGCGGGCACATCGCCATTCTGATCACCGGCGGTGACGGCCACACGCTCGACAATCTCAAAATCGACTCCAACCGTGACGGCATCGACCTTGATTGCGTCAGCAACGTTCACCTTTCGAATCTGACTGTGAACACGCCCAGCGATGACGCCATTGTGCTGAAGAGCAGTTATGCGCTCGGTGCGTTCCGCCCCACCCGCAACGTGACCATCACTAATTGCTTCGTTAGCGGCTATGACATCGGCAGCATGCTGGATGGCAGCTATCGCAGCACTCAGTACATCGCGCCCGATAAGGACGGCGTCACCGGCCGCATCAAACTCGGTACGGAAAGCGCGGGCGGATTTGAAAATATCGCCATCAGCAACTGTGTTTTCGAACGCTGCCGCGGGCTGGCGCTGGAGATCGTCGACGGCGGCAAGATGGAAGATATCGTGGTGAATAATATCACCATGCGCGAGATCACCACCGCGCCACTGTTCGTGCGTATTGGCGATCGCCGCCGAGCCCCAACGGGCGCAAAAATGGCCACCGCGCGCGGCATAAGTATCGCCAATATCCATGCGAGCAATGTCGATCCGCGCTTTGCGGCGATCATCGCTGGGCTTTCTGAAAGCCCGGTGACGGACATTACCCTCAGCAATATCAGCCTTCACTTCCGCGATGCGCCAGTCGCAGCCACCGCTTCACCTTTGCCGGAAGCCGCAGAATCCTATCCCGAGCCGAGCATGTTCGGCCCGACGCCATCTTGGGGCCTTTTCGTGCGCCATGCCCGTGGCGTGTCGCTGAACACGATCGAACTTTCCACCGCGCGGAGCGAAAGCCGCCCGCCTGTTCTCTATGACGATGCGGGAAACGTCGCGGCAGTCGGCGTCAGATACAAAACGGCCGCGGCACCAGAAAGCACCGCGGCCGATCACTAGCTAGAGCAAGGCGAGCTTTATTTCGCCTTCGCGATTTCCACCGCATAAACCTGCGAGGCACCGCCCAACATGTTGGAGCGGAAGATCAGCCATTTTCCATCCGGCGAGAAGCGGCCGTTCGGTTCCAGCTTGTACTTGTGATCCTTCAGGTTCACGAGTTTTTCGGCTTCGAAATAGCCCGGATGCACCAGCGATTCTGAGTTCGGGGCTTTCACGCCCGCGAGGCCATCCGCGATGATGTGCGGACGGAAGAGGTACATCCACTTGCCATCGGGGGCATGCGCCACCATCTCGGGATCGCCGCCGTCGCCGGAGAAAAGCGTGCCGTCGTCCGACTGGTTATAATGCACCGACCATTCATTGCGCTGGTGGTGGTACCAGGTGCGGCTGCCATCAGCGATGCGATAGCCGGCAACCCAGAAATCCTCACCGCGTGGGGTCTGCAGATCATACCAAATGGTCTTGCCGTCATGGCTGAACCATTCGTGACCGGCGATTTCCATATTCATGGTGCGGGTGTGCAGCTTCAGCGGCTTAGCATCGGCCTGATCCACGCGGATGAGCCAGAGACGGTCCACCTTATGCCAGGGGCCTTCATGGCAATACATCAAGAGCCCCGGATCGGTCGGCGAGAACTGCAAATGGTTCAGCCAATCGGTCGAGGCGGTGACGATCTTGCGCTCACCCGTCTTGATATTGATGGTGAAAATTTCCATCGGGATCTTGGCTTCAAGGCGCTGATCCATGCGGGATTCTTTGGCATCCGCATAGGCGAGCGGCTTGCCGTCCGGCCCATTCGGCGCCGGTCCCTTGGTGACGTCCTTGGGCACGATCATGCCGTCATGACCGATCACCTGACCGCTGCTGTGTTCCACCACACCGCCGAGCAACGTCTCGTCGGCATTGATGCTTTGGATATTGCCGCTCTCGATCTTGGCGACCTGATGGCTTTTGCCGGTATCGATATCGGCGGCGTAGATGGTCTTGCTCGCGCCGGATTCAAGGTCACCGATTTCGTAATAGACTTGGCGGGTCTTGTGGCCGGTGAAGAGCAGATGCACCTTGCCCGGCACGATCAGCTTCAGCGCGCGGGTCTTGAAATCGAACGACGCGATCCCCTTCGGGGTGGAGATCACCATCTTGTCGTTCTGGGGCGTGTAGGCATTGAAATTGAAGTAGAGGCTCTGGCTGCCCGGCTCCTCAGAAATGCGAACCACCCGGTGGTGGGTGTCGGGGTCAATCCATTCTTTCGGCAGGTCTTCCGCGAGCGCGGCGCTCCAAACCGCAAGGCAGCCGATGGCGGCCGCCCCCAAAATCCATTTCATGGGTGTTCCCCTTTTTGTCGCCTTGCTCCAACGGGCGCAGCGTGATTACCTCGGGCCGATTATCACAACTTCGCGCATATTCCATCATAATAACTCATAATGAGGCAACACAGCTCTGTGACCGGCCTCGGGAGGATACCGTGAGTACCCACGAAGCTGCGTTAAGCCGCCGCACATTGCTGCATGGCGGAGCTTTGACTCTGGCGGCCCTGGCCAGCCCTGCGCAAGCCGCCGGTGAACCCGATGTCATCCCGCTCTGGCCGGGCAATCCGCCGGGCGGGCTTTCCGCACCGCTCACCACCTTCATCGAAAAGCGCTCCGCCGATACCAATGTGTATTCGAAGATCGCCGCGCCTTGTCTTTATGTCTATCGCCCCGCGCAGCCCAATGGCACCGCGCTGGTGATGTGCCAAGGCGGCGGCTACGTCCATATCGCCAACAGTTCGAAAGTGCCCGGCTACTTCACCGCTCAAGGCATCACGGTGTTCGATCTGATCTACCGCCTTCCCGGTGAAGGCTGGAAAGTGGGCCCGGAAGCACCGAAACAAGACGGTCAACGCGCCATCCGCCTCGCCCGCAAACACGCAGCGCGGCTAGGCGTCGATACCAATCGCATTGGCGTGATCGGTTTTTCCGCGGGCGGCCATGTGGCCGCCACCGCAGCGACCGCCTTCAAGCAGCAAAGCTATACGGCAGTTGATGATGCGGATGCGCTTTCGTCCCGCCCCGATTTTGCGGTGCTCTCCTGCCCCGTCATCACCATGACCGAACCTTTCGTCCATAAGGCGTCGCGCAAACAGCTGCTCGGCGATGCGCTCGACAAGGCCGATGCCTATTCCTGCGAAAAGCTGGTCACCTCAGAGACGCCACCGTGCTTCCTGGTGCACGCCGATGACGACAAAACCGTTCCCGCGGATAATTCGCTCCTGATGGCGATGGCTTTGCGCAGAGCTGGCGTGCCCGCCGAGCTGCATCTTTATCGCGAGGGTGGCCACGGCATGGGAACAGGGCTTAATCCCGCCCTCCCCGCCTCGCATTGGCCCGAAGCCATGCTGCGTTGGCTTTCGCGCGGCATCGTCAAAACCGCATAAAAAAAGGAGGGGAATTTCCCCTCCTTTTTCATTTCAGCGGAACGGCACCACATGCTGTTCCTGCTCGCCAAGTTTTTCGACTCCCAATCGCAGAACGTCGCCGGGTTTCAAATACACCGGCGGCGTGAAGCTGTTACCGACGCCAAGCGGCGTACCCGTGGCGATGAGATCGCCGGGCTCGAGCGTCATGTAGCTGCTGATATTGGAAATCAGCTCAGCGATGCTGAAGATCATGTGCCGCGTGTTGCTCTTCTGCATAACCTTCCCGTTCAGCTCGAGCCAGAGATCGAGATTGTGCGGATCAGGAATTTCATCTGGCGTCACCAGCCAAGGTCCTACCGGCCCGAAGGTGTCGCAGCCCTTGCCCTTATCCCATTGAGTCGAGATGTTCTGAAAACCACGATCAGAAATGTCATTCACCACGGTATATCCGGCGACATAATCCAGCGCCTCTCCGACGGGCACATAGCGCGCAGTCTTGCCGATGAAGACACCCATCTCGGCTTCCCAATCGGGTTTCTGGGTAT
The DNA here is from genome assembly GCF_011761565.1 of Rhizomicrobium palustre. Classification (NCBI taxonomy): domain Bacteria; kingdom Pseudomonadati; phylum Pseudomonadota; class Alphaproteobacteria; order Micropepsales; family Micropepsaceae; genus Rhizomicrobium; species Rhizomicrobium palustre. The sequence goes on along the minus strand of NZ_JAASRM010000001.1, from coordinate 2,761,948 downwards.
CTCGCGGCAGCATGACGTCGTCATTGGGACCGTTCAGGCAACTGATCGCCTTAGAAAAGATGATCGGCTCGGGCGGCAGATTGCCGTCATGGGCGCGCGAGTGATCGTGATAGTTAAGGCCCACGCCGAGATATTTGCCAATGCCCTTGACCGGAACACCGAGGCGCGGATTGCCAGACACCACGGGCAATGTCTCTAGCCGGTCTTCGACAACGAGCGCCAACTCGGCGAGATGGCTGGCCCCCAAAATCTCAGGCGTGATGTCACAGATGATCGACGACAGATCGCGCAGCTTGCCCTCGCTATCGAGCAGGCCGGGTTTTTCGGATCCTTTGGGACCGTAGCGCAGAAGTCTCATGCGAAGGCACTCACTGTTATGGGCCGGATCGACAGGCGCATATGACGCAATCTCGAAAAGATTGCCACCGGTAGCAGCGCTTGACCTCGACCTTCAGGCGTGATGACTATTTTTGACGCATCATGATTGAATATTGATAAATATGCAATCATTGTACTCACAAGATCAAAAAATAACCGGGGAAGACGCCATGTCCGCCAAACAGATTGCCGCTGTGCTCGTGGCGACGGTTATTCCGCTCGCGGTCGCTTTGGCAGGCCAAAGCGCGGCACCACGCTCGGAAGTACATGTGGTGATGGACGAGGTCACACATGTACCCATGCGCTTCTTGACCACTGGCCCGGCCGGCAACGCCAAAATCTATCAGACACATCCGCAATGGACCGCCGACGGGAGCCACATCATCTTCCGCTCCTCCAACCGTTCATCGGAAGGCCCCGCAATTTTCGCTTTGCGCGAGAGCGATGGTGCCATCACCCAACTCACCCATGGCAAGGGCGTAAAGCTCAGTTCCATCAATGTCTCACGGCTGGCAAACCATCTCTTTTATTTTCGCGAAGGCGGGGACAAGCGCCTACGCCTGATCCGCCTTGATTTCCCCGCTTCCCCGGAAGCAGGCGCAGCCCCAAAAGAAACGACCATCACCACTTTCCCGGAAGGTTTCCGGGACGCAGGCGGCTTTGCCATCGATATGGATGAAAGCGCGGCCTATACGGGCGTTCTTTTGGACGACGCGCCATCACCGCAAGAAGCCGCTAAACGCCACGTGGAAGGCGAAATCTGGGCCATCGATCTCAAGACCGGCGCCATTCGCACCGTGGTGAAAACACCGTTCCGCGTCGGGCATGTGGAAGCCAATCCCTGGCTCGCGGGCGAGCTGATGTATTGCAACGAGACCGGCGGCGACGCTCCGCAGCGCATGTGGATCGTAAAGGCTGACGGGACCGGCAGCCGACCGCTCTTTGTCGAAGGCCCCACCGACTGGGTCACGCATGAGACCTTCGTCGATCGCGATCATGTGATGTTCAACATCATGGGCCACACGCCGGAATTGCGTAAGCGTCCCACCGGCGTCGCGGTGATCGATCTGCGCACGGATGTTGTCGAGATGGTGGGCCAGCTTCCCACTGGCCGGGGCTTTTGGCACAGCAATGGCACCACTGATGGCCATTTGGCCGTGGCCGACGATTTCGATGGCGAAGTCTATCTTATGGACCGCAAAACCGGCGAGCGCATACTTCTCTCCACCGGCCATATGATGAAGCCCGATCATACCCATCCTAATTTCAGCCCGGATGGCACGCGCATCTTGATCCAAAGTGGGCGAGAGAGCGGCGGTAAAAGACTGGACCTCGTTACCCTGCCCGTGCCGAAGCGCTTTTTGGTATCCAAATAAGCGCCCTAGAGCACGCCTCGAAATCAGCTCGTTGCGCCAATAAAAGCCGGAAAAATATCCGCGTTGAGGGAAGTGAAATGACAAAAGTGGCGGTCGTGCTTTGCGCGGCATGTTTTGCTCTTCCAGCGGCATGGGCGGAGGAAGCGCATTTCATCTTTCACAGCGGTTCGACGACGCCGGGCGCAATCCGGGTTGGCGATGATTTTGCCTATGCTCCGGACAAAGGTTATGGATTTGAGCCCGCAGGCGCGGTGGTTGATAGCGCCGCGCATTGTGCCCGGCCCGCAAGCCCCACAGCGGACCCGATTATTGTTCCCGATCACAGCGCGCGATTTTCCGTCGCTCTGCCTGAAGGCAGCTACCGCGTGACGCTCACCTTTGCGAAAGCCCCCAAAGGTGCCATCACCGCCGAGGCAGGGCGCTTCATTCTGCTTCCCTCGGCCAGCAAACAAAAACTGACCAAGACCCAGAGTTTCATCATAGATGTGCGGCATGCGGCCCTCCCCACCTTGCCACTAAATGCGCCGGGCGGAATAGCGGTTCGGCTCAATCCTCGTGAATGCGGCTCCTATAGCTGGGATGGAAAGCTGACGCTCGGCTTCGCCAGCGACGCCGCCAATATAAAGACGCTCGATATTGTACCGGTGGAGGTGCCACGGCTTTTCTTAATGGGCGATTCCACCGTCACGGATCAGCCGCAGCCCCCTTACGCAGGCTGGGGGCAGATGCTGCCGCTCTTTTTCGGCAATGGCATCGCCATCGCCAATCACGCCGAAAGCGGCGAAACGCTGAAATCCTTCCTGTCGGAACTGCGCCTCGACAAGGTATTGAGCCAAGCCAAGACAGGCGATTGGGCGCTGTTGCAATTCTCGCATAATGACGAAAAATCCCAATGGCCGCAGACGCACGAGCCCGCGGGAACGACCTTCCCGCTTTATTTAAAGGTCTATATTGCCGAGCTGAGACGCCATGGCGTGAACCCTGTGCTGGTCACACCGATGCAGCGGCTGCGTTTCGATACGGCTGGCAAGATCATCGAGACCCATGGCGCTTATCCGGATGCCATCCGTGCCGTCGCGGCCTCAGAGAATGTGCCTCTGATCGACCTCACCGCGATGTCCCGTACGCTTTTTGAAGCGCTCGGGCCGGAAAAAGCGCGGGCCGCCTTCGCGGGGAATGGCGCGGATGCCACACATCAAAGCGCCTATGGAGCTTATGAACTGGCGCGCGCAGTTGTTGAGAGCATGCGTCGGCAGAAGCTTCCGATTACCGAGCATCTCAAACCCGGTCTCGCCGCATTCGATCCCGCCACACCCGACGCCCTCATCCAGCCGTAACGGGTTCAGTTTAAGGACTATCTCACATGTCCATCGCATCCGGAATTGGCTGGCACATGGTTGGCGCCGCCTCAGCCGCCGCGTTTTATGCACCCATCAGCAAAGTAAAGCGCTGGAGCTGGGAAACCACCTGGGCCGTCGCGGGCTTTTTCTCCTGGGTGTTGTTCCCGATTGGTGTGAGCTTATTGCTGCTGCCGGATTTCCGGGGCTTCTACCATAGCCTGGATCGATCGGTAGTCCTACAAGCAGTATTGTTCGGGGCCATGTGGGGCATCGGCAATATCAGCTACGGGCTGACGATGCGCTATATGGGCATGTCGCTTGGCATCGGCGTAGCGATTGGCGTAACCCTGATCATTGGAACGCTTATTCCTCCGGCCCTGCATGGCGATCTCGCAGGCATGGTGCGTACCACGGGCGGCGAATTAAGCCTCTCCGGTGTGGTCATCGCCTTGATTGGCATTGGCATCGTCACCCTCGCCGGTCATCAGAAGGAAGAGCGGCTGGGCCGGTCTGCTGCAGAGTTCGACCTCACCAAAGGCCTGGTCTTGGCCGTGCTATGCGGCGTGTTTTCATCGGGTATGTCTTTCGCCATCGATGCGTCCAAGCCCATCCAAGCGCTTGCTGAGGCGCAAGGTATTAATCCGCTGTACGCCGCCTTGCCGAGCTATGTGCTGATCATGGGCGGCGGGGCTTTGGTGAATTTCGCCTATTGCTTCCTGCGCCTGGCCTTCAAGAAAGAGCTATCACTGCGTGCAGATCTGTCCTTGCCCGCCTCGTCACTGCTCACCAATGGCGCGATGGCCGCGACGGGCGGCATCATGTGGTATTTCCAATTCTTCTTCTATGCCTGGGGCGCCGCCAGCATTCCCCAACACCTCGGCTTCGTGAACTGGATGCTGCATATGAGCGGCTATGTCCTGTTCGGTGGCTTGGTCGGGCTGGCGCTCAAAGAATGGCAAGGCGTTGGCCGCCGCCCCATTGCCATTCTTTGCGCGGGTATGGCCGTGATCATTCTCGCGGCCAATCTCGTTGGAATTGGAATGTCGTTCTAGCAGCCCCTTAAGGTTTGGTGATCTCGAAAGAGGTCACCTTCACCTCGCCCCCTAAGGATTTGGTTGCGTAATTAAAGATGGAAAAGCGATAGGCCATGAAGAAAGGCCAATCCGCGCTCAGATCGAAGGGGTCCCCAAAGCTTTTAAAGCTCTTGCCGTCGGTGCTGTAGGAGAACAGGACTTTGCGGCCGGCCCCAGGGCGTACATCGGCGGCGGCGCGCAGCCAAACCTTACCGCCTTTAAGCGTGGTGCTTTGCTTCACCTCCCCCTTGCTCGCGGTGGTCCACTGCTTGTGCTGATCCAGCGCCATGCCGTTCTTCATCACAAGTTTGAATCCGCCCGCCTCTTTGCTGACGCCGATCAGCCCCGTCCAATTGCGGAAGAAGGCCAAACCCGCAAGATCACCGTCTTTCATCTTGCTGTAATCGAGCAGCACCGTAGCGGTGGAGTGCGGCCCAATCGTGCGGTGGGTAAGCGTGTTGCGCGCCAGATAAATGTCATCGGTCACGGTGGCGGTTTTCAGCACCAAACCGTCACCCGCGGACCATTTCGTGTTGTCGGGATTGTGGTTCCATTCCCATTCCGGCCCAAGTTCCTTAGCGGCAAAGCGATCCGAAAATCCGCCGCGATCACGCTGCACGGTGCCGGGGAAAGGCATGGGATAGCTTTCACCCCATTGGTTATCGGCCTTGAGATCCACCTCCGGCCAACCGTCTTTCCAGGTCACCGGTGCGAGGACGGGAATGCGCCCGCCCGGATAGGCATCGGTGAAAGCCATGTAGTACCACTTGCCTTCCGGTGTCTGCACCATGCCGCCTTGATGTGGGGCTCCCGCGCCTGCCACCGGGCTTTTTTCGTCCAGCACCACATTGCGAATTTCATAAGGCCCGAACGGGCCTTTGGTCGACCGTAAGACATACTGACCATTCGCCGGACGCGTGGGGAAGATGTAGTAGTTGCCATTGACCTTATAGAAGCGCGAACCTTCCAGCACCCGGATATCCTTGGGTGTTTGGAAAACAGTCTCCGAACGCACCTCTTTCGTGCCGTCCGGCGAAAGCTGGGCTACCTTCAGCGTGGTGTTGCCATAGGCGACGTACATCGTGTCATCGTCATCAATGAGCAGCCCGGCATCGTAATAGCAGTTGTCGATCTCGCCGCTCTTCTTCCACGGCCCTTCCGCCACTTGCGCGGTGTAAATGTAGGTGTGCTTGAAATTTACGCAGCCGCCCCAATAGAAAGTCTTGTTGCTCTGGCGATAGCCTAGGAAGGAGGCCCAGGTCCCCCCGACATAAGCCGTGCCGCCTTCCATATTATATTGCGGCCCAAAATCGAGGCTGGGAACAGAGTGGCCGATATACTCCCAATTCACTAGGTCCTTCGATCGGAGCAGCGGGGCACCCGGGGAGTAGTGCATGTTGGAGGCGGAGTAATAGTATGTGTCGCCGACCCGAATGATATCGACATCTGCCAAATCTTCCCAAAGGATCGGATTATGGAAGGTGGCCGGAGCATCGCTCTGAGCCAGCGCTGCGCCCGTGCTGAAGACCACACATCCCAGCCCCACAGCCCCCAGATACAGCCCGTGAAACACGCTCTTCATAGCCACTCCCCGTCATTTTTCTTTCGCGAGACCTAGCCCATGCCCCCCTGGCCCGCAATGAGGCCCGCGATCACGGTCCCGTGCCTAGTAGGATTATTCAATAGTGAAAGTGGTCACGTCTCCATGCGAAACGGGACGGCAGGTCAAGTTTTTCCAATAGGTTGGGATGGGTCCCCTTGTAGTTCACATCTGCAGCGCCCATCTTTTTCAGGTTTACAGGTTGTGGAGGGGTTATGCTTCAAATTGAGAATCTCACTCACGTCTATAAGGGCGACGTGCGTGCCTTAAACGGCTTAAGCCTTGAGATTCCACGAGGAATGTTCGGCCTTCTGGGCCCGAATGGGGCGGGTAAATCCACCCTGATGCGGACCATCGCCACCCTGCAAACCCCGACCAGCGGCTCCATTCGCTTTAACGGCATCGATGTGGTGAAGGAGCCTGAAAAGATCCGTCGGATATTGGGCTATCTGCCCCAGGATTTTGGCGTCTATCCGCGCATCTCCGCCTACAAGATGCTGGACCATATGGCGGTCTTGAAGGGCATTTCGGATTCTTCGGAACGCCGCGGCGCAGTGGAAAGCCTTTTGAACCAGACCAATCTTTGGAACGTTCGCCACAAGGCCCTGGCCGGGTTCTCTGGTGGCATGCGCCAGCGTTTCGGTGTCGCCCAAGCACTGCTCGGGAAGCCTGAGCTTCTGATCGTGGACGAACCCACCGCTGGCCTTGACCCCGAAGAGCGCAACCGTTTCCTCAACCTTCTCTCGGAAATCGGTGAGCATGTGGTGGTGATCCTTTCCACCCACATCGTGGAAGATGTTGCTGATCTTTGCCCGCGCATGGCGATCATTGCCCGCGGCTCCATCGTTTCCACCGGAGTGCCCACCGAGCTGATCGCAGAACTCAAGGGACGCGTTTGGCGCAAGACTGTCGCCAAAAGCGAGGTTGATGCATATCGCAAGGATTATACCGTCATCCTGTCCCGTCTGGTCGGCGGTGAGACCGTAATCCACATCCTTGCGGACTCCGATCCCGGCAACGGCTTTGTCGCGGTCGAACCCGGCCTCGACGAAGTCTATTTCACCTCCCTCAAGCACGGGGGCTGATATGTTTCGCAAGATAGTCGGGTTCGAGCTGCGCTATCAGCTCACATCACCCGTATTCTGGGTGGCCTTCGCAATCTTCTTTCTTCTGACTTACGGCTCCACTGTCGTTCCCAATATTCAGATTGGCTCTTCCGGCGCTGTTTTCGTCAACTCGCCTTTCGCCATCATTCAAAAGACGGCCATCATGAGCATCTTCGCGATGTTCATTGTTACGGCCTTCGTTGCCAATGTCGTGGTCCGCGATGACGAGACCGGCTTCGGCCCCATTGTGCGGACGACACGCGTCACCAAATTCGATTACCTCATTGGGCGTTTCACCGGCGCGTTCCTGGCCGGGATGGTTGCAATGGCAAGCGTGCCTCTTGCCATTATGTTCGGCAGCCTGATGCCGTGGCTCGACCCGATGAAGGTCGGCCCCTTTGTGCTGAACCACTATCTCTACGCGTATTTCTTGATCGCATTACCTAGTGTGTTGATCACCTCGGTGACCTTTTTCGCCGTGGCGACCGCAACACGCTCGATGCTGGCAAGCTACCTTGGCGTAGTCGCGTTTCTCATTCTTTACGTCACGTTCCTGTCGCTGTTCCGCAAACCGGAGTTCGACCATATCGTTGCCTTGTGGGAACCCTTCGGGATCGGCGCAATTGGCGAAGTAACGAAGTATTGGACGGTCAACGACCGTAACAGCACGTTGCCGCCCATTATCGGCTTGGTTCTTTACAATCGCTTGATCTGGGCCACCATATCTCTTGCGGTTCTAGCTTTGGCCTATGGCGTGTTCCACGTCGAAACCAAAGCCACACGCGGAGGGAAAGCCAAGAAAGCCAAGGCCGAAGCCGCGGCACCCGCGCCTACCGTGCAGCCTCAGCCGCGTTTCGATGGAAAAACGGCATTCGCCCAGTTCCGCAAATGGACGCGCTTTGAAATGGCGCAGGTGTTCAAAAGCCCGGCCTTCTTCGTGCTGGTCCTTTTGGGCCTGTTCAATGGCGGCGGCGCTATGATCTTCGCCGACGAGAACAACGGCTATACCATCTTCCCCGTTACCATCACGATGATCGAAGCCTTGCGAGGCGCCTTCACGATTATCCCGCTGATCATCGCGATTTATTATGCCGGTGAGCTGGTATGGCGGGAACGCGAACGCCGTACGCATGAAATCTTCGGCGCCTGCCCGGTTTCAGACTGGACCTTTGTGCTGCCGAAAATCGCAGCCATTTCCCTGGTGCTGTTTTCGACCTACGCGATCTCCATTATCGCCGCGATCGCCATTCAGACCTTCAAGGGCTACACCGACTATCACCTGAACCAGTATATCGCCTGGTATCTGCTCCCAGACGGAATGGTAGCCATCGAATACGCGGCGCTGGCGATTTTTGTGCAAACCTTGTCGCCGCACAAATATATCGGCTGGGCGGTGATGGGCCTCTACCTCGTGGCAACCATTACCTTTGCCACCATGGGCTTGGAGGATAACCTCTATATCTATGCCTCCACCTCCAACGTGCCGCTCTCGGACATGAACGGCCAGGGTAAGTTCTGGATCGGGGCGTGGTGGTTCCTCTCCTATTGGGGAGCTGTCGCGCTTCTGTTGGCTGTCCTCAGCTTCGCATTGTGGCGCCGGGGCGCCGAAACACGGCTGATGCCGCGCCTCGCCCGCCTGCCCTACCGCTTGCGCGGTGTCGCTGGTGGTATCGCGGCCGTTGCCGTGATCGCTTCGGCGGGAATGGGTGGATACATCTTCTACAATACCCATATCCTCAACGACTACAAAACCTCCATCGATAACGAGAAGTTCTCGGCGGAGTACGAGAAAGCCCTGCTCAAATACGAGCATGTGCCGCAGCCACGCATCACCTCAGTGTCGCTGAAGGTTGGCGTCTATCCACACGATCCGAAAGTGGAAACCACCGGCATTTACACCATCCAAAACCGCACCGGTAAGCCGCTCGGCGCGATGCATATCCGCTGGAACGACGCCCTCAAGATGAAGTCGCTCACGGTGGAGGGCGCCAAGCTCAGCGAGAATTTCGCGAAGTTCTCTTATCAGATATGGAAATTCACGACGCCCATGCAGCCAAACGAAGTGCGCAAAGTGCACTTCACGACGGTGCTGGAACAGAAAGGCTTCAAGAACAACGGCAATATGAGCCGTGTGGTCGATAACGGGACTTTCGTGAATAATATGGAGATCACCCCCAGCATCGGCATGGATCGCAGCGGCGGACTTCTCACAGACCCCGTGAAGCGGCGGCGCTATCATTTGCCCTCGCAACTGCGTCCGGCGAAGCTCGAAGACGATCGTGCACGCGCGAACAACTACCTGCGCCACGATTCCGACTGGGTGACGTCCGACATCACGGTATCGACCGTGGCGGATCAGACTCCCATCGCGCCGGGCTACAAGACTTCCGAGACGGTGAAGGATGGCCGCAAGACTGTGCACTTCGTCTCGGACTCCCCGATTGCGAACTTCTTCTCCATCCAATCGGCCGACTATGCCGTGCGGCACGAGAAGTGGAAGAACGTGGACCTCGCGGTCTATTACGACAAGCAGCACCCCTTCAATATCGACCGCATGCTGCGGGCGATGAAGGCCTCACTCGCCGAGTTCTCGACCGACTTCTCGCCTTATCAGTTCCATCAGGCGCGGATCATCGAGTTCCCGAAATACGAAAGCTTTGCGCAGTCTTTCGCGAACACCATTCCCTATTCGGAAAACCTGGGCTTCATCCAGAACTACGATGCGATCAAGGACAACCCGGATAAGTTCGACATGGTGACCTTTGTCACCGCGCATGAGCTTGGGCATCAGTGGTGGGCGCATCAGGTAATCGGCGCCGACATGCAAGGCATGACCATGCTGTCGGAAACCTTCGCGCAATACTCGGCCATGCTAGTCATGGAAAAGATGTATGGGCCGGAAAAAATGCGCACCTTCCTGAAGTTCTGGCTCGATCGTTATCTTCGGGCGCGCGGCGGCGAGGAAGTGGAGGAACTGCCGCTCTATCGCGCGGAAAACCAGGCCTATATTCATTACGGCAAGGGCGCTGTGGTGATGTACCGCCTGAAGGAGACGGTCGGCGAAGACGTGGTCAACCGCTCGCTGCGCAAGCTTCTGGCGGCCTACGCCTTCAAGCCAGCGCCCTATCCAAAGACGAGTGATTTCCTCGCCATTCTGCGTCAGGAAGCCGGGCCGAAATACAATGCTCTGATCACTGATCTGTTCGAGAAAATCACCGTCTATGATCTGAAGGCGACCGAGGCCTCGGCGAAGAAACGCGCCGACGGCAAGTATGACCTGACGCTGGAGGTCGAGGCGCATAAGTTCTACGCCAACGGCAAGGGCAAGGAGACCGAAGCACAGATGCAGGAAGAGGTCCCCGTTGGCGCCTTCCTGGCTGAGCCCGGCAAGAAGGACTTCGACAAATCGAAGATCATCTCCTTCACCCGCCTGCCCGTGAAAAGCGGAAAGCAGAGCCTGCACCTCGTGGTGGCAAAGCTTCCGGCCTTCGCTGGCGTGGCGCCCTATAAAGACTATATCGACCGCAATGCCGACGACAACGTCGTCAAAGTGACGGTGCAATAAGCAAATCCCAGAACGCGCCTCGGCTTCTCAAGGCCGGGGCGCGACGGGACGCCTTCCTATGGCGCGCGGCCCACAGGGCTCAGCACAAATTCATAGCAGTCATTCGCGTTGAGCGGCAGGGTTCTGGTAAAGCGCCCGCCTGTTACCTGAACTACCTCCTCCGATTGCGGCGCCCCAGTGCTGACCTGTTTCAAGGCTTCGACCTGTGGCTTGGTCAACTGGTTCGGCAGACCCATTTTGGCATAGGCCGTGAAGGCGTCATTCTGCTGATAGCCGATCTGATAAATCGAAAGCTTATATTGCCCGCCCGGCACATGGCGCAGATCGAGCGTCACCTTGCCTTTGGATGCGGCAGGCAATTCCTGCTTGTAATAAATCTGGTCACTGCTGCCTTTGGGTGGCACCTCCGGCGAATAATCCCAGAACAGTGCTGTGATAGAACCATCCTTGGCTTTGGTGATCCAGGACGCGTTGTCTTTGGACACAACATCCTCGCCCGAAAGCCGGCGCAGGAAACTGAATGCGTGATAGGCGGGCTTCTTGATGCCTTGCAGATTCATCAGACCGAAGCCGCCATGGAAGGGCGTGAAGCGCGGCCCCAGCTCTTCGAAGATGTCGGTAAATGTCCAATAAGAGAGTGAATCCACGTAAGGCGTGGCGCGCTTGACGACATTCAGGATGAAGCTGGCCTGATGGTATTGGTCATGCATGTAGTCGGTGGGTGTATAGGCCGAGCTCCACTCCGTGAAGTGCAGCTGCCGCCCTTTTAACGTCGTGGCATCGATCAATTCGCGCGAATGGCGCATGCGCCCGCTTACCCTGTTGGGATCAGGATCAATCACCGTGCCGGCGCGCCCCGTTTCATCAAGATAACCCTGATTCACGCCATAGGCATGCAGCGCGATGAAGTCATTGGGAATGGACGGGTTCGCCAGAAGCCATTTCTCGAACGCCTCTTCCGCCGCATAGGGCACCGCGGACGCGGGCCCGCCAATCCGGCACTTGGCGCACTCGGCACGGATCGCTTCAGCCGTAGTCTTATAGAGTGAAAGATAATCTTCCAGCGGATGGGGCCAGAAACCACGAATATCCGGCTCGTTCCAGACCTCAAAATACCATTTGTTGATCTCGTCCTCGCCATAGCGCTCTTTGAAATGCGCCACCAGCGCCCGCATCAGCATGGCCCATTTTGCCGGGTCCTTCGGCAGCGAGGTGTTGCCCTTCCACCAGAACACTGTCGTGGTTCCAGCCGCGAGCTTGGACGGCACAAAAGTCAGCTCCACAAAGGGGCGGATTTTCAGCTTCAACAGCGCGTCATAAAGCGAATCCACATATTGGAAATTGAAGATCGGCTTACCGCCTTTGTCCTCGCTATAGACGCCCATCTCGTCGGTGAGCAGGCCATGCATACGCAGATACCCAAAGCCGATCTCGGATTGCACCGTCGCGAGCTGTTCCTGCCAATCCGCGCGAAGCCCTTCAGCAGCGCGCCCTGCCCCCACGACTTCAAGCGGCACATTGGAATGTGGCCCGGTCACCCGGGAAAGGTCGGCCTGCACCACGCGATGTTGTCCGGCCGCCGCGCTCGGCTGTGCCAACACAGCCGCGGATATCAATAGACTGCAAAATAAGCTGCGCATTGGACTCCCCTCAAGAATGGCAGCTCTATTTTGCGGCTGCACTTGTGCGGCATTTTGCCGGACAAAATGGCTGATTAGAAGTGAGGCACTACCTGCGGCAGGTATGTCTTCAAGCGAATGTGACCGGCCGGGCGAGATATTTGACTGCGTCAGTCATGCATTTCTGCTGCGCGGGCCACGAAGGAGGGCCAGCATAATAGACATATAAATAATCAGACTATTCGGGAGCTATCCACCCAGCTACCATGCTCTCAAACAAGCCGATCACGGCGCTTTGGGAGGGATCAACAATGAGAATGCTATGGATGGCGCTTGCCATCGCTGCAAGCTGCGCCATGAGCGCCGCCGCACCCGTTACCGTGGAACAAGGACAGTTGGAAGGCACCATTGAAGATGGGCTTTCGGTGTATCGCGGCATTCCTTTCGCCGCGCCACCCGTTGGCGACCTGCGTTGGCGTGCGCCCGCACCTGCAACCAAATGGAGCGGCGTGCGCAAAGCGGATCAGTTCGGGCCGCAATGCGTGCAAGGCGGCTTTGGACCGCCAGATCCCAAAGCAGGCCCGATGAGCGAGGATTGTCTCTATCTCAACGTCTGGAGCCCGGCGAAAACCGCGAAGGACAAGGTTCCGGTTCTGGTCTGGATATATGGCGGCGGCTTCAATGGCGGCGCGACCTCCATTCCCGGCTATAGCGGCGAAGTGCTGGCGAAAAAGGGCGTGGTGCTGGTTTCCATCGCCTATCGCGTCGGCACGCTCGGCTTTCTCGCCCACCCCGAACTGAGCGCTGAAACGCGCAATCATGTCTCCGGCAATTACGGCCTGCTCGACATGATCGCGGCGCTGAAATGGATCAAAGCAAACATCGCGGCCTTTGGCGGCGATCCCTATAAAGTGACGATCTTCGGCGAATCTGCAGGCGGTATCGCCGTCAGCATGTTGAGCGCCTCACCCCTCGCCAAAAGTCTGTTTGAAGGCGCTATCTCGGAAAGCGGCGGCTCGTTCGGACCGCCGCGCGCGGCCGGCGGACCTGGCGAGAATATGCGCCTGCTTGCAATGGCGGAAAAGGATGGCCTCACCTTCCAGAAAAATGCGGGCGCCAATTCATTGGCGGATTTGCGTAAGATTCCGGCCGAGAAGCTTGTTAGCGCAACGCGCGGCCTCGCCTGGCCGATCATCGATGGCTATGTCATCCCCACCGATCAGGTCACACTTTATGACGAGAAGCGCTTCAACGATACGCCGATCCTGGTCGGCTATAATTCCGACGAAGGCCTCAGCTTTTCGCATTTCGCGACGCCTGCCGATTACACCGCCAGCGTGAAAGCGCGCTATGGCAAATTCGCCGATAAGCTCCTGGAAGTCTATCCCGCCGGCGCAAGCGGCCATCCCAAATCCGCCCGCGATATTTCCCGTGACGCGGCGTTTGGCTGGCACACCTGGACCTGGGCGAAGAAGCAATCGAGCCTCGGCAAATCCAAGGCCTATCTCTATTACTTCGACCAGCATCCGGACTATACCGCCAATTCTCCGCAAGCGGGCTATGGCGCTTGGCATGGGCGCGATGTGCCCTATGTCTTCGGTCATCTGGAGGATTTGAAGGGCGAGACGCCCTCGGCCTCCGACCGCGTGACCTCTGACGCGATGGTGACCTATTGGACCAACTTCGCGAAATACGGCACACCGAATAGCCCTGGCGTTCCAGAATGGCCCGCTTTCAGCGAAGACCATCAGCAGGCCATGATCCTGAAGGGTACACCTTATCCCGGCCCTATCGATAACATGGCGGGGCTGAAGATTTTGGATGCCTATTTCACTTGGCGCCGTTCGCCGGAAGGTGTTGCGGCTTCGGCGGCGGAAGATGCCAAACCCGCCGCAGCCCCCAAATAGAGGCACATTGAAAGGACAGGCCCTGCTTCACTACAGGGCCTTTTTTCATGTCTCGCGCGGATAGCTGGCGGTGCTGGGCGGCAAGCTCAAAACCAGCAGGAAACCCACCATCAGCATCGCTGCCAGGAAATAGACGCCCGCATCGTAGCTGTTGAACTGGGTGCGGAGCCAGCCAACCAGAAACGGCCCGATAAAACCGCCGAGATTGCCCAGCGCGTTGATGATCCCGCGCACGCCACCGGCGACTTCCGGCGGAAACAGCATTGGTGGAATGGTCCAGAACACGCTGGAGGCCGACTGCATGAAAAAACCGCAGCCCACGAGAAGCCCGAAGGAAAGCCATATATCGGCTTTCAGAAGCGTGGAAAGCGTGAAGCAGAGCGCGAAACACAATATAGGTACAGCGACATAGCGGCGGCGGTTACCGCTGCCGTCGGAAAGATGGGCAAAAGTGTAAAGCCCGAAGATCATCGCGATATAGGGAACGGTGGAAAGCCAACCAACGCCCGCAATCCCGATATTGGTGAGTTCCTTTAGAAGCGTCGGTAGCCACATCGCGAAGCCGTAAATGCCGACCTGATAGAAGAAGTAGATCGCCACCAGACGCCAGAGATTAGGGTCCTTCATCACCGCGCGATAATTGATGGCGGGAGAATTCTTCAGCTTGGCCTTTTCCGCCGCGATGCGGGTAACGATGTAGTCCCGCTCCGCAGGCGAGAGCCATTTGGCTGTCTCAGGGCTGTTGGCGATCAGAGGATACCAGACAAAGATCAGGCCGAGCGACAGCGCGCCCTCGCCAATGAACACCCAACGCCAGCCGTAATGGGCAATGATCCAACCAGAGAGCGGCCCGGTGATGATCGAGGCCACGGCAATGTTCATCAGGAAACAGGCGTTGGCCCTACCTCGCTCCTCATTGGGAAACCAATGGCTGATGATGACCAGAATCGCAGGCCAGACGCCGCCTTCAGCCACACCGGTGAGAAAGCGTACGACGAAGAGTTCTTCAGGCGTATGCACAAAGCCTGCGATAACCGAAAAACCGCCCCAAAGAAGAATAGAGATACCGATGAACTGCTTGGCATTCCCGCGCTCGGCCCAATGCCCCATATGCATTTGCGGCAGAACATAACCGACAAAGAACACGCCAGCAGCCATGCCCGACATGGTGGCAGACATGGCGAGCTCCTCACTCATGCCGCCCGCCATCGCAAAGCTGATATTGGTGCGGTCCATGAACGAGAAGATGTAGACGAGTATAGTTGTTGGAATGATGCGCCACCAACGGGCGGATGGAATGCTGTGCGAAATCCCTGCAGTCACGATTTCCCCCGGCTTAACGCCTGATCCTCATCTTCGTGAGGTTTTGTTTGCATGTCGTATTAAATCGGCGTCACACCTGCCGTGAAAAGAGTTTGCCTATAGCGCCCATTACACCCAGGTGTAGGAGGTCTTAATCAGGGTGTAGAATTCGATCGCCGCCGCGCCTTGCTCGCGCGGGCCAAAGCTCGATTTGCGTGTACCGCCGAACGGCACATGGTAATCAACGCCCGCAGTCGGCAGGTTGGTCATAGTCATGCCCGCACGCACATGGCGCACGAAATGATGGGCATGTTTCAGCGAGGTGGTGCAGATGCCCGCGGAAAGTCCGAACTCGCCCTGATTGGCGATAGCGAGCGCTTCCTCGTAATCCTTGACCCGCATCACGCTGCCCACAGGCCCAAAAATCTCTTCACAATTGACGCGCATATCTGCCGTGGTATCGACCAGCAGCGCGGGCGCGAGGTAATAGCCGGGCGTTTCAAGCTTCAGCGGATCGCCGCCCGCCACCAAACGCCCGCCTTCCTTCGCCGCGATCTCAAGATAGCGCAGCGAGGTATCAAGCTGGCCTTGGCTGGCCACCGGACCGATCTGGGTATTGGCATCCAAGGCGTGGCCGACACGCAAGGCCCGCGCCTTCTCGGCCAAAGCCGCGATGAAGCGATCATAAATGCCTTCGGTGACGAGGACGCGGCTAGAGGCTGTGCAGCGCTGACCACTGGCGAAGAAAGCGCCATCGAGGGCGCACATCACCGCGCGATCGAAATCGGCATCATCCAGCACAACAAGCGGATTCTTGCCGCCCATTTCCATTTGCAGCCGCGCTTGGCGTTCGGCGGCTTTCTTGGCAATGCCCGCGCCGACGCTTTGCGAGCCGGTGAAGGAAATGCCCGCCACACGCGGATCACCCACCAGCGCATCGCCGGATTTTGAACCGCCGAAGACATGATTGAACACGCCTTTGGGCACGCCCGCTTCAGCCAAAATCGCCGTCATGGCGCTGGCGATGGCGGGTGTCAGCGAAGCCGATTTCAGCACCACCGTATTGCCATAAGCGAGTGCAGGCGCAGCTTTCCAAGCGGGAATGGCGATAGGAAAATTCCAGGGCGTGATGAGGCCAAACACTCCGACCGGCTCGCGATAAGTCGCCGCTTCAACACCAAGCCTGGTGGAATCCACCGTGGTGCCGCTGCGGCGCAAGGCTTCGCCTGCGAAGAATTTGAAGATGCGTCCCGCCCGCGTAACCTCACCTATACCTTCAGGAACGGTCTTGCCTTCCTCGCGCGACAAAAGACGGCCCAATGCCTCGCGCCGTTCGAGGATCAGGGTACCCGCCTTATCGAGCACATCGGAGCGCAGTTCCGGGCTTACCTGCGACCAAGACGGAAAGGCGGCCTGCGCCGCGGCGATGGCGTCTCGCGTGGCGGCGCCATCATCATTGGGGGCCACAGCCACCACATCGAGCGTATCGGAGGGGTTGAGGCTTTCAATCCCGGCCTCGCCCCCCACCCACTCGCCGCCAATGAAATGCTTGAGGGTAAGAGTATCGCTCATTTGCGCACCTCCGCCTTGGCCGCGAGCAGGCCGCGGCCAGCAAGATTAGAGATAAGATCGCCCACCCCGAACTGCCAGGGGCTTGCCTGATCACAATGCGTGACCTTGTTCTCCAGCACGCCGAGCTTTTCGGAGGAGACGCGCACCACATCGCCAACCTTGTGGGTGAAGCCCTTGCCGCTGCCATCGCGGTCTTCGGTGGGGGCAAACATCGTTCCCATAAAGAGGACAAAGCCATCGGGATATTGATGGTGCTTGCCAATCGTCTGCCCGGCAAGATCGAGCGGATCGCGGCTGATCTCGCGCATGGAGCTTTGCCCTTCCAGGCGGAACTGGTCCTCGCCATGGATTTCAAGACGCACCACCGCTTGGCGCACGTCATCCAGCGTGAAGCTCTCATCAAACAGGCGGATAAACGGCCCCAGCGCGCAGGAGGCGTTGTTATCCTTGGCCTTGCCGAGGAGGAGCGCGCTGCGGCCCTCGAAACAACGCAGGTTCACGTCATTACCAAGCGCGGCACCGACGGGCTCACCCTTGCCGTTGCAGACGAGCACGATTTCCGGTTCGGGATTATTCCAGACCGAATCCGAGCGTACGCCGATGTAATCGCCCCAGCCGACCGAGGACAGGATCGGCGCCTTGGTGAAGACTTCCGCATCTGGGCCGATGGCGACTTCGAGATATTGCGACCACAGCCCATCGGCGATCAGCGCCTCTTTGAGCTTCATGGCTTCCGGCGAGCCCGGCTTCACGGAGCGCAGATCGGCACCAACACGCTCACGCAACGCGGCGCGGATGCTTTCGGCTTTGCTCGCTTCGCCACGCGCGCGTTCCTCGATCACCCGCTCGATGGCGGAAACCGCGAAGGTGACGCCTGCCGCCTTGATGCATTGCAGATCGATGGGCGAAAGCAGTTTGCATTCAGCCTCGCCTTCCGTCCAAGCGGGTGCGAAGTCGAAGGCTTCGAGCGGACCAAGATCTATGCCCAGCTCGCCGCGAAAATTGCCGTTCAGGAATTGCGAGACGGTGGGGGCAACCCGCGAGATATCGCGTAGGCGCCCACCGGAAACCAGAACAGGCGTGGGGCCATCATGGGTGAGAAGACGACCTAAAAGGGTTGCTTCCCGCCAGTCGGAAGGAAGAGCGTCAAGGAGGGAATGAGAAGGAGTCTGGTCGCGCATCCGGTGACGCTACCAGCGGCCAAGGCGGGGTGCCACCCCCGACCTTAGTCGCAACGCCAAACATACGAATTTGCTTGGCGCAACCGGGCCTTAGCCTTTCGCCAAGGCCTTCAACTTGCGCTTTTCCTTCTTGCGCTCTTTACGCTGAGCGCGGCGTTCTTCATCGGCCACGTGATCAGAGAAACGCACCGCTTTTTCCGGCTTGGGATGCTTGGCGGCCTCAGCCTTCTTGGCCCAGGACTTTTCGCTCGCAGGCTTGCCCGCGAAGGGCTTGTCGCCATAGGGCTTATCGGACTTCTCGGCGCGGGGCTTCTTCTCCCACGGCTTCTTGTCGCCCTTTTTGTCGTAGGGCTTTTTCTCGCCGTAGGATTTCTTTTCGCTGTAGGACTTCTTCTCGCCATACGACTTCTTCTCGCCGTAGGGCTTCTTTGCGTAAGGCGCATCGCCTTCGCCGCGCGGCTTGCGCTTCTCGAAACGCGGACGCTCGGCCTGCTCGGATTCCGACGGCGGCGTGAAATCAGGCTCACCACCAGAGGCGGGCATGATCACCACCCCACCCTTTTCACGGCCCGCGATCTTGGCGGTGAATTCGGCGGCAATGCGGGAGTCGAGTTCGAAGCGGGTCTCGCGATCGAAGATGCGGATCTGACCGATGTCTTTCTTGGTCACCTCGCCCTGGCGGCAGATTTCCGGCAGGAGCCACTTGGGATCGGCATTGCGCTCGCGCCCGACGGAGACGCGGAACCAAACCGAGCCTTCCGGCAGGCCATGACGCTCGGCGAGCTTGGCGTGCACTTCGCCCGTGGATTCACGGCGTTCGCGCGGCATGCGCGGGGCTTGTTCGCGCGGCGACCACTCACCACGGCTTTCGCCACGTTCGCGGCGGGGCCCGCGCTCATCACGCTCGCGGCGTTCGCGCTTGCCTTCACGGAAGCGGGTATTGCGATCATCCTTGCGCTCGTCGCGGCTTAGGAATTTCGGATTGTCGACATATTCCTCGACATCTTCCGGCTTAGGCAGACCGGCGCGGTAGAGCTTGGAGAGGGCCGCCGCGATCTGATGCGGCTCATAGCGTTCCATCAGCGCCGCGGCGATGACGGCATCTTCGGTGTCGCCCGCTTCGGTCAAGACCGGCGCATTCAACAGACGCTCGCGGTCGGTAGCGGCGATTTCTTCCGCAGACGGAACATCTGCCCAGGAATAAGGGACATCGGCGCGCTGCAACAGTCCTTCAGCGAAACGGCGGCGCGACGGCGGCACCAGCAGAATCGAGACGCCCTTGTTACCGGCGCGGCCAGTGCGGCCCGAGCGATGCTGCATGATCTCGGCATCTTTCGGCAGCTCGGCATGGATGACGAGGCTAAGGCCCGGCACATCAAGTCCGCGTGCGGCAACGTCGGTTGCCACGCACACCCGCGCGCGGCCATCCTTCAAGGCCTGCAAAGCGCGGTTGCGCTCGTTCTGGCCCATCTCGCCCGACAGCACCACGGCATGAAAGCCGCGCGCGCCGAGCATCTCGCCCATTTTCTGCACCGCGAGACGGGTGGCGCAGAAGACCAGGGCACATTGCGGATCGATGGCGCGCAGGATGTTGACCACAGCACGGTCGATCTTGGCATGGGCGATGCGGATGGCGCGATATTCGATATCGGCATGGCCACTGGTGTCGCTCGTCACCTCGATGCGCAGGGCGTCATTCTGATAGGTGCGCGCGAGGCGGACGATGGGGCCCGGCAGCGTTGCCGAAAACAGGAAGCTGCGGCGCTCCCCCGGCGTTGCATCCAGGATGAATTGCAGATCTTCCTGGAAACCGAGATCGAGCATCTCATCGGCTTCGTCCAGCACCACGGCGGCGAGGCTTTCGAGATCGAGCGCGCCACGTTCGAGATGATCGCGCAAACGGCCCGGCGTGCCGACCACGATATGGGCGCCACGCTCCAGCTGGCGGCGCTCCTTCACCGGGTCCATGCCGCCGACGCAAGAGACGATGCGCGCGCCAAGCCCGGCATAAAGCCAAGTGAGTTCCGTCTCGACTTGAAGCGCGAGTTCGCGCGTCGGCGCGATGATCAGCGCGAGCGGCGCATCGGCGCGCGGCAGGCGATCTTCCTCTTCGCCGAGCAGCGTGGGCGCCATGGCGAGGCCGTAAGCCACCGTCTTGCCCGAACCGGTCTGCGCGGAAACGAGCAGATCGCGGCCCTCGGTCTCGGGTGCCAGCACAGCCTCCTGCACCGGGGTGAGGCTGACATAGCCGCGGGCTTCAAGGGCACGCGCGAAGGGGGCGGCAAGCAACGGAAAAGACAAAACGAAACCTTTCGGGAAACGGCCCGCATGCGGACTTTAATACGAGGTGGACAAGGGGGAACGGTTTGGCCGGAGCTCCGGCGCGTCCGCCCTCTATGCCTGCAAATTCCGGCAAATGCGAGGCCGGAAGAAAATTACAAAACCGACGCGCATTCGGCAGTGTAATTGTTATGGAAGGTTTTGGGAGGCGGATACCCCCGTCTATCCCCCTGAAATCTATTTTCGCAATTCAAACCCGGTGTTTTTAGCGTAAGCGGCTGATAGAGCGAGATATTCGCCTTGCTGTTAACTTTCCTCCAAACTCTTGGGCACGTGCCAGCTCCGGAGGCGGGTTCGATTTTCAAAGAACGAGAAATTTTAGGGTCCTTCAAGACCACAACCAGACATGGGAACGGGAGACCCCGCCGCCAAGAGGCGCGGAGGCGATTTCATGGCGCGGACAGGAGATGGACATGCGGGGGGCGCGCCGCGGCTCAGTGCAGGAGCACGCAGGCCCCGCTGCGGCGGGTGTAGGCGGGATCGCACTCCCAGCCATTGGCCTTGTAATTGAAATGGGCGTTGGCCGGAACAGATACCGCAGCACAGCCAGACGCTGTTTTGCTGAAACCCCGCTCGCAATCCCAATCGGCCCCGGAATCGGAGAGATAGGCGTGCTGGGGGAGCTCGACGGCGTTACAGCTCTCGCCGAACGCCCGATAGCCCCGCTCGCAATTCCAACTGTCGCCCGCATCCGAGAGGTAACCATTGGCGGGCACCTCGACGCGCTGGCAGGCCTCACCGGAGGTGCGAAAGCCCCTCCCGCATTTCCAGCCGCGCCCATAAGCCGATTCCAGGCTGTAGCCATGCTCGGGCACTTTCACCGCGATGCAGGCATTTCCAACCGGACGATACCCGCGCCGGCAGGCCCATCGGTTTTCACCGCCCGCCCCGCTGGTGAGATAGCCATTCGCCGGAACAGCAACCTTCACACATCCTGCTCCGGCCAGATTGAAGCCGCGATCACATTCCCAGCCGCTGCCATAGAAATCGCTGAGATGCGCATTGGCCGGGAGCTTAACCCCAACACAGGCGCCATTGGCTTCCCGATAGCCCCTGTCGCAGGCCCATCCCTCTCCATAGCGCCCCGCATGTGCATTGGCGGGTCCGGTGGCGGCCTGCGCGGCGGCAAACAAAGCCACAGCCGCCACCAAGACGATGGCGGAGAAAAAACGCTGGGAGAGAATGTTCAAAAAGATTTCCCTTGGTCTTCACGGACGGGTGGCACGCCGCCGAAGACCATAAGGGAACGGAGTGAGCCCAAACATATCCCACTCCCTCCGCTCAATTATGACGGAGCGCCCATTTAGTCCGTCTCACACCTGACAAAGGCGCAAGACAAACAAAAAGGGCGGCTGGTGAGCCGCCCTTTCCACTAAGCCGCTTGTTTAACGCGCTTATTTGATCGTCAGCACCACGACCGATTTGGCCGGCAGCGTGGCGGTGAGTTTGCCGCCCGAAAGGCTGGCGCCGGTGAAGGCCACCGGATGCACCACATCGGGCTTTTCGAAGCTGTTATGCGCATCCATGGCATCGCCAGTGAGGATCTGGCCGCTCACGACCGTGCCCTTGACGCCATCCAGCGCCGCCGCAATCGAGGCAGGCTTGTGCGGATCAAGATTGGCAAGGCCGATCACAATAGACCCATCCTTGGCTTTGGCAGCAGAGGCCGAAACCTGCGGAATGGTGACGCCGCCATAGCTGTAGGTGCCCGACTTGATATCGACCGGGAGCGAGGTCGCATCCTGGAAGGGCTTGTACATATAGAACGCCCAATAGGTCGGGGTTTTGACCATCTTCGGCCCGTCGGTCAGGATCATGGCCTGGAGCACATTGATCGTCTGGGCGATGGAGGTCATCGTCACGCGATCAGCGTGCTTGTGGAAGATGTTGAGGTTGGCCGCCGCCACCAGCGCATCGCGGATGGTGTTCTGCTGGACCAGGAAGCCGGGATTGGAGCCGGGCTCGGGCTTATACCAGGTGCCCCATTCATCGATGTAAAGACCGACCTTGTTCTTGTGCCCGCCTTCCGCCGCGGTCTTCTTTTCGGCTTCGGTCATGACGTCGTCATGGTTCTTGATGAAGCCGTCCATCTTCAAGGTCTGCGACAGGGTCGTGATCCAGCCGGACTCGTTGAAGCCGAGCGCGCTGTCCTTGTCCTCCCACTTGCCGAGGGTGGTGTAGTAATGCAGCGAGATGCCATCCATCGGCGCGCGGCGGTTGGCCATCAGCGCCTTGGTGAAGTCGATCGCCTCGCCGCTGCGGTCGCCGCTTGCCAGCATGAGCGGACCAGGCTTCTGCGCCGTCTTCATGAAGGTAGCCCACTGGTTATACTGGTCGGCATAATACTCGCCGCGCATGTTGCCGCCGCAGCCCCAGGTCTCGTTCCCCAGCGCATAGATCGACACCTTGAAGGGCTTGTCGCGGCCATTGGCCTTGCGTTCCTGCACCAGAGTCGTGTCCTGATCGCCGGTCATATATTCCAGCCATTGGGCTGCTTCCGCCGCCGTGCCGGTGCCCATATTCGCGTTCACATAGGCATCGGCGCCGATCAGCTCAACGAAATCGAAGAATTCATGCGTGCCGAAAGTGTTCGGATCAGGCACCCCGCCCCAATTGGTGTTGATGCGGGTGACCCGCTTCGGCCCGATGCCATCACGCCAGTGATATTCATCGGCAAAGCAGCCGCCCGGCCAGCGCACCAAGGGAACATGCAGATCCTTCAGCGCCGCAATCACGTCATTACGCATGCCGCGCGTGTTGGGGATTTTGGAATCCTTGCCGACATAAATGCCGCCATAAATGCCGGTGCCGAGATGCTCGGAAAACTGGCCATAGATGTACTTGTTAATGACCGCGCCCGGCTTATCGGCGTGCACGGTGAGCGTCGCGTTCTCTGCGAGCGCGTTGGCGCCAAAAGCGGCAGTCAAAACCGCTGCCAGCACTATCCCTCTCCGCATGGAGCATTCCCCTTTTTATGTTTAGCGACGGCTCGGACCGGCCAAATCGCACTTCTCGGACAATAGAGAGGCCCTGCCGCGCCAACAACAGGGAGCGACAAGAAGCGCAAAGCGGGTGCACAGATTTTGCCTGTGTTAGCGGTCGCTTCACGCAAAGTTTAAAGGCGCGCCAGGTCGCGTGGCGGCAGCAGGAATATTTTGCTAACGGTGCCGGGGTTGGCGGGCGAACCGATCAGGTGGTCAAATCGCGGCCAGAGAAGCAGCCCAAACACGCGGCTAAGAGAAAAAGAAATATGGGGGAGGAATAATTGAAAAAGCTCATCCTGGCTTTGGCGCTGGGCGTCATGTCCGCAGCTTCGGCCGAGCCCCTGCCCGATCCCCAAACCGTGCTCGCAACCCTGGATCGCGCCAGCGCCGCCGAGATCAAATCCATGCGTGAAAGCGCCATGCCGATGAATGGCGTCAATGCGCCGAAAGAGATTTCCGCGGGCTGGGTATCGGCGGCCTATTATGTCGGCGCGGCCAAGCTGGCGCGGGTGACAAAAGACCCCACGACGCTGAACTTTCTTTCGGAGGTGGCGGGACATTTCAATTATGCCCTCACCGGCGCCACAACGATGACCGGCATGCTGCATGCCGATAACGTGGCGATGGGCGATCTCTATGAAGAGCTTTATGCGCGGCGGCGCGAACCGGGCACGCTGTTGCCGCTGCGCCAGCGCCTCGATTTCCAACTGCCCCATCTGACCCGCCAGCCGGAACCGGAAAAGCTGGTCTGGTGGTGGTGCGATGCCTTGTTCATGGCCCCGCCGGTGCTGGCGCGGATGTCGGCTTTAACCGGTGATAGCGGCTATCTGGGGGCCATGGATGTGCAGTGGTGGCGGACCACCGAGAAGCTCTATGACCGCGACGAGCATCTGATGTATCGCGATGAGCGCTTCATTGGGAAGAAAAGCGATAGCGGCAAAAAGATTTTCTGGTCGCGCGGCGATGGCTGGGTGATGGCGGGCACCGCGCGGGTGCTGGAATCCATGCCGGCGGATTTTGCCAGCCGCCCGCGCTATGTGAAGCTGTTCCAGGAGATGGCGGAAAAGATCGCAACCCTGCAGCGCCCGGACGGGCTTTGGACCACGAACCTCCTTGATCCCAAAGCAGCGCCGGAAGGCGAAACCTCTGGCACGGGCTTTTACACCTATGCGCTGGCCTTCGGCATCAATCATGGGATTTTGGAGCGGAAGAAATATCTGCCGCATGTGTTGAAGGGCTGGGCAGCGCTGAATGCGCATCTGTTGCCGAGCGGCTTATTAGGCAGTGTACAGAAGATTGGCGATCGCCCGGTGCCGCCCGCCCCCGAAGACACCGCCCCCTATGCGCAAGGCGCCTTTATCCTCGCAGGGCTTGAAGTGATGAAGCTCGGCGAGCCCATCAGCGCCTTGCCGATCGCTGAGCCCAATGGCGATCTTTCCAAGCCGCAGACCGCCGATCCGCTTTCTTATGATCCGGCGAAGGCTTCGGGCGGTACGTTGCCCCGCATGGCATTCCAGCTCGCCCCGCCGAAACAGGGCGAAGACAAGCCCGCCGCCATCGTGCGCTATGCGCCGTACCGCTATGACGATATCCTGTGGGAGAACGACCGCATCGCCCACCGGCTTTATGGCCCCGCACTGGAAAAATATGAGCCGCCGTCGGGCTCCGGCATCGATATCTGGGGTAAGCGCGTGCGCTATCCCTTCATGGAACGCCAGCTCGCCACCGGCCATCAGCATGATTTCCATGGCGACGGGCTCGATTTCTACAATGTCGGCGCGGCGCGCGGCGATGGCGGGCTCGGCATCTGGTATGCGAACAAGCTTTGGACCTCGCGCAACTACAGAAGCTTCAAGATCTTGAATCCGGGGCCGGAAGTGGCGTCGTTCAGTCTGGAGTATGCGCCCTGGCCGGTGGATGTGGTGCGCAAGGTCTGGGAGCATCGCGAGCTCTCGCTGCCGCTCGGCACCAATTTCACCAAACAAGTCTCGACGATTTCGTCTGACGATCCTTCGGAATTGGTGGTGGGGATTGGCATCAACAAGAAAGCCACGTCCGACAAGGCGGGCGATTACAGCTGGGACGCCACGAGCGGCAAGCTGGTGGTATGGGAGAAAACCGATCCCGATAAAGGCACGATGGGCCTCGCCCTGATGGTCGATCCCGCGCAGGTCGCCGGCTTTGTTCAGGATGCGGAGAATTTCCTGGTGCTGGTGAAGGTCACGCCCGGAAAGCCCTTCACCTATTATTCGGGCGGCTGCTGGGACAAGGGCCTCGATTTCCATTCCCGCGGCGAGTGGGAAGAATATGTGAAAGCGCAGAAGCCGGTGTTTCCGTGATTGTCATCCCGGCCGAAGCATGGCGCGGCGCGCCTATGCGAAGAGCCGGGATCCACTTTCACGCCAGCGCAGATTTCGGAGTGGGTCCCGGATCGCGCCCAAGTGCTAGATGATGACATCGCTATGGGCGCGTCCGGGATGACAGCTTTTTCTTAAAGCCGCCCCAGCAGCCGATCGAGCGTATCGAGCAGCTTGGCGATGTCTTCGTGGGTGACATCCAGCGGCGGGCGGAAGCGGATGGAATAGACGCCCGCGCCGAGGAGGAGGTAATTCTCCTCCTGCAAGGCCATTTCGACCAGACGGGCCTTGTTGCCCCGGCCCCAGACGGTGAAGCCTTGATAGAGGCCCAGGCCGCGAACATTGCCGATTTTATCCGTGTACTTCGCTTCCAGCGCCTTCAGCCCGCTCACGAGCTGTTCGGTTTTGGCGGGCACCTGGGCGATGAGGTCTTCATCCTCCACGATCTGCCATTCATGGACAAAGCGCACCATGTCCACCAGCGCGCCGCCCCAGGTGGAATCGAGCACGCCGACATCCACCATCGAGGTTTTCATATAGACGACGCCATTGCCGAATTTTTTGGCGGTGGCGACGGCTTGCGGCGGGTACGGCACATCGTAGAGATCGATGGCGAAGACCGCGCCGGTCTGCCCGCCCGAAGTCTGCACTTCGTCGAGGCCCCAAGGAATATCGTAGCGATGGCAGAGCTCGGAAAGCCCGAGATAGAAGGACGGATGCGCCAAGCGATGGCCGCCTGCGCCTTGCAAAGGCTCTAAGATTACGCCCGCGATTTCTTCGCCATGCGATTTGAAATGCTCTTCCAGCGTGGCGAGCGCGGTCTTGGCCTTGTCGGCATTGAAGCTATCGACCTGACGGTTATCGACGCTGGGAAATTCGACTTGCAGATTGCCCGCGATGATGCCTTGGAAATCGCGCGTCGCCAAAGGATCGTTCTTCAGCTTGGTGACGTTCAAGGCATAGACGGTGCGGCCGTGGAAAGCCTGATCGAAATAGACAAAGCGCGGCGTGATCGGCGGCTTGCCCGCGGCGACGCGGCGATGATGGAAGAGATTGATGAAGTACTTCATCATATTCTCGACCGCTTCAGCGCCCGAATTGACGGAATAGACCTCTACCCCGCCCTCGCGCATGGATTTCGGCGCCAAGCGATGCAGCAAGCGGTAATAGGCCAGGCATTGCGGCGTCAAAAGATCGGGATTGGCGATCTTGGTATTGGCGGCGATGAGAATCTCGCGCGCATATTCGGGCGCGAAGAGACGCGGATGATTATAGCCCAGAAGCTTGGAGCCGAAGATGCCACCCCAATCGGTGATGCGATCGCCTTCCACCGTCGCCATGAGCATGCCGCGGCTATGCTCAAGATCGACCACAAAGGGATAAGCTTCAGTGATGACGTACTGGCCGAGTTCGTCCAGCATCGCTTTGCTCTGGGGCTTAGGATAAGTCATGACGCGCCCGTCAAATGCTACGGGCGCTCGATTACCACGAGCGCACGCGCCAATACCACCCCGCAGCGACGCAAATCAGATCATCTGCCAGAGCAGAACCGCGTTCAGGCTGAGCACCACCGCCGCACCGCCAATCGCCGCAGCATCCGTGAGACGCGAATTGGCGAAGGCGCCCATGATGTCCTTGCGGCGGGTAAACCAGATCAAGGCCAGCATCGGCACCGGCAGCGCGAAGGACAGCACCACTTGGCTGATCACCAGCGCGGAAGTCGGGTTGACGCCCAGCGCCACCACTACGAAAGCGGGCGCCATGGTGATGAGGCGGCGGGCCCAGATCGGAATCTGGTAGGAGGTGAAACCCTGCATGATCATCTGCCCCGCCAAGGTGCCAACGGTGGAAGACGAAATACCTGAGGCGATCAGCGAGATCAGGAAGATGAAGCCCGCACCCGCGCCCAACAGCGGGGTCAGCATGTGATAGGCGGTCTGGATTTCGGCGACTTCGGGATGGCCGCTGTGAAACGCCGCCGAGGCCAAGACCACCGCCGCCATGTTGATCAACCCGGCAATCGCCAACGCCACGATCACCTCGCGGTTGGAAAAGCGCAGCAGCATGGCGCGCTCGGGTTCCGTGCGGGCGGGCGCGCGCGATTGGGTCAGCCCCGAATGCAGATACACGGCATGCGGCATGATGGTGGCGCCGATGATGCCTACCGCGATGGTCAAGGCTTCGCCATTCGGCAGCGTGGGCGTGACAGAAGCTTTCGCCGCCGCGCTCCAATCGACCGGCGCCATGGCGAGCTCGACGAGATAAGAGACGCCGATCACCGCGATCAGCACCGCGATAGCGATTTCCATCGGGCGGAAACCGCCATTCTGAATAGAGAGCAGCGCATAAGTGATGACGCCTGTCGCCACCATGCCCACCATCAAGGGGACATGAAAGAGCAGCGAGATGCCGAGCGCACCGCCCAAGAACTCGGCTAGGTCTGTCGCCATGGCGGCGATTTCGGAAATGCCCCACATGCCAAGGACGACGGGCTTGGGGAATTCTTCGCGCGACAGCTCGGCGAGGTTCTTGCCGGTGACAATGCCGAGCTTGGCCGAGAGCGACTGGAACAGCATTGCCACCAGATTGGCCGCGAGCACCACCCAGAGCAGCGCATAGCCAAATTTGGCCCCCGCCTGGATGTTGGTGGCGACGTTGCCCGGGTCCATATAAGCGATGGAGGAGATGACCGCGGGACCCGCGAAGAGCATGGCCGTGCGCCAGCCCCGGCGGCTGCCTTTGGGCGCCGTCAGCACGTCGCGCATCCCGAGGATGGTGCGCTCTGTCAGTCCAATGGTCTGGTCGATGACGGTCATGGCGGACTCTTAAACGTGCGAATTGCTCGCAAGTGCAAATGTAGGCGTTTTTTTCTGGCCGTCCAGTCGATAGTTGCAATCGCCACGATAGACGGTAACTATCGTTCCCCATGAACCTGCAAGACCTTCGCTATCTCGTGGCTTTGGCCGATTGCGGCCATTTCGGCCGGGCGGCCGATTCCTGCCACATCACCCAGCCCACCCTCTCGGCTCAGCTGAAAAAACTTGAGGCATATCTGGGGGTTATCCTGTTTGAGCGGACCAGCCGCAGCCTGACGGTGACCAGCCAAGGCGCGCCGATCCTGGCCAAGGCCCGCGAGGTGGTGGCCGCCGCCGACGCGCTGCTGGAACTGGCCCGGCGCGAAGGGGGCGTGATGAGCGGGCCGTTGCAGCTCGGCGTCATCCCCACCTTGGGGCCCTATTTGCTGCCGACCCTGCTGCCGCTGATCGCCGAGCGCTTTCCGAAAGCCCGGCTGGTGCTGCAGGAGGACTTGACCGGCAATCTTTTGGCCGCGCTGAAGGCGCATCGGTTGGATGGCGCGCTGCTGGCGCTGCCCTTGGCCGATGACGATCTGGCGTGTGAGGCGCTGTTCGACGAGCCCTTCTATTTTGCCTGCGCCAAGAGCCATGGTCTGGCCAAGACCAAGACCATCGATCCCGCCGAGCTTGCGGACGAAAAACTGCTGCTTCTGGCGGATGGGCATTGCCTGCGTGAACAGACATTGGCCGTATGCGGACAAATTGGCGCCCGCAGCGATGCGGCCGATTTCCGCGCCACGAGTCTGGAGACCATCCGCCAGATGGTGGCCGCCGGGCTGGGCGCCACGCTGCTGCCAGCTCTGGCCTTGAGTAAAGACGGGCTCTGCATTCGCCCGCTGAAAGGCCCGCCCTATCGCCGCATCGGCCTTGTCTGGAGGAAAAGCTTTCCCAGACAAGACGACATGCAGCTTCTGGCCAAGACGATCAAAGCCCATCTGCCGGAAGGGGTGCGAGGGGTTTAGGCGCTCGCGACTTGCCCCGCTCTCGTTTCCGCAAAGCGCGGAGTTACGCGGTCGGCTTTTTTGAGGGCGGCGGCGATGCGGGTGACGGCATCCAACGCGGCGGGGACGGCGCCGGCCATGGTGATGAAGCCATGGATCATGCCGGGATAGAAAATCGGCTCTACCGTTACGCCCGCATCGATCAGGCGGGAGGCGTAAAGCAGCGCCTCATCACGCAAAGGATCGAATCCGGCATAGATAAGGATCGCAGGCGCAAGGCCGCTGAAATCGCCAGCAAACAAAGGCGAGAGACGCCAGTCCGTCGGATCGGGGTGGCTGCCCTGGTATTGCGCGCGATACCAGCCATAAAGCTCGCGGGTGAGAAGATAACCTTCCGCCAATTCCTCATGCGAGGGCTGGCTGGCGGTGAAATCGAGGCAGGGATAGATCAAAAGCTGCGCCTCGGGCACGCTGTCGATCAGCCCGTCCCGCGCCGCGATAGCAGCCACCGCCGCGAGATTGCCGCCCGCGCTATCGCCGCCAATCGCGATGCGCCCCGCATCGATACCAAGCCAGGCAGCGTGTTCGGACACGAAATCGATGGCGGCAAATGCATCTTCCAGCGCCGCAGGGAATGGGTGTTCGGGCGCCAAGCGGTAATCGACAAACACGATCACGCGTCCCGTCGCATTGGCGAGCGCGCGGATGAACGGGCCATAGGTGTCAAACCCGCCCAGCACCCAGCCCCCGCCATGAAAATAGACCAGCCCCGGCAACAGCCCGGGCGCGGCGTTTTTGGGATGCACCACGATCAGCGGCGGACCATCGGGCGAAGCAATGCGCTGGATGCGCCCCACCTCTTCGGCCTCGCCCGTGAGCGGCGCGCGCAAGGCGCTGTAACGGCGGCGGATTTCATCGGGGTCATCGGTGGGCGACAAGGCCTGCGCCGAGAGCCGCGCAATGACGGCCACCGCACTGACATCGAGGCTGGTGCGGGATTGATCAATGGCCGGCAAAAACCGCGAGGGACCAAAAGCAGGCATGGGGATTTCCCGTGCTTATTTCCTGTTTAGTCTATCTGTTTTATAGAGAATGTACAGGGGGGTAGCTCTGAGATTTCGAGCTAACTGGATCGCCCTTCGAGGCGCGGCACCAATCGCCACGCCACATCGTCCACGACACAGAAGCCGGGCATTTATTGGAAAAATCTCTTCATGCTGAGGCGCGAGCCGCCCCTTCGAGGCTCGCGATGCTCGCACCTCAGGATTAGGCGGCGAACCTCGACTTGTCCCGCCGAAACTTCAGCGAAGGCGGAAGCACGGCGCAGCGGCCATCTGGATAGACGGGTCGAGCCCGGCCATGACGATTTAGGATAATCACTCCTTCGGCTTCGTGGGCTTTGAACCGAAGGTTTCGCTGTGAATGACGGTACCGTCCTTAACTATGTCATAGCCGTGGCCAACGCCGCTTCTGTGAATGCGGCGCGCAAGCGCAATGGCGGCTTCGTCATCCGCGGCCTCCAGCGTGCTCTTTGAATAGATTTTGCCGCCGTGATCCTTGAACACGACCTCGTAAATCATCCCCGCCCCTTCCCAACTTAAAATGATTCCAGCGACTGGTATAAACAATCACAACCTTATCGCGAGCCTCAATACACTTATCACGCAACCAGGCCTTAACAGCGAACCTGCAATTCAGTTCAAACCTCAGGTGTATTTGATTCACGTCTGCAGAGCTTGCGCGTTAGGATGATTGAGATGCTCGACCTCAGCTTCGCCTTGCGCCGATATGGCCGCCTCCGCCGCGCAGAACTCGCCCACGAAGACCCGGTGCTGTCGCAGCGCCGGCAACTCAACATACTTCTTCGGCGCGCCGAACGCACCGCCTTTGGCGCGGCGCATGATTTCGTCCGTCTGCGAACAGTCGAGGACTATCAGCGTGCCGTGCCCCTGCGGCGCTACGATCACTTCTGGACCGAATATTGGGGTACGCGCTATCCGGTGCTCGACAATGTGAGCTGGCCCGGCCTCATCCCCTTCTTCGCCAATTCTTCAGGCACATCGAGCGGGGTGACAAAGCATATTCCTGTGACATCGGCGATGGTCCGCTCCAACCGGCGGGCCGCGATCGATCTTCTGGTGCATCACATTGCCAACCGGCCCGACAGCCGCATCCTGGGGGGGAAGAATTTCTTTCTCGGCGGCAGCGCGGAGCTGACCGCGGTGGGGCCAGATGTTCTGGAGGGCGATCTTTCCGGCATTGCCGCCGCCCAAGTGCCGCTTTGGGCCAAAGGCTTTTATTTTCCGAACGGGGCAGACGCCAAAATCGCCGATTGGGAAGAGAAAAGCCGCGTGCTGGCCAAAGCGGCTCTCGGTGAAGACATCCGCTCCTTTTCCGGCACGCCGAGCTGGGCGCTGCTATTCCTAGATGAAATGAAACGCCAGGCACCAGAGCGTTCTCAGAGGCTGGCGGAATATTGGCCAAATCTCGAAATGCTGGTGCATGGCGGGGTGTCTTTCGCCCCTTATCGCGACCGCTTCGCCGAGCTTTTGGAGGGCAGCCGGGCCGAAACCCGTGAGGTCTATCCAGCGAGCGAAGGCTTCATCGCGCTGCAGGACAAGGGCCCTGGCGAGGGTCTGCGCATGCTTACCGATAACGGCATTTTCTTCGAATTCGTGCCGGTGGAGGAATTGGACGCGCCCGAGCCGACCCGCCATTGGCTGGGCAACGCCGAGACGGGCGTGAATTACGCCCTGGTGCTGACCACCAATGCGGGGCTGTGGTCCTATATCCTGGGCGATACCGTGCGGCTGATCGAGACCCATCCGCCCCGGCTTTTGGTGACCGGGCGCACCACTTATGGCCTCTCGGCTTTCGGCGAGCATCTGATTGGCGAGGAAATCGATGCGGCGGTGGCGGAAGCTGCGCGCGCATGCGGCCTGTTGATCAGCGATTTCATGGTCGGGCCGGTCTTCGCGCCGCGCGGGCCGGGACATCATCTCTGGCTGATCGAGGCCGTGAGCCCGCCGCAGCCAGATACTGCGCAGAATTTTGCCAACGCGTTGGATGCCGACCTGACAAGGCGCAATGTCGATTACGGCGAGCATCGCGCGGGCGGTTTTGGCATGGACGCGCCCGAGGTGGTGTTTGTGCGCCAAGGCGGCTTTGCCGATTGGATGAAAGCGCGCGGCAAATTCGGCGGCCAAAACAAGGTACCGCGTGTCATCGCCGATGCGGAAAAATTCCAGGACGCTGTGAAGGCGCTGACCGCCGATTAGCCGCCGGCGCCCTTCTTCCAAACTACGCAAGCGCGCAAGCCGCCGCTGGCGCGATTTTCCAGGATCAGGCTGGCACCTTGGCTGCGCGCGATGGCGTCCGCGATGGAAAGGCCAAGCCCTGACCCGCCGGTGAGGCGGCTGCGCGAATCCTCCAGCCGCGAGAAGGGCTGCAAGACATCGCTCAAGCGATCAGGCGGAATACCGGGGCCATCATCCTCCACCACAAGCGTGATCGCGCCCGCACTAACGCCCACCGAAACCTCGGCCTTGCCCGCATATTTCACCGCATTGTCGATGAGATTGCGGATAAGGCGGCGCATGAGCCCAGCCTGCATCATGACGGGCGCGCGCGGCGAGTCGATGAACGCGACCGTTTTGCCGATGGCGGCGAACTCTTCCACCACCGCATCGGCGAGCGCGGAAAGATCGACATGCTGGCGCGTCTCGGTGGAATAGCCAAGCCGGGCAAAGGCTAAAATCTCCTCCACCATGGAGGTCATCTCATCGACGGTTTCGATGATCTTCTCGCGCTCGCTATCCTGCTCGATATTTTCCGCCCGGATGCGCAAGGATGCGAGCGGCGTACGCAGATCATGGCCAATGGCCGTCAGCATACGATCTTTCTCCGTCAAAAGCTCTCGCACCCGAAGCGCCATGCTGTTGAAGGAGGTGATCGCGACCTTGACCTCGCGCGGGCCCTCCACCGCCAAAGGCTCGAAGGCTTCCTGCGGGCGCAGACTCTCGGCAGCGCGGGCCAGCCGCCTAAGGGGACGCGAAATCCGCGCCGCCGAAAAGAGCGTGGCGACAAGAAGCACGACAAACAGCGCGGCTTGCGAAAGAAACAGCGGGTTCAGCAATAGCGGAAAGGCCCGCATCACCCGAAACCGCGCCACCAGCCATTGCCCGTCGGAAAGCTGGGCGGCCAAACGAATAACATCGCGCGGAGGATGGCCGCCAAAGAAACCATGCGTATGGTCGGGCGGCTGCGCGCGCTCCATCATTCCTGGATCAAAACCGCGATGGGCCATCAGCGCGCCGGGCTTCAGGCCGCGCTTCTCCATAGCCTCGGCAAGGGCGTTATCTAGCTCCGGCTTGGCGGGAAACGCCGCGAAAGATGGCGCCGGTTCGAGCTCAAAGCTTTCGCCCGCATGGCTGAGCGCGTTCACGATCTCCTGACGGCGTTCAAAAGGTGCGGCGGAGACCTCGGCAGCCACCTCGGCGAAACGCGCCATGGCGGGCTCATCCACATAGGCGCGCTGCCATTCAAAGACGATATTGCGCACCAGGAGGAAGCTGAAAACCTGCGCCAAAAGCAGCGCCGCGATGATCAGAAGCGCGGTCTGCCCGAATGTGGTCCAGGAGGAGACCTCGGCTTGCGCCCGCTTGATCACACGATCCTGACCTCGGCCACGAAGCTGTAGCCGCCACCCCACACGGTTTTGATATAGGTCGGATTCTTGGAATCCGGCTCGATCTTCTTGCGTACCCGGCTGATCAGATTATCGATGCTGCGGTCGAAGGCCGCCGCCTCGCGCCCTTGGGTGAGATCCAGAAGCTGATCGCGCGACAGCACGATATGGGGACGTTCGAGGAAGGCGAGCAGAAGATTGAACTCGCCGGTGGAGAGCGGCACCACCACCCCATCCTCGCCCGTCAACTGGCGCGCGCCAGTCATCAGCTTCCAATTGCCGAACTGCATGATCTTCTGCGCCGGCAGACGGCGCGAACGCGGCATGGATTGCGCCCGGCGGATCACTGCTTTGGTGCGGGCGAGAAGCTCGCGCGGGGCAAAAGGTTTGACGACATAATCGTCGGCGCCCATTTCGAGACCCACGATGCGGTCAGTCTCTTCGGATTTCGCCGAGAGCAGAATGGTGGGGATGTCGAGCTTCTCGCGGATGGAGCGGCAGAGCGACAGCCCATCCTCGCCCGGCATCATGATGTCGAGAATGACGAGATCGAATTTATAGCGGCTGAGCATGTGGCGCGCTTCGAGCGCGTGGCTCGCCATGGTAACGCGAAAGCCGTTGCGCTGGAGGTAATGGCCCAAGGGATCGCGCACGCTGCGCTCATCCTCGACGAGCAGAATATGATGGCCCTCTTCCGGTTTGGGCGCGGCTTCGGAAGCGTCTATCTGCTGTGTCATCTCGGAAACCCTATTCGGCTCACAAGCGGCGGCCCCCCGCAGCAATTTCATAAACCGGAAAACTTCCGGAAAACATGAAGATTTTGTCGGGGGATAGCCAAATGTAACAAGTGATACCAAGTCCTGTCCGCATATGGGGAGCGGCTTCGGGCAGCGGCAAAAACCTCCCGCTAGGCCGATTCTGGCCGGGCAATTCTTGCAGGTACCAGCCCGCAAAGCGCGAAAAACGGGGCGTTTTCGGGCCCAAATTCGCCCTTCGGCGGAGGGAGGGAGTTGGCATGAAGTCTGCTGCTTAGGGAGGGAAAGGCGGGCGCCCCGCCATTCCAAGGAGCACTCCCGCATGTCGAGCGTCGCCGCGCCAAGAGATCCCGCCCCGGTCCCCGCAGGCATTCAGCACAAGCCGAGCTTGTCGGCCGCGCTGATCGCCCCGCTGAAGCGGTTGCAGGATATGAACGGGCGGACAGTATCGCCGTCGGATGCCGCCAATCCCTACACCGCCCTCGTCGCCCTGATGGACTAGGCGCGCTCAGCGCAGAAAATGCGCGAGCGCCACCAAAGCGATCGGCCCAGCAAACACAACCAGTATCGGCCAGCCGAAGGCGCCGCGCGCGCCCGCGGGTTCTTCCCCACGGCTCGCACCAGTCATGCGCGGCGAGGCCTCTCGTTCCTGTGCCAGGATTCCCGGCGCGATCGACGTTCCCGCCGCCTCTTCATCGGTGTGCAGCGGCGGGATCGATAGTCCACCATCTCGCCCGTTATTCCTGAATCGATATCGTGGCGGAGGCGGTCGCCCGTTCATAGGCCATGGGATGTCCTTTTAAGGCCTGCCCATGGCCAACGGATCAAACGGCTTGCTGTTGCAGCTAGCCCTGCACATGCAGGCGCAGGGAGAAGACATTCAAGGGACCACGGTCGCGATTGTAGGCGGGATTGACCACCAATTGATAATCCGCCGTTAGCGTGGCCCAGCCAGTAAGGTGCGCAGCATAATAGAATTCGGCGAGGTTCTCGCTGCCCGCATGATCAAGCCTGCCATCGCCAATCAGTATGCCCATGCCGCCCGCCGCGAGGTAGCGCCGCGCTGCATCGGAAATATCATGCACGGCAATCGCCAACCCCACCGTGTCCTCGGGGCGCTGCCAGGAATTGCCTTTCAGCGACAGGCCCAAGGCCAGGGCGCGGTTGATCTCGGTGAACTCATAGGCCTCCTTCGAACCGTCATTCCAGGAGAGCCGCGTGAAGAGGCCCAGATCATCGCTCAATTCCTGCGATGCATTGATGGCAAAGCCTGGACGCGAGGCGTAGCGGCGCACCCGTGCCATATTGAGCCCGTTCGCAAGCGCATCGTTATAAGAGCCCATGCGGCCGCGATTGACAAAACCGAGCAGCTTCACCTTGCCCGCATGTCCCCAGAGCGTATGACGATGCTCCGCCTCGCCTACCAGCTCGAACTGCGAAAAATCGCGTTCCAACTGCGTGGTATTGGGCACACGCGACAAATTGAAAAGACCGGCGCGCCAGGTCCAGCGTCCATAGGTGAGTTCCGCCGTGCCGCCATAGGTGTAGCCCCAGGCATCGGCCGCGTAATCGAAGGCGCCGCTATCGATCACCGCCCAATTGAGAAAATCAGTATGCTGATCATGGGCGTAATCATTGGCATCGAAGATATCGCCGACCGAGATCTTGCCAAAGGTCAGAACGAGATTGTCGGCGCTGCGCGTGGTGGCAATCTGATTGGCGCCATCTTCGATGGTTTGCACCTCGCCGCCGAGATCAAAACTCTGGCGCAGGAAAAGCCGCTGCAGCCGCCCATACGGCACAGATTTACCGACCTTATAGGCTTCGCCCGAGACATAGCCCGCAACGCCCACCGTATTGGAGAGGCCAAAGCCCTGATCGATTTCGGGGTTAATATAAAGCTCGGCACCCCGCCATAGCCTTAGCCCCGCGAAAAGCGTGGCATCGAAGGTTTCATTGCCGCGCGCCGCCGGGTCCATGCTGTTGGCGCCGCGATAAGGTGAATGAAAAGCAGGATGGAATTGCTCGACAAACGTCGACTGAACGTGGATCGAATACTCCTGCGCAGCGGCGGAACCGGAGAACGCAAGCAGCAGCGAAAGGGCCGCAATGCGGCCTTTGAAAACAGAAATGATCGGCACAGGTGCCTCCCCAAGACGGATGCACCCATGCAGCAGGACGATGACGGGCGCGAGACAGAGCGCACCCAAAAGCTCAATTGGCCGGTCCCGGCAACCAGCCTTTTGGCGGATTGGGAACTCTTAATGTCAGATGCGCTTTCGGACAGAAAACCCGAAACTACTTTTCCTGAAAGCGTTTAGTGCACGAAAAGCGACATCGACATCGACCCAATCAAGATCGCGATCATCAGCAGCAAGGGCCATCCGAAGAAATTCCCGGAGCCCTTGATTCTCGGGGGCTTACGGGAAGGAAACCGCTCTATGTGCGCCATGAGCATTCCTCCAAACCACGCCACCGAAAGCCAACGTGCAGACTGCATGTATGTTCCGTGGGGGACGGCGGGTCTAAGGCGCACAACACGAAGAAGACCCACAAAGCGCCGCGCCCAGCTTGGCGAGAACGCTTTGCAGGCCGGCGCGTCAGCCTAGCGCCTTCCAGCGCAGGGTTGGACGACCGTGATCACCGTGCTCCCAGATGCCGGCGAGCTTTTTGCCGGAGCGGAGACGGGGCTCGCCCTCTGCCGGACGCGAGGCGGCATGGACGGGTGAAACAAAGAGTTTTTTGCGGATCAGTACGGAGAACATACCAACCTCCCTTTCACTTGAGCTATCGGCCCAAGCCCGGGAGGCGGTTCGCGCTAGGGCACAGACGTGCCTTTGGCGCTCGCCAGACATCCCGAGCTATACAGCACCGCATCAGCAAAGGCTGAAGAGCCTTGCGACGACGCGGCACCGCTTTTAGGTCGCGGATTCATACGAAGTTTCCTTTGGAAGAAACGGGACCATTCCCGCCGCTCCATGTGCTGCTCTTCTGTGCGAGAAGAAAGCAGTGTTGGCCATATAAACCGCATCACGAACAAATCAACCCTCGCGGATGCGGGGCGATGCGTTATTGGCGCATTTTCACGAAAAGGCGTGAAGCCAAACCCGCCTATTCGCGGAAGGCTTCGACCGTGCTGCGGCTGGCATCGCGGAAAATGTCGAGCACCAATTCCAGCGGGCGCTTGTCGGTATCGGAACGGCCTTCTTTGATCAGTGTCGCGAAACGCTGATAGAGCGCGGCATATTCCTGGCGCTGGGAGGAGACCTCGCCCCAGGCGGCCTCGCCTTGCGCGGCGGAGAAGCGGGCAAGATCAAAGGGGCCTGCATCGGTTTCGATATGCACCGTGCGGGTCTGGATGCCGCGATGACGGAAATCGAACTCGACATCGATGACCGCGCCCGAGGGCAGCGCGAAAGCCACCGCCACGGCGATTGGGCTCGCCATATTGGAAGGCACAAGAAAATGCGCCGCCTCGACCGTCATCGGCTCGGGCAAAATTTCTGTGAGAATGGAGATTGCGTTGATGCCGGCATCGAGCACG
The DNA here is from genome assembly GCF_011761565.1 of Rhizomicrobium palustre. Lineage (NCBI taxonomy): Bacteria > Pseudomonadati > Pseudomonadota > Alphaproteobacteria > Micropepsales > Micropepsaceae > Rhizomicrobium > Rhizomicrobium palustre. Next base: position 2,723,466 of record NZ_JAASRM010000001.1, on the reverse strand, counting down.
CCAAAGCCGCCCTCGCTCCAAATCCAATCCTGGCCCGGATGCCAGTGACGGACATCTTCTTTCCATACCACCTTGCCGCCTTTGATTTGGCGGGTGGAGAGATATTCCGTTGCGGCCGCGATGGCGGGCGTCTCACGTGCGTGCCACGTCTGAAACAGGGTGACCCCGTTTTGCGCCGCAAGCGCGGTCAATTCCTCGAACTCCGCGAGGGTGGGCGTCGGCGGCTTTTCCAGGAGCACATGCTTGCCCCTTAAGAGCGCGGCCTTGGCCGGTGCATAATGGGCCTGCGGCGGGGTGCAGATGCTCACGGCGCCAATCTCGGGTACCGCGTCCAGCATCTCCTCGATGCGGGCGAAAACCGGCATATCCTCACGGTTGTGGTGCGTGCTGGTGGCCGCAACCAGCTCGAACGCGTCATTGGCTTTGAGCGCCGGAACGTGCTCGTCCCGCGCGATCTTGCCCAACCCAACTATACCGACGCGAACAGGCTGCACACACGACTCCGTGCCTTGGATGGCGCTATCTCGGCCCGCGACTCTTTCGCGGTTCTAAAGCCGTATCCGTATCCGCTTTGTTGATCAAATCCAGTGCTTCCTGGATGAGATAGCGGGTGGCTTCGCGGGCTGCCTCAGCATCGCCCGCGAGAATGGCATCTGCAATACGCCTATGGTCGGCCACAGAGGCCCGGCGCACCCCCTTGTAACGGTTCTGCATGCGAATGGAAAACCGGAGCGCGGTTTCCGTGACGCCACTCAACTGGGCAAAGAAGCGATTGCCGCTGGCCCGAAGCACGGCGATATGAAAGGCGATGTCGGAGGCTAGAAGATCGTCTTCCTCCTCGTCGGCATAGGCCATCTGTTCGATTGCGGCGCGAATGGCGCGTTTGGCGTCTTGGGTCGCCACCTCTGCCGCCAAGGCGGCAGCCGCAGGTTCAACCGCGAGGCGCACCTGTGCAAATTCGCGCAGCACGGAAAACGGAATCTTGCGCTCCAAAAGCCAGCGCAGCACATCCGGATCGAGCAGGTTCCAATGTTCTTCCGGCTGCACCCAGGTGCCCTGGCGCGGGCGCGCCGAGAGCAGTCCCTTGGCGGTCAGCATCTTCACTGCCTCGCGCAAGACCGAGCGGCTCGCATCATATTGCTTGCAGAGATCGGCTTCTATCGGGAAAGGGTTCTTGACCGAGTAAGCGCCCGAGACAATGGCGACGCCAAGCGCCTCCACAATGCGGTAAGTGAGATTTTGGCCATCGGTCCGCGCCACGCAACGAGCCCCTAGAAGTGATGCGGTAGTCCGCCTATGCGAAGTTCGGCCAAGCTTCTGCGTTACAACGGCTTTCGGCGAGACCCTTTACCCCAACATTGTACACGAGAACATCGCCCGCGCCAGTTTCGCAGGGACCAAGCCCAAGGCTCGCACTAGTCACAAAGAGAAGATCGAGGTCAGGCCCGCCAAATGTCACACAGGTGGGCTGGCGCACCGGGACTTCCAAAACCCGATCAACGCGGCCTTCGGGCGTGTAGCGGATGACGGCGGAGGCGCCCCAGACCGCGATCCACAAGCAGCCATCCTCATCCACGCAGGCCCCATCCGGCTCGCCGCCATGTTGGGCCTCGGCGAAAAAGCTGCGTTTGCCAAGCGTGCCGCTCTCAGCATCGACCGCATATTGCCAGATCATCCCACGGCGGGAATCTGCGAAATACATGCGGTCGCCTTCAGGGCTGAACGCCAGACCATTGGAGATCGCAATGCCATCGGCGTGGCGGCGCAAGCCCGCCTCGCCCATCGAATAGAGCATCGCCACCGATTTTCCGTTCGGATCCATCACCATGGAGCCGCTCCAGAACCGCCCCTGGCGATCCACCCGCCCGTCATTCATACGCAGGCCAGGAGAGAGGCCTTCGGGCACGAGAAGCGGACCGCGCAGGCCGGTTTCGGGATCGAACAGCGCAAAGCCATCATCAAAGGCGGCGACAAACTCGCGCTGCCCGGCGATCAAGCCGAAACTGGCGAGGCGCGCGGGCGTGGGAATCTGGCGCAGGCGGCCGCTGGACCACTCCAAATGGTAGAGCACCCGGCTGTCGATATCGGTCCACCACAGGGCGCGGCCATCCCACAACACGCATTCTCCCAGCGTGTTGGCGACCCTGACGCGGTCTTGTGGCTGCATGCACCCGAGCGACAGCACCGTTCTTCCCCGTTATCCGCTTCAAATGGCGAACTTGCGCTGGTTCTAGAGCATTTTCGAGTGGGTTGGAAACGGTAGAAAATGGTGGCACCTGGAGGATTTAGGCCTTTGCCGCGATGGCAACGCTTACCCCTAGCGCACCAATCTTCCCGAACGTGGCAGCAAGGCTACATCCTAAGACTAGAAATCGCGGCCAAGACTTAATTACAGATGTATAGTGCGAACCTTCGATTTCAAAGGCAATGCGCTGGAAGCGCCTCGATTACGCCAAGGCCGCCTATAAATAACCAGCGGCGCCGAAGACCGTTTCAGCCTCCGGCGCCAGCTTTGATTACAGCGACGGGCGCGGCGGCACCGGCTGAACATTCAGCGACAGAGAGGCGGATTGAAGACCCGGCGACGACGCTTCGATCCGCAATGCGCCCGCAGCAACCCCTGCCTGCACCACCGCCGCGCAGAGCCCGTTGAAAGCCGCGCGGCTGTCGGCCTTATCGGCTTCATGGCTACGCGGATCACCATTGCCGACACCGATCACAGCTCCGGCGCCCTCTACCTTGAAACGCACCAGATTATTGGCATCGGGCACCAAACGCCCCTGGGCATCGAGGATTTCCACCGCCACCATGGCGGCATCGGCGCGATCGCCCTTCAGCGCCTGCCGGTCACAAGAGAGCCGGATCTGGGCGGGGGCGCCCGCCGTTTCACGCACCGCCGTTAAGACGAGCTGGCCATTCTTATAGCCGCGCGCTTCCAGCTTGCCGGGCGCAAAGACCACATCCCATTCGACATGCTTTAAGGGCTCGACCTTGCGCTGGCCGAGGCTGGTGCCATTCAAGAACAGCTCGACCATATCGAGATTGGAGTGGCACCAGACATTGACCTTCTGCCCTACCGTCCAATTCCAATGCGGGAAGAGATGCAGCACAGCTTCGCTGCCCCACCAGGCCTTGTAGTAATAGGTATTGTCCTTGGCAAAGCCGCAGGTGTCGAGAATGCCAAATTGCGACGACACATTCGGCCAGCGGTTAAAGGGTGTGGGCTCGCCGCGATAATCAAAGCCGGTCCAGACAAAGCCGCCGGAGATATAGCTGTGCGTCATCGCCGCGCGCATCCAGGTCTCGGCAGATGAGGCCCAGGAGGGAAACTCCGTGTCGTAGGCCACGCAATAGCCGCTCTTGGGATCGCGGACATAAACGCCACGGGTCGACACCGTCGAAGCCGTCTCCGAGCCGATCAGCGGCTTTTGCGGCATGCGCTGATGAAACTCGGGCAGATTTTCGATGTGGTAATTGGCGCCCATGACATCCAGCGCCGCGCAAATGCCTTTGCCCCAGGAGGCAACGCCATTCATCGCCGCCGTGATGGGGCGCGTCGGATCGAGCGCGTTGCAAACCTCTTTCATCGTGAAGGCGATGCGGGCGCCGCGCTCGGTGGTCTGCTGCGGCTCTTCATTGCCGATAGACCACATGATGATCGAAGGGTGATTGCGATCGCGCCGGATCATGGCAGCGAGATCGGCGAGGCTTTCCTCATCCGACGACATGCGCCGGGTTTCGGCCATCACCAGCATGCCGAGACGATCACAGGCATCAAGCAGCTCCGGTGTCGCCGGATTATGCGAGGAGCGATAGGCGTTGGAGCCGAATTCCTTCAGCTTCTGAATGCGCCAATCGAGCAAGGAATCCGGGATGGCCGAGCCGACGCCGGCATGATCCTGGTGATTGCAGGTGCCTTTGATCTTGACCGGCTTGCCATTGAGAAAGAAGCCCTTCTCGGCATCGAAGCGGATGGAGCGGACGCCAAAGCTGGTGATCTGATCATCGATCACCTTGCCCTTCATCTCAATCTCGGTGCGCAGGTGATACAGAGCCGGGTCTTCGGGCGACCATAGCTTCGGCTGAGGCATGGAAACAAATTGCGAGACCGTGCGCTTCTCGCCCGCATGCAGGGTGAGTTCCGGCGATTTAAGCGTGGTCACGACGCGCCCATCCGGACCGGTGATCGTCGAAACAATGCGCGCCTTAGTCGCTGGACCATCATTGACGAGATCGGTCGCAAGCGTCACCGCCGCGCTATTTCCCGAAAGGCTGGATTTGGCCCAAACGCCCCAAGGGGCAATGTGCAAAGGCGCCAGCTTATGCAGCCAGACATGGCGGTAGATGCCCGCCCCTTCATAGAACCAGCCTTCGCCGAGGCTGGCATCGACGCGCAGCACCAGCACGTTCTTGCCGCCGTAATTGGCGAAATCCGTCACGTCGAGGGTGAAGGAGCGATAGCCGCTGGCATTGCTGCCCACGACATAGCCGTTGAGGATCACGGTCGCAGCGCGGAAAACACCGTCGAATTGCAGCACCAAGCGCTTGCCAAGATCGGATTTGGGCAGCTCGAAGGATTTGCGATACCAACCGATGCTGGTTTCAGGAAACTGGCGGCCCACAGGCTTAAAGCCGTGATAGGCGCGCACATCCTCGGCAGGTTCGGGCGGCGGATTGGCGCTCGGCACGAAGGGCAGTTCCACCACCCAGTCATGCGGCAGGTTCAGCGCTTTCCAATCCGCCAGTTTGAGATCGGGATCCGCAGCGGAGGTGACACCACTTCCGGCCTTGGCAAAGGTATCGAGATCGGCGCCAAAGCCGAAATCCTTCGCGGGATCGGCGGCATGACCGAAATGGAAATGCCAGTCGAAATCGAGCAGCAATGTCTCGCGGACTTTGGCATCCGGCCGGGACGCAGCGGCGGGCGGCTTCGTTTCGGCTGCCTCCCCACTCTTGCTGACCATAGGGGCCGCGACCGCGGCGGTCGCCCCCGCTTTGATGGCGTCCCGCCGAGTCAATCCCATAAAGCCCCCTTAGCTAACCTTCTGCCTGATCGTGTTGATATAGGTTTCCGTCTGATGCCAGGTGGCGGCAGAAGACAGCATCTCTTCGAGGCCGCGATGCGGCGCCCAGCCAAGCACGGAGCGAGCCTTGGTGGAATCGGCCACCAGCGTGGCGGGATCACCTGCGCGGCGCGGCGCCGTACCCGGCTGATAATCGGGACGGCTGAGAACCTTGCGCGCGGCGGCGACGATTTCGTTCACCGAATAGCCTTCGCCGCTGCCGAGATTGAAGATCTCCGTCTTGCCGCCAGCGAGAAGATATTTCAGCGCCAAGACATGCGCATCGGCGAGGTCCATCACATGGATGTAGTCGCGCACCGCCGTGCCATCGCGGGTGGGATAATCGGTGCCGAAGACCTTGAACCCGGATTTGAGGCCAAGCCCGGTCTGGATTTCGGCGGGCATATCCAAGAGCGGCAGCAAGAGACGCGGCAGAAGATGGGTCTCGGGCACATGGGTTTCGCCAAGCCCAGCTTCCGGCGCACCGCCCGCCACGTTGAAATAGCGCAAGGTCGCCGAGCGCACGCCCGCGATCTCACGCAGCGCCATCTCGGCTTCAAGCTTGGACTGACCGTAGGGATTGATCGGCTTCCACGGAGAATCCTCGGTGATCGGCACGATTTCCGGCTCGCCATAGACCGCGGCGGTGGAGGAAAACACGACCTTGCCAACGCCTTTGGATGCCATGGTCTTGAAGAACACGACCGCCTTGTCACGGTTGTTCTCGAAATACATGTCGGGCTTTTGGACCGACTCGCCCACCTCGATGAAGGCTGCGAAATGCAGCGCGGCGGCGGGTTTAAACTCATCGCAGACTGCCGCAATGAAGGCGGCATCGCCAATATCGCCCTGGCGGAAATGGCTGGCCTTCTCCGCCGCGAAACGATTGCCCTTGACGAGGCTGTCTACCACCACGGTGGTAAAACCAGCCTCGTTCAATGCGTGCGTAACGTGACTTCCGATATATCCGGCGCCGCCGGAAATCAGGATCGTGTCAGGCTGCGTGCTCATTTTTTCCCTTCGAAAGCGCCGAGGTGGTGATCAGGCCGGCATTCGGGTTCTGTTTTGACACAAATTCCCACCAGGCATCCACCTTCTCGTTCGGCACCAGAGCGATAATCGCACCGCCGAAACCACCACCACAAAGGCGTGCCGCGCGAACACCAAATTCCCAGGAGGATTCCACCAGGGCATCAATCGCCGGTATGGAAACTTCGAAATCATCGCGCTGGGAGATATGGCTCTGGGCCAGAAGCTCAGCCTGACGCGCGTGATCGCCCTTTTCGATGGCTTCTACCATTTCCAGCACGCGGCGATTTTCGGTGATGGCATGACGGGCGCGCTGGGCCACGATGGGGCGTAAAGCCTCCAGCCGCGGCAGGTCTTTGTAATCAAGCTCCGCCAGAACTTTCACACCAAGCTTCTCGCAAGCTTCCTCGCATTGGTGGAAGCGGTCGATGCGCTCCTTATGGCCGTCCCCCTTGGCAAGGTCGTGACGATGGCCGCATTCGACCAGCATCAGAGTGACGCCTTCCGGCATCGCCACGTTACGGAACTCGAGCGTGCGGGTATCGAGCAGCAGCGCCTGCCCCTCGCGGCCCACCGACGACGCAAACTGGTCCATCTTCCCGCAAGGCACGCCGACATAATCATGCTCGGCTTCATAAGCGATGAGCGCGATCTCGACGTCATCCCAGCTTGCACCCGTCAATGCCTTGACGGCGCGGGCCACAGCCACGCAAAGCGCGGCCGAGGAAGAAATCCCGCAGCCAATCGGCACATCCGAGGTGACGGAAATCTTCAGACCCGGCACCTTCACCTTGGTGGAGCAGACGCGCAGCACACCCAAGATGTAATCGGTCCAGTGGCCGCCACGGGCAGCTTCTTCGAGCCCGCGTTCTTCCACCTTGCCCGGAAATTTCTCGCTGACAAAGGTGAAACGGTCCGTGCCATTCGGCTCGATCGTGACGGTGGTGTGAAACGGCAGCGGTGTCGGCAGCACATGCCCGCCATTGGGGGCGTAGTCGGTATGCTCGCCGATCAGATTGGCGCGCGCAGGTGCGCTGGCGGTGAAACTCGTCATGACTAAACCTCAACTTCTCGCAGATGCTGCGCTGCCGTCTCGGGCAGGATATCGACCAGGAAGGAACCGGCGCCAACTTCGACACCCGCCACGAATTTCATCTTGGTGGGCGAGCGCAAAAGCGGCTGGAACTGGATATGGAAGGGGAAAACGTCTTCAAAACCCTTCGGCGCTGCATAGACCAGCATCACATAGGGACAGGTGCGGCCGAAGAAAGCATCGTAGGTATTGGCGGCGCGCGCCAGAAGCTCGGCCACATCGCGCACTTCGGCATCGCTGAGCTTATCCGGCGACGGGCAGCGGCGCTTGGGCACCACCCAAAGCTCATAGGGAAAGCGCGTGAAGGGCGGCACCAGCATCGCGGCATGTTCCGCGTCGGCGACGACATAGTCTTTCTTCCCCGTGAGGGCGCAAAGATCGAAGCCTTCCTTGAAGGATTGCGCCATCGCGTTGATCACCGGCGGCAGATAGGAGAAGGCATAAATCTGGCCATGGGGATGATGCAGGGTCACGCCCGCTTCTTCACCGCGGTTCTCAAACGGCAGCACCGCCTGCATCTCAGGAATATCGAGCAGCGACCGGATGCGATCACCCCAGGCGCGCACCAACAACTCGCGCCGCGCGAGAGGCAGCGAGGCCATCGAGGCCTTGTGATCAGAGGAATAGATGATCACCTCGCAATTGCCGACCGCACTCGCCACCGGCAAATCTTCGAGGCCGGTAATCGGTGCAGGCTGCGGCGCGTCCTTCTGCAGCGAGGAAAAGCGGTTATCGAACACCGCGATGGAAAAATCCTTCAGCGGAACTTCGCCATTGGCGACGCCCGGACAGAAGGGGCAGAAATCCGCTGGCGGCTTATAAGTGCGGCTCTGGCGATGGGCGGAATAAACGACCCATTCGCGGCGCAACGCGTGCCAGCGGCGATGCGAAAAAGAGCGATCCGTCGAGCCTTCCAGCCAAGGCCATTCGGGCGCGCCTTCGAAGTCACCGTAAAGATAGAAGCTGCGACCATCCGGCATGCGGAATGTGGTGGGCTTAACCGGCGTTTTCTGAGAATCCTGACCTGACATACCTGCTGGCCTGTTTGTTATCAGCGCTAAGCTGCGCGTATTTCTGACCGCGTCAACACGTCAGAGTGCGTTTCGGCACAGTTTACAACCGCACTGACCAACACCCTTCCGGATACGAGATTTATCATATAATTATTTCGCACAAGTCAAGCGATGCCCCCGCGCCTTTCGGCCACGGAGCGTGCTACTCACAAAGGTTTCAACGAGAGTTTTCGCCATGAAGTTTCGGTTGCTTGGAAAATCCGGCCTGAAGGTCAGCGACATCGGCCACGGCCTTTGGGGGATGGGGGCGTGGAGCGGTTCGGATGACGCCGACAGCAAGCAAGCGCTGCGCTGGTCTATCGAAGGCGGCTGCAATTTCTTTGATAGTGCATTCGTCTATGGCGACGGCAAAAGCGATCACTTGATCGGCGAAGTTGCTGGCGAATTCCCCGGTAAAAACCTGATCCTCGCCTCCAAGATTCCGCCCGCCGATTTCTCCTGGCCGAGCAAGCCGGAAAACCCGCTGCACAAGATTTTCCCTCGCGCACATGTGATTGAATATGCCGAGAAGATCAAAACCGCCTTCGGCCGCCCCATCGACCTGTTGCAGTTCCATGTCTGGGAAGATGTCTGGGCCAAGGAAGCCGAATGGAAGGAAACGGTCGCCGAGTTGAAAGAGACCGGCCTCATCCGCGCCTTCGGCCTGAGTCTCAACCGCTGGCAGCCCTGGAATGGCCTTGCCGCGATCGAGACTGGGCTCATCGATAGTGTGCAGGTCATCTACAACATTTTCGACCAGGCGCCCGAAGACGAGCTTTTCCCCGCCTGCCGCAAGCATAATGTCGGTGTGATCGCACGCGTGCCGCTGGACGAAGGCAGCCTTGGTGGCAAGCTGACGCAGGATACGCGCTTCCCCGATACCGATTGGCGCGCCCGCTATTTCAACGCCGAAAACCTCGCCAAGACTCTGCCCCGCATCGATGCATTGAAGGCGCTGCTGCCGGAAGGAATGAGTCTTCCTGAACTCGCGCTGCGGTTCATTTTGAGCGAGCCCGCCGTCTCCACCCTGATCGCGGGCATGCGCAAGAAGGAACATGTGGAGGCGAATTTGTCCTATTCGGACAAGGGAGCGTTACCACCCGCACTTATTGATGCGCTGCGTGCGCATCGCTGGGATCGCGCACAAAAACCGGTTGTGTGACACGCTGACCTGAGGCTCTGTTTCGTGGCAGATTGCTTGCGCCGCTCAAAAGGCGGCGCTAGTCTTTTATCATATAATTGTGCGTACCCGAGGCGGACGCAGAGCAGCGACAGAATGAGGCCATGAGGCCCAGGGGGAGATTCGTATGACCCACCACGGATTACAGACGACGGATATCGTCGTCGTCTGTCTCTATTTCCTTTTCATTTTCGTGCTGGCCCAATTGGTCAGCCGCGAAAAGAAAGGCCACCAGAAAGACTCTAAGGACTACTTCCTGGCCAGCCGTGCGTTGCCCTGGTGGGCTATCGGCACATCGCTGATCGCCGCCAACATCTCAGCCGAACAGATCATCGGCATGTCGGGCTCGGGTTATGCCATCGGCCTCGCCATCGCGTCCTATGAATGGATGGCGGCGCTGACGCTTTTGATCGTCGGCGTCTTCTTCCTGCCGGTGTTCCTGAAGAACGAAATCTACACCATGCCGGAGTTCCTGAAGCGCCGGTATGGCAAGAACATCCAGTTCGTGATGGCGATCTTCTGGCTTGCCCTCTACGTCTTTGTGAACCTGACCTCGATCCTGTGGCTGGGCGCGACCGCCTTCTCCACCGTGACCGGGCTGACGCAAGATCAATCCATCCTCATCCTCGCCGCATTTACCGGCGCCTATGCGTTGTACGGCGGGCTTAAAGCCATCGCCATGACGGATGTGGTGCAGGTTTCGATGCTGGTTCTGGGCGGCATGGTGATCGTGTTCATCTCGCTCACCCATGTTTCGGGCGATGTCAGCCTGATGGGCGCGGTGGCCGGTTTCCAGCAGCTTCTGGTCAAGGTGCCGAACGACCACTTCCACATGATCCTGAAGCCGGACAATCCCTACTTTAAGGATCTGCCGGGCCTTTCGGTGATCTTCGGCGGCATGTGGGTGGCGAACCTCTCCTATTGGGGCTTCAACCAGTACATCATCCAGCGCGGCCTGGCGGCCAAGTCCATCCACGAAGCCCAGAAGGGTATCGTGCTGGCGGCTTTCTTGAAGCTGCTCATTCCGCTTCTGGTCGTGGTGCCGGGTATTGCCGCCCTCATCATCGCCCCGGGCATCAAGAACGACCAAGCCTATCCGACGCTGATGACCCTGCTGCCCCCGGGCCTGCTCGGCATCGTCTTTGCGGCCCTGATCGCGGCGATCATCGCCTCCTTGGGCTCCAAGGTGAACTCGATCGCGACCATCTTCACCATGGACGTGTTCAAGACCTTCAACAAAGACGCCAGCGAAAAGAAGCTGGTGGTCACCGGCCGCATCACCGCCATCACCGCCCTTGTCATTGCGGTCTTGGTGGCCAAGCCCTTGCTTGGCGGCTTTGATCAGGCCTTCCAGTTCATTCAGGAGTTCTCGGGCTTCTTCACCCCGGGCATCTGCGTGATCTTCCTCTTGGGCCTGTTCTGGAAGCGGGCGACGGAAGCGGGCGCGATTGCAGCGGGCGTCGGTTCGGTGGCGCTCTCGGTCTATTATAAGTTCTTCCAGGCCGACGTGCCCTTCATGAACCGCATGGGCTACATCTTCCTGATGTGCACGGCCCTCGCCGTGATCTTCTCGCTGCTGCAGAAGCCAAAGCCCGAAAACGTGACGGTGGATGTGCAGAACGTCGATTACTCCACCACCACCTCGTTCAAGATCGCGGCTGGCGCCATCGTCGCCATCCTGATCGCGCTCTACGCCACCTGGTGGTAAGGGTTTCTGTTTTCTGAAAACGCATACGGGCTCGCAGCAATGCGGGCCCGTTTTGCTTTAGAGATAGGCAATCAGGAATGTCGCCGCGAAGGGCTTGGGCGCGGCGCGCAAAAGCGCCCGCATCTGGCGCGGCGTAAGGGCGGGCCTTGCAGGATCGGCGCTGGCAGCGCCAGTGTGCTTCATCGCCAGAAGAAATTCACGTGCGGACGGATAAACGAGCGTGTGGCGGCGGATTTCCGCATTGGGCACCGCTTGCGGAAATTTCCATAAACGGTCTTCAAGGCCTTGCGACTGACACAGCGCGCGCCATTCGCCCAAACTGCCCTCCACCGGGAAAGCAATGCGCAATGCCCCGCCTGGCGCGACAAGGCTTTGCCAATGGGTGAGCGCTTCTGCCGGCAGCCAATGCAGCACCATAGAGGAGAGTACGAGATCGAATTTTTCCGAGAACGGAAGGCGCGCGGCATCGGCTTCGATAAAGCGCACGCCAGGAAGTTTTGCGCGGGCCGTAGCGAGCATCGCGGGCGCGGCATCTACCGCTGTAATGGCACCATCGGGCCAGTGCTTGCGCGCCAAAGCGGTGAGAAGCCCGGTACCGCAGCCAATATCCAAAATACTGCGGGGCTGAAGATGAGCCGCACGGGCGATAAGTTCCTCCGTCACGATCCGCTGAATATCAGCGGCGGCGTCATAGCCCTGCGCGGCGTGATCGAAGGCGGAAACAATACTCATGCCAGAAATGCCCGTATCGCCGCCGCGCACCATTTGGGATCGCTCAGCGGCAGAAGATGCCCGCCGGTTTCATGCAAGCGCGCGGGCGCGTCAAGCATCTCGGCAAGATGGGTAGTGGCGCGCGCAGGTAAAAGCGGATCCTTCGCACCGGACAGCACCAAAGAGGGCACGCCGGGCTTTTCGCCCAGCCGCCAATCCTGCAGCCACGCCAAGCCTTCTGCGAGACGCTCCGCTTGGAATTCTCGCGGCACTTGCGGGCCGTTCAGCGAAGCATAAAAATTGGCTAGCGTTTTCTGCGGATCGCGTTTCAAGCTCGTACGCATCGCGCGCAAGGAAGCTGATGCCACGCCCATCTCTCCTGAAAACTCCGCGAATGCATTGATCGCGATCATACGGCTCCAGCCCTGATACTGCGTGGCGCCCCATAGAAACCCGAGCGAATGGCCGATCAGAACATCGTCGGGCGAAAATGTGGGAAGAGAGAATTCGCGCCCAAGAAAGCCAAGTTCCACGCGCGCGGCATCAAATTCCGGCAAGGCGCCCGCGAGGTCATCCCAAAAGCTGGCATCGAAGCCCCAGCCATGGACAAACACCAGCCTCATTGAAGGCCCGCCATGACCGAAAGGAACGCGTCAATATCTTCGGTTTGGTGCGCGGCGCTGAGGGAAAGGCGCAGGCGGGCGGTTCCTTGCGGCACCGTCGGCGGACGGATCGCGGCGGCGAGAAAACCTTGCTCTTCCAGTGCCGCAACCATCGCCATCGCCCGCGCTTCATCGCCGATAATCACCGGCACGATCTGAGTGGCGGAAGCTCCGCAGTCAAAACCCAGCGCCACCAGCCCTTCGCGCAAGCGCTGCGACAGTGTTTCTAAATGCGCGCGCTCGGCCTCAAGTGTCGGCACAAGATCGATGGCGGCAGCAATGGACCCTAAAACTTGCGGCGGCAAAGCGGTGGAATAGACAAGCCCGCCGCAGCGCTGCACCAGGAAGTCGCGCGCCGCTTTCGAGCAGGCAATGTACGAGCCGAAACTGCCCAGCGCCTTGCCGAAGGTGCCCATGACGATATCCACCAGGTCAGGACAATCGGCGGCGAGACCAAAACCGTTTTTGCCGAAAAGCCCGGTGGCATGGGCTTCATCGATATAGAGCATCGCGCCAAAGCGCTTGGCGAGCGCGCCCAAGGCGGCAAGATCGGCAACATCGCCATCCATGCCGAAGACGCTTTCGCTGACGATGATGACGGCATTTTCGCTTTCGCGCGCCAAGAGCGTTTCAAGATGAGCGAGATCGTTATGGTGGAAGCGCGCCAGCCGCGCCCCCGACAAGAGCGCGCCCTGCAATAGCGAGTTATGGATCAGGCGGTCGGCCAGGATCGTCACCTTCCTGCCAAGCACATCCTTATCGGCAAGTGCTGCAAGCACGGTAAGATTGGTCTGATAGCCAGCCGCCAGAATGAGCGCCGCCTCTTTGCCCTTACCCGCCGCGAGCTTCTCTTCGATCTCGGAAAAGCAGGAAAGATTGCCGGTCACAAGACGCGAAGCGGCCGAGCCCGTGCCGAATGCTTCGGCATAGCGCTTGGCAGCCGCGATCAAGGCCGGATGGTGCGAGAGACCGAGATAATCATTACCCGCGAAATTGATCAGCACCCGCCCATCGCGGCGAAGTTTTCCTTGCCCCAGGGGTTCGCTCTCTTTGAGGACGCGCAGCAGCATCTTTTCCTGCCGTGCCGCCGCGTAGTTCAGATAGGCCGCCTCGAAATCCATCCCGCTCCGCCGCGTATCCGTAAACTTGCGGTGACCGCATGCCACAGGGGGCGCAGCCAAGGCAAGGCCGCGCGGGAGATTGCGGCGGAACGGGCAGACCTCCGCCAGCTTCATCAGTATACGTACTTCATCGGAGCCAGACGCCTAAAAGGCGATTTTGCGCCTCATTCTGCCATAAGCACTAACACGGATGTGGCGTGATGCTTACAACCTTTAGCGTCAATCTATGGTGGAGCTTTACCTCCAATTAAATCACACCCCCCATAAATCCCCGCCTCGACAACCTCTTAGCGCAGTATCGCGTAGGGAGAAGTACCTAGATGGCCGCCACAGACGCGCCAGTTTGCACGCTGGAATTGCGGGGGGAATTAACCATTCGCACCGCTACCGACACCCATCACCTGCTCCAAACTGCACTGCAGAAGCGTACGGATATCGCGATCGATATGGCGCATACGGATGATATAGACCTGACGCTGATCCAGCTTCTTGTCTCTGCCGCGAAAACCGCGCGCCAATCAGGTTCTGCAATCACGCTGCCAGATCCCCTGCCAGAACAGGTCAGCGCTCTTCTTACGCGCGGCGGATTTTCGCGCGACGACATCGAGGCCGTCCGATGAGCGCGATCCTGATTGTCGATGACTCCGCCTCCATCCGCCAGACCGTGAAGATCTCGCTCTCCGGCCTTGGCCATGTGGTAACCGAAGCCAAAGACGGCTCTGAGGGGCTTTCCAAGGCGAAGACCGCGCGTTTCGACCTCGTCATTACCGATCTCAACATGCCGGTGATGGATGGTCTGTCCATGATCAAGGCGATGCGCACCCTTCCGACCTATGCCGGTGTGCCGATCGTCTTCCTTACCACCGAATCCGATGCCGGGATCAAATCACAGGCCAAGTCGGCGGGCGCGACGGGTTGGATCACCAAGCCCTTCGATGCCGAACAGCTTTGCCGCATCGCGACTAAGGTTCTTGCCAAATGAGCCAATCAGATCCCGCCGATGTCTTCCGCGTCGAGGCGCAAGAGCTCCTTGACCAAATCGAACAGAGCCTGCTCGATCTTGAAAATCGCCCCGGCGATGCCGACCTTGTAGCTCAAGTCTTCCGCGCCATGCATACGCTGAAAGGCTCGGGCGCGATGTTCGGCTTTGAAGCGCTGGCTGCCTTTGCCCATACCTGCGAATCCGCTTTCGATCGCGTGCGCAAAGGCGAAGTGCGCGCCACGCCGGAACTCGTTTCGGCGGTGCTCGGCACGCTCGATCACTTGCGCGCACTGGTTCAAGGCGAAGAAGACGGCACCGGCACGGCACTCCTGGCGGCCGTAGACGCGGCCATGACGGGCGCCGGTGGAGTTGGCTGCGCCAAATCCTCCTCCGAAGCCCGCTGGACCATCCGCTTCAGGCTTTCGCGCGATTCGCTGGTGAATGGCACACGCCCCCTGCCCCTGCTGGATGAATTGCGTGAGCTGGGCATCTGTGAAGTCACGGCCTTGACGGATGAGATTCCGCCCCTCGACAGCGTGAACCCAACCGAATGCTATCTCGGCTGGGAGATCAATCTTCTCACCAGCCAGCCGAAATCAGCCATCGAGGAGGTTTTCCTTTTCGTCAGCGACGAGGCCGCGCTCACCATCGAGCCCCATAGCGAGAAAATCGAAAACGAGAAGACGGAAAAAGCAACTACGGCCACGCCCGCGGAAAAAGCAACGGAAACCAAGAGCGGGCCTTCGGGCGCCATTCGCGTGCCCGCCGAGCGGCTCGATGAGCTGATGAACCGGGTCGGAGAGCTTGTCATCGCGCAATCGCGGCTGAAACAGATTTCCGCCACCCTTTCCGATGCCAATCTGCATTCGGTGGCCGAGGAAATCGAGCGCCTCGCCTCGGAACTGCGCGACTCCATGATGAGCGTGCGCATGGTGCCGATCTCGCAGCTTTTCGGGCGCTTCCGCCGCCTAGTGCATGACCTGGCGCGCGAAACCGGCAAGACCATCGATTTCGAAACCTCTGGCGAGACCACTGAACTCGACAAAACAGTAATCGAGCGTCTCGCCGATCCCCTGATCCATCTTATCCGCAATGCCGCCGATCATGGGCTGGAAACGCCAGAGGTACGACGCGCTTCCGGCAAAAACGAAACGGGACGCGTGATGCTGTCGGCACGGCAGGCAGGCGCAGAGGTAATCATCTCGGTCAGCGATGACGGGCGCGGTATCGATCTTTCTCGCGTGCGTGCCAAAGCTGAAAAGAACGGGCTGATCACGGCTGGCGCCACACTCAGCGACAGCGAGACCTTGCAGCTCATTTTCCAGCCGGGATTTTCCACAACCGAACAGGTCACCAACCTTTCGGGACGCGGCGTCGGCATGGATGTGGTCAAACGCACCATCGAAGGCTTGCGCGGCACGGTCGATATTTCCAGTAAGCCCGGTCAAGGCTCCGAGGTGGACCTGCGCATTCCCCTGACGCTCGCCATCATCGATGGGCTTTTGGTGCGGGTCGGTCAGGGCCGTTTCGTGATCCCGCTCTCTTCCGTGGAAGAATGCGTCGAGCTCACCACCGAGCAGGATTTACGCTCAAAGGGCCGTTCATTCCTCACCTTGCGCGATCAGCTTGTCCCCTTCATCCGCCTGCGCGAGCTATTCGCTTCGCGCTCCGGCCCCGATCAATATCAGAAGATCGTGGTGGTCTCGACCGGCACTGATCGCGTCGGGCTGGTGGTCGATCAAATCCTTGGCGACCACCAAACGGTGATCAAGCCGCTCTCGCGCTTTCACGCCGGTATCGAGACGTTCTCGGGCGCGACCATCCTGGGCGATGGCGGCGTCGCGCTGATCCTCGACATTCCCCATCTCGTCGCCGCCGGACAGCAAGAGGAGGAGCGGCTTCGCGCCGCGATCTGAACATGCAAGATAACTCCGATATCGCCTGGGATAACGATCATGTGCGGGTACTCACCTTCGATCTTTCGGGGGAGACCTTCGCGCTCGAAGCCAATCTCGTTTGCGAGATTCTCGATCTTCTGCCCGAAACCGCAGTGCCCGGTGCCACGCCACTGGCCGCCAGCGTGATCAACTTTCGCGGCAGCGTCATTCCGGTCGCCGATCTTCGCCTCGCCTTCGGCCTTGCCGCCAAAGGCATGAGCCTGGATAGCCGCTTTATCGTGATCGAGCTTGATTGCGAGGGCGAGACCGTTTTCGTCGGGCTCAAGGCCGACAAGGTTTTCGAGGTGACGACGCTGACCCGCGCCGCCGCCGAAGGGCCCCCGCGCATCGGCACGCGCTGGCGCCAGGATTTCATCCGCTGCATCGCCAAGCGTAACGGCGATTTCATAGTCGTACCCAACCTCCATCGCATCTTCGCGACATGCGGCCAGTCCACCGGACTCGCCGGACCGCAACACTAGACTATTGAAGGGAACCGACATGCGCTTCTCGATAAAACTGAAACTCGGATTAGCCTTTGCCACGATCATCGCTTTGATGCTAGCGGCGGCGGGCTTTGGCATCAACGGCGTCTCGACGATGAACACGAGCTTTGTCTCGCTCATCAACGGGCCGGTAGAAAGACTCCAGGCCGGCCGAGATGTGCGTTTCGTCTTCCTGGAAATCCTGCGCGGCCAGAAAAACATGATCCTGACCGAAGATCCCAAGATCGCAGCGCAGTACGATACTCAGATCGGTGAGCTTCGCGACAAGCTCGATGGCATTCTGGCCCATGGCTATGAAATCGCCGGCGAGCAAGGCAAGCCCATCTACGCGCATATGCAGAAGACCTGGGAAGAGTTGAAGCCCATGGACATTCAGCTGCGCGAGTATGTCCGCCAGGGCAAAAAGAAAGAAGCCACCGAGCTCTCGCTTGTCACCATGTACAAGCCAGGTATCGAGCTTCTTAACAGCGCCAATGAACGCGTCGAGCAAGCCAAGGCGCAGATGACCGAGGCGCAAAAGGCGGCGGAAAACAATTATGCCTCCACCCGCAACTTCCTTATCGGCCTGACCGCTGCAGCCTTCATGCTGGCGGCCATCGCGGGTGGCTGGATCATGATCTTGATCGGCTCCGGCTTGAAGAAGGTCACCACCCTGGTCGACGCGGTTGCCATTGGCGATCTCAGCCAGTCCATCACGGTCAAGAGCAATGACGAGATCAAGGATGTCGCCAATGCCGTGGAGACTATGACGCGGAATCTACGCGCGACCGCGGGCCTTGCCGATAAGATCGCAGAAGGCGACCTGACCATCGAACCAAAGCCGCTTTCGGACAAGGACACGCTGGGCCGAGCGTTGCAGCGTATGGTGGAAAAGCTGCGCGAGGTCGTCTCCAATGCCTCCAATGCGTCGGAAAATGTCGCCTCGGGCAGCCAGGAGCTTTCCTCCGCCGCCGAGCAAGTGAGCCAGGGCGCGACCGAGCAGGCTTCCTCTGCCGAAGAGGCCTCCGCCTCGATGGAGGAGATGGCCTCCAACATCAAACAGAATGCCGACAACGCTGCACAAACCGAGAAAATTTCCCGCCAATCGGCCAAGGATGCCGAAGTGTCGGGCGAAGCGGTGTCGCGCGCTGTCAGCGCGATGCAGACCATCGCCGAAAAAATCACCATTGTGCAGGAAATTGCCCGCCAGACGGATCTTTTGGCGCTGAACGCGGCGGTGGAAGCAGCACGCGCGGGCGAACATGGCAAGGGCTTTGCTGTGGTCGCTTCCGAAGTGCGCAAGCTTGCTGAAAGAAGCCAGACCGCGGCCTCGGAGATCTCCACCCTCTCAGGCGAGACGGTGCGCGCAGCGCAAGCCGCAGGCGAAATGCTGACGAGGCTTGTTCCCGATATCCGCAAGACCGCCGAGCTGGTCTCGGAGATCAGTGCAGCCTGCCGCGAGCAGGATGTCGGCGCCAGCCAGATCAACGAAGCGATCCAGCAGCTCGACAAGGTGACCCGCCAGAACGCGGCGGCCTCCGAACAAATGTCGGCGACCTCGGTCGAACTGGCCAGCCAATCCGAAGAGCTGCAATCCTCGATCTCGTATTTCCGCCTCGACAAAAGCGGCGCCGCACCGGCCAAAAAAGCCCTGCCGCGCGTCAAGCGCCTAGTCGAACGGCCGACACGCGCAAAGCCCGGCTCGGTTTCCGATCAGCAATCGCGGGTAAAAGGCTTCGCGCTCGATCTGGCGCGCGGCGGCCCGGATGCCGATGATGCGCGCTTTTCGGAGTATGCGTGATGTCGTCAGCAGACGGGCAATACGTCACCTTGGGGCTGGGCGCGGAGGTCTTTGCCGTGCCCGTGGCGATGGTGCAGGAAATCCTGGATTACAGGACGCCCTTTGCCATCCCCGAAGGCCCCGCCTTCATGCTGGGGCTGATCGATGTGCGCGGGCGCGGCATGCCGTTGATCGATCTTCGGCTGAAGCTTGGCCTGCCGCGCCAGGAGCCGACGCCGGTGAGCCGCATTCTTGTGCTGGAGGTGCCGCTTAAAGAGCGCACGCTCTCCCTCGCGCTTCTTGCGGATCGGGTGCTGGAGGTGGTGAGTTTTCCAGCCACCGCTATTGAAGGCGCGCCGGATGTCGGGATTGCCTGGCGCTCGGACTACATCGCGGGCGTGGTGCATCGCGCCGAAGGCTTTGTCGTGCTGTTCGATGTCGCGCAGCTTCTGACCTCAAGCGACCTCGCGCTGTTGCAAACGGCGGCTTGACCGGAGAGGCTTATGCTGCCGCATTTCGAAGGCGATGGTGAACCGATAACCCCGCGCAATTTCGAGCGGCTGACGGGCTTCATCAAATCCTATTGCGGCATCACGATTACCGAAGCCAAGCGCTCCATGCTGGAGGGACGCGTGCGGCGGCGTATTCGCGCGCTCAACATGGAAAACATGAATGCCTATTGCGACCTGCTGTTCGCGGAAGCAAGCGAGGCCGAAATCACCGAGCTGATCGATGCGGTGACGACCAATAAGACAGATTTCTTCCGTGAACCGGCGCATTTCGATTACCTCACTCAGAAAATCCTGCCCGAAATCCTTTCCGAAGGGCAGCGGCATATCCGGGTGTGGAGCGCGGCCTGTTCCATCGGCGCCGAGCCTTACACCATCGCCATGCTGCTGGATGATTTCTGCCGCAAGCATCATGGCCTCAGCTATTCGGTGCTGGCGACAGATATCTGCGTGCAATCGCTCAATCGCGCGCTGATGGGCCGCTTTTCCGAAAACATGATGGATCCGGTGCCGCCACATATGCTGCATCAGTATGTGATGCGCTCATCCGATCCTTCCATCCGCGAGGTGCGCATCTCGCCCAAACTGCGCGCCCATGTCAGCTTTGCCCGGCTTAATCTGATGGATGAACACTATCCCGTGCCGAAGGACTTTGATGTCATCTTCCTGCGCAATGTCCTGATCTATTTCGACAAGCCGACCCAGGTGAAAGTTCCCGTCAAGCTTGGTGCACATCTGCGCGAGGGCGGATATCTTATCCTGGGCCATTCGGAATCGATCAGCCGAAATGGGCTTGGGCTTCAGCCGGTTGCCAACACAGTTTTCCAGCGGCGGTAGGCATGACACGACAAAAGATCCGCGTTTTGATCGTTGATGATAGCGCAACCGTGCGCCAGACCATGGCAACGATCCTGGGCGACGACCCCGAAATCGAGGTGATTGGTACCGCAGGCGATCCTTTCGCTGCCGCGCGGCGGATCATGAAGGAAGTTCCTGACGTCATCACCCTGGATGTGGAAATGCCGCGTATGGACGGCATTACCTTCCTGAAAAAGCTGATGGCACAGCACCCCATTCCGGTGGTGATGTGTTCCTCGCTGGTGGATTCGGGCTCGCAGACCTTGATGCAGGCGCTCGAAGCGGGTGCGGTCGATATCATCCAGAAGCCGAAGATCGGCATTGCCGAGCAGCTCACCGAAGCCAAGATTCAGATTTGCGACGTGGTGAAGGCGGCTGCGCGGGCCCGGCTGGGCGGCAAAGCCGATACGCCCGAGCGCCTGCAGCGCCGCCACATCGAACCATTATCGCCCGAGAAGAAACTCACCGCAGATGCGATGCTGCCGGCCGCCTTGCATCATGGCCCGAGCCGCAACGCGATGGCGCGCACCACGGAAACCATCATCTGCATGGGCGCTTCCACAGGCGGCACACAATCCTTGACGGACGTGCTCACCACTCTGCCCGCGGATAGCCCCGGCATTGTCATTGTGCAGCATATGCCCGAACGCTTCACCGCCTCCTTCGCCGACCGGCTGAACACGCTGTGCCAAGTGGAGGTGAAAGAAGCCGCCGATGGTGACAGTGTGCTGCGCGGGCGGGTGCTGATCGCGCCAGGCAATTTCCACACCATGCTGGAACGCAGCGGTGCACGCTATTACGTCTCGGTGAAACAGGGCCCCCTGGTGTCCCGCCACCGGCCTTCCGTGGACGTCTTGTTTCGCTCCGCCGCCAATGTGGCAGGCGCCAATGCGGTGGGCGTGATCATGACCGGCATGGGTGATGACGGCGCACGCGGTCTATCCGAAATGAAAGAGGCTGGCGCCTTCACCATCGCACAGGACGAAGCGACCTCCATCGTCTTCGGCATGCCGAAGGAAGCGATCGCGCGCGGCTGCGTGGATAAGATCGTGGCGCTTGGCGATATCGCCCGCGAAATGCTGCGCGCCGCCGCGCGTTAGGCGGCTGGCGCGAGCTGTTCGGGATCTGCGATGGGGACGCCCAGCCAAGCCACAAAAGCCTGATGCACCTCGCGCTCCTGGCGCATGGTGTAGCGGTGATAGAAACCCGCGAGCAGGCGGCTCAACGCATCCTCAAGGCCTTGGGCATCGCTGGGATTGCGGCTGGCGAGGCTCGAAAGTTCGCCCGCCACAGTTTCAAGCGTGCCGCCAATCTCGTCCTGGAAGGCCAGCGTTTCCACAGATTTTCCGAGTACGGAGAGAACCTCTTCACCCTTGCTCACAAGGACTTCGGTTTCGCTCTGCGCGCGCTCGCAGCCCTCGCGGATCACTCTTGCGGCAAAGGCAAGTGCTTCGGCCGCTGAAAGGCCGTTCTTGCCCTCGCCCGGCGAAGATAGCTCGCCCGCAGCCGCAGTCAGACCGTCGAGTTCGGAAAGTCCCGCCGCGGCGGCGGTTTCCAGATGGCGGCCATGATCGCGCAGTTCGATAGCGATGACGCTCAAAGGCCGCGCCGCTTCGCCGATCTGGGCGCATTTGATGGTCGTGTTGAGCGCCATATATTGCACGTCGTTCTTCAGCGACTGGATGGCGTTGATGCGGGTGCCGAGATGTTCGGCGGCCTGTGCGGTGCGCTGGCCGGTGGCAAGGGCGGCGGAATCGGCGCCTTCGATATCGCGCACGACCACAAGGGCCTCTTCCATGCGTGCCAGAAGCTCATCAAGGAAGCCGGCGCTCTGCTTGCCTTCGGTGCCGAAAGCGAGGTCTTGCAGCTTCAACAGATCGCGCGAGTGATCGGCCATCTCGGCCATGGCGTCTTCGATCGCGCCAAGTTCGGTATCGAATTCAAGCTTGGAGGCCTGAAGCTCACGGTCGAGCAGCGCATAGCCCAAGGCGGCAAGGCGGCTATCGGATGAACGCATGATGTCCCGGAGCGCGTCCTGCACATGCTCGATGCGCTGGCGGGTGGTATCGCCGATCTGCAAGGCTTGCAGCACACGCACCACGCGCATGTGAATATTGCGGGCAATGGCGGCGACGTCTTCGGCCACCTTATGCACCTTGCGGTAATGCTCGACGATGCGCACCGCACTCTGATCCAGTTCGTTCGGCAGGGCAGGAAGCAGCGTATCCAGCTGCCCGGCCAGGCGGCGCCCTTCATTTTGCGCCCCGCTAAGCCCTTCCTGGAGGGAGACGATCTCTTCTTCGACCTCGCGAAGCTCGCCGCGCCCGCTTTCGATGCAATCGGAGATTTCCTGGGCGAAAGCCTTGAAGGTGTGCCCCGCCTCGGCGATGCCGCTGGAGACGATTTTAATATTCACCGTGAAGGCGCGCATATAGGCAAGGCTGGAGCGCATATCGGCGACATGGCGGCCCAGGGATTCGCGATGGCCGCCGAGCCGTTCCACCGCATTCTGGCGACGGCCATGATTTTCGGAAAGGCCAAGAAGCGCCTTGGCGGCCGAGCGCATATCCGCAGCCGTCTTGGCGACGGCATCCGCATCCAGGGCCTTGGTTAGTTTATCCAAGGCGCCGACCAGCGCATCGATGCCCTCGATGGATTGGGAGAGAATATCTCCCGCTGCCAGAAAGTGGCTTTCGATGACGCGCCGCGCGCCTTCGAGTTCTTCGGCCAAAGCTTCGGCCGGTGTAGAGGCCCCATCCATTCGCGCGCTGTCCATCCCTTTTGGGGCATTCTCGGGCCAAGACACGAAATAGAAGTAAACGCGGGGAGAGTTCTTTGCGATGTTCCGCCGCAAGGGCGAAAAAAATATCCTCCCCCTCGCGCAGGCAAAGGGGGAGGAACCAGAAGTTTCTATGCGGCGGCCTGAGCCGACAGCGCACCGATTTCAGCAAGCGCCTTGTCGATCGCGGTCTGGCGATGCTCGGGGCCATAGTTGACGCCCTCGGCACGGATCACCGCGATATCGGTAATGCCCATGAAGCCGAAAACCGACTTCAGATAGCTTTCCTGATGTTCCAGCACCGCCAAAGGCGTGCCTTCATAGAAGCCGCCACGCGAGGAGACGATGATCACCTTCTTGCCACCGGCCAAACCTTCGGGGCCTTTTTCGGTGTAGCGGAAGGTCTTTCCGGCCACCGCAATGCGGTCGATCCAGGCTTTGAGCTGCGAAGGAACACCGAAGTTGTAAAGCGGAGCCGCCACAACCACGATATCGGCAGCGAGGAAATCGGCGAGCGCCTTCTGGCCGTGATCGACATCGGCCTGCAGCTCCGCCGTTTCCGGCGAGGTGCCCTGGGCCGCCGCCAAATGCGCGGGCGAAAGATGGTTCAGCGGCTTGGCCGCCAGATCTTCGGAAATGACCGTTAGACCAGTCACGACCGCCTGAAGACGGGCGACAACGGCCGCGGAAAGCTGGCGGCTGACGGAATTTCCGCCCAAAATGCTGGAATCGACATGTAGCAGGTTCATAACGTAAGCCCCTTGGTATAGATTTGTAACCGAGGCACCTTATGTAACCGTCTACTCCGAGCCCGCAAGAAGGCACTTTCATGAGCCTAAGTACTCTTGATGTCACCACCCCCCAGGCGATCATGCATAGCGCAGATTGTCCTAAAGTTAGCCAAGTATTGGCGCGTGTAGGCGACAAGTGGAGCGTCCTGATTATTATGATGCTCTCGAACGGTACGCGCCGTTTCTCGGATTTAAAGCGCGATATTGGCGGTATTTCTCAGCGAATGCTGACTATTTGCTTGCGCGGACTGGAACGCGACGGGCTGGTGGAACGCACGGTCTATCCCGTGGTGCCCCCGAAAGTGGAATATGCCCTGACCGATCTTGGCCGCTCGCTTTGTGTGCCGGTCAAAGCACTGGGCACCTGGGCGCTTACCCATACCGCCGAGATCGAGGCCGCCCGCGCCGCCTTTGATGCCAAAACTGAAGACTGAAACAGGCCAAGACATGCTTCGCGCCCTGCGTTTGCACCCCGATAGCCGCCGTAATGCTGCCGCCCGCATCGAAGTGGGCGCGATCCGCCCGGAACCCGACCTTCTCTTCCTGCGCTATAGCTTGAAAGGAAACATCGCCAGCATCGCTTTGCCCGCACAGGAACCCTCGGAGCGACGCGGCGAGCTGTGGCGCCATAGCTGCTTCGAAGCTTTCATCAAGCTCGGCAGTGGTTATGGCGAATTGAATTTCTCGCCTTCCACATGCTGGGCCGCCTATAGCTTCGAAGGCTATCGCGCAGGGATGCAGAACTGGGAAGTCGCTAAGCCGGAAATCGCTATTCGTCAGACGGCGGAGGAATTCGTGCTGGAAGCGGGTCTTCGCCTTCCCGGCATCACCGGGCCTTTTGTAATGGGGCTTTCGGCAGTGGTGGAAGACAAGGACGGTGCGATGTCCTATTGGGCCTTGCAGCATCCAGCGGGTAAACCCGATTTTCATCACGCCGAGACGTTTTCGCTGGAGCTCTCATGAAATTCGGCCTTGACCGCCTTCTTGCCGATCCGCAACTGCGCGCGCCGCTGGCCGAAAAACGCGTGGCGCTGATGGCCCATCCGGCCTCGGTGACGGCGAACCTCACCCATGCGCTGGATGCGCTGGCCGGGCTTTCGGATATCAAGCTCAGCGCCGCCTTCGGGCCGCAGCATGGGCTTCGCGGCGACAAGCAGGACAACATGGTGGAAAGCCCGGATTTTGAAGATCCGGTGCATCACATTCCCGTCTTCAGCCTTTACGGTACGGTGCGCCGCCCGACAGACGAGATGCTGCAAAGCTTCGATGTACTCTTGTTCGATCTGCAAGACCTTGGCTGTCGCATCTACACGTTTGTGACCACGCTGCTCTATGTGCTGGAAGCAGCCGCCAAGCATAAGAAAAGCATTTGGGTGCTGGACCGGCCCAATCCCGCAGGCCGCCCCGTGGAAGGCCTCACCCTGCGCCCTGGCTGGGAGAGCTTTGTGGGTGCGGGGCCGATGCCCATGCGCCATGGCCTCACGCTTGGCGAACTCGGCCATTGGTTCGTGAAACACTTCAAGCTGGATGTCGATTACCGCGTGATCGCGATGGAAGGCTATGCGCCACAAGCCGCACCCGGCTTTGGCTGGCCCTTGGGCGAACGCATCTGGGTGAACCCCTCGCCCAACGCCCCAAACCTATCGATGGCGCGCGCCTATGCCGGAACGGTGATGCTGGAAGGCACCACGCTTTCGGAAGGGCGCGGCACCACACGGCCGCTAGAGCTGTTCGGCGCACCCGATATCAACGCGCGTGCGGTGCTCGCAAAAATGCAAGAGCTGGCGCCGCACTGGCTGACGGGTTGCGCCTTGCGCGAATGCTGGTTCGAGCCGACTTTCCACAAACATGCGGGCAAGCTCTGCAACGGCATTCAGATTCATGCCGAAGGCCCGTCTTACGATCACGCAGCCTTCAAACCCTGGCGCTTGCAGGCACTCGCCTTCAAAGCCATTCGCATGCTTTATCCCGATTATCCCTTGTGGCGGGATTTTCCCTATGAATACGAGGTCGGAAAGCTCGCCATCGACGTGATCAACGGCAGCGCAGTCTTAAAAGATTGGGTGGATGACCCCATCGCATCCCCCGCCGATCTCGATGCGCTCACCACGCCGGATGAACAGACCTGGGAAGAGGTCCGGCGCGGGGTGATGCTGTATTGAAAGTGTGCGTGCTTCCACCGCGTCAGGGCGGAAGCACGCGACAAGGGTTTAATCCGCCAGCACCGTTTCGCCTTCAATTGCGAAGGGCACGGTGGCGATGGCTTTGGTGGCGCCGGGCTGACCGCCACCGACCGAGAGCTTATAGGCGCCGGGCTGCACCTTGATCACGCCCTCCGGCGTCACGCTGGAAAGATCACGCGGGCTCAAATCGAAATGCACCGATTTGGTTTCGCCGGGGGCGAGGCTGACACGCGCGAGGCCACGCATCGCCACGCGCGGCATACCCGGCGCCCCCGGGAAGGTGAGGTAAAGCTGAGCCACTTCATCGCCCGCGATCTTGCCGGTGTTTTTCACCTCGACATCCACGCCAAGCTTCTCGCCCGCTTTCACCGTGGCCGCAGTGAGTTTCGGCGTGCCGTAGCCGAAGCTGGTATAGGAAAGCCCATGCCCGAAGGGATAAAGCGGCTTGCCGGCGTAATAGCGATAGGTGCGGTTCGCCATGGAATAATCTTCAAAGGCTGGAAGATCCTTCAACCCCGCATAGAAGGTGACCGGCAACCGGCCTGACGGGTTATACGTGCCCGACAAAATATCCGCGATGGCTGTGCCTGCCGCCTGCCCGCCATACCAGGCTTCCAGAATCGCATCCGATTGCTTGGCGGCCCAATTCACCGATAAGGCCGAGCCGTTATAGAGCACGGTGACGAGCGGCTTCTTGGTCGCCTTGCGTACGGCCTTCAACAGCTTTTCTTCCGGCGCCGGCATATCGAGCGTGGTCTTATCACCACCGGCGAAGCCCGGCACATCGACCTTCATCTCCTCGCCTTCGAGCTGGGGCGTGATGCCAACGACGGCAACCACCACATCCGCCTTCTTGGCCGCGGCCACCGCGCGCGCCTCAGCATCCTTGGTCTGCTGCGACCAGACGAGATGGATCGACATGCGCGGATCATCGCCCCGCTCGACCTTCACGCTGTAAGATTTTCCGGCTTCGAGATGCATCGCTACGGTTTTCGATGCCTGATCGCCGGAACCGACATTGACGATTTCTTTGCCATCGAGCCAGAGCTTGCCAATGCGCGCATCCAAACCGATGGCGTATTCGCCGGTCTTGTCGGGCGTCAGCGTGCCGGTCCAGCGCACCGCGAAATGCGGCAGCTTAGGCAATTCAGCCGCTTCGATTCCAACACGGCCGCGTTCGTAATCGATCCCGGCATCAATACGGCGCAGCACCGGTGTGCCGCTGAAATCATCGTTCTCGAAGAACTCGGCGAGAAGCCCGGGCTTGCCATCAGGCGTTTTCAAAACCGAAGCGGGAATGGCATTGCCCGAAACCAGGAAGCTGGTGCCCGGCTCAAACACGATCTCCGCATTGGGGAACGCCTTTTTCAGGCCCTCAAGCGCTGAAACCGCATGAAGCGGCGTGCCGTTGTAATTGCCATAAAGCGGCACGATCTGATCAGCCAGGGGCCCCACCACCGCGATGCGCTTGACGGTCTGC
The DNA here is from genome assembly GCF_011761565.1 of Rhizomicrobium palustre. Classification (NCBI taxonomy): domain Bacteria; kingdom Pseudomonadati; phylum Pseudomonadota; class Alphaproteobacteria; order Micropepsales; family Micropepsaceae; genus Rhizomicrobium; species Rhizomicrobium palustre. The sequence continues at coordinate 2,696,063 of NZ_JAASRM010000001.1, read as the reverse complement.
TTCAAGGGCAGCGCACCATTGTTCTTCAAGAGCACCATGGATTCGCGCGCCAGTTTCAAGGCGAGCGCGCTATGAGCGGGCGAATTCAGCTCACTGTCGGAGACCTGCGCATATTTCACCATGTTCTTGGGATCGAACATGCCAAGCTTCATGCGGGCGAGGAACAGCCGCTTCAGGGTTTCGTCTACGACCTGCTGACTGACGAGCCCCTGCTTCATCGCTTCGATATAGCGCTGATAATCGGCATCGCCTTTGATGTTCAGACCCCAGGTAGAGCAATCATTGTCGACACCAAGCTTCAGCGAGGCCGCCGCGGCTTCGGCCACCGTCTTGGTGTATTTATGACCTTCGGCGATATCCTGAATGGCGTCGCAATCGGACACCACCACGCCTTTGAATTTCCAGGCATTGCGCAGGATATCGCGCAACAGGAATTCCTGGGCACAAGCCGGCTGGCCATTGATGCTGTTATAGGCGCACATCACCGATTGGGCATTGCCCTCCACAATCGCGGTGCGAAATTGCGGCAGATAAGTATCCATCATGTCGTGCTTGGAGGCAGGCACATTGGCGCCATGGCGGGTGGATTCCGGCCCCGAATGGACCGCGAAATGCTTGGGCGTCGCGATGGTGCGCAAGTATTTGGGATCATCGCCCTGCATGCCTTCAACAAAGGCCTTGCCGAACTGGCCCGTCAGCCAAGGATCTTCGCCATAGGTTTCCTGGCCGCGGCCCCAGCGCGGATCGCGGAAGATGTTCACATTGGGCGACCAGAAGGAAAGACCTTGATAAATGCCGTGGTCTTTGTCGTAGCCGATTTCGTTGTACTTCACGCGCGCTTCGGTGGAGATGGCAACGCCCATCGCATGCACCGCGGCCGGATCGAAGGTAGCGCCGAGCGCGATGGCTTGCGGAAACACCGTGGCGACGCCATTACGCGCCACGCCATGCAGCGCCTCGCTCCACCAATTATACCCAGGTACGCCAAGCCGCGGGATCGGGCGGGACCAGTTGCCGAGCTGCGAGGCCTTTTCTTCCAGTGTCAGGCGGCCGACGAGATCATCCACCCGCTTTTCGAAAGGCAGTGATGTATCGCTGTAAGCGGGAGGCGGCGGCGGCGCGTCTTTCTTGGTATCGCTATCGCTCCAGGGCCAAGAAAAAGCGGCCGCACTGCCTGTGCAAGCCGCCATGAGCGCAACCGCGGATACGGCGGCGCGCCATGCTGATGCCGTCATAAAAGCCTCCTCCCGGAATCTATTTTTGGGGCAGATTAGACGCCGGGAGAGGCGGGAGCAAACTTCCTATGGTCTAGGGTGACGGGGTTTCCCCGAATCGTGATCAGTCACGATCATGGCGCTCGCGGCGATAGCAGCGCCGGTCGTATTCTTCCCGTCCACCGTGATCGCGCCAATACGGCGTGCCGAGATCGAGGTCGCAGGGGTCGGTGGTCGCGCCAATAGCAGCCCCACCCACCGCACCAATTGCCGCGCCTGTACCTGGCGCGCCCACAGTGCTGCCGATCAGCGCGCCCGCGCCTGCGCCAAGCGCAGCGCCCGAAACGGTACGATCCCCCGTAGAGGTTCCGCAGCCGCCAAGCACCAGCAGCGAGATCAGACCAGCCGAACATGCCAATGCCTGAAATTTCATGAGTCACTCCCTTCACATTTCAAGAAGAGAACGCGGCAGCCTCCAAGAGGTGCCCAAAGTCATGGCGGAGTCACGCTCAGGGCGCGGTATGTGTTTTCAATTCTGCCGTGGAGAGGCTGGTCGTGAAGCCGCCTCCCTTCCGCGGGCGAAGACTTGACATCGGCAGGCTGACGACTTGCCCCGAAAGCCCATCGACTTTTTCGATTGCCAGCAGGACAGCCTGACCGCCATCATGATCCTTGCTCATCGCGCGCACGGCACCGAGCCGCATATCTTTTGAGTCAAATATCGGCTGACCGGTCAGATCATGTACAAGCGCGCCGCCAAGCGAAGATGCATCCGTTTGCCCTGGAGAAGTCTGCGTGCCCGGCGCAGGTCCTTGGCTCATTGGCGAAGCTGGCGGTGCAGTTGTTTGCGCTACGGCAGGAACGGTGAGCGCGAAAACAACGAGGGTGAGAAGCGTCTTCATACTCAACGAAACGTTTCCGCCTCGCCGCGGTTTCGACAAAAAGTCCCTCCACCTTCACTCACTGTTACGGAACGCCAATCTGACGCTCTTTTCTAGGCCCCGGAGCTGCTGCATGCTATTTCTCAGAACTGGACCAACCTTGTCCCATCGGTGTCACAGTGGCCGCAACCCTGCCCACAACACATCAGCAAAATTGTATTAGTTTTATGCGCATACTAACACCAGCCAGCCAGATTATCCTTAGTCTTGCGATATTATCCGGCTGCGCGGCCCTTTCTGGCAGCGATAAAAAAACGACTGCACCTACACCCGTGGCAGTGCAGCCGCCTGCCCCGCTGCCGACCCCTGCCCCGGCACGACCCAAGAGAATCGTCAAAGAGGAGACCAAGGAGCCGGAGCGGCTTGCTTCCGTCGATCCCAAGTCGCTGATCGGATTACAGCCCAATGCGGTGGAGCGGCTTTTGGGAAGTCCCACAAATGTCACAAGGAGCACACCCTCCCTGGTCTGGACATATGCTGGCCAAGGCTGCTCGTTCAAGGTCGTGTTCTATCCCGATATCAAGACCGAGAGTTTCCACGCCTTGAAGTTCTCCGCCAGCAATGGCGAGGACAATAGCTGTATCCGCAACATCCTTACGGTGAAGAGTAATGGACCAAGTTAGCCGCCAATCCGCCCGGGGTCATATCCTGGTCGTCGACGACGACGAACTTTTCCGCGAGTCCGTCAGTACCAATCTTGTCGATGCGGGCTATTCCACGGACTCCTTTGCAGACGGCACCACCGCCGTTAATTATCTGACCCAGACGCCCGAAGCCGATATCCTGCTGCTCGACTGGAAAATGCCGGGCATGACGGGGATCGAGGTGCTGCAGCGCCTCCGGCAGGAAAAGATCGACATCCCAGTCATTTTCCTGACCGTGCTCAATGATCAGATTTTCGAAGAGGCCGGGCTTTTGGGCGGCGCGGTGGATTTCATCGAGAAATCGCGCAGTTTCTCCATTCTCTTGAAGCGGATTGAGCTCATCCTGTCCGGCAACAAGGCGCGCAACGTACCTGCGCCCGACAGCCAGGATATGGCGCGCTATGGCGATATCGTGCTGCGGTTCGATTCCCGCCGCGCCCTGTGGAAGGGCTCCAATGTCGGACTGACGCTGACGGAATTCAACATTGTCGCCTATCTGATCGAGCATTCCGACCGCGATGTCAGCTATCGCGAGATTTATGACCTCGTGCATGGCGAAGGCTTCCTGGCGGGCGATGGCGAGATCGGCTACCGCACCAATGTGCGCGCCTTCATCAAGCGCATCCGGCAGAAATTCCGCGATCTTGACGCGGAGTTCTCACAGATCACCAACTACCCTGGCTTCGGCTACAGGTGGCGGAATGGAAGCGAACAGTAAGTTCAGGCGTTTTTTCTTCAATCTGATCCATTCCTTCGCGCTCAAGCTGTTTGTACTGGTCATCATTCTGCTCACTGTCCCGCTGATCCTGTGGTGGCAGTATCAGCGCACGGAACGTCAGCAGGCGGCGCTTTTGCACAATGCGGTGGATCAGACCGGGCGGGTGGTCGCGGCGATGCTGCGCCCGCATTTCGCCCAGTTCGAGAGTGAGCCTCCCAACGCGCTGGCCGATGCCTTAGCTGGAGCGCCTCTGGTCAACACCAAGGTGAAGATACTGGTACGCTTGAAGGGCGCCGCCGCAGACGACTTCATCTACATCGCCTCGGCGCCATCGCTTCCCGCAAGCTATCTGAAGCGCGAACGTGCCGAGCTTATCCAGGCCGGCATTTTCCAACGTATGGGCCCCACTTGCGACCGCGCCACCGATCTTTCCGTGCGCTTCGTCAACCCGGCGGGAAATTCCGAGCTCCTGACTTCAATGACGCCGGTTCACGAAGGCGGTAATTGCTGGATCGTCATCACCGCGCAGAATGCCGCCGACATCGCGCCCGCGCCACTGCATCTTTCCTTCTGGGAGGTGCCAGCGCTTCCCGCTGCCATCATCATCTACCTGCTCAGCGCCGCGCTCGTCATTCTTCTCTCGGTGCATCTGTGGCGGAATGTGCGGCGCTTCCGCAGCGCCGCGCGCCGCATCCGCATGCGCGGAGACGCCTCTTTCCGCAAACTCAACACGATTCCCGAACTCACCGGCGTTGCGGAAGACTTCGACGGGCTGGTGCAAGCGCTTACCGAATCCCAGGATTTCATCAAGCAGACGGCGGAAGAAAATTCGCATGCCCTCAAGGCACCGCTCGCTGTGATTGCACAAGCACTCGAGCCTTTGAAACGCGCCGTGCCCATGAATGACGCCAGCGCGCAGCGCAGCTTGCAGTTGATCGAGCGTTCGGTGGCGCGGCTGGACGCAGCGGTATCCTCGGTGCGCGATCTCGAACAAGCCGCCGCGGAAGTCGTCTATCCCGTGCGCCGCCCCATCGACCTCACCGCCTTCTTGTCGCAAATGGTGCGCGACTATGAGATCACGCTGGCAGCGCAGGCAAAGCGCCTCGACCTCTTTCTCGAAAAGGGCGTCACCGCTTACGCGAATGAAGACCTTTTAGAACCCGTCATCGAAAACATCCTGGAAAACGCGGCAAGCTTTACGCCGCGCTTCGGGACTATCGAGGTTTATCTCGAAAAACGTGGAGATGTTGTTGAAGTACGCGTTGCCGATCGTGGACCCGGCGTGGATCCGGAGCGCTTGAAGCGAATTTTCAACCGCTACATCACCTATCGCGACGATAAGGAAAGCGGAAACCTTCCGTCCACAGAGCATCAAGGCTTGGGACTCTGGATCGTTAAACGCAACGTTGAAGGGCTGGGCGGAAAAGTTGTGGCGCGCAATCGCGAAGGTGGCGGATTCGAAATTTCGGTGACGCTGAACGCCGAGGCGTAAAGCCTTATTCTATCGTTGTCACAGCATCGCATTAAGCACGCGTGGCATTGTCCGTGTGCGTATTGATCTATTAAGGCTGCGAGGAGAGATACGCATTGCTAGGGTTTGCACCCAGGCCCCACGGAGCCGGTGTCGGAACAGCCGACCCGGCTCCTTTTTTGTGCGGTGCGAAAACTTGCCGCTACTCCAGCGCTTTCAACACCTGATCCTCGGTCAGGATTTGGGGCAGGATCTTCGCGTCATTCGCGCCCGCAGCGTAATAGAGATAGAGCGGCACGCCCGAGCGGCCATGGGCTTCCAGAAGCGCGGTGATCTCTGGATTCTTGTTGGTCCAATCGGCGACCAGGAGCGCGATGTTCTTCTGTTTGAAGACTTCATGCACCTTGGGGCGCGAGAGCGCGGCTTCCTCGTTCACCATGCAGGTGATGCACCAGGACGCGGTAGCATCGATGAACACGGGCCTCCCCGCTTTGCGCAACGCTTCGAGCTTGGCGGGCGTGTAGGGCTCCGACGGCATGCCTGCATGCGCAGCCACCGTCACCGGCGCGGGCGGTTTGGCGCCAGCCACAAAGCTCAAGGCGAAGACCATGGCGAGGAGTAGCACCGCAGCACCAAAGGTGACGCCCGTCTTCACGGCGCCAGCAAGCATCGGCATGCGGCCCCAGAGCCAGAGTGCGAGCCCCAGCGCCAAGGCGGCGCCAGCCGTGGCGATAAGGCCGCTGCGATCCACCTGCTGCGCCAGAACCCACACCAGCCAGCCAGCGGCTGCATACATCGGCAGCGCCAGAACCTGCTTGAAGCGCACCATCCAAGTGCCGGGCTTGGGGAAGATGCGATGAATAGCGGGCCAAAGGCCGATCAGGATGAAGGGCAGCGCAAAGCCAAAGCCCAGCGCGATGAAGATGCCCACAACCACCGGCGCGCTTTGGGTGAAGCCATAACCGATCGCCGTCGCCATGAAGGGCGCTGTGCACGGCGCGGCCACAGCCACCGCCAACACGCCGGTGAAGAAGGCGCCGGTCAGCCCGCCCTTGCGTGCGAGCGCATCGCCCGCACTGATCGGCTGAAACTCGAACACGCCCGAGAGATTCAAGGCCACCGCGAACATCAACAGCGCAAGGCCCGCCACCACGATGGGTTCCTGCAATTGGAAGCCCCAACCGATGGCGGCACCGCCTGCGCGCAGCGCCAACACGGCAAGACCAAAAGCGACGAAGCTGAGGATTGCGCCCGCCGCATAAGAGAAAGACTCCGCACGGGCATGACGGCGATCAGCGCCTGCATGGCTCGCCAAGGCCAGCGCCTTCATCGCCAGAACCGGCAAGACGCAAGGCATGATGTTGAGGATGAGCCCGCCCAGCGCGGCAAAAGCCAGCGCCAGCCAGAAATTGAAATCGCCGCCCATCTCGGCCGCGGGCACCGGCCCGGGGGCGGCTTTGACTTCCAACGCCTGCACAGAGCGATCCGCGCTCACCAGCACCAGCACGCCGGAAAGGTTTTTCAGACCCGCCATCTTGCCGCCCGGCTTAAGCGACACCACCAAGCCATCCTTGGCAACGCCAAAGCTCTGCTTAGCAGCATCGGTCACTTCGCCGGGTTGCGCCGGGAAGAACTGCACATCCTGCGGACGCGCCGTGCCCGCGAGCGCAGGCGATGCCAGGAACAACCGCAAATCCTGGCCCAGCGCATAACGCATCGGCCAAGGCGAGGCGGCAGGAATTTTCGCGCGCGCGGCGGCGAAATCGGCGGCGGTGGAAGATGCGGGACCCGCGCCCTTGGGGTCGACCACGACCGGCAATTCCACATTGGCGTCTTCGGGAATGCAGACCTCGCGACAGACGAGATATTGCACCAGCGCCTTCAAGGTGGTCGCGCCCGGGGCGGCATCAGCGGGGACCGTGAGGTCCATCAACAGCCAGACCTTGCCCTCATAGCCATAATCCATCAGCGGGCCGACCGGGATGCGGATCGGGTAAGGCCATTGGATGGCACCCGCCTTCCAGCCCGCGGGCAGGCTCCATTTCACTTCCGTCGGCTGGCCGGCCTCGCCCGGGTTCAGCCAATAGGTATGCCAGCCAGTCTCGATATTCTGCTCGACGGCAACCGTAAAAGTTGAACCGGGCTTGACCCCATCGCGATCCGCGATCAGCCGGACATGCACTTTCGGCGGCTGAGAGGGCGGCGGCAGGGTGTCGGCCGCGGCAGAGATGGTCAGGCCCAGAAGGGCGGCGAGGCAGAAAAGAAGCTGGCGCATGGGCGGAACCTACCCTGGACGGAGCAAAAGCGCCAATACCTCTATTGTATGCCAAACTTTTGTGAATCACCGGCTTTTGGCGGGAGGCGGGTTTGAGTAGGGTCCGCCCCCGGAGAAAAAATATGCGCATTACGGCTGGATTATACGGTGGACGCAATTTGGTAACCCCGCGCGACATGCGGGTGCGCCCGACCGCGGATAAGGTGCGCCAGGCCGTCTTCAACATTCTGATGCATCACGATTTCGGCAACGGCTTCGCGCTGGACGGCGCGCGCGTGATCGACCTTTTCTCAGGCACCGGCGCGATGGGTATCGAAGCCATGAGCCGGGGCGGCGCCTTCTGCCTCTTCGTGGATGATTCCGCCGATAGCCGCGCCCTTGTCCGCGAGAATGTGGAAGCGCTCTCGCTCACCGGCACGACCAAGATCTGGCGGCGCGATGCCACCGATCTCGGCCCCATGGCGGCGGGCGCTGGCGGGCCATTCGATCTCGTGATCATCGACCCGCCCTATCACAAAAACCTGATCGCCCCGGCGCTGAAGAGTTTGCGCGAGGGCGGCTGGCTGTCGGAGCGCGCCGTCCTGGTGGTGGAAGCCGCCGAAGACGAAACAATCGCTGATGAAGGCTTCACTAAAGAAGACGAACGGGTTTATGGCGAGACACGGGTGGCGTTTTTGCGCAAGTAAAGTGTAAACCGTTCGCGTTGAGCGTCATCAGGGGGAAACAGGGTGATTTTCAGATCCGCATTGGTTTGCGCGGCGCTCTTTGCCGCTGCAGCTGTAGCGCAGGATGGTGATACCCCCCTCGACGTGCCACCGCCCTTGCCTACTTCGCCAACCAGTCTAGGCGCGCCGCATTTCTGTTCTCATTATCCTCAAGAAGCCAAAGACGCACACGAAGAAGGGCGCGCGGATCTGACGTTTCTCGTGACCGAAAACGGCGAGACCGCGGATATCAAAGTGTCTCACTCCACCGGCTCGAAAGCGCTCGATGAAGAAGCAATTTCCTGCGCGAGCAAGTGGAGATACCGCCCGGCCATGCAGAATGGGAAACCCGTCGCAATGCGCTGGAGCGCCTCGGCACAGTGGTTCTTGGGCGATGCCACTTCCATGCCGGATACCGTTCCAGCCAAACCCGCGGGCCCGCAAACCTGCTCGCGCCCTTCGGACATCCCAATCACACCGGGAACAAAAACTGCGCTTGCCCTTGAGATCGAGGAAGATGGCCATGTCTCCATGGTCTATCTCGAAAAATCGAGCGGCAATTCCGCGCTAGACGCCCTTGCCGGTAAATGCGCAAAGACATGGCATTTCCAGCCCGCTACGAAAGATGGCGCCCCCACATTCTCGACATTGCATGTAGCGCTTCCCTGGGGCTGAGGCGAACCTACCGCCGCCCAAACAGCTTTTCGATATCGGCGAGTTTCAGTTCCACGTAAGTCGGGCGGCCATGGTTGCATTGGCCGGAATGGGGCGTCTTTTCCATTTCGCGCAGCAGCGCATTCATTTCTTCCGCGGTGAGGCGGCGGCCGGCGCGCACGCTCGTGTGGCAGGCAAGCGTGCCCGCGACCTCTTCCATGCGCTCTTTCAAGGAATGCGCTGAACCGGTCTCAGCAAGATCATCGGCGAGATCGCGGATCAGGCCCTTCACATCCATCTGGCCCAGCATGGCTGGGGTTTCGCGCACTAAGATCGCATCCGGCCCGAAGGCTTCCACCACCAGCCCCAATTCGGCGAGCTCATCGGCGCGCGCAGCGACGCGATCCACCTCGGAAGGATCAAGATCGACCACTTCGGGCACAAGCAAAGGCTGACGGGCGATGCCGCCCTCCTCCATCTGCTTTTTCATGCGCTCATAGGTGAGGCGTTCATGCGCGGCATGCTGATCGACAATGACAATGCCATCGGCGGTCTGCGCCACGATATAGGTTTCATGCAGCTGCGCCCGCGCGGCGCCCAAAGGCGTCGCCACCACTTGCGGCGGCGGTTCGGCGATGGTCTCAGCTTCCACGCGGGCGGCAGGCGCGAAGGGTGCCTGATATTCACGCGACACATCAAAAGCGGACGGTGCGCGATAGGGCGCGGGGCTGAAAGAGGGCTGATAATAGGCAGGCGCCTCGAACCGCTCAGGCTTGAGCGCGGATAAAGCGTCGGACGCAACCGTGGTGGAGGCCTGATGCCCAGCCTGCTGGATGGCGTGTTTCAGCGCCGACACGATCATGCCGCGCACCAGCCCCGCATCACGGAACCGCACTTCGGTTTTGGCCGGGTGCACATTCACATCGACGAAAGCCGGATCGCATTCCAGGAACAGCGCCAGCGCGGGGTGGCGGTCACGCGCGAGGAAATCGGCATAGGCTCCACGCACCGCGCCGACGAGAAGCTTGTCGCGCACGGGCCGCCCGTTCACGAACAAGAACTGCATCTGCGCATTGCCGCGGTTATAGGTCGGCAGGCCCGCGAAGCCGATCAGCTTCAAGCCTTCGCGCCCCGTCTCTATCGGCAGCGCGTTGGCGGCAAATTCCTTGCCCATGATGCGCGCGAGACGCTTCAACCGCCCTTCGAAGAGTTCGCTTTCGGCAGGCAGATCGAGCGCGGTGCGGCCATCGACCGTCAGGGTGAAAGCCACATCCGGCCGCGCCATGGCGAGGCGCTTGATCACGTCACTGGTCGCCATGTCTTCGGCGCGCGCAGACTTCATGAATTTCAGCCGCGCGGGCGTGGCATAGAAAAGCTCTCGCACATCCACCCGCGTGCCCGATTGACCGCTGGAGAGATAGCCTGCCGGACGCGGGCCATCCATCGCGCCGCCATGCACTTCCACCGTATGAGCCTCGCTCTCCTTGCTGCGCGAGGTGATGGCAAGATGCGCCACCGCGCCGATGGAGGGCAGCGCTTCACCGCGAAAACCCATAGTGAAGATGTGAGAGAGATCGTCGTCCTTCAGCTTGGAGGTGGCGTGGCGCTCGATCGCCAGCATCAAATCCTCCGCGCCCATCCCTTCGCCATTGTCTTCCACCAGGATGAGATCGGCGCCGCCATTCGACACCGAAACGGAAATCGCGGTTGCGCCTGCATCGAGCGCATTCTCCACCAGTTCCTTTACGGCGCTGGCCGGACGCTCCACCACCTCGCCCGCGGCGATGCGATTGATGGTTCCTTCGGTAAGACGGCGGATTTTCATGGGGGGAGTTTAAGCAAGAGACGGAGTGGCTTCCACCCTCCCCTTGAGGGAGGGTCGAAATTGGCGGCGCAACGCGGCGCGAATTTCGGGGAGGGGTATGTCGTGAAGCCGGAAAATGTACACAGACATTGGCTTTTGTGATGCCAAACCCATCAGTGCCTCATGCACAGCTTTCTCGACATACCCCTCCCCGAAAAATGCATCCGCATTTTTCGACCCTCCCTCAAGGGGAGGGTCGGAGGGCTTCACGGCGAATCGGCGGGTTCGGTGTTGCGTGTGGGCAAAGACCCGGCAACCACGATGGTCATTTTTGCAGGATCAAACAGGCGGCGCGCCACCCGGCGCACATCCTCGCGACTCACCGCATTGATCATCCCCGCGCGGCGGTCGAGATAATCAATCGGCAGACCAAGCTGCTGGAAAGTGTTGAGCTGTGCGGCAATGTCGGCATTCGAGGTGAAGGAGAGCGGGAAAGACCCATTCAGATATTGCTTGGCATCGGCGATTTCCGCATCGCTTGGCCCGTCATTGACGAAGTTACGCAGCACGTCCTTCAACACCGTGATCGTTTCGCGCACCGAGTCGCGCCGCGTCGCAACTGTGCCAATCATCACACCGGCGCGGCGATAGGGCAGAAGATCTGTGGAAATATCGTAGGTGAGCCCACGCTTCTCACGAATTTCCCGCGTTAGCCGTGAGCCGGAACCCGCTCCGCCCAGAATGTAATTGGCGATCATACCTGCCATGTAATCGCGGTCGCTGCGCAAAAGACCCGGCGCACCAAAGAACACCGCAGGCTGGGGCACATCCATCGCCAGCATATGCAGGCCCTGCGAACCAACGCGAACTGGTGCAGGCGGCAGTGCTGGCGTGGTGGTCGGCAATGTGCCGAAAGCGGACTTCAGCAGCGGCGTCAGCGCGGCGGCGGTGATATCGCCGGCCACGGCGATTTTCATGCCGCCCAGCACCCAATGGGTTTTGACAAAGCCATGCAGCTCATACGCGGAAATGGAAGCAAGGCTTTTAGGATCGCCGCCGACCGAACGGCCATAGGTATAGGGACCGAAATAAAGGCTGTAGAAGCCACGCTCGGCCACCGCCACGGGATCGCTGCGGGAAAGGTCATACTCCTGCATCATCTGCAAGCGCACGCGCGTCACCGCATCGGCATCAAAGCGCGGCTTGGTCACGGCGAGTCCCAAAAGCCGGAACGCCTCTTTCGCATTGGCCGAGAGCGTCATCACACTGATGGTGAGGCTGTCGCGCGAGGGCGTCATCTGCAATTGGATGCCGCGCGCGGCGAGCGCCGCCTGATAGGCATCGGCAGAGAGATTGCCCGCGCCCTCATTCAGAAGATAGGCCGACAGCGCGGCCATCCCGGCCTTGCCCGCCGGATCATAGGAAGCGCCTGCGGGAAATGAGATTGTCAGCGCGATCACCGGCTGCGTGTGATCCTCGGAGAGCCACACGGGCACATTAGGAAGCGCGGCGACAGGCTTCACCGAGACCGCCCCCGACGGAAGCAAGACGGCGAAGAAGCAGAAGAGGAAGGGCAGAAGCCGTTTCATGGCTTGGGCAGAAGATAGGCGGTAACCGCTTCATTGCGGTTCAACGCTTCAGCGGCGGCGGCTTGCACCTGAGCCGGTTTCAGAGCCTGCACGCGGGCGGGCCATTGCTGCACATCGAAGCCGGTCAGCCCCACGGCGAGCGCGCGGGCATAGGCAGAAGCCATCTCGAACTGGCTATCGCGGCGGAATTGCGCGCCCGCCACAAGCTGGGTTTTGGCGCGGGCGAAATCTTCCTTGGAGGGAGGACGGCGCTGGATGTTGGAGATCACCTCGTCCACCGCGCGTTCAATCGTGTCGAGCGGCACGCCCGGGCGCGGGGTAACGGAAATCGAGAACTGGCCGCTATCGCGCGCATAGCCGTCATAGGAGACAGAGGCATCGGTCGCGATACGCCGCTCCACCACCAGCTTGCGATAGAGCGCCGACGTCGCGTCTCCGCCCATCAGCCGCGCCAGAAGCTCCAAGGATTCCGCCGCACCCGCGGGGGCATCAGCGTAGCTCTGCACGCGGTAAAGGCGCAGGAACAGCGGCACTTTCGCGTCTTTACGGGTGACGACGAAACGGTTCTCGCCCATGCGGCGCGGCTGCGCGTAATCGATGCGGGCGGCAAGCTCTCGCGGCTGTACTGGGCCATATTCGGCTTCAGCAACCTGGCGCACTTCATCGGGCGTGACATCGCCCGCCACGATCAGCACCGCATTGTTCGGCGCATAATGGCGGCGATAGAAATTCTCCGCCTCCTGGCGGCCAATGCGGCGGATTTCCTCCGGCCAACCGATCACGGGACGGGCATAAGGATGGGTGAGATAGAGGGCGGCTTCCGCCTGCTCCAAGACCAGCGCCTGGGGATCGTTGTCGATGCGCATGCGTCGCTCTTCAGTCACCACATCGCGCTCGGCCATCACCGCGTTTTCGGAGAGATCGAGCCCGGCCATGCGGTCGGCTTCGAGGCGCGCCACCAGACGGAATTTGTCTTTCGCAATCTGCTCGTGAAAGACGGTGTAATCGTGCGTGGTGAAGGCGTTGTCGTCGCCCCCTGCCCGCGCGATATTCTGCGAAAAGGCGCCGCCCGGATTATTCCGCGTGCCGCGGAACATCATGTGTTCAAAGAAATGGGCGAGACCGGAAATGCCCGGCGGATCGTCCACCGCACCGACTTTATAGACCACCATCTGGGTGATCACCGGCGCGCGGTGATCGGGTACCACCACCACCTGCAATCCATTTTGCAGCACGAACTGAAAAGTTTTGGTGCTCGGCGCAGGCGCTTGCGCCGCGGTGGCCGCACAGAGCGCGGCAAAACCCGCCACGGCCGAAACCACTGCCGTGGTCAAAGTGCTCAGCGCGGTTCTGGGTTTCATCTTGCGGATCGCCAAAAAAGCCTCGGGCGGGACTCTCCCGCCCACTGCTGAGTATACGCCAGCGTAGCGCTTTCAGGAAAAGTGGAAGCCGGTTTTCCGTCCGAAAGCGCGAAAGTCAAAAAGTCAGTCGATCAGAACCAGTCGAACCAGCCGTCAAACCAGCCCTTGTCTTCTTTCTTCTCTTCCGCAGGCTTGGCCGGGCCGGAAGCAGCAGGCGCGCCTGCTGCAGGCGCGGCGCCGGGCTGACCGGCGCGCTTGCTATCCAGACGCTTGGCTTCCTTATCCGCGTCGAGCGGGGCGTTGGTCGTGTCTTCCTTGGGCTTCTGCCAGAACAGGATGTCCTTGGTGAAGCCGTCATCGGTGGCGATCATGCCCTTGTAATCCGAGGCCAGATGCTGGCGAATCTGCGGATCGGTGTTCTGCACCTTGGCATTGGCGAGGAGCATCTTCTCGCTGTCGCTATAAGTGTTCGGCAACTGCGCCGCGATGGTCGCCGCATCGTTACCGAACAGCGCATCTTCAGCGGCTTCCGTCGGCTCGACCTGATTGGTCGGCACCGCACCCGGGCGGGGCGGCAGAAGATTGAAGTCCGGCGGGATCACCAGCGGCGCCTTGGTGGTGACGGCGAATTCGTCCGGCGCGCTCTTGTCCATGCCGGCGGCGTTGCGAATCGTATCGCACCCGGCAAGGGCCACGGCGGCAGCGGCCAAAAGCGCCGCATTGCGCAGCATACGGATGGTCATCGCTTACTCCTTCTGTCCCGCGCCGGAGGGCGTTTCGGGGTTCGTCAAAGCATCATACAGCAAACCGATAACACCGAAGGTGATTGCTGCATCCGCAACGTTGAAAACGTAAAAATTATAGCCAAAGCCATGCAGGTGAAAAAAGTCCGCCACACGTGAGTACACCAGGCGGTCGATCAGGTTGCCAAGCGCCCCGCCGATCACCATGCCAAGCCCGATCGCGAGGATCGGCTTCTTGGCGAACCAAAGCCACCAACTGAGCAAACCCACCGCCACCATCTGGAAGGTCGCCAGAAACATGGTGCCTTCCACACTGGATGCCGGAAACAAACCAAGGCTGATGCCGGGATTCCAGACCATGACCAGATTAAAAAACGGCAATACCTCAATGGTGTAGCCGCGCGGGGCGTTCATGAAGCCCACCCCGTATAAAAGGATCATCTTGGAAGCCTGGTCGAGCACAAAGGTCGCCCCAGCGGCCAAAAGCCCGGCATCACGCTTATTCATCTAGCCCACCGCCCCACTGCAACGCCCGCACAGATCCGGATGATCGGCATTTTTGCCTACGTCAGGTAGTACCATCCAGCAGCGCGCGCATTTGTCGCCTTGGGCATGATGGAATGCAACTGCGACGCCTGCAACCTCGGCGAGGCGGAAGGCATCTGCGGGCGGCTCCTGCTGCGAAACATGGGCGCCTGAGGTGATGGCGATTTCCGCCAGATCCAAGCCCTTGAGGAGATCGACGTCCGCTTCGTCCGACACATAAAGCACCGGGGCAGCTTCGAGGCTGGCGCCGATCACCTTATCGCGGCGGGCCACTTCGAGGGCACCGGTCACGACGCGACGAAGGGCGCGAATGCGGGTCCACTTCTCGATCAGCGCGGGCGCGGCCCAGCCTTCGGGCACATCCGTGAAGGTTTGCAGATGGACGCTTTCATTCGGGTAACGAAGCGTCCAGGCTTCCTCCATGGTGAAGACCAGAACGGGCGCCAGCCAGGTCACGATGCGGCGGAAGACTTCATCGGTCACCGTGCGGCAGGCGCGACGGCGGACAGACGTCGCCTTATCGCAATAGAGCGCGTCCTTGCGGATGTCGAAGTAGAGCGCCGAGAGTTCGTTGGTGCAGAAGTTGAAGATGGCGTTGAAGACGCGGTTGAAGTCGTATTCCGCGTAGCCTTCCTTCACCAGCGCGTCGAGCTCGGCGAGCTTGGCCAGGATATAGCGTTCCAGCTCCGGCATTTCGCTGACGGCAATGCGCTCTTCTTCCGCAAAGCCCGCGAGATTGGCGAGCATGAAGCGGATGGTGTTGCGCAGACGGCGATAGGATTCGACGTTGGCCTTGATGATCTCGCCGCCGATACGCAAATCCTGCGTGAAATCGGACGAGGCCGCCCAGAGGCGCAGGATGTCGGCGCCGTTCTGATCGGCGATCGTCTGCGGCAGCACCGTGTTGCCGAGCGATTTCGACATCTTGTAGCCCTTCTCATCCAGGACGAAGCCATGGGTGAGCACCGCCTTGTACGGCGGGTGGCCTTTGGTGCCGCAGCCTTCCAACAGCGAAGACTGGAACCAGCCGCGATGCTGATCGGAGCCTTCGAGATAAAGATCGGCGAAGTCCTTCTGGAACCACGACGGCTCAATCGGCTCTTCCACCGTGAAGACATGCGTCGAGCCGGAATCGAACCAGACATCCAAGATGTCTTTGACTTGCTCGTAGTCGTCCGGGTTCTTGCCTTCGCCCAAGAAGCGCGAGGCGGGCGAATTGAACCAGGCATCCGCACCCTCAGCCTTGAAGGCTTCGATGATGCGCGCGTTCACGGTCGGATCGTTGAGCAGCTTGCCGGTCGCCTTCTCGACAAAGATGGCGAGCGGAACGCCCCAAGCGCGCTGGCGCGACAGCACCCAATCGGGGCGGCCTTCGACCATCGAGCCGATGCGGTTGGCACCCGCGGCGGGATAGAATTTCGTATCCGCAATGCCCTGCATGGCGAGCTGGCGCAGCGTCTTGCCATTCGAGCCTTCGAATTCCTGATCCATCGCGGCGAACCATTGCGGCGTAGCGCGGAAGATCACCGGCGCTTTCGAACGCCAGGAATGGGGATAGGAGTGGCGCAGCGTGCCTTTCGACAGAAGCTTGCCGTCGGCGATCAATTCCTTGATCACCGCGCCATTGGCGTCACCATCCTTCTTGCCATCGCGCGAGAGAATGTATTTGCCCGCGAAGAGCGGCACATTCGGCGCGAAGGCGCCATCGGCGGTAACGACCGCGAAGGCATCGGGATTGCGGTTGGGATAATCCTTGCCGAGCTTTTCCAGCACGATCTCAAAGTCGTCTTCACCATGGCCCGGCGCAGTATGGACAAAACCCGTACCGGTATCGGCGGTGACGTGATCGCCCGCGAGCAGCGGCACATCGAACTCATAGCCCTTGCCGCGGAAGGGATGGGCGCAAGTGATCTTGGAAGGATCAACCGCTGCAACGCGCGTGATCTTGATCTTGGAATGGCTCGCCACCTGTTCGGCCAGCGCATCGGAGAGAAGCAACTTCTCGCCAACCACAGCCAAGGCGCCCTCGCCCGCTTCGCTCACCTCATAGACGGCATAGTCCATGGTCGGCGAATAGGAGATGGCGCGGTTGGCCGGGATGGTCCAAGGCGTGGTCGTCCAGATCACCACCGACGCGCCGGTCTCGGGACCAGCGACCACCGGGAATTTCACATAGATCGTGGGCGATTGCTTCTCGTGGTATTCGATCTCGGCTTCGGCCAGAGCGGTCTTTTCCACCGGCGACCACATCACAGGGCGGAAGCCGCGATAGAGCAGACCATTGGCGAGGAACTTGTGCAGCTCGCCCGCGATCACCGCTTCGGCCTTGTAAGCCATGGTGGTGTAGGGATGATCCCAATCGCCCATGATGCCGAGGCGCTTGAACTGGCCGCGCTGTACATCGATCCATTTCAGCGCGAATTCGCGGCAATCCTTGCGCAGCTGATCGATCGGCACGCTGTCTTTCGACTTGCCTTCGGCGCGGTACTTTTCCTCGATCTTCCATTCGATCGGCAGGCCATGGCAGTCCCAACCCGGAACGTAAGGCGCGTCCTTGCCCATCATGGTCTGCGAGCGGATTACGAAATCCTTCAGGATCTTGTTGAGGCCGGTGCCGGAATGGATCTCGCCATTCGCATACGGCGGGCCATCATGCAGGATGAAAAGCGGGCGCCCCTTGGCGGCGGCGCGGATGCGGCCATAAAGGTCTTCAGAGGCCCATTTGGCGAGCCATTTGGGCTCAGCCTGGGGAAGCCCGGCCTTCATCGGGAAATCGGTCTGAGGCAGGAACAGCGTGGCGCGATAGTCTTTCGCGCTGGGATCGGAATCTTTGGACATTTTATAGAGCCTTGGCGGTGGATATGACGGCAGCGTTCCCCGGACCCCGTTAACTCACGGAGCCGGGCTGAAAATTCGGATGATCAGCCGCTGTGCCATCGGTGGATTTCCGCCTTCCGTTCGGAAAGCGCCCTTCTATCAGGGGGATGGAAGCCGGTCCAGCGGGGCGAAGGGGATGGATTTGGTTTCCACTATATCCGTCATGGCCGGGCTCCGACCCGGCCATCCAGGCGGCGGCGAAACCTGGTGCGCGCCTTAAAGGCTCTTCCAAGCTTAAACATGGATGGCCGGGTCGGAGCCCGGCCATGACGATTTAAGAATTGGCGCTTTCCTGCCCGCCCTACCCCAGAATCGCCCTGGCCTGCTCTTTGTCGCGGGTCATTTGGGCGACGAGATCGTCGACGCTGGCGAATTTCGCCTCGGCGCGGAGGTAGGAAATCAACTCTACCGAGAGATGCTTGCCGTAGAGGTCACCGGAGAAATCGAAAAGGAAGGTCTCGAGCAGCGGTTCTTCGGTCTTGTACATCGGCCTTATGCCGAGATTAGCCACCCCATTATAGCGAGCGACCTCCTGATCCTCTTCGTAAACCCCTACGCGAACTGCATAAATCCCGAACGCCGGGCGGATATAGCCATCGAGCTGCATATTGGCGGTAGGAAATCCCAGGGTGCGGCCCCGCTTGTCGCCATGCTCCACCCGCCCCTCGATCGCGAAGGGCCGCCCCAAAAGCCGCGCAGCGGCCTCGGGCTTGCCCGCCTTGATGAGACTGCGGATCAGGGTGGAGGAAATCTTGTCTTCGCCGCCCGCCATGATGGTCGGCAGAACGTCCACGGAGAAGCCTTCCATCTCGCCCATATAAGCCAAGACGCTCGAATCACCGGCCCGGCCATGGCCGAAACGGAAATCGGCGCCAACCACGACACAGGCAGCTTTCAGCCCCTCCACCAAGGTTCCCAGCACGAATTCCTGAGCGGATTGACGCGCCATCTCGGCATCGAAAGGCAGCGCGAACATGGCATCCACCCCCAGCGCCGCCAGGCGGTGAGCCTTGCCGCGGAACGGTGTCAGCCGCACGGGTTCGGAACCGGGACGGAAAAATTCACGCGAAGAGGGCTCGAAACAGAGCACCGCGCAAGGCACGTTCAAGGCGTGTGCATGCTGCTGGGCATGCCGGATGAGCGCGCGATGACCAAGATGGACGCCATCGAAATTGCCGATGGCGACAACCGCACCCTGAAACTCTGGAGCCACATCGGCGAGGTGCCGGAATACCCGCATGCCCTCTCTCAATTGCTGACGCTCTTGGGGAGCGTTTTACCACTTCAGAATGTCGAGCGCTGCCCTGGCCTTCAGCCCGTGATGGCCAAACAATTTGGCGAGCGCCGCATCGGTCAAGTCCACCAGCTCGTCCTTATGGAGGCCATGCGCCACAAACAAGGCATCCAAGCTCATGGTGTTGGCACCAGCTATATCCGTCTCGAGGGCATCCCCGACCACCAAAACCCGCGATTCCGGCGAAAAATACTTCAAGACATCGCCGTAAATCGGTGGCTTCGGCTTGCCGTAATAAATGACATCCCCGCCGATATTTTCATAGGCCTTGGCGATACCCCCGGCGCAATGCACCAGTTTTCCCCCACGCGGGGCGAACATATCGGGATTGGCACAGATCATGGTGAGCCCCTGCTCACGCAGCACCGCGAGGCTCTCGGCGTAATCGGCCGGGGTTTCGTTATCGTCGTCGAAAAGGCCGGTGCAGAGAACGATCTCCGCTTGATCCGGGCCGACCAATGCCACGTCGAGGCCATCATAGACCGGGTTGTCCCGCTCGGGCCCGATGTGATGCAGCTTCAGGATCTTGCCTTGCGCCTGGGCGATGAGCTCACGCCGCGCCGCGCCGCCGCTGGTCACGATGGCATCATAGGCCTCACGCGAGACACCCATTTTGTCGAGAATCGCAGCAACCCCATCGGGCGGCCTGGGTGCATTAGAGAGAAGCACAACCGGCCCGCGCTCTTTGCGAAAACGCGTGAGCGCCTCCACGGCTCGCGGATAGGCTGCAACGCCGTCATGCACCACGCCCCAAACATCACAAATCAGCGCGTCGTACTCGCCCGCAATGGAGCCAAGGCCTGGGGTCAGGACAGGAAAACCGTTCATCAATCCGCTACTTCAGATAAGGCGGCGAAGGGCCACCGGAAATTCCAGATGGCTATAGCCCGTCTGCCTGGGCAGGCCAAGGCACCCAACAAACACACCCTCCTTCGAGGGGCAGGTTATCGCTTTTGTGTTTACGTGCCCCATCCTGTCATCCCGGACGCGCCCGCGACGATCATGTCACCGGGCACATCGGCGCGATCCGGGACCCACCCAGACATTGCTCAGATTTTGAAGTGGGTCCCGGCTCTGCACGCACGCTGCTTCGCAGCGCACGTTTGGCCTGGATGACAAATTAAGGTAACGCGCCAAGAAACGATAGCTTTAAGCCGACTTGCGCAAGGGGATGACCGAGGCGGCGGGCTTTTCGGCGGCGCTGATCATTTCGCCGCGCACCGCGCGCGGTTCGCCGAAGAGATAGCCTTGCGCGAAATCCACCGCGTAATCGAGGAGCTGCAGCACGGTCTTTTCGTCTTCAACGCGCTCGGCGATGAGGTCGAGGCCATGACGGGCGAGAAGGTTCTTGAAATCCTCTGCGGCGACAGCGGCGCCAGCAGCGCCCATGCCCTTGGTCAGCATATCAGCGCGCACCTTGATGTAGGAAAAGCCCATCTGGCGGAGCTTTCCGAAATCGAGCGCAAGCGTCTTGATGTTATCCATCGAAAGCGCGAAGCCGAGCGAGTTAAGGCGCTTCAGATTGGCCTCGCCCTCGCGACCCGCCTTCAAGACGGCCTCTTGCGAGAATTCGAACACCATCTGGCCGCCGAGATCGCGGTTATGCTGCATGTAATCGAGGAATTGCGGGAAGAATTCCGCATCGCGCAGTGTGTCGCCCGATATATTACAGAAGACGCCGATGGAACGATTGCGGGTCATCATCCGGCGCACGATCTGCACGCAGCGGAAGAGCAGAAGATTATCGACCACGCTCATCAGACCGGCAGGCGCGGCGATCTTGATATATTGCGCGGGCATGATTACCGAGCCGTTCTCGGCACGCAAACGCGACAGCGCTTCATAGAAACGCACTTTGCGCTGCGGCAATGAAACGGTCGGCTGCAGATAGAGATCAACGCGGTTTTCCTCGAGCGAGGCGCGGATCATTTCCAGCATTTCGGGCTCGCCGACATGGGCAAGATCAGCCTGCGGGCCGGCGCGTCGTCCGCCTGCCTCATGCTTGGCTTTTTCCGAAATGCGATGGGTGAATTCCTTCATCAGGCTTTCGAGCACCTGAAGTTCAGAAACGATTTTCTTGTTCTGGGCGGAGGTGCGCGCTTCCATGGTCTTGGTGACGTCGTCCACCCGTGCCTGGGTTTCGCTGATGGCCTTGGCGAAAGCAGCGCTCGCACGTTTCAGCCCAACGATATCTTTTTTATGCGCCTTCACCTCACGGCGGCGGCTGATCGCGCCATGAATCTGGGTCATGAACAAAAAGACTATCGCACCGGCGGTGATGCCGGTGGACAGACCCTGCACCATCCCGGCCAGGCAACCGAGCGTGGCGCTCGCCAGGGCATAAATGATGAGGAGAAGAATCCGGACCATGGTGCTTACCAATGCTGCACCAGTAACCATTGCCTGCCGGGTGTTTCCAACTCGTTAACCGGAGCCATTAACCCGGCAAGTTCTTCCTAGCGCGCTCAAAAATCCGGGTTACGGAAAAGCTGGGCCGGAATGGCTAACCCTGCCCCAATTGCCGCTAACGTAAAGAATACCCGCAAGAAATACTCAGTCGCAGTGATAATCACCGCCGCGTTTTCCGGGTGCGGCGTCGTGACCGCCAGCATGCCGAGCAGGGCCTGGCTGAAAAAGGCGCCCGGCACCATGGGGATACAGCCTGCCAACGCCACCGCATTGCCCCGCGGCCCAAGGGCCCCCCGGAGCAGGCTTACCGTGGAACTCGCCATCACCGCCGCCAGAAAGGAGGAGGCTTCCAGGCTGAGATGGGCGTCCTGGCCCAGGGTGCGCACCCCAAGCGCCAAAGCACCCGTCCCCGCGCACCAGACCAAATTGCGCAGGCCGAAATTGAACAGCACCCCGAACCCCGCCGCCGCGATGGCGCCGAAGAACATCTGATGGGCGAGATGCCAAAGATCGATGACCATCAATCCAACCCCAACAGGCCTTCGGCGAGGAGGACGCCGGTGGTGGCAAAGATCATCACCATCAGAACCGTCACCGCCCGCGCGGAGCCCATGGAGGGATAGCCCTCCATCACATCGGTTTGGGCATTGGTGACGGGGATGCCAGGGACCAGAAGCAGGATCGCCGCCATCATGGCGAGGTTAACGGTGGCACTGCCGCAAAGCCGCGCTCCGAAACCGCCTATGAACGACGCCATGAAAGCGATCACCGTCGCCACGACATAATGGTTGAAGCCACGCCGGATCAGCAGCATGCGAGCGCCCTGCCCGAGCCCGCCGCCGAGCAAGACCGGTCCAAAAGCCAGCCAATCGATCCCGAGCAGCCGCCCGAAGGCCGCACAGGCAAGCCCCACGGCGAAGGCCACCAGCCAGATGGGATGGCGCGGGGTTTCTTTGATCAGACGGTCCATCTCCGCCTCGACCTCTTCGACGGACATACCACCCTTCGAGACCCGCACCGCCAGTGCGCGCATGGCATGGTCGAGGCGATGGTTCACCCCATGCGGCCCCATGCTCATCATGCGGGTGATGGTGTTCTCGCCGCTCCTGACAGTGATTTCCTGCGAGGCATAGCCGGTGCGAATGCCAACGGTCTCCACACCCAGCCCGCGCACCACCAGGGCGGCGCCCTGTTGAGCCACCCGCACCCGCGCCCCGCATTCGGTGAGAACACGGGCCATGCGCAGGGCGGTCATGGCGATCTTTTCAAGCTCACGGTGCTTTAGCGGAACGGGATCCTCGCTCATCCCGCTATTCTGACGCGATTCACGGCGCTTTCGAATAGGACTTGGTGCGCATGGTCACGAGTTCCTCAGCGACAGAGGGATGCAGCGCGATGGTGGCATCAAACTGAGCCTTGGTGGCGCCCATCTTGAGGGCGACGGCGACGATCTGGATGATTTCCGCGGCGTCGTGGCCGAGAATATGGCAGCCGAGCACCTTGTCGGTCTTCTGCTCGACGATGAGCTTCATCACCATACGTTCCTGCATGCCCGCCATCACGATCTTCATCGGCCGGAAGGTGGACTTGTAGACGTCGATGGCGTGACCGTGCTGCAGCGCGCTTTCTTCCGACATGCCGACGGTGCCGATTTCCGGCGTGGTGAAGACCGCCGTGGCGACGAGATGATGATCAGGCTTGGTCGGCGTATCCTGGAAAACGGTCTTCACAAAACACATCGCCTCGTGGATCGCGACCGGGGTGAGATTGATCCGCTCGGTGACATCGCCCAAGGCATAGATGTTTTCCACTGTGGTGCGCGAATAGCCATCCACATCGATACGGCCATTCTTGCCCGTGACGATGCCGACCTTCTCCAGCCCCAAGCCTTGCGTGTTCGGCACGCGGCCCCAGGCGAGCAGCATCTTATCGGCTTCCAGCCTTTCGCCTGCCGTGGTCTTGGCGATGATCGTGTTGCCCTCTTTTTCGACCGCGGTGAACATGCGCTCGGTCAAAATCTTGATGCCGCGGCGCTCCATTGAGGCCTGCAAGGCGTCGCGCATATCTTCATCGAAGCCGCGCAGCACTTTGTTTTTACGCACCACCACCGTGGTATCGACACCAAAGGCGTGGAAGATGTTGGCGAATTCGAGCGCGATATAACCGCCGCCCGCCACGATCAGCTTCTTGGGCAATTTGGGCCAATCAAAAGCGTCGTCGGAGACATCGCAGAATTGCGCGCCCGGCGCGCCGGCGAGATCGCGCTGTGGCTTACCGCCGGTGGCGATCAAAATCTTATCCGCCGTGATCAGCTTACCGCTGGAAAGCCGGATGGTGTGTTCATCTTCGAAGGCAGCATATTCGGGATAGACCGTGGCGCCCGCATTCTCAACACCGCCCTTATAGACCGCCTCGATGCGAGTGATCTCGCGTTCCTTGTTTTTGACAAGGGTGGCCCAATCGAATTTCGGATGGCCGACATCCCAGCCAAAGCTCGGGGCAAGTTCGAAATCCTCCACAAACCGGCTGGCATAGACATAGAGTTTCTTCGGCACGCAGCCGCGGATCACACAGGTGCCGCCCATGCGCGAGCCTTCGGCCACGCCCACCTTGAAGCCGAGGCTGGCCGTCACGCGCGCCGCGCGCACCCCGCCTGAACCGCCACCGATGACAAAGAGATCGAAATCGAATTTGGCCATGTCACTTTCCCGGCTTGCCAGCCCTCGCTTAAAGGAGCTTTGATGCGCCATCAACGCCGGAGGGGGCGATGCGCCGGATATGGGGCTTGTTGCTCTTGGCTGCAACAGTTGCAGGTTGCGCGATTGACGATTCTGGGCCGATCCGCTCGGTTTGGCGCCCGGAACCGCCCAAAACTACCTATAGCGATGTGGTTTATGTCACAGACCGGGAGGCGGACGCCTCTTTTCCGGGAGGATTTGCCACGCGCTGGGGCGGCCAGCCTTCCTGCGGCACTGCCGAAACCGTGATTCCGCCCGCGACGGGGGCCGACGGCAAGCTTGAATATGGCTATGTCGCCAAGGCCCATCCCACGGTTTGCGCCACTGCCAAAGGCAAGCTCGGCGGCGCCATCGCCCTGATCGAAGCGCAAGCGGCCGCCCGCCATTGCCGCTCGGTTTTCGTCTTTGTGCATGGCTTTCACACCGGCTTCGATGGCGCGGTGTTGCGCGCGGCCCAGATCGCCAAAGATGCCCAGACCGCTTGCGCGGTGGCCGCCTTTTCCTGGAGCGCGGAGATCAATATCGACCGCTATGTCTCCGATATCGAGCACAGCGATTACGCCCAGCCGCTGCTGGAGGAGTTTTTGCGCGAGCTCTCCGAATCCGGCCTGCGTGTGACGCTGCTCGGCCATAGTCTGGGCGGGCGGCTGTCGCTGATGACGCTTTCGGCCATGAACCAGAGCCGCCAGCCGCCGCGCCCCGGCTTTATCAGCGAGCTGGTGCTGGCCGCGCCCGATATCGGTGCCGAGGCCAAGAACAATGACTTCTTGAAGCTGATGGCGGGCGCCGTGCCGCTCGCAAAACGCACCACCGTTTATGTCTCGTCTTATGATTCCGTCTTGGAGATTTCCCGCCGTGAGCATGGCGGCGTGCCAAGGTTGGGCTCATCCAAGGATATCTCGTTTACGCCCAGCGCCGAGGATCGCGAGGTCGATATCATCGATGCCTCCAATGCGGCGGCGGACCGGCTCGATCACAGCTATTACGCCATGTCGCCCGAGACCCTGAAGGATATGACACTGGTGTTGAACGGGGTTTCGCTGAAGACGCGGGCTTTGGGCAGCGAGGGGTGGAAACCCACTATTCAGTGCGGTACCAGCCCTTGTAAGCCGCGCCTTTCCGGCGAGGATGAGCGCATGCCACGTTTTGTGACGCGCTTCATCCTGCACGTTTTGCCGGTTATCCCACTGGTGCGTTAGGCGCGTTCAAGGACTTCCACATTCTCACCCTCCCCTTGAGGGAGGGTCGAAATTTTTGCGCACGTAAGTGCGCGGGAATTTCGGGGAGGGGTTGGCCGCGGAGGGAACGTCGTGCCTCACTGACGGCACTACGACATACCCCTCCCCGAAAAACGCTGATGCGTTTTTCGACCCTCCCTCAAGGGGAGGGTTAAGGGCCTTTATCCCCTCTCGCGCACTTCGATGCCTTCGGGACGGGCGACGATCAGGGTCTTGGCGATGCCGATATAAAGCCCGTGATCGACCACCCCCGGCACGCAGGAAAGCGCGGTGGCGAGTTTTTCAGTTTCGGCGATCACCGGACCGAAGGCGACATCATAAATCACGTTGTTGCTGTCGGTCTTGTAGACCGCATCGCCCTTGTGGCGCAGCTTCACCGCCGGCGTGCCATACCCAAGCTCAGCCGCCACCGCCTGGATGCGGCGGGCGGTTTCGACATGGCCGAACTCGATCACCTCGATCGGCAGCGGGAAGGCGCCCATTTTTTCGACGAGCTTGGGGCCGTGGATCATCACAATCATCCGCTTGGCCGAGGCGGCCACGATCTTCTCGCGCAGAAGCGCGCCGCCGCCGCCCTTGATCAGGTCGAGATTGTAATCGGATTCATCGGCGCCATCGATACAGAGGTCGAGCGGGGCCAGATCGTTAAGATCTCCCAACACGATGCCGAGCGAGCGAGCGAGCTGGGCGGTGCGTTCGGAGGTTGGCACCCCCACCACATCCAAGCCACCGCGCACCCTTGCGCCAAGGAGATTAATGAACGCCTCGGAGGTGGAGCCGGAGCCGAGACCTAGCCGCATGCCATTCCCGACAAATTCCAGGGCGCGGGCAGCTGCCTGTTGTTTCAAATGGTCGATATTGCTCATGGGTCTGTCTCCTCGCAGGCCTGGAATGAAGCCGATCAGGGCGCTTTCGTCCAGCCTCGATGCCGCGCCTTTTACCGCAGCGCGCCCCTTTCCAAAATGCCGCGACAGGGTAAGGATGGCCCGGTTCCAGCCGGACTGACGGCGGCATTTTTAAGGGATGACAGGAATATGGCACGCAAAGACTCCAGCGGTCCCGTGATCGATATCGGAATCGACGACAAGCAGCGCAAAGCCATCGCCGAGGGCCTCTCCCGCCTTCTGGCCGACAGCTACACGCTCTACTTGAAGACCCACAACTACCATTGGAACGTCACCGGGCCGATGTTCAACACGCTGCATCTGATGTTCGAGGCGCAGTATACCGAGCTCGCCCTGGCGGTGGATCTGATCGCCGAACGCATCCGCGCCCTGGGCGTCTATGCGCCGGGCAGCTATGCCGCCTTCGCCAAGCTCTCCAGCATCGAGGAAAGCGAGAAGGTTCCGAACGCGACCGACATGATCGCCGATCTCGTCAAGGGCCAGGAAGCCGTGGTGCGCACCGCGCGCAAAATCTATCCCCTCGCCTCCAAGGCCGATGACGAGGCGACCGCCGATCTTCTCACCCAGCGCATCCAGCTCCATGAAAAGACCGCTTGGATGCTGCGCAGCCTGCTCGAATAGAAAAATACGTCTGGGGCGTTCTTTCACCGGAACGCCCCAGATACGCAACCGCTTCTAAAGCGCCGGGCGAAGCCGCCTTATCGCCCAAACTCCCGTTGCCAGGAAGAACAACAGCACCGCGCCTTGCGCCAGCGCGAAGGGCAATTCGTTTCCATTCGGCGCCAGCAGATGCAGCGCAGGCACTTTCATAAACGCCTGCACCACAAAGACAAAGCAATTGAGATAGAAGGCAGTCAGCGCAGACACGATATAGGTGCTGCGCCAATATCCTTTCATGTGGAAGGTGTAGCGCGCCACCACCGCCAAAACCAGCAGCAGCGTCGATATCGTGCCGACCATCAGCGCTGGCGTGATGGTTTTGAAGGGAAAGAGAAAGCCTGTGAAGGTGGTGGCTGCCGTGAAGAACAGGAATGCCGTGGTCCAGCGCCCCATGCTCTTTCCTTGCCAAAGGCCAAACAGAACAACAAAACCCGCGACAATTCCCGCGATGCTCAAGAGCACATGAAACAGCGTGAAGAGCGCCAATCCTGACATATCAAGCCCCATGTTTACCTCTTATAGAGACTAAACCGGGATTTCGCTGCAAACAAATCTCACCTTAAGGCAGGATCAGTTTTCCAGCGGCACCAATATCTCGAGCCCGCCCATTCCTGTTAGTGGATCAAACCGTTCGCTGAAGCGCTGAATAAACGCAGGCGCGCCGAAGGTCACGGGGTAAAGCCCCTCTTCCGGCAGCACTGTATCGAAGATGGATTGCAGCGTGCACGGCAACAACGCCGCGTCGCCGTGATGATCGAAAACCGCGCAATCGAGTTCCGGCAAAATGAGGCACGACAGCTCTTGCGGCACGTCTTCCTTGGCAGCCACAACAAGGCAAGAGACATATTCCATTTGCCGCCGGTTTATGTCGAGCGACAGGCAAACGCCATAGCCAAGGCGCGGAGGCAAGCGCTTCAGGTTACCCGCAGTCGCGGCAAAGTCCCGCCATTGGCAGGCAATCTTAAAATACATTTCACGCGGATCGCGCGAGAGCGTGTGAATGCACGAATATCCAGCGAGCGACACCGGACCGAACAGCTCGCGCCGGAACATCAACCTGATCGAATTTCCCGCTGTACCGAACATGGCGTTGCGCCTCGTCAAAGGACCGGGACAATCACCTCGATGTTTCCGATGAGTGTACCCGGATCAAAACCTGCCCCATAACGCTCGCAAAATTCCGGCGTGTTTATATCGCTTGGCACCATTTGAAGACCCGCCTCGCGCAATCCATCGCGCAAAATGTAATGCACGAAATCGCCGAGACCCAGCACATGGCCTAGATACGGAAATACCGCGCAGTTCATGAGCGGCAGTTCCAGCGTGCTCAACCCATCAGGCAATGCACCGCTAAACGCCATCTGCGGCGCACCGCAGAAGTAATTGAACTTGGTCTCGCCATCGGCCATACGCCCGAACACGCCTATACAGGCACAGTTGGAGGTGAACCCGCAGTGCCGCCGCATCTCCCTCCATTGCGCGCCGATGCCGTAGGAGATTCCCTCGGGCTCTTGCACCCGATTATGTGCGCGCGAAATTCCAAAAAGCCGGAGCGGCCCCAAATGCTCCAAGCGCGGCTCAACCATCGGCACCCCCTAACCTTTGCCGGAAGGGTCGAGTTCTAATGCAAAGCGCGAAGCAATGCTAGGTTGAATCGCAAGTGCGTCTGCAAGCAAGCGCCAAGGTACGCGCGTATAAGTCTGCCTTATTTTACGTACACAGATTTTAGGCGCTCTTTTAGACGCTCAGGCCGTAGGCGGACTATTCCACCGTAACCGACTTGGCGAGATTGCGCGGCTGATCAACATCCGTGCCTTTGGCCACGGCTGCGTAATAAGCCAGAAGCTGCACCGGCACCGCATAAAGAAGCGGCGTGATGAAGGGATCAGCAGCGGGCACTTCCACCGCTTTCCAGACCTGCGCACCTGCCGCGTCCAGCCCCGTTTTGTCGGAGATGAGCAGCACCTTGCCGCCACGCGCCATTACTTCCTGCATATTCGAGACGGTTTTTTCGTAAAGCGCGTCATGCGGCGCAATCACGATTACCGGCACGTTTTCATCGATCAGCGCGATGGGGCCGTGCTTCATCTCGCCAGCCGCGTAACCCTCGGCGTGGATGTAGGAAATCTCCTTGAGCTTCAGGGCGCCTTCGAGCGCCAGGGGATAGTTTGCCCCGCGGCCGAGATAGAGCACGTCCCGCGCCTTGGCGACGCCTTGCGCGATCTGACGAAGCTTTGGCTCCTGCTTCAGGAATTCGACGATATGGCGGGGCGCTTCCAGCAAGGCTGCGCAGAGTTTTTTCTCCGCCGCTTCATCAACAAAGCCGCGCGCCTTGCCCGCCGCAATGGCCAGCGGCGCCAAAGCCGCAAGCTGGCAGGTGAAGGCCTTGGTCGAGGCGACACCGATTTCCGGGCCCGCGAAGGTCGGCAGCACGATATCGGCTTCGCGCGCGATGGAGCTTTCCGGAACGTTCACAACGGCGATGGTGGTCTGGCCATGCGCCTTGGCATCGCGCAAGGCCGCCAGCGTGTCCGCCGTCTCACCCGATTGCGAGATGAAGAGCGCCATGCCGCCTTTGGGGTAGACCGGATCGCGATAACGCAATTCGGACGCGACATCGATTTCTACCGGCAGGCGTGCCAGCTTCTCGAACCAATATTTGCCGATCATGCCCGCGTAAAACGCGGTGCCGCAGGCCGACACCGTGAGGCTGGTCGCTTCGGCAAACGCTTTCGCAAGCTTCACATCGCGCTCGCGCACCGCCGGCTTGGCCGGATCAATGTAATAAGCGAGCGTATGGGCGATGACTTCGGGCTGCTCGTGGATTTCCTTGGCCATGTAATGGCTGTGGCCGCCCTTATCGACCAGACCGGCAGAAGCCGCGGTGATCTTCACCTCGCGATTGGCGGGGCGATCAGCGGAGTCATAAATCGTCACCGCGTTGCCACGGATCACCACCACATCGCCGTCATCCAGATAGGAGACGCGATTGGTGAAAGGCGCGAGCGCGAAAGCGTCCGAGCCGAGATAGGCTTCCTTGTCGCCATAACCAACGGCGAGCGGGCTGCCCATGCGGGCGCCGATGAGAAGCCCCTCTTCGCCCCTGAAGATCATGGCCAGCGCATAAGCGCCGTGCAAACGACGGATCGCTTTCTTGGCAGCGGATTCCGCGGAAAGCCCATCATCCATATAGGCGGTGACGAGATGAGCGCAGACTTCGGTATCGGTTTCGGATTCGAAGTGGTGGCCCTTGGCGATCAGCTCGGCCTTCAACTCGCGATAGTTTTCGATAATGCCGTTATGCACCACGGCAACCTTGCTGGTCGCATGCGGATGGGCATTGGCTTCCGACGGCTTGCCATGCGTAGCCCAGCGGGTATGGCCGATGCCGGTATGACCGGGGAGCGGACGATCCTTGATGACGAGATCGAGTGCAGAAAGCTTGCCGATGGCGCGGCGGCGATCGATCTGGCCCGACACCAGGGTCGCGATGCCCGCCGAGTCATAGCCGCGATATTCCAGGCGCCGAAGCGCATCGAGGATCTGACCGGCGCAGTCACGGGTACCGGCAATGCCAACGATTCCGCACATATTCGTCTCCTTCGATGCGCCCTGCGCCGCAGTGATTATTTCTTGGCAGCCTTTTCGGCTTTCTTACGCGCGCGAAAACTTTCCGCCCATTCCGGCAGGTTTTTCTGCTCGGCCCGCGTCACCGCCAGGCTGTTGGCGGGCACATCCCGCGTGATCACCGATCCCGCGCCGGTAATGGCACCATCGCCGACACTGACCGGTGCCACCAAAGAGGTGTCGGAGCCGATGAAGGCGCCCGCGCCGATATCGGTGTGATGCTTGAGAAAGCCGTCGTAATTGCAGGTGATGGTACCGCAGCCGATATTGGCGCCCGCGCCGACCCGCGCGTCCCCCAGATACGTAAGATGGTTCGCCTTGGCGCCCTTCTCGATCTTGGTGTTCTTCAGCTCGACGAAATTGCCGATATGGACGTTTTCTTCCACCATTGTACCGGGGCGCAGCCGCGCATAAGGCCCGACAATCGCGCCGCCCGAAACAACAGCCCCTTCAAGATGGCTGAAGGCACGGATATGGGCGCCCGAACGCACCGTCACGCCCGGCCCGAACACCACATAAGGTTCGATCAGGCAGTCAGCCTCAAGCACCGTATCATGACAGAAATGCACCGTCTCCGGCGCGATCAGCCCGACCGCATCGCCGAGCGCCTTGGCCCGCAAACGCTGCTGCATCAAGTTTTCCGCGCGCGCGAGCTCAATGCGGCTGTTGACGCCCATCATCTCGGCTTCGTCGGATTCGACGATCAAGCAGCGCACGCCATCCTTGCGCGCCAATGCGGGCACATCGGTGAGATAGTATTCTTTTTGCGCGTTGTTGTTGTCGAGCTTACCTGCCCAACCGAAGAACTGTTTGGCATCCGCCGCCATGATGCCTGCATTGCACAGCCGCACGGCTTTTTCATCTGCATTGGCGTCTTTGAATTCGACGATGCGCTCGAGCAGGCCCTCACTATCGCGGATCATGCGGCCATAGGCGCCGGGATCAGCGGGCGTGAATGCGACGATCGACATGCCGTATTGAGCCTGGGCTTCGAAAGAGCGCGTGAACGTGTCGGCCGTCACCAAGGGCATATCGCCATAGGCGATGATCAGCGTGCCAGGAAAATCTGCGAGCGCGGATGCAGCACACGCGGCGGCGTGGCCGGTGCCAAGCTGCGGATCCTGGATCACGCTTTCGGCGCCCAAACTCGCGGCATAGGTGCGAACGGCATCGCCAAGCTTATGGGTAACCACCACGATGCGGTCTACGCCCGCGCCGCGCATGGCCTTGATCACATGCCCGAGCATGGAAAGCCCGGCCACTTCATGCATCACCTTGGGCTTTGCGGATTTCATCCGGGTGCCCATGCCTGCGGCTAAAATAATACCAGCGCGTGCCATACTTGTTGGATAGCTCCCGACCCGTTATCGGTAAAGTGACGTTTTACTGCATGATGTTGCCATGGCTAAAGCACTTTTCATCTTCGATCTCGACGGCACGCTGGTGGATACCGCGCCCGACCTTCTGACAAGCATCAATTGGCTCTTGGGGCGCGAGCAGCGACGGGCCTTAGGGGAAGAGGAGCTGCGCCGCATTGTCGGGCACGGCGCCAAGAAGCTTATTGAGAGGGCCTTCGCCATGACCGGCGAGGAGATTTCCGGCTTCGAGACCGAGATGCTCTATCGCGCCTTCCTGAAAGATTACGGAAGCCATGTCGCCGCCGCGAGCCGCCCTTATCTCGGCGTGCCCGAAACGCTTAGCGCCTTGAAAGCAGAAGGATTCGCGCTCGGCGTGCTGACCAACAAGCCCCATGCCCCCACCCTGGCTCTCCTCGATGAGCTTGGGCTTTCGGGCCATTTCGGCGCCATTTGGGGCCAGGGTCACCGCCCTTATATGAAGCCAGACCCCCGGCTTTTCCCGGAAATCGTGGCTGAGTTGGGCGGCGGGCCTGCGGTGATGGTCGGCGACAGCCGCACCGACGTCGAAACCGCCCGCGCGGCAGGCGCCCCGGTGGTGCTGGTCTCCTATGGCTACACCCAGGAACCCGCGACGATGCTTGGCGCCGATACGGTGGTAGACCAGTTTTCCGAGATTGCAGCCGCCGGTAAGGCGCTATTGGGGCTTTAGGCCGAAAAGGGGCCATCCCCCTCAAAATTCGGCGGATTTGCCGCTTGCGCGGCGGGGAACAAGGCTTTATACGCACCCCTCCCGACGCGATCCGGCCCCTGGCCGCGACCGCACCATCGGCCCGGGCGATTAGCTCAGCGGGAGAGCACACCCTTCACACGGGTGGGGTCGCAGGTTCAATCCCTGCATCGCCCACCATCTTTTGCCGTTCAGCAAGAGATGGAGACCGGTCGGATTTGTCGCGACAATTACGTAAGCCCATCTGTCGCGAAATCGAGACTTTCATAACGACATCTACGTCAGGATAATCCGCACCTCATCTGGGGAAGGGATTTTTCGTGATGCGTTTCAAGTTGTGTGCGGTGTCCGCCTTGGCATTTCTGGCGGTTGGAGCCGGGGCCGAGAATACCCCACCCTGGATGAATACCTCGCTTTCCCCGGATGCGCGCGCTGATCTGGTTCAGGCCAAAATGACCCGCGATGAGGAATTGGTGCTGGTCGATGGCGTCTTGGGTGTCGCTTATCAGCCCGGCCATCGCAAACCGTTGACCCCGGAGCTGAAAGCCGCCCTTCCGGTGAGCGCGGGCTATGTTCCGGGCATTCCGCGCCTCGGTGTGCCGGCCTTAGCGGAAACAGACGCGAGCTTGGGCGTCGCCAATGGTGGCAATATGCGCCCTGGCGATACCTCCACCGCCCTGCCCGCTTCTATTTTGACGGCCGCGACCTGGAACCCGGATATGGCCTTCCAAGGCGGCGCCATGATCGCCAAGGAAGCGCGCGCCAAAGGCTATAACGTGCTCTTGGCGGGCGGCATCAATCTGGCGCGCGAGCCACGCGGCGGGCGCACCTTCGAATATGCCGGTGAAGACCCGTGGCTTGCGGGCATGATCGTGGGCGAAAGCATTCGCGGCATCCAAAGTCAGGGCATGATCTCCACCATCAAACACTATGCCCTCAATGCCCAGGAAACCGCGCGCACGGTGATGAGCGCGAATATTTCCGATTCCGATGCGCGCGAGAGCGATCTTCTGGCTTTCGAGCTCGCCATCGAGAAAGGCGATCCCGGCTCGGTGATGTGCGCTTATAACCGCATCAACAATGTCTATGCCTGCGAAAGCCACTATCTTCTCAGCGAAGTCCTGAAAGGCGATTGGGCTTATAAGGGCTTTGTGATGTCCGATTGGGGCGCGGTGCATTCCACCGTGCAGGCCGCGATCAATGGCCTGGATCAGGAATCCTCCAATGGCTCGGACCGCGCGGATTATTTCGGCAAAGCCCTGAAGGATGCCGTTGCCAAAGGTCAGGTGCCGGCTTCCCGCCTGCATGACATGGTACATCGTATTTTGCGCGCGATGTTTGCCAAAGGTCTTTTCGATAAGCCGCCGGTGAAAGGCCCCGTCGATATCGAGGCTGACCTTGGCATCGCGCAAGCCAATGCCGAAGACGGCATCGTTCTTCTCAAAAACGAAAAATCCCTGCTGCCGCTTTCGGAAACCAAGCGCCAGAAAATCGCGGTGATTGGCGCCCATGCCGATCTTGGCGTGCCTTCGGGCGGCGGCTCCTCGCAAGTGCTCGGCATCGGCCATTCCAAGGCGATGGAAGTGCGCATCGGCGGCGGCACCAAACAATTCGGTGGACAGGTCTGGACCTTGCCGCAGGAAACCGTGGTGTTCCACGCCAACGCCCCGCTGGATGAAATCAAAAAATTATCGGCGCGCGGCAGTGCGGTGGACTACGCCTCAGGCGAGGATATCGAGCAAGCCGTCGCGCTCGCCAAGAAATCCGATGTCGCCGTCGTGTTTGCCCATCAGCATATGCATGAGGGCGCTGATGTGATCGACCTTTCCCTGCCCGGCAATCAGAACGATCTGATCGCGGCGGTGGCAGCAGCCAATCCCCATACCATTGTTGTGCTGGAGACCGGCGGGCCGGTGACCATGCCGTGGGCCGATAAGGTGGATGGCATCGTGGAGGCCTGGTATGCGGGTAATCGCGGCGGCGCGGCTATCGCGCGCGTGCTCTTCGGCGAGGTCAACCCGTCGGGCCATTTGCCAGTGACGTTTCCTATCACTGAAAGCCAGCTTGCCCATCCCATCATTACGGGTCAGCGCCCGGATAATCGCATCACCTGGACCAACGGCACGCCGACGGCCTATGACGTGATCTATAACGAAGGTTCCAAGGTCGGCTATCGCTGGTTTGAGGATCAAAAACTGCCGCCGCTTTTTGCTTTCGGCCATGGGCTTTCTTATACCAGCTTTGGCTATAGCGGCCTGAATGCCCAAGGCGGCAATGGCCTGACCGTCAGCTTCGATGTGAAGAACACCGGCACGCGCACGGGCAAGGCTGTAGCGCAGGTCTATGTGAAGCCGCCTTATGGCGCGGTGCGTCTGGTCGGCTTTGCCAAAGTGGAGCTTGGCGCAGGCGATGTGAAGCACATCACCCTGAAAACCGATCCGCGCCTTCTGGCCATGTTCGATAGCGATGCCAATCTCTGGCGCGTCGCCGATGGCGATTACGTCGTACGCATCGGCAGCTCCTCCGCCGAACAAGCCGCCGTCGCCAAGGTGCATATCAACGCGAGTACGGTGAAGCCTTAAAGGGCTTCACCATCCTTGTGGATGTGGCACCGCATGTGTGTTCAATAGTCCTGTCATCGTCCGCAATTGCGGGCGACCCAGTTTGGCTGTTCCAATGCGGATGACTGGAGCGTCTCTCACTTGACGCTGAACCCTTGCGATACGTCCAGCGCCCCCGTGAAATATGCAAAATAGGCCAGCCGACAAGCCATGCCTACGGTAACTTAAAAATTCCTATCCAATTACACCTGCTCGCTATCTCATACAGAAGAGTAGAAACTAAAACGTATGTCGCAATGATCGTGCCATAAAGCGCGATTTTGTAATTACGCCTTCGAGACGAAAGAATCCGCGACCTCCTTTGAATGAGCTTATCGAGACTTAGCTCACCCTCTCCACCTCCGCTCATCGTTATTGAGAACAGACAGAATAGCGATATCACCAAATACGCAACAATCTCCGAAATCAGAACAATATCCACCACGAGAGATGCTGATTTACTCGAAGAAAAATAGCTGAATAGAGCGATAGCCACGGCTATCATAATTGAAACGTGCGTGAGCAGTGCCGACGTTTTAGAGTTCAAAATACAAGCGACTTCAACAATCTGAGCCCCGAGGTCATTGTCGGTTAGCATTCTTCTATGCTCTAAATATATGCGCTCATTTTTGGGTAGTTCGCTCATAGCACCCCCAATGCCGTTCGCTAGAATTTATAAGACAGTATCAATATTACCGAGTAGCCGCACCTAGTGATTCAGTCTAGTTCAGCGCCAAGTAGGCCAGCAGCTAACGGGCAGCTCACCCACCTCCAATTCTCACCCGCAATCCTTTCCGTCTTCTGTCGCGCGGCTTAAATCGCGCGCCAGAGCCTTGAAGGTCGCGTGATCGCTTCCCAAATCAAATTGAGTTGTTTGAAAGATGGAGATGCTTGGCGAGCCAAGCGGAAGGCGGGCCTTCGCGGGGCGCGTGATCCGCAAACGCGCGACATATACAGGGCTTTGATGCGTGCTCGCGCACGTTCTCGTCCTGCTCAAGCCGTAGCTGGGATCGTGCCCGCACTGGCGCATGAATCGCAAATGAGCAGAGGCGAAGCGGTCCGTGGTAAGGCAAAGGTGTCTGTTGAGCGCTGTCTGATCACAACGCTCGTTGCTCGCCGTAGCCTGAGGGGGCCCCCATCAAAGCGGACTTGTTCGCCAAGCCCGCTTTGCGCATATTTATTTCGCGCTGGTCTTTTCCACGAAGGCCTCGATGTCTTTCCAAACAATTTTACCGGAAAGATCGCGCAGCAGCATGTGATAGCCTTTGGGATAGACATGCACCTCGGCGCGGGCGCCCAGTTCTTTCACCACCGCTTCGGTGGGCGCGCGTGGAATGATTTGATCCTTCTCGCCATAGACCACTAACATCGGCGGTGTGGATTTTAGCGCAAGCGGTGCCTTGCGCGCTTCGTCCATCAAATTGACAAGACCCCACACCGCATCGGCGCGGGTTTGTTTCTGGAACAGAGGATCGCGCGCATTCTGGCGCAGCATTTCGATGTTATCAGATGGCCAGATTTTCAGCCCCTTGCCGGAAACGGTCATCGCGGGAAATGTATGCGCTGTGAGCCATAGCGCCACGCGATAGTAAAACGGCATATCGGAGCGCGACCACACCGCAGGCGCGACCAGGATCACGCCATCCAAATGTGGCTGATGATTCTGTGTGAGAGAGGTGAGCACCACCGCCCCGCCCATGCTTTCGCCGAGACCGAAGACCGGCACCCCGGGATGGCGCGCGCGCACCGCCTCGATGAAATCACAAAAATCCTGGCGCATTGCTTGCGCGCCCGGCCAGTCTCCGGGGTTGGGCGATTTACCAAAGCTCCTTTGATCATACGCATAGGTGGTGATGCCTTCGCTCGCCCAATAAGGCCCCGGCATCTCGAAGGCGCGCGAATAATCGCTCATGCCATGCAGGGCCACGATGATGGCCTTTGGTTTGGCCGCGTCCCAATGGCGATAGGGCAAGGAAAGACCGTCGCTGGTCGTGAAAAAATCTTCATGTAAAATCGGGGACGCCTGCTCCAATCCCATGGGCGCGGTCACGGGCGCACAAGATTGCAGCGAAAACGCCACAATGACGCAGAGAAGGTAGGTGGCCAATCTGGCCATCGGAGAGCCCCCGGTATTAAATCGCGACGCAAATAAGAAGATCAAGTTTAGAGGGGAACGCGGAATGGACAAGTCTGCCCTGGCAGTGCTCGGCGCGGCCTTCATGCTTTCGGCTTGCAGCTCGATCTCCATTCCCCCGTTGATGTCGCCCTCGCCTGTCGTCGCGGTAGTGAAGGACAAGGACGTTTTCCCGCCCCGGCCCCTGACCCTGCTTTACACCACCTTCCAGGACCATGCCGTGCTGCAGCGGGATAAGCCCGTTCCGATCTGGGGTAAGACCGCACCCGGCGCAACCGTGGCCGTGACTTTCGCTGGCGAGAAGGCCAGCGCCACCGCAGATGAGGCCGGTCGCTGGGAGGTACGCTTTGCGGCAATGAAAGCTGGCGGACCCTACACGATTGCAGCGACCAGCACCGCGGGTGAAACCCAGACCGTGAAAGACATCATGATCGGTGATGTCTATCTCTGCTCAGGCCAATCCAATATGGAAATGCCGCTGCGCCTTGCCACCAATTACGATAGCGAGCTGAGGGCCGCGCAGAATCCGAAGCTGCGCTTATTTCACGTGCAGCGCTTTTCGAGCCCCATGCCGCGCGAAAGCTTTGGCGCTGATGCAAGCTGGGCGGTGACCACGCCCGAGACAGCAAAGGACTTCTCAGCCGTCTGTTATTATTTCGGCGCCAACATTCAGCCCGTGGCCGGCGTGGCGGTGGGGTTGATCGAAGATGCCTGGGGCGGCGCAGCGATCCAAGCCTGGATCAGCAATGACAAGCTGAAAGAGATCGGCGGCTATGAAGAGCGGCTTGAGATCGCCAAGACCTATGCCAAGGATCCCAAGGCTGCGGAAGAAAAATGGCGCGACATCGCGCGGGCCTGGTTCGACGCGCATGATCCCAATGTGAAAGCCTATAGCGACCCAGGGTTTGATGATTCAGGCTGGGCGAGCCACGATGTCACCGGCACCTGGCGCTTATGGAATGTGCCGGAGCTGAAAACCTTCAACGGCATCACCTGGCTGCGCAAGACCATCACGTTGACCGAAGCTGAGGCGCAAGCTGCGGCCACGCTGAGCCTCGGCCCAATCGATTCCGAAGACCTCACCTTTGTGAATGGCAGCTTGGTGGGTGCGGCCCATGCTTATGACAAGAACCGCAACTATAAGATCGAGCCGGGTGTGCTGCATGCAGGGCAGAATAACATCGCCATAGCTATTCAAGCTGGTGCAGGCCCGGCCTGGCCGGGTGAAAAGATGAGCCTGAAGACCAATGACGGAAAGAGCATCGCGCTGAACGGTCCCTGGCACTGGAAAGCATCTGCCAAGACCAGCGGCGGCGAGCCTTGGATGCCCTGGTATAATCAGTTCGGAGTCTCAACCCTCTATAACGGCATGATCCTGCCTTTGGGGTCGACGCAAATACGCGGCACGCTTTGGTATCAAGGCGAAACCGATGCCGGGCAGCCCAAGGAATATGACCGGCTCTTGCGTGCGATGATTGCCGATTGGCGCGTGCGTTTTGGCGCTGAAATGCCGTTCTATATCGTGCAATTGACGAGCTTTGGCCCGGCCACCGCTAAACCGGAGGCCTCCAATTGGGCGGCATTGCGCGAAGTGCAGCGCCGCGTGGTGGATACCGTACCCAATACCGGGCTTGCGGTGACCATCGATCTTGGTTCGCCTGATGTGATCCATCCTGCAGCAAAACAAGAGGTGGGACGCCGCCTTTCCTTGCTGGCACGCAAATTCATCTATGGCCAGGACATCGTCGCCCAAAGCCCCGAACCTTCCTCCATCAGCCGCAAAGGCAAGACCGTGACCATCACCTTCGATCATGCCGCGAAGGGGTTGGAGGCGCGTGAATGGGACCGCGCCGTCGGCTTCAGCCTCTGCGATGCCAAAAGCCAATGCGGTTTTGTCGATGGTTTCGTCACTGGCAATAGCGTGAAGCTGGATGCTGCCAAATATCCCAAAGCCACCAGCGTACGCTTCTGCTGGGCCGATAGCCCGCTCTGCAATCTGGTCAATTCCGACGGCCTGCCCGCAGTGCCCTTCGAGATGGCCATCAGCCCGGCGAAGAAACATTGAGGGCTTTTTTCACCCGGCGGCGCAGATAGGGCAAAAGCTCCGCCGCAAACCACGGGTTCTTCTTGAGCCAGGAGTTGTTGCGCCAGGAGGGATGCGGCAACGGGATGATGCCGGGCGTATACTCCCGCCACGCCGCCACCGTCTCCGAAACGGTTTTCTTGGTGCGGCCTTTCAGATGCCAATTGAAAGCATAGCTGCCGATCAACAGGGTGAGGTCGAATTTCGGCAGGGTTGCGAATAGCCGTGCCTGCCATGCCTCAGCGCATTCCTTGCGAGGCGGCAAATCTCCGCCATGGGCGTCATAGCCGGGAAAACAAAAGCCCATACCGATGATGGCGATTTTGCTTTCGTCATAGAAGACGTCGCGATCGATCCCCATCCATTCACGCAAACGATCACCGGAAGGATCGTTGAAGGAAATGCCCGTCTCATGCACCCGTATACCGGGCGCTTGCGCGATGATGCAGATACGCGCCTTGGCGCTGGCGTGAATGACCGGGCGAGCGCCATATTGAAGGTGCTTTTCGCAGATCCGGCAGGCACGGATTTCAGCAAGCAGGCTGTCGAGGTCTTTGTCCATGTTCCCTTCAGGGTTTAGCGCAGATTGCCGCACGGTTTAATCTGGTATTGCATATACCACTTAATCCTTCCACCCTGCTCGGGAATTCAGGAAAGAGAGCACCGACATGACCGGCGCATATCAGACCCAGACGCTCAGCCATCTTGCCACGGAAATTCCCGGCGCTACCGCCGTGTTCCGCAAATATAAGCTCGATTTCTGCTGTGGCGGAGCGGTTTCGCTGGCCGAGGCGGCCTCTGCCAAGGGGCTGGATGCTGCCAGCATCGCCGCCGAACTCGCCGCCATTGCCCCTTCAAATGACGAGGCGCCGCGCGAAACCGGCGCGCTGATCGCCCATATCCTGACGCGCTTTCACGATGTCCATCGCCGTGAGCTGCCGGAACTGATCCGCCTCGCCAAGCGCGTGGAAGCGGTGCATGGCGCCCGCCCCGATGCGCCGAACGGGTTGGCCGAAAAGCTGCAGCGCCTGACCGACGAACTCGACGCGCATATGCAGAAGGAAGAACAGGTGCTGTTCCCGATGATGCAGGCGGGCGGCAACCCCTTCATCCATCACCCCATCGCGGTCATGCGTGCCGAGCATATCGAGGCGGGTGATCAGCTAAAAGCGATTGAGCCTTTCGCGATCCCCGCCCCGGAAGGCGCCTGCCCCACCTGGCGGGCGTTGAATGCGGGTCTGATCAAATTCGCCGACGATCTGATGACCCACATTCACCTGGAGAACAACATCCTGTTCCCCGCCTTCGAAACCCACACGCACTAAGCCTTTGCAGCTTCACGTCACCGGGAGCAGGCCGATCATGCACCCGGTGAGGCCGCTGGCCATGGTGCCTGCGAGCAACGAACGCATCACCAGCGGCACCACTTCATCGCGGCGGCCGGGTTCCAGCGCACTCATGCCAGCGATGACGATGCCGACGGACGAGAAGTTGGCGAAGCCGCACATGGCATAGACCACGATCAGGGTGGAGCGCGGATCAAGCGCACCCGCGGGCAGTTTGGTGAGATCGATATAAGCCACCAGCTCGTTGAGGATGGTCTTAGTGCCGAGCAGACTGCCCGCTGTCACCGCCTCGCTCCAAGGCACGCCATAAAGCCAGACTACCGGCGCAAAGACCCAGCCGAGCAAACGCTGCAGCGTCAAGGGCGCGCCGAAAACATGCGGAGCGTTGGCGAGGATCATATTGGCCATCGCCACCAGCGCGGTGACGACTATCAGCATGGCGATGATCTGCAGCCAAATGCGAAGTCCCACTTCCGTACCATGCGAGACCGCATCCATGCTGGAGCGGTATTTCATCTCGCTTTCCGAGACCGTATCGGTCGCGGCTTCCCCAGGCACCATGATCCGGGCCACCACGATGGCGCCGAACAGCGACATGATCGACGCGATCAGGATATGGCCGAGCGCGCCCGGCAGGACCGGCTTCAGAATCGTCGCATAGAGCACAAATACCGTGCCCGCCACCACGCTCATGCCGACCGTAAACACAATGAACAGCTCAGAGCGGTTAAGCTTGGCAAGATAGGGCCGGATCACCAGCAGCCCTTCGACATTGCCGAGGAAGACCGTCGACGCACCGCCAAGGCCGACCGCGCCGCCGATGCCGAGAAACCGGCGCAGCACCACCGCGATACCCTTCACCAGGAGCGCCAGAATGCGCCAATGCCAGAGCAGGGCCGACAGCGCCGAGATCACGATGATGATGGGCAGAACGCCGAAGGCGAAATTGATGAAGGCGTTGGGCTGGGTGATGGTAAAGGGCGCATCGCCTTGGCCGAGATAACCGAAGACAAAAGAGGTGCCGGTCTTGGTCGCCTCGGTCAACGCCGCCACCAGCCCGTTGAGGGCAAAGAGCGTATCGCGCGCCAGCGGCACTTTCAGCAAGAGCAGCGCCAGGGCGACTTGCATGGCGAGCCCGGCCAACACGGTGCGGACCGGAAAAGCCCGGCGGTTCTCCGAGAAGAGCCAGGCCAGCGCCAGAATGGTCGCGATCCCCAGCAGGGATTGCAGATGCAGGCCCCCAAAATCCATAATGCCGTCCACCCCTTGCGAATACCGCCGCAACTATTTGCTGGGGAATAGCGCGCGGTCAATGCACCTCTCCTGCCCAATTTCCGCGCAGAGACCGCTTGAGATATTGGCCGCCAGACGTCAGGGTTGCCGCCTTTTCCGGAGCCTTCCCGCCGATGAGCGAAAAACACCGCCCCGCCGAGATCAAAGCCCTGTCGGGCGCGCGCGCCTTCCCGCCGCTGATCCTGGTGCTGTTCCATTTCTGCGAGGGGCATGGCTATCGCGGCGTCGATACGCCTCAGTGCCAGATCGATTGGCTCCATTCCTTTTTCGGCTGCGCCAAATGGTTCGACCTTGCCGTCAGCCGCGGCTATCTCTGGGTGGAGTTCTTCTTCGCCCTCTCCGGCTTTATCCTGGTGCATGTCTATGGCGCGCGCGTGGGCGAGTTTCTGCGTGGCACAGCGATCCTGCCATTCCTGAAGGCACGCCTTTCCCGGCTTTACCCGGTGCATCTCGTCACCCTGATTTCGATGCTGCTTTTGATGTGGACGCTGAACCAGCTTTCCTATCTCGGCGGATATCTCTCGATCTATCACCAGCCTTGGCCGCCGATTAACACCTGGCCGAGCTTTGTGGCGAGCCTGTTCCTGGTGCAAGGCTGGAATCTGTTTCCCTGGCTGACTTGGAATGGCGCGTCGTGGTTCGTCTCGGTCGAGTTCCTGCTCTGCCTGCTTTTTCCGATCTATCTTGTTCTGGCGCGCGGGCGCTGGTGGATGGGCGTGGCGCTGATCGGCTTCGGCCTTTCCTGGCTGACCCTTCTCGCCCTCAACAGTCATCACGGCCTCGACATCACCTATCGCGATGGCATGTTCCGCGGCATGGCGGGCTTCGCGGTCGGCGTTGGCATGGCGGTGCTCTTTCGCGATGCCAAGAAAGTGGGCGCCGACAAGCTTCCCGCTTGGGTTTTCTCGGCGCTGCAGGCAGTGGCCCTCGCCTATCTCTTCTGGGCGACCTATCGCAATGGCTGGTCGCATACGGTGCGCGATCTCTGGTTCGCCACCGCGCTCTATGTGCTGATTTTCGTGCTCGCCTTTGACAAGGGATTTCTGGCGCGCGGCCTATCCACCAAACTGCCCTTGCGCCTCGGCGAATGGTCTTACGCGATCTATATGGGCCAGACCTTTTGGCTGCAGCTTATCCGCTATTTCGAACAGCGCTGGTATCCGCCGGATGACACGCTGATCTTCGGCCATCGCTTTGCCGAGCTGGCCTGGTGGGGAGAACCGGTGCTGCTGGTGCTGCTCTGCATTGGCTGGGGCGCGCTCTTGTATTACGGCGTCGAAAAGCCGGCCAATGCCTGGCTGAGGGGAAGATTGTTGAAGCCCGCGCGGTAATACGCGCAAAGCGGGCTCGGTTTCGCGTAACATTCCGCGTAGCCAGTCCGCTTTGATGGGTGCCCCCTGAAGGCTATGGCGAGCAGCGAGCGTGTGTGCGCTCAACGGACACCTTCACCTTCCCACAAGCCGCGTCGTCTCTGCTCTTCACATCAATGCCTCCCGAGCAGGACAAGAACGTGCGCGAGCACGCATCAAAGCCCTGTATATGTCGCGCGTCTGCGGATCACGCGCCCCGCGAAGGCCCGCCTTCCGCTTGTGTTGCCAAGCCACTCCATCTTTCAAACAGCTTTATTTGAGGTGGGAAGCGGAAGCGCGATCTTCAAGTGTCGGAGGGGGATTTAAGCTTTGCGACAGACGGCGGAAAGGATTGAGAGTGAGAGCTATAGGAGGGGACGCTCCCTCGCCCCCTCTTAACTGATCTTCCATTATTGCGCAGGCGGCTGCTTACACACATCCGCGTAAACCGGCCTTTCGCCGCGCGCCCATGGCCTATAGCTATTGGCGAAGCGGATGCGTTCGCCGTCGGTAGGATGGGTCGCCCGGAAGATGCGGAAAAAAGGGCCCCAATCGGGCACATCGCCCATAGAGATGGC
Source organism: Rhizomicrobium palustre (assembly GCF_011761565.1). Lineage (NCBI taxonomy): Bacteria > Pseudomonadati > Pseudomonadota > Alphaproteobacteria > Micropepsales > Micropepsaceae > Rhizomicrobium > Rhizomicrobium palustre. The sequence continues at coordinate 2,652,183 of NZ_JAASRM010000001.1, read as the reverse complement.
ATCCAGCTCCAACTGGGCGAGACCATGGTTTTCGTGGGTCAGCTCCAGCCCGAACCGATCGGCTTCGAACTCAATATGGCGGCCATAGGCGTTGAACAGCGGCAAAGCGCAAAGCCATGAGAGCGTGAGGATGAAAATCCCGAGCGGCAAAGATGCCGGGTCGGAGAGTTCGGAAAAACCGAAGCGGGCGTGAAAGCGGGCGATCAAAGCGTTGCCAAGCACATGGGTGAGATAAAAGCCGAGCAGCAGAATGGCAAAGATCACCAAAATACTCTTGTAGTTGTCGCCCAGAAGATAATGTTTGAGCTCGTGACCGACGGTAAAAATCAGCTGATCCTTAGGGCCGCGCAGCAAATCCGTTCCAAGAATGATGCGGCTCGTCGGCCCGAGGCCAACCACGGTGGTATCGTTGCCGCCCACGAAAACGGGAATGTGCGCCACCCTGCAACGCGCCGACATGCTCTCGATTTCGGTATAGAGATTTTGATCGGCGAGCGGCTTATAGGAGGTCGTCAATGGATCGACCCAAACCGGCAAAACAATAAGCGCGATAAAGGTAGCCGGAATCGAAGCCGCAGCGGCATATGCCCACCAGTATTTAGGGCTGCGGGCAATCAAGAGATAGGGAAGCCAGTAAAACAAAGCGGCCGCGACACAGCGCACCAGAAACCCAATACCCTCACCGATCCACCAACCCGCCCCAGGAAAGGACGACCTCACAGCATAGCGATGCCAAACATCATAAGGCAGAACCAGCACTGCGTTGAGGGCCAGAAAAAACACGGCCATCAGCGTGATCGTGCCATACCAATTACCCCGTGCGAGGAAAGCTGCCCAGTGCCGCAGCCGCGCGCCCAAACCTGAAAACAAAACCAGAGCCGGAATCGCGAGTGACAGAATTTGGCCGCCCGCCCAAAACCAGTTGCTCTGAACAAGCGCGGCTTCCGCGCCTGGCAGAGCACGCAGTGCGCTGGCGGATTGTGCACCAGATTGCGCGATTATCGCAGCCCCGGCGAGCAGAAGAAATACTATCTTACGCATCCTATCCTCTCTTTCAGACAAGCAACTGCAAGCTCGGACGCGCCAAGCGATGCATTCAACCCAAGGGATGACTGAGGAGCCCTTCGGCCCCTATTCCCGCCGTTTCAAGGCAACGGTTTTGCGATAGGACAGCGGCCCAACTCCAAAATGCCGTTCGAAGGCACGCCGGAAAGCATCAGGGCTGGCATATCCAACCGCAACCGATACCGCCTCTATGCTTTGACGTGTCGCCGACAAGCGCTGGCGCGCCTCATCAAGCCTTAAGCGTTCGATATACCGGGCGGGCGGCATTCCGAATTGCGCAGCGAATAACCGTGAAAAATGACGTGCGCCAAGCCTAGCTCGTGCGGCCAGCACCTCAACCGAAAGGTCCGCATGAAGGTTCCTCACGATCCAGGCCGTGAGGTCGGAGAAGCGATCATGCCCGCGGCTTTGAAATTGCAGCGGCTCGGAAAATTGCGACTGTCCGCCCGGCCGTCTGAAATAGACCACCAACTCCCGTGCCACAGCGAGAGAAACATTGTCACCTAGATCATCCGCGATCAGCGCCAGCGCCAAATCTATTCCCGCCGAAATACCTGCCGAGGAAAAATACTTTCCGTCCCGCACATAAATGGCATCAGCATCGAGGCGAATATCAGGAAAGCTCTGGGCAATCAGAGCCGCATAGCGCCAGTGCGTCGTGGCGCGCCGCTTCTTCATCAGCCCCGCTTCGGCCAAGGCAAAAAGCCCGGTGCAGATCGACGCCACCCGGCGCGTATTCGCGGCCCGCTTCTTCAAGAATGCCACCACTGGAGCCGAGATAGCCGTGTCGCGCAGCCCTGAGCCGCCCGGTACAATCAGCGTATCCAAGGCAGGGGCCGCAGCAAAACCAGCATCGGCGCAAAAGCGCACCCCATTCTCGCCGCGAAAGACATCTCCCTTGGCGCTGAGAACACTGAGCTCATAGGCGTGCCGCCCGCCAAACTCATTGGCGACGGCAAAAGCCTCCATCGGCCCGATCAGGTCCAAGCTGGTGATCTTATCATAACCAATAAAGGCAATGCGGCGGGTCATGCAGGCAGTGTGACAGGAAAGCCGGGAGGGTAAAATGCGCAGTGTCCGAAATCGGCGGAAATTAGTCAGACGGACACCCCTCACTGCCCATACCGAAACTCTTCCGTCACCCATTCGATCACCGCGCGCACGCGCGGGGAGAGGAGACGGCCGGAGGGGTAGAGGAGCGAAGCCGGTGTGGGTGATGGCGGGGTGTCTTCCAAGACCGCAACAAGCTCGCCGCGCGCAATCGCGTCTTCCTTGGAATAGCGCGGCACTTGGATAAGGCCGAGGCCCAGCGCGGCGGCGCGGCTGTAGCTTTCAGCACCATCGACGGTGAGCGTGGACGGCAGCATCACGGTTTTCAATTCGCCATCCACCATGAATTCCAGCGGCAAGACCGCGCCCGTCGCCGAAGAGCGATAACCCACCATGCGATGGCCCTCTAAACGATCCCAGCGTTCGGGCATGCCATAGCGCGCGATGTACTCGGGTGAGCAGCAGGTCACTTCAGGCAATTGCATCAGCGGGCGGGCAACGTAATCGCCATCGCGCACCGGGCCTGCGCGCAGCACGCAATCGATGCCTTCGCGCAACGGATCGACGAAGCGATCCGTCTCGGTAATGATGAGTTCGATGCCGGGATAAGCGGCGAAGAATTCCGGCAGGCTATCGAAGAGAAAGCGCCGCGCCAGCGCGCCTTGCACATCCAGCCGCACCACGCCTTTGGGTTTGGCGCCGCGAAAGGCGCCTTCCGCATCTTCGACCTCGTTTAAGATTTCGCGGCAGCGGCGATAATAAGCTTCGCCATCTTGGGTGGGGCGCATGGCGCGGGTGGTGCGCTCGATCAGGCGCACGCCCAGGCGGGTTTCAAGCTGCTTGACGGCCTCGGTCACCTTGGAGGGCGGCAGGCTGAGATCGCGCGCAGCCACGGAGAAGCTCGTCCGTTCCACCACACGGGCGAAGATCTGCATCGCTTCCAGACGGTCCATTATTCTGAAAATCCAAATAGTGTTTCGGAATTTTGCCAGATTGTTGGAATTTCTGGAATATCTATCTTCGCCCTCGAAGCCAATTCGAGGAGCCTTACATGTCCGAGACTTCCAAAATCGCCCTTATCACTGGTGCCAGCCGCGGCCTTGGCCGGGCCATGGCCATCGCGCTCGCCCGCCAAGGCGTATCGATCATCGGCACCTATCACAGCAACAAGACCGAAGCCGAAGCGACGGTGGAGGCGGTGAAAGCCGAAGGCGGCAAAGCGGTGATGCTGCAGCTCGACACCGGTAAGGTCACAAGCTTTGCCGATTTCGCCACGAAACTCAGCGAAGTGCTGAAAAGCGAGTTCGGCCGCGAGCGCTTCGATTTTCTCATCAACAACGCGGGCACCGGCATGCATGCCAGCATCGCCGAGACCAGCGAAGCCTTGTTCGATGAGATGATGAACATCCATTTCAAAGGCGTGTTCTTCCTTACCCAGACGATGCTGCCGAAAATCGAAGATGGCGGGCGCATTTTGAATCTCTCAAGCGGGCTTGCCCGTTTCAGCCTGCCCGGCTACGCGGCCTATGCGGCGATGAAAGGCGGCGTGGAAGTACTGACGCGCTATCTTGCCAAGGAATTGGGCCCGCGGCGTATCGCGGTGAACACCATTGCACCGGGCGCCATCGAGACCGATTTCGGCGGCGGGCGCGTGCGCGATAACAAAGAGCTGAACGGCTTTGTCGCAAACGTGACCGCGATGGGCCGCGCGGGCCTGCCCGAAGATATCGGCGGCGCGGTGGCGGCCATCCTTTCCGATGCAGGCTGGATCACCGGCCAGCGCATCGAAGTCTCCGGCGGGATGTTCGCATAAACTGTAAATCGCTCGGCCTGGGCGCAAAGCCTGGGCCGGGCGTTTCACTTTATAGACTTGTCAGGGGCGGCGGTTTCTCCGACATTGCGCGGGGATTTAGAAAAAGCCAGCCATGACACCACAATCGTCTTCCGATCGCGCGTTTATTGGTCATCCGATCGGATTGGGCTGGCTTGCGGCCTCAGAGTTCTGGGAGCGCTTCTGCTATTACGGCATGCAGGCGCTTCTGACGCTCTATCTCTTCAAATACCTGCTTCAGCCCGGCAATATCGAACAAGTCTGGGGCTTTGCCGCCTTCCAGCACGCGCTGGATTATCTGATCGGCGCCATTCCGTGGCTGTTTCATAAATCCGAGATGGCCTACGCCTCCTACACCTCGCAGCTTTACGCGGGCCTTGTCTATGTCACGCCGCTGATTGGCGGGCCGCTCGCAGACCGCGTGCTGGGGCGCACCGCAACTGTGACTATCGGCGCGGCGATGATGGTGGCGGGCACCTTCTGCCTCGCCTTCAATCAGACCTTCCTGTTCGGCCTCGCCTTCCTCTTGGCCGGTGTCGGCTGCTTCAAGGGCAATATCGCCGCGCAGGTGGGCGATCTTTACAGCCTGGAAGACAAGCGCCGCGCTGATGGCTTTCAGATCTATTTCATGGGCATTCAGCTCGCGGTGATCGTCTCGCCGCTGATCTGCTCCACCTTAGGCGAGCGGGTGGACTGGCATCTCGGCTTCATTGCCGCCGGTATCGGCATGCTCTTAGGGCTGGTGATCTATCTTTTCGGGCGCAAGACCTTCCCGAAAGAGCGGGTCAAATCCGCCGTCAAAGAAGTGCGAGAGCCGCTTTCGGGCCGCGATCTTGGCGCGGTGATCCTGCTGGTCGCGCTGGTGCCGGTGCTGGCTTTCTCGGTCGTCGGCAATCAGCAGATCTTCAACGCCTATCTCGTCTGGTCCGGCAACAACTATCAGATGACCTATGGCGGCTTCACCGTGCCTTCGGGCTGGATGATGTCGTTCGATGCCCTTTTCAGCTCCATCAGCATGATCGGCGTCATCGCCTTCTGGCGCTGGTATGGCAAGCACCGCGTCGAGCCGGATGAGATCACCAAGATCGCCATCGGCGTGACCTTCAGCGCCTTCGCGCCGCTGGCCCTGGCGGGCGCCTCTGCCGTGGTGGCGACGACCCATCACCCGGTTCATCTCGGCTGGGCGGTCGCCTTCCATGTCATCAACGATATTGGCTTTGCCAATGTGCTGCCGGTCGGCCTGGCACTCTACTCCCGCGCGGCGCCCAAAGGGCTCGGCGGCACCATGATCGCGGTCTATTATCTGCACCTCTTCTTTGCCAACACCGTGATCGTCGGCCCCCTGGGCGGGCTTTTGGGCACCATGCCCGATAGCCAGTTCTGGATGCTGCATGTCGCCCTGATGCTGGGCGCGGCGGTGGTGCTGTTCCTGGTGCGCCTGTTCTTCGGCAAGCTGGTGGCCCCACGGTAATCGGGGCCCAGAAAAGCCAAGGTAATGGCCACCTAGCTATTGCGAAGTTATGACTAGGTGGTCCTCGGCCTTTTTCAAGGTCTGAAACTATGTTTCGCACGCATAGCTGGTCCCTGTTGCGGTGCAGCATTGGAATCATTGTACTGCGGCGGACTGACCCTATCTCTAGCAGGTCCCGGACGAGAGCGGTTCAAGGGAACCGCCACGGAGACAAAAACGGAGTGGGTCATGTCTATGAATCTTAAACAGCTTTTCGGTTCGGCTCTTCTTACGGTCGCGGTTCTTGGTGGTGCGGTCACCTACCTCGAATCCACCCTGAACGCCCCCCGCGCGCAGGTTGCCTATGACACGACGAGCCAGTCGCAGGTCGATCGCCACGGCGAAGGCATCGTGACCGAAGGGCCGGCTTCCTAAAGAAGCCGTCCCCCCTTCGGGGGTTTTCGAAGCCAGGATATGCGCAAATCGCATACCCCTTAAATCAGTATAACGTACAAAACCCATTGTGGCGCAAATGCGGCAGATATATGCTCCAACTGTGGCTGGTTAACGAGGGGCCTCTCATGAGCCCCGCCCCAGCCCAGGATGGAGACTTGCAATGGACGAAAGCTACTCCTCAACCGTGAAGTCGATCGGCGCCATCATCCTCACTTTGGTGCTGTTCCTCGGCGTCGGCTATTACGTCTACACCTCGCTCTTCGTGCCCCCGGGCCCGGCCCAGGTTGAAGATCAGGTCGCGACCGCTCCGGCGCAAAGCGCCCCGGCTGCCAAGACGCCGTCATAAACCCTATTCAGCGACTTCCTCGAGCACGACCTCGTGCCCCCAGAGCCGCTCGATATGCGCGACCACCTGATCCTTGGTGGCGTGATGCAGTGGCACACCGCGATGCATTTTGTGCTCGAGGAATAGCGTGCGATCTCCTTTGAGATCGGCGCCCATGACTTGGATATTGGCATCGGCGATGCCGGTATCGTATTGCCGCGCAAGTAAGCTGCGCACCCTGCGATAGCCCTGCTCATTATGGATGGCCGCGACATGATAAGCGCCGTCCTCCGCCTTATCCGCCAGCGCGAAAAGCCGGAAATCGCGGATCAGCTTGGGTGAGAGATACTGCTCAATGAAACTCTCATCGCGGTAATTGGCCCAGGCGTCTTTCAGCGCGCCCATCCAATCCCCTGACCCCGCCAGATGCGGGAACCAGTCGCGATCCTCATCGGTCGGGTTCAGGCAGATGCGCTTGATGTCGTCCATCATGGCGTAGCCAAGCGCATAAGGGTTGAGGCCGTTATAGCGCCGGTCGTCGAATTCGGGCTGGAACACCACCGAAGTGTGGCTGTGCAGGAATTCGAGAAGCGCGCTTTCGCTGATCAGACCGCGGTCGAACATCATATTCATGATGGTGTAATGCACGAAGGTGGCACAGCCCTCGTTCATCACCTTGGTCTGGCGCTGGGGATAGAAATACTGTGCCATGTTGCGCACGATGCGTAAGATCTCGCGCTGCCAGCCGCGCAGATCAGGCGCGTTCTTCTCGATGAAATAGAGCAGGTTTTCTTCCGGCAGCTTGATGTCGCCATCGAAGGCATCTTCATCCACCGGCGTCGGCGGCGCATGCGGCGGCTCAATACCCGCGGGCAATGTGCGCCAAAGTTCGTTGTAGGCTTCGGCTTCGTATTCCGCGCGCAGGCGGCGCTTTTCGAGGATGCGCTCCTTAGTAGGCTTAGGCGGGCGGCGATAACGGAAGACGCCCTGCTCCATCAAGGCGTGGGCGGCGTCGAGAACGCTTTCCACCTCATCACGGCCATAACGTTCCTCGCAAGCCGAGATGTAATGCTTGGCAAAGGCGAGATAATCCAGGATGCCTTCCGCATTGGTCCATTGCTTGAAAAGGTAGTTGTTCTTGAAGAAATGGTTATGGCCGAAAGCGGCATGGGCGATGACGAGCGCCTGCATCGTCATGGTGTTTTCTTCCAGCAAATAGGAAATACAGGGGCTGGAATTGATCACGATCTCATAGGCAAGCCCGGAATAGCCGCCGCGATACATCGCATCTTCACGGGCGAAGAGCTTGCCGAAGCTCCAATGATTATACATCAGCGGCATGCCCATGGAGGAATAGGCGTCCAGCATCTGCTCGGAGGAGATGATTTCGACCTGATTGGGATAGACATCGAGCTTCAGATCATTGAGCGCGATATCTTCGATCGCCTTGAAGGTGCGATCAAGCGTGGCGAAATCCCATTCGGCTTCTTCAAACAATAACTTGGACATTCAAACCTCCGCCTTTTTGAACAGCTCGCGGAAAACCGGGAAAATGTCGGCGGGTTTGGAGATGCGCTTGGTGGCGAAGTTCTTCCATTCCTCGGCCACGGTGCGATAGGCGCGCCAGAGTTCGGCACCGGAATCCTCGGATGCGAAGACTTCCATCTCCCGCTCATCGAGAATTTCGATATAGGCGTAATACTGACATAGCGGCATCACGTCGTCGTTCAACATTTCCACACAGCGCCGCGCATCGCCGCTTTGCGTGTAGCCATCCGAAGCCTGGGCGACATAGATGTTCCAATCGGAGGTGGTGTAACGCTCACGCTGGATTTCCAGCATCTTGTCGAGCGCGGTAGACACGATCGTGCCGCCCGATTGGCGCGAATAGAAGAACTCCTGCTCATCCACCTCTTGCGCTTCATGGGTGTGGCGGATGAAGACGATATCCACCTTGTCATAACGGCGGCGCAGGAAGAGATGCAGCAGCATGTAAAAGCGCTTGGCGAGGTCCTTTTCGCGTTCACCCATCGAGCCCGACACGTCCATCAGGCAGAACATCACCGCCTGGCTGGTCGGGATCGGCTGCTCGGTATAGGAGTTGTAGCGCACGTCGACCGGATCGATGAAGCCGACCCATTTGCGCTTGGAAATGGCGCGGGCCAGTTTTTCCTTCAACGCGATGATTTCAAGGGTCAGGCTTTCAGACGGCTCGCGGCATTCCAGCGCCTCAAGCTCTTTTTCCATCTCCTCGACTTCGCGCAGAGAGGGACGGCGCAAGGCCAGACGGCGGCCCTGGGCATTCCTCATCGTACGGACGAGATTTATCTGCGAGGGAGAGCCTGCGGTGGTAATGCCGGCGCGCTTCCAGGCCTTGCTTTGTGTATCCTTGAGTGAGGTGCGGATCAGGTTCGGCAGTTCGAGGTCTTCGAAGAAGATATCGAGCACCTCTTCCTGGCTCATGACGAATTCGAAATCGTCTTCGCCCTCGCCGCTATCAGAGGCGTCCTTGCCACGGCCTTGGCCCGCGCCACCTTGCGGCTTCTTGATTTCATCACCGGGCATGTACTCCTTATTGCCCGGCAGCACGAAATCGCGCTCGCCTGCAGCTTTCGGATCAAGACGGAAACGCGGCTCCCTGGTGCCTTTGGTGGAAATCTTGATCTTGCGTTCTTTGCCGATATCGGCGACGGCGGCGTCTTTCAGCGACTTCTGCACCGCATCGCGGATTTGCGCCTTGGCACGGCGCAAGAAGCGCTGGCGATTGCCAAGCGACTTGCCTTTGGGATTAAGACGCCGGTCGATGAAATAGGTCATTCAATATTCCCTGTCATCCCGGGCAAGCCAGCGAACGCTGGCGTAGACCCGGGACCCACTTGGAAGTCTGCACAACGTCTGAGTGGGTCCCGGCTCGCGCTCACTACGTTCGCTTGGCCAGGATGACATCATGTGGAATTTACCCAGCCTTGTTCACCCGCATGTACCATTCGACCAGGCGGCGGACTTGGCGGGCGGTGTAGCCGCGCGCCAGCATGCGCTTGACGAATTCGTTGTGCTTGGTCTGCGTGTCCGAGTCCTTCTTGGACTCGAAGCTGATCACCGGCAGAAGGTCTTCAACCTGGGTGAACATCCGCTTTTCGATAACGGAACGGATTTTTTCGTAGGCCGTCCATTGCGGATTTTTGCCTTCGTGCTGGGAGCGATAGCGCAGCGCGAATTTCACCACCTCGTTGCGGAAGTCCTTCGGATTGGCAATGCCCGCAGGCTTTTCGATCTTGGAGAGCTCGTTGTCGAGCGCGCCGCGATCCAGAAGCTGACCGGTATCGGCATCCTTGAAGTCCTGATCTTCGATCCAGGCATCGGCATAGGAGATATAGCGGTCGAATAGGTTCTGGCCGTACTCACCATAGGATTCCAGGTAGGCTTTCTGAATTTCCTTGCCGATGAACTCGGCGTAGCGCGGCGAGAGTTCTGCCTTGATGAACTCCAGATAGCGCTTCTCGGTGTCGTCGGCATATTGCTCGCGGCGGATGAACTGCTCGAGCACATGCATCAGATGCACCGGATCGGCGGCGACCTCCGTGACATCATAGTTGAAGGTCTCCGACAGGGCCTTATAGGCAAAGCGGGTGGAAATGCCCGTCATGCCCTCATCCACCCCGGCCTGATCCTTGTATTCCTGCAAAGTCTTGGCTTTGGGGTCGGTGTCCTTCAGCTTCTCGCCATCATAGACGCGCATCTTGGAGGTGAGGTTCGAATTGTCATGCTCCTTGAGGCGGGTCATGACACAGAACTTCGCCAGCATCTCCAAGGTTTCTGGCGCGCACGGCGCACCGTTCAGCTCGGAGCCTTTCAGAAGCTTCTTATAGATCTGGGTTTCCTCATGCACCCTGAGGCAATAAGGAACCGTGATGACGCAGATACGGTCGAGGAAGGCTTCGTTGTTGCGGTTGGCCTTGAAGACGGTCCATTCGGCTTCGTTGGAGTGCGCCAGGATGATGCCCGAGAACGGAATCGGGCCCAGCGTTTCGGTGCCGACGTAATTGCCTTCCTGTGTCGCCGTCAAAAGCGGATGCAGGACCTTGATCGGCGCCTTGAACATTTCGACGAACTCAAGCAGGCCCTGATTGGCACGGCACAGACCGCCCGAGAAGGAATAGGCATCCGGATCGTTCTGGCTGAAATGCTCGAGCTTGCGGATATCGACCTTGCCGGTGAGCGAGGAGATGTCCTGATTGTTTTCGTCGCCCGGCTCGGTTTTCGCGACCGCGATTTGGCGCAGTTTGGAGGGAAACATCCGCACGACTTCGAATTTCGAAATGTCGCCGCCGAATTCGTCCAGCCGCTTCATCGCCCAGGGGCTCATCACCCCGCCGAGACGATGTTTTTCGATGCCGTATTTTTCTTCGAGCAACGTCTTTAGTTCTTCGGAGCGGAAAAGACCGAGCGGAGATTCAAAGACGGGGCTGATTTCCTCGCCCGCCTTCAAAACATAGATTGGATACTTCTCCATCAACTCTTTGAGGCGTTCGGCGAGCGAGGATTTACCGCCACCGACGGGGCCGAGCAGATAGAGAATCTGGCGCTTTTCTTCGAGCCCTTGCGCAGCATGTTTGAAGTAGCCCACGATCCTCTCGATCGTGTCTTCCATGCCGAAGAAGCCTTCAAAGGATTTGTAGAGCTTGATCGTGCGATTGAAGAACAACCGCCCGAGACGCGGATCTTGTGCTGTATCTACGAGTTCTGGTTCGCCAAGCGCGGCCACCATGCGCTCTGCTGGTGTCGCGTACAGCATTTTGTCGTCGCGTGCCGCAAGCAGCCAGTCACGCAAGGACATGGCTTCAACGCGTTCGCGTTGATAATCGCGAGAAAAGATGTCGAAGACATCGAGAGTACCCATCGAGACCAACTCTCCATTCCTTCCGCGGCACCCTCACGACACATCCGCCGTGAGACAGAAGCGGTGTCTGCGTATTTGTAAGCCGATGCGATTATTCCCTCATTCTAGAATTGTTCCAAGGGTTAACCGCGCGATTAATATCCTTTCACATGTCGTGCGCTGTCAGTGCCTGCGAGCGCGTGTGCGCATGCAAGCGTTGTTCAACGCCTTCTTCCCAACAACTGTCGCCGTTCACATAACGCGCAAAGCACCCACCAGGCTTCGACGGCGAATAATTCAAGTGTACGCTGATTTGCGCACTTGAAAAGTGCGTCAAAGCCCTGACGGCACGCAAAACCGCACGATGGTTGATCCGCCTTCCCTTTAGGCATCAGCTACTTGCGGCGCTTAGCGCCTCGGCAATCGGACTGCCAAAACCCCTCAAGGAGCGACCTTTGCGTGTACTGGCGAGCGTATGTGTGCCAACCAAACGGCCACATAAGATTTCCGCTAGCTGCTTTCCAAAAGACACATACGCAAAAAACCTGAGCTAATCTCTTGCGGGCTTCGCAACTTCGCGCAAAGCTTTCGATATGAGCAACTTGGCGCTCGAGATCCGGCAGGCGCGGCAGGATGATGCCGCCGATGTCGCGCAGGTCTACATCGACTCCTGGCACGACACTTATCCTGGCGTGTTACCGAATGGATTATTGCGCGCGATGACGCCGAAGGGCCAAACAGCACGCTGGCTGGCCGCCATCCGCGCCCAGGCGCGCGAGAAGGTGCTGGTCGCCGACAGCCATCATGGCATCATTGGCATGGCGAGCCTCGGACCCTCGCGCGATACGGTGCTCGGCTTCGATGGGGAAGTTTACACGCTCTATGTCGACCCCGCCTATTTTGGCCAAGGGGTTGGGCGCGCGCTTCTGAAAGGTGCGTTCGGGACGATGCGCCGGGACGGCATGAGTTCCTGCGTGATATGGGCCCATGCTCGCAATCACGCCCGCTTTTTCTATGAAGCCATGGGCGGCAAGCTGGTGGCGGAACGCAACGCCAAACTGATGGGCGAAGCTTGCCCGGAAACCGCTTACGGCTGGAAAACTTTGGCTGTCGCCGAGCGGGCCAGCGCACATCCGGACATCAGCCAAAAATAGATGAGGCGGCTTTCGCCGCCCCATCACAAAGCTCGTTTTAACGCTCGACCCAGCGGCGCAGCTTAGCCGCGCGGATTGAACTTCACCGGCACGCGGATGGTGCCCGTCTTCGAACCGATCGGCAGAGAGTCCGCGACGCAGATGGCCGCCTTGTCGAAACCGGCGACGGTGGTGGAATTTTCCACGACCTTGCAGTCGGACACTTTACCGTCAGCCGCATTGCATTCCAGCATGACGGTGGCTTCGGTCTTCGGGTTGGCGAACTTGTCGACGCATTTGGTGAAAGCCTCGGCGAGGCCAGCCGCAGGAGCTGCCATAGAGAAAGCCGTCAACGCGGCAACGCCAGCCACAACGCTCTTGAACTTAGTCACGGAAAATCCCCTTACCTTCTGTATTACCCACTTACTCTGGCCTTCATGACCAGCATGTGCGGGAGTACAGCGGCAAAAACTTAAAGAGGAATTTCCCGATTGCGTCGCGAATAAGGACAAATAGGCACGCAAAGAGCATAGATAAGAAAAGCCTAATTCCAGCGGGATAATGCGCGGAATGTGACGCAGAACGCCGCAGGAATTGCGTGTTTTTTGATCACTTTGCCGCAGGAATATCCCGCGGGCGGATGAGGTATTCGATCTCGCCTTCCGACCGTTCCACCGCACTCCACGACTCGATCTCGAATCGGAAAACGCAGGCCGTCGCAGTGGGATATTCACCTTGCAGAATCTGGTGCAGCTTGCGGGTCTGGTAATCGCCCGGCGGCAGCGCCAGGTGACGGGCGCATTCCTCCAGCCCCGGATTATGCCCGACCACAAGCAGAGTCTGACCCGGCTCGCGCACCTGACGGATCAAGTTAACGATGGTCAGCCAGCGGGCGAGGTAAAGATCGTCGAGAACATGCACTGAGGGCGTGGAGCCCCAGGCCGCAAGCGCGATTTCGAGCGTTTCGCGGGTGCGCGCCGCCGAGGAGCACAAGACCACATCCGGCAGCACACCCTCGGCTTTCAAATACGCGGCGACATGGGCGATATCGTCCCGGCCCTTCTCGGCCAGGGCACGCTCATGATCCTCCAGCTCCGCCTCTAGCGGAACAGCCTTGGCGTGCCGCAGGAGGACGAGACGTTTCACGCGGTTTGATACCTTGCACGGGCCCCGCGCTCGAGCGCGGCGGCGACCAGTTTATCGATGCCAAGGGCGCGCCGGATGGTCTCAATGACCCGGATTTCTTCCAGCACGACCTTGCGGTCCGAAAGCGCGACTTCGAGCGCCAGCCAATAGGCGGTTTCCTTCAAGGGATCGGAAAGCGCCTCGTTGATCAGCCCCAAAACGGCCTCAAGCCCTTCATTATCCTGTAGAATGGCTGAGCAATCCTCCACCGTGGCGCGCAATTTATCGCGATCAAAGCCTTTGAAGGCAGGCAAATCGCGGATCAGCGCATCCATCATCACCAGCTCGTCGGCGTGCATGGCGCCATCGGCGGCTGAGACCAGCACCATGACATAGACCAGAGCGGCATGCGAATGGATCGTCTTCATGGCTGGAATCGCTACATAAATTCACCGGTAGTTTTAAGGAACTTGACCCACTCGGGCAAGGCTCGCATGGTCCCGCCCGGGCGCCGTTACGGCGTCTCGTTTGCGCTTTAGGCATGGACATGACGACACATAAGAACTCCCAAGGTTGGCGCCCTCAGACCCTGGCCGTGCGCGGCGGGCAGCTTCGCACCGGTTTTCAGGAGACGGCGGAGACGCTGTTTCTGACCTCTGGCTATGCCTATGAGTGCCCGGAAGAGCCTGAAGCCCGCTTCAAGGGCGAGCAGGATGGCTTCACCTATACGCGCTACGGCAACCCCACCGTGTCGATGTTCGAGGCCCGCATGGCCGCCTTTGAAGGCGCCCCGGTTGCCCGCGCGACGGCGAGCGGCATGGCGGCGGTTTCGGCGGTGTTCCTCTCGGCTTTGCGGGTGGGTGATCATGTCGTCGCGGCCCGCGCCATGTTCGGAGCCTGCCGTTTTGTGGTGGAAGACATCCTCGCCCGCTTCGGCGTTACCTCAACCATCGTGGACGGCACCGATCTCGACCAGTGGCGCAAGGCGGTGACGCCAGCCACCAAATTCTTCTTCCTGGAAACGCCAGCCAATCCGACCCTCGACATCGCCGATCTGCGCGCCATTGCCGAGATCGCGCACAAGGCGGGCGCACGGCTGGTGGTGGACAATGCTTTTGCCAGCCCCGCCTTGCAGCGCCCGATGGATTTCGGCGCCGATATCGTGGTGCATTCCTCGACCAAATATATCGACGGCCAAGGCCGCGCGATGGGCGGTGTCATTCTTTGCGATGAGGAATTCCTCAGCCAGCATTTGCAGACTTACTTGCGCAATACCGGCCCGACCATCAGCCCCTTCAATGCCTGGCTGCATTTGAAGAGCCTGGAAACCTTGAATCTGCGCATGAAAGCCCATTGCGAAAATGCGCTGGCGGTCGCCAATTTCCTGGCCAAGCAGAAGGGCGTCAACCGCGTGCTTTATCCCTTCCGCGATGATCACCCGCAGGTGGAGCTCGCCAAAGCGCAGATGTCGGGCGGCGGCGGCGTTGTGACCTTCGCGCTGGATGGCGGCAAGGAAGAGGCATTCGCGCTTCTGAAAGCCATTCGTTTGATCGATATCTCCAACAATCTCGGCGACGCCAAGAGTCTGATGACCCATCCGGCGACCACGACGCATTGCAAGATGACGCCGGAGGCTCGCGCGCAGCTCGGCATCAGCGACGGAATGCTGCGCATCTCGGTGGGCTTGGAAGATCCCGCAGATCTCTGCGAAGACCTTGAACAGGCGCTGCAAAAAGCCCTTCCCTAGCGAGGGTTTTGCGGCCGGCGTCGTTAACCTCTCCCGCGACTTACGACTTGCGGGAGCAGCAGGCGGCGAGTGATAATCGCGCCATGTACGAGCGTGTCACACGGGGCGTCCGGGTGGCGGTAGAGCCGTCTTACCTGGAAGATCAATCCGATCCGGATGAGGGCCAATTTCTTTGGTCCTATACGGTGATTATCGAAAACAACGGCAGCGAGAGCGTGCAGCTTTTGTCGCGCTATTGGCATATCACCGATGCAGTTGGGCATATTCAGGAAGTGCGCGGCCCCGGCGTGGTCGGCGCCCAGCCCGTGATCGGCCCCGGCCAAACCTTCCAATATACCAGCGGCTGCCCGCTGCCGACCGCCTCAGGCTTCATGGTCGGGCGCTATCAGATGCAATCGGCGTCTGGAGAAGCTTTTGAAGCAGAAATTCCACCCTTCCTGCTTGAAAGTCCGCACGAGCGGCGCCAAGTGCACTAAGATCGAAGTTGATCCAAGGGGAAGACCGCTTCGTTATGCGGGTCACACCCAGAAGGCGCGCCATGTCGGAAAAACGCAAACTGAACCAACCCCGCCCGAGCCGTGAAGAGGCCGAAGCTGCCATCCGCACGCTTCTACGCTGGTCCGGCGATGATCCAGACCGCGAGGGTTTGCGCGATACCCCTGCCCGCGTCGCTCGCGCCTATGAGGATTGGTTCTCGGGTTATAACGAAGATCCGGCGGACTATCTCAGCCGCACCTTTGAAGAGGTGGAAGGCTATGACGACATGGTCGTCTTGAAGGACATCCGCTTCGAGAGCCATTGCGAGCATCACATGGCTCCGATCATCGGCCGCGCCCATATCGGCTATATGCCGAACAATCGCGTGGTCGGCATCTCAAAGCTTGCCCGTGTGGTGGATGTTTTCGCGCGCCGTTTCCAGGTGCAGGAAACCATGAACGCCCAGATCGCCGATTGCATTCAACGCGTCTTGGAACCCAAGGGCGTCGCGGTGGTGATCGAAGCCACCCATCAATGCATGACGACCCGCGGCGTGCATAAGCCCGGCGTGACCATGGTGACGAGCGCCGTGCACGGACATTTCCGCACCAACCCGGCGACGCGGCGCGAGTTCTTCCACGTCATCGGCAACCCGGTGAATAAGCACGAAGGGTAATGTGTCCCGTCATGGCCGGGCACCGGCCATCCATTTGGACGCCACACAGCAGCGCAAATTAGATAGTATCTTGGTTTAGAGACTGGATGGCCGGGTCGGAGCCCGGCCATGACGGCTCAGGAAAAGCGCGCCTTATGAAACCGTCGCTTTTCCGATCTCGTGCACCGTGCCGCAGAATTCGCATTTGGCGCGGATGACACCATCGGGGTCGGCGAGGCCGGAGCGTTCTTCCTCGGTATAGGATTGCAGCACGGCGGCGATGCGTTCGCCCGAGCAATCGCAACGGAAGGCGATTTCCTCGGCGGGCTGCACACGCACTTCTTCCTGATTGAAGAGACGCCACAGCAAGGTCTCGGCGGAGAGCGCAGTGTCGAGGAGTTCGACATCTTCCACCGATCCCGCCAAGGCCGCGAGACGATCCCAATCATCCTCGCCGCGCGCAACGCCCGGGGTCGCCTGAAGCATCAAGCCGCCGACGCGCCATGTGGGTTCCTTCGCACCGGCATGAAACACCGGCGCCGCCGCGAGGCGGATCAGCGTCGGAAGCTGTTCGGACTGCTCGAAATAGGTTTCCGCCGACACTGCGATACCCTTGGGCGAGAGCGGCACGATGCCTTGATAAGTCTGGCCGCCGCGCAAAGGCTCGATGGTGATGGCGAGCGAACCCTCGCCCGCCAGCGCCGCGAAAAGCGGCTTCTCGCCAAGTTCGGCGTTCGCATCATAACGGGCATAGGCGCGCACGCCTTTGGGCTTGTCCTCGGTCGCGCCATAGTAATCGGCGGCGACAAGATCGAGCGGGCCATCGGATTTGGTCTGTGCCGTCAGCCGCCCGTCGAGCTTCAACGCAGTGCCGAGCAGCACCGAGAGGGCCAGCACCTCGCCCGCCACACGCGCAGCGGCTTCCGGCAAAGCATGCACGCTGAGCGCGCGCGCCGACGTCGCGTCGAGCCGCACCAGCCGGCCGCGAATGCCAGCGCCGACTACATCGAAAGGCAGCACGAAATCGCCTGCCGGGGCGTTGATATAGTTTTCCATGATCCGAGGGATATAGGGGTTCGAAGCCAAAATTCAACGCGGGGGCGCCGGGGGCCCTAAACGGCACGGGCGGCAAGCCTATCAGCCTGCCGCCCGGAATGTTACCGTATGGGACCGATCAGATCGCGCCCAGCGTCCAGGCCATGATCGACTTCTGGACATGCAGGCGGTTTTCCGCCTCGTCCCAGACCGCGCTTTGCGGACCATCGATCACGTCATCGGTCACTTCCTCGCCGCGATGGGCCGGCAGGCAGTGCATGAAGAGCGCGTCCTTATTGGCGCGGGCCATCAGCTTGGAATTGACCTGGAAGGGTTTGAGCAGGTTGTGGCGCTTGGTGGAATCCTCATCGCCCATCGACACCCAGGCATCGGAAACGACGCAATCGGCCCCTTCCACCGCGGCTTCGGCATCGCTGCCGAATTCGACCTTGGCACCAACCTTGTGCACCCAGTCGCGCAGAGCCGGACGGGACTGAAGTTCCGGCGGGGCGGCGACGCGCAAGGTAAAGTCGAGCTTGGCGGCGGCGTGAATCCAGGAGGTGCAGACGTTATTGGCGTCGCCGCTCCAGGCCACGGTGCGGCCTTGGATGGAACCGAACTTCTCCTCAAAGGTCAGAATATCGGCCATCACCTGACAGGGATGGGAAAGTTTGGTCAGGCCGTTGATCACCGGCGCGGTGCAGTTGGCCGCGAGATCCATCACCATTTCATGGTCGAGCAAACGGATCATCACCACATCGACATAGCGCGAGAGCACGCGGGCCGTATCGGCGATGGTTTCTTCACGAGCGAGCTGCATCTGGCTGCCGGTCAGCATGATGGTGGTGCCGCCGAGCTGGCGCATGCCGACATCGAAAGAGATGCGGGTGCGGGTAGACTGCTTGTCGAAGATCATCGCAAGAATGCGGCCCTCGAGCGGCTTATCGGCATCGGGAACGCCCTTGGGCAAGCCCTTGCGCGCATCCTTGCGGGACTTTGCGTCGTTCAGAATGGCCCGGAGGCTGGCAGCATCGTGGTCGGCGATATCAATGAAGTCGGTCTTCATGGCGCGGCTCATTTCGCGTTGGATTCAAATGTTTTGGCGGCGGCGGAGAGCTTTTCCACGGCCTCGCGGACGTGGGCTTCCTCGATGATCAGCGGCGGCAGGAGGCGGATGACGTTGTCGCCAGCCCCAACCAGCAAGAGATGCTGCTCTTTGCGCGCCACAGCGACGAACTCGGTGTTCGGCACTTTCATCTTGAGGCCGAGGAGCAAACCCTGCCCACGCACTTCTTCGAACACGGTAGGATGGTCGGCGAGAAGCTGGCCAAGCTGCTGCTGCAGGTAATTGGCGATCTTGACGACATGGGGCAGGAAATCGGGTTCCAGCACCATTTCAAGCGCTTCCTTAGCAACCGCCATGGCGAGCGGATTGCCGCCATAGGTCGTGCCGTGGGTGCCCGCCGTCATGCCCTTGGCCGCTTCAGCGGTGGCAAGGCAGGCGCCAACGGGGAAGCCGCCGCCAATCGCTTTGGCAATCGGCATGATATCCGGCGTGATGCCGTGCCATTCATAGGCAAAGAGCTTGCCGGTACGGCCGACGCCGCACTGCACTTCGTCGAAAATCAGAAGCAAGCCGTTATCGTCGCAAAGCTTGCGCAGGCCCTTCAGATATTCGCTGGTCAGAACGCGCACGCCGCCCTCGCCCTGGATGGGCTCGATGAGGATGGCGGCGGTTTCGGGACCGATGGCCGCCTTCACAGCTTCGATATCGCCCGGCGGAATGGTGTCGAAACCTTCCACCTTGGGGCCGAAGCCTTCGAGGTATTTGGGATTACCGCCGGCCGCGATGGCAGCCA
The DNA here is from genome assembly GCF_011761565.1 of Rhizomicrobium palustre. Classification (NCBI taxonomy): domain Bacteria; kingdom Pseudomonadati; phylum Pseudomonadota; class Alphaproteobacteria; order Micropepsales; family Micropepsaceae; genus Rhizomicrobium; species Rhizomicrobium palustre. Next base: position 2,633,096 of record NZ_JAASRM010000001.1, on the reverse strand, counting down.
TGGTACGGCCATGGAAAGCGCCTTCGAAGCAGATAATCCGGAACTTCTCCGGATGGCCGCTGACGAACTGGTAGCGGCGCGCCATCTTCCAGGCGAGTTCGCAGGCTTCCACACCAGAATTGGTGAAGAAGCAGGTGTCGGCGAAGGTTACCTCGGTGAGTCGCTTGGACAGCGCCTCCTGCCCGGGCACGCGGAAGAGGTTCGAGGTGTGCCAAAGCTTGCCCGCCTGCTCAGTGAGCGCGGCGACCAGCCGGGGATTGGCATGACCGAAGGCGTTGACCGCAATTCCCGCCGTGAAATCGAGATATCGCTGCCCATCCTCGGCGAAAAGGTAAGGCCCTTCGCCCCGGACGAAAGCGACTTCCGTCCGATTGTAGGTTGGCAGCAATGACGGGAACACGTTGACCTCCAAGGTTACGAGATTTGTGGATAAGACGAGGGGCTTTAACTGCTTTGGTTCCCCGTCACAAGCAAAGTCACGTCGCAAGGCGCCCCAAGGGCACGCACGTCGTTGGAATCGCACAAATATTTTTTGCCCACAGGAGCTTTTGCAGGCCGAGTCGGATTCTGTGGACGAACACCTAGTGGTTAAGCCCCATGCCTTGTGCGGCCAAGATCAGCCGCTACGATAGGTGGTGGCAGATGGCCGAAAGGAGTGCCGCATGACGCAGGCCAATTGGACGGATGACCGGGTTGAACAGCTGAAGAGCCTCTGGACAGAGGGGCTGTCCGCCAGCCAGATCGCCCGCGCCCTGGGCGGGGTGACCCGCAACGCCGTGATCGGCAAAGTTCACAGACTCGGCCTGGCGGGCCGTGCTTCCCCCTCGCGCGTGGAACGCCCGCGCCTGCCGGTGACGCCGCGGGTCAATATCCGCCCGCACATCCCCCCGGCGCCGATCGTGGAAGAAGATCCGCTGCAGCTCGACGACGGCAACTTCGCCACCGTGCTGACGATCAACGACCGTATGTGCCGCTGGCCGATCGGCGATCCTTCCGACAACGAGTTCCACTTCTGCGGCCGCAAGCCGAAGAACGGCTCGCCTTATTGCGAAGCGCATGCCCGCAAGGCCTACCAGCCGCAGCAGCAGCGCCGCGACAAGATCGCGAGCTAAAAGACGAGCGGAGAAATTCCGCAAACATAGCGCGCGAGATGTGATAGTCTCGCGCGCATGAAAAATGCTCCGAAAAAGACCAAGAAGACCGTACCCGTCAGCGCGGCCCCCAAAGGCGCGGAGAAGAAGCCTGTGGTTAAGGCTGAGCCGCTGCCGGTGGATCCGCTGCGGAACCTCCTGCGCGGCACCTATGTGCATAAGGTTTGCGGCTAAGCGCGACCTTAGCTTCGCGACAAGCGCCCGCCCCGCCTTTAGGCGGCTGCTGCGGGCGTATCTTCCAGCGCGTAGCCGGCCGAGCGCACCGTGCGGATCGGATCAGCCGTGCCATCGATATTGAGGGCCTTGCGCAGACGCCCGACATGGACGTCCACCGTGCGCGCCTCGACATAGACATCCGAGCCCCACACCGCATCCAAAAGCTGCTCGCGCGAGAAGACGCGGCCCGGATGCTGGATGAGATGATCGAGCAGCTTGTACTCAGTCGGACCGAGATGAACTTCCTTGCCCGCACGGCGCACACGATGCGCGGCGCGATCCATTTCGATATCACCGACAGTGACGACGTCTTCAGCCAGGCTGGGACGGATGCGACGCATCACAGCGCGCAGCCGCGCCAGAAGCTCCATCATCGAGAAGGGCTTGGTGAGATAATCGTCCGCGCCGGTATCAAGCCCACGGATGCGGTCGGTTTCCTCGCCGCGCGCCGTCAGCATGATGATCGGCACATTGCGGGTTTCCTGGCGGCTGCGCAGACGGCGGCAGACCTCGATCCCCGATAATTGCGGCAGCATCCAATCGAGGAGAACGAGGTCCGGCTTCTCTTCTGCAGCGACCAGGAGGGCTTCCTCGCCATCCATCGCTTCCAACACCCGGTATCCCTCGCGCTCCAGATTGTATCGGAGCAGGGTGACAAGGGCGCTTTCGTCCTCGGCAACGAGCACCGACGGCTTCATGGCTTAATCCTTCTTTTCAATGCGGATAGCAGTGGTCGCGGTCAGATCGCTTTTGGGACGATCGATGGCGAGATGGCCACCCGTGACCATGTGATAAACGACTTCGGCGATGTTGGTGCAGTGATCGCCCGTACGTTCGATATTCTTGGCGATGAAGAGGAAATGCGTGCACAGGCCGATCGTGCGCGGGTCTTCCATCATGTAGGTGAGGAGCTCGCGGAAAAGGCTGTTGTACATCTCATCGATTTCGCCGTCCTGCTTCCAGACCTGCTCGGCGGTGTCGGCGTCGCGATCCGAATAGGCATCCAGCACCAGCTTGAGCTGGGCGAGCGCCTGCCCGCCCATACGCGCCAGGCTCTGCGCCAGACGAATCGGCGGTTCACGATTGAGGACGATAGCGCGCTTGGCGATGTTCTTGGCGAGGTCGCCGATGCGTTCAAGTTCGCCCGCAATCTTGATCGCGGCGAGGGTTTCGCGCAGATCGACCGCCATCGGCTGGCGCAGCGCCAGAACCTTCAGCGCATGTTCTTCGATAACCTGCTGCAGCTCATCGATCTTGCGATCAGAACCAACAACCTGTTCAGCCCGCGCGGTATCGCGCTTGGCGATGGAATCAATCGAGTCCGCAAGCTGCGCCTCGGCCAGCCCGCCCATTTGGGCGACAGACGATGCAAGAGCCTCGAGCTGCTCGGTGAAGGACTTTACGGTATGTTCCGCCATGACGCCTGCCCACTTCCTCGTTGCCGACACCATTCACACCGACAACGCAATCGGTATGCGATGTTTTTATAACAGTTCCGTGACAGACGCATCTGTCTGCTTTTTTAGGGCCGGAAGGGTGATGGTAAACGTCGATCCTTCGCCCACACGACTCTCAATTTGCATCTTGCCGTTGTGCCGGTTGACGATGTGCTTGACGATGGCAAGCCCAAGCCCCGTACCGCCGCGCTCCCGGCTGCGCTTCACATCTACCCGGTAAAAGCGCTCCGTCAGGCGCGGAATCGCCTCCGCCGGAATGCCTTCGCCATCATCCTTGACGCTGGCGATCACGAAAGCCTCGGGCCCCCGTCGGCCGGTCGCGGCCTGCTGCTTCAGCGCGATTTTCACCTCGCCCCGCTCGCGGCCATATTTGATCGCGTTGTGGATAAGGTTCTGGAAGAGCTGCACAAGCTCGTCGCGCTCGCCGCTGATACGCGGAAGATCGGGCGCGGCCTCCACAACGATGCTGATTCCATCGGCCTTGGCGAGCGGCGAGAGCGCCGCCGAAGCTTGCCGGATGACCTCCTCTAAGGCCACCTCCCCGCGCGGCGGAACGTGCTCGTTGAGCTCGATACGGGTAAGCGAGAGAAGGTCTTCGATCAGGCGGCGCATGCGCTCAGCCTCGACCGCCATGATGTCGAGGAACTTTTCGCGCGCCTCTTCATCGTCGCGCGCAGGCCCCTTCAACGTCTCGATAAAGCCCGCCACCGCGGCCAGCGGGGTGCGCAACTCGTGGCTGGCGTTGGCGATGAAATCCACGCGCATCTGCTCCGTGCGCTTAATCGAGGTCAGATCGTGCATCAGAAGCATGATGATCGAAGGTTCCGTTGAAACGCGGGCAGTAAAGGCTTGATAATTGCGCTCAATCGGAACGCGGACGACAAAATCCACCGAGCCGGGCTCGCCGGTCTGGCTGGTGCGGGCGAGCGCCTCGAGAATCGACGGATTGCGCAACACGGCAGAGATATGCTTGCGCTCAATACCGACACCAATCACGTCGCGCATGGCGCGGTTGGCGAAGAACACCCGGTCGCCGCCATTGACCAGCATCAAGGGATCGGGGAGCCGCTCCAGCATCTCCCGCGACAGGGGCGGCAGGACATGCAGATCATTCTGGGCGGGCACTTCCACCACTGTCTTGGGCGGCTGACGTTCGCCGATCCCCGCCGACAATGCCGCTGCGGCCACTACGACCGCACACCCGATCAGAATATGCGAACCGAAATAGGCATAGATGATCGCCCCGATAAGCAGCGAGGCTGCCACGGCCCAAAACACACGCCGGAGCGTGATCCAAACGGCGGCATCCTTAGCCATTCCGTACACCGCATATCGATTCGCGTTTTCCGATATCATAGACGCAATTTGGCCATGAACTGCGACGGTTCGGTAACGGTGATGGCCAATTGCGCGGCTAAATGACAGAGGGACGCATAAGGATTAACCGCTAGCGGTTAATCGTGTAAGCGGGATTACAGTTTTTGTGCAAATAGACCAATGCCTGTGAATTGTGCTTCATGTCTCAACAGCCATCGCTTGCGTTCGAGTCCACCGCCATAACCGGTCAGAGACCCGCTGCTGCCGATAACACGATGACAAGGGACCGCGAGCGCGATGGGATTGGCGCCATTGGCGAGCCCCACAGCGCGCACCGCATTCGCTTTACCGATTCGCTGGGCGAGCGCGCCATAGCTTAGGGTCTGGCCCGCGGGAATGGTGCGCAGGGCTTGCCAAACCTCCATCTGAAAATCGGTGCCGCGCACCCCGATGGCGAGCCTGTCGAGCCGCGTCACCTCTCCGGCGAAATAGGCCGTGAAGGCATCGCGCAGGCCGAAGGGGTTGGGTTGGTCCATGATGTCGCCGCCGGAAAAGGCTTTTTGCCAGCGCGCGCCCTCATACCAACCAAAGAGAAGCAAGCGCCCCTCTTGATCGCAAACGAGGTGGGATGGGCCTAAAGGCGTGTCGAAGGCGTCATGATAAAGCACGGTCTGCATCCTGAGCCCAAAGATGCTGGGCGGCATAGGCCCGCCAGGGCCGCCAATTCTCCGCCCGCGCTAATAGGGCGGAGGGCGCTGGCCGCGCACCACCTTCCTCCATCGCCCTGAGAAGCGCGAGGTCCGCGGCGGGAAAGGCATCGCTGTCGCGCAGCGCGCGTAGGGCCCAGTACTGCGCCGTCCACGGACCGAAGCCCGGCAACTGCGTGAGCCGCGCGATGACGGTTTCGAAGGCGCCGTGCACATCCAGAAGACGCGGATCGGCGTTCGCCGCATCGGCCAATGCGGATAATGCCTTCTTTCGGGCGTTGGGCATGCCGAAGCTGGAAAGATCGGCCGCGGCGAGGCGCACGGCGTCTGGAAAGATCGCCTTCAGCCGCTCGTCGCCTGTGATGTCGGGCGTCAGTATGGGAGAGGTCAGCGCCACCAGCTTGCAGGCCAGTTTGCGCGCCGCAGCCACGCTCACCTGCTGACCAAGAATGGCGCGCACGGCAAGTTCGAACGCGTCCCAAGTGCCCGGCGTGCGCAAACCCGGCCGTTTGGCGATCAGCGGCGCGAGATGGGCATCCGCCGAAAGATGCGCGCCGATAGCGGCAACATCCGCATCAAGATCGAAGAGGCGCCGCAACCGCCCAACAATCGCGAGCAAGTGGCGCGGCTCGGCGAAGCGGATAGCTGCAACAAGATGCCCCTTCCCTGGCCGCACCTCGATGGCACCCATATGCCCATGAAGCGAGATGGTGCGGGCGTAGCGCGAGGGCTCGGCGATCTCGACACCATCTACCGCACGCCCGCCCAAAAACGCGATCATCTGATCCCAATCATAAGGCGCGCGATAGCCGAGCTTGACGGTGATCGCACCTATCGCGGCTTTGCGCGCCCTAAGCTCGCTTGGGCTTTTGCCATAGAGTTTGCGGAACGCATCATTGAAACGCCGGACAGAGCCGAAGCCTGAGGCTTCCGCGATTTCGCTCATTGATAGAGCAGTGTCTTGAATAAGCTGCTTGGCGAAAAGGATACGGCGTGTCTGCGCCACGACCACCGGTGAGGCGCCGAGATGTTTCTCGAACAAACGGCGCAATTGGCGTTCGCCAACACCAAGCCTGTCGGCGAGTTCTGCGATATTCGCCTCACTATCCAAATGACCTTCGGCGATCAGCGCAAGCGCGCGCGATACGGTATTGGAGGTCCCGCGCCAGGCAGCAGCATCGGGCGAGATTTCCGGGCGACAGCGCAGGCAGGGACGAAAGCCTGCTTCTTGAGCGGCAGCAGCACTCGGAAAGAAGCGGCAATTCTCTGGCTTTGCGGTGCGGGCCGGGCAGATCGGGCGGCAGTAGATGCCGGTAGACGTAATCGCCACAAACAAACGTCCGTCGAAGCGCGCATCGCGGCTCGCCAAGGCCCGGTAGCAGATGTCGAAAGGTGGCATATCCATGGCGGCCATCATGGCGCAAAAGACACGCCTCGTCTGGCCATTTTCGGACGTCTACGTCCGGCGGTTGACCCCAGGGCCAAAAGCGGTCTAGCAGTGCCCCAGGTGTCAGGTTTAGGGAACGCGAAAGCGGCTGCCCCCGCAACTGTGCCCGGCGAGAACGCTTCCAAACGCCACTGGGATATCCCGGGAAGGCGGAAGCGGACGAAGACCCGGAAAGCCAGGAGACCTGCCTGATGCTGTCGTCCTGTTTCCGGCCGGGGTGCGCCGAAAACTGCGGGGGAAACCGTCGCGACGACAGTATTGGAGTCGTCGCGGGAAGTATGATCCATCTTTGGAGTTCATGCGGGATATCCCGCGTGCCGGCTCTTGGCGCAAACCAGGAGAACGTCATGCGTAAACTACTTTTATCATCCGCTGCTGTGATGAGCCTTGCCTCGGCTGCGGGCGCTGAAACCATCGTCGTCAGTGCCACACGCACGCCCGAGCCTGCCGCCGTCACCGGCGCCAGCATTTCGGTGATCAGCGCATCCGATCTTGAAGCCCGTCAAACCGTCATTCTGTCGGACGCTCTGGCGACCGCGCCGGGCGTGACCGTGATCCGCAATGGCGGTGTCGGCCAGACCACCTCGGTCCTGCTGCGTGGCGCCGAAGTCGGCCAGTCCGTGGTGCTCGTGGATGGCGTGCGCATCAATGATCCCTCTGCCCCGACCGGCCAGGCCTTGATGGGTGACGTGCTCGCCAATGGTCTTGAGCGCGTGGAAGTGCTGCGCGGCCCGCAATCGACGCTGTATGGCAGCGATGCCATCGGCGGCGTCATCAGCCTCGTCACCGCGCGTGGCGGAGAAAACAAGGCGACGCTGACGGCGGAAGCCGGTTCGCTCGACACCGTGCATGTGAACGCCGCGGCCAGGGGCAGCTATTCCACGCTTGATTTCGGCGCGGCAGCGAATTTCTACACTACCAACAGCGTCTCGGCTGCCGACAGCCGCAATGGCAATTCGGAAGCGGACGGCTATCATCACTTCGGCGCCACCGGCAATCTGCGCTGGCACGCGACTGAGGAAGTGAGCGTTGACGCGCGCGTCTATTACACCCGTGCGCGTGACAGCTTCGATGGCTTCCCGCCGCCGAACTACACCCTTGCCGATACGCATCAATACGGCACCAATGAACTTCTGGCGCTCTATGGCGGCGTGAATGGCGATTTCTTGAACGGTCGTTTCACCAATCGTCTGTCCATCAGCCGCAGCGACAGCGACCGCAAGACCTTTGACACCGTGCAGGATTTCTACGGCAAAGGCGGCACCACCAGCATCGAATATCAGGGCGGCTATAAGCTGAACCAGACCGATGTCGTTACCTTCGGCTATGAGCATGAACGCACCAGCTTCGCCCAGAAGGGCCAGTATGATGCGGCAGCGATCGGCGGTGCGGTGCGCGTCGATGGCGTCTATGGCCAGCTTCAGGTTTCTCCGCTCTCGAACCTGACGGTTACGGTCGGCACCCGCTACAGCCATAATAGCCAGTTCGGCGATCACACCTCTTACAAGGCCAATGTCGCCTATCAACTGGCGGAAGGCACCACGCTGCGCGCCAATATCGGCGACGGCTTCAAGGCCCCGGCGCTGTATCAGCTCTATTCGCCCTACTCCAACCCGGTGACCCAGCTGAAGCCGGAACTGGCGACGGGCTGGGAAGCGGGCATCGATCAGGCCGTCGGCGGCTGGGTGGTTTCGGCGACCTATTTCTCGCGCGCCACGACCAACCAGATCGATTTCTTCTCCTGCTGGGGCGTTACCTCCACCGCCTGCTCGCTGCGCGCCAATGAAGGCGGCTATTACTACAACGTAGCGCGTTCGCTGGCGAAGGGCATCGAAGTGGAAGCCTCTGGCGAGATCGTGGAGGGCCTGAAGGCCAGCCTCAGCTACACCAACCTCACCAACCTCAACCAGATCACCCGCCTGCAACTGGCGCGCCGCCCGCATGATAGCGTGAGCGGCACGCTCACCTGGCAGGCACTCAGCGATCTGTCGCTCGGCACCTCGCTGACCTATGTCGGCAGCCGCTTCGACGATGCCGGCCACTTCACCAAGCTCAAGGATCGCGCTGAACTCGGCTTCTTCGCCAACTACAGCCTGGCCAAGGGTCTCGAACTGTTCGGGCGGGTTGAGAACGTGACGGATAACCGTGATGAACTGACCGGTGGCTACGGCACCATCGGGCGCACCTTCACGGCAGGTATTCGCGCGAAAATCTGATGATATAGGGTGGCGCGCGTTCTTAAGGGACGCGCGCTAGCCCGCGATACGGCGCCGGAACGGCACAGGCCGGGTTCGATAGAACAGGCCTGGCGCATGCTCGGCCGGAACATAGCCGAGTTCGTAGCCCACGAGCGACTCGGCAGGTCCGACCAGCAAGGCACCATCCGGCGCCAATATCTCGCTGATGCGATCGAGCACCGAGAACCGCGTCTTGGGTTCGAAATACATCAGCACATTGCGGCAGAAGACGACGTCGCAATCCGGCAACCAGCCGAATGAATCAAGCAGATTAAAGGTGCGGAAGTTCACCATCCGCCGCAGCTTGTCGGAGATGCGCCAGCGCTCGTCTTCCTTGGTGAAGTGGCTGGCGAGGCGGCGGATGGGAAGGCCACGCTGCACTTCAATCTGCGAATAGACGCCTTCCTGGGCGCGCGCCACCATCTCGGTATTGATGTCGGTCGCGATCAGCGTGATCTGCCAACCTTGTTCGATGAGGCCGACATCATCCAAAAGCATGGCGATGGAATATGGCTCCTGCCCGGCCGCGCACGCCGCGCACCAGATGCGGAGCTGCTTGGTCTCGGCCCGCTCTTCCATCAAATTGGGCAGAACGATATCGCGAAATTCCTCGAAGGTGCGGCGGTCGCGGAAGAAGGCCGAATCGTTGGTGGTCATCGCCTCGATCACCGCCTGCACAAGCGCCTCGTGACCGTAATGCAGTTCCTTCAGAAGCGAGCCGGCATCGCGAAAGCCGAAGCGGCGGATCACCGGCGCCAGCCGCGTTTCGATCATGCTGGTCTTTTTCTCAGCCAGCACAATGCCGGTACGGCGGCGCAGGACATTGGCGAGATAAGCGAGATCAGCCCCGTTCATGGTGATTAGACAAGCCCCATTTCCGCGAGCTTGGTCGCCAGTATTTTCCGGTCATAGGGCTTCACGATATAGTCGCCAGCGCCTGCGTTGACGGCTTCGCTGATATTGGCCGGATCATTCTCGGTGGTGCAGAACAACACCGCCGGACGGCGGCCGAAAATCTCGTGATTCAAGGCGCGCAAAAATTCGACGCCGCTCATCGACGGCATCTGCCAATCGACCAGGATCACATCGGGCATCTGACGGCGGCAGGCAACAAGCGCCTGCGCACCATTCTCGGCTTCCTCGGTCTCAAACGACAGTTCCTTCAGAATCGCGCAAGCGACCTTACGGATCACACGGCTATCATCGACCACGAGGCAGGTTTTCATAGAACAAGCCAATCCCTTACTGAACCGAACCTAGCGCGTGAAAGTAAATGGCCGCTTTATTCCGGCCCCTAAAGCATCGGACTTTAAATTCGCTTCGCGGCTGCCATTAGCTTGAGGCGAACTTAAAGTCTAAACTTGCTTTAGCCGGCAACGATTTCCACGAAGCCTTCTTTCAGCGTGATGGTCAGGCCGGCATTGACGCCCCGGGCAAGACGATAGGTCAGGATCGGCTGCACCCCGCGCGCATCCGGCTCCAAGGCCTCGCCGTGCAGAGCCTTTGCGACATCTTCCGATATGCGCACGCCGGTGCCTTCCGCGGTAATGGTGAAGCCTGGGGCTCCTTCGGGGGTGGAGATGCGGATCAGCCCACCACGCGGCAGGCAATCGGCCGCGATCAGCGCCGCATTCATCAGAAGCTTGGCCCAATCCTTCGGCCAATGGGCATGGGAGGGCTCCCATTCCACGCTGAGACGCCCGCCCGAGAGCAGGCCCGTGACCAGCCGCCCGACTTCGCCGAGGTCGAGTTCGGCCCCCGCCGAGCCCGCCGCGCCGAAGGCTATACGCATGAATTGCAACCGCGCCAAAGCCTGGGCCGCGCTCGAAGTCACGATCTTCAGGGCATCGGCCCGCATGGCGGCATCGCGTTCATCTTCCAGCACTTCCAAGCCGTTGACGACGGCGCCTAGGGGCCCAACGAGGTCGTGGCAGACCCGGCTGACGAGAAAAGCGGAGAATTCGATATCGTTCATGGTAGCCCTGGTTGTCGGGGTTTAGAAATGGTTATCGTCCCCTTTACCGCTTAAGGAAAGCTTAATGGGTTCGAATTTGCCCCCCGTGTTTCTGGCCCCCGGCGACTGGGTTCGGCTGCCTGCGGCACCGGCATGGGGAACCGGTCAAGTCCAGTCGGTGGTGGGGACCAAAGTGACTGTGAATTTCGAGCATGGGGGCAAACAGGTGATCCATACCGATGTCAGCCCCCTCGAACTCTCCCCCGCAGACGGGTTACACTTAGGCGAGGAGACACCATGACCGATAATCACGCCCACGCCTCTTCACCCATGCTCCGGGCGCTCGCCCGCATCGCCTATGACGCCGGGGCCATCATCCTGGAGCACTACACCGACGAGATCACGGCGACCCGCAAAGAGGACATGTCGCCGGTGACGGCCGCGGACGTGGATGCCGAGCGCTTTATCCTGAAACGGCTGGCCCAGCTCGCCCCCGACGTGCCGGTGGTGGCCGAAGAAGAAGTGGCGGCAGGACGGACCCCGAAAGTGGGCAAGCGGTTCTTCCTGGTCGATCCCCTCGACGGCACCAAGGAGTTCGTCAACAAGAATGGCGAGTTCACGGTCAATATCGCCGAAATCGTGGAAGGCAAGCCCGTGCGCGGCGTGGTTTATGCCCCGGCCAAGGAGCGCATCTTCTTCGGCGAGAGCCTTTCGGGCGCCTTCGCCATGACCTGCCCGCCCGGCGGCGCGCCGGACTTCGCCGAAGCCCATCCCATCACCGTGCGTCAGCCCGGCAAGGATGGGCTGGTGGCCGCCATCTCCCGCTCTCATAACGACGGCAAGACCGCCGAATATCTTGGCGCCTATCAGATCAAGAATTTCGTGGTGGCAGGTTCCTCGCTGAAATTCTGCCTGATCGCGGCGGGCGAAGCGGATATCTATCCCCGCCATGGCCGCACCATGGAATGGGATACGGCGGCGGGCCATGCCGTGCTTGCGGCCGCAGGCGGCGCGGTCACGACGGTGGAAGGCAAGCCCTTCCTCTATGGCAAGCCAGGCTTCGCGAACCCGCATTTCATCGCCAAAGGGCTCTGAAGCCGGATTCAAAAAAGTTGAAAACAAATCCGGGATTTTCCCGGTAAGCTATTGTGTTCACTCAAAAATCGCCTTGCGAAAACCAGATGGCGATGCGTGCAATATAATTGTTCGAGTGATTTCCCCCCTTAAGGATGGGAGGAAGGCGGCTCATTTCCCGGCGCGGTCAAACAGCCTTTCTCATATGGGAAGGCGCGGGCTCTGCGCCAAGCGCGGCAGAGGCGATTTCATCTGCCGGCCAGATTACCGCCACCCGGCCCGCATTAGGCGCCAAGTGAGACGCAAGAGCCCCGCGTAATTGGCGCGGTGATACTCCGAACCGTCAGGCAGCGCCGCGATGAGCCTACGATGCGCTTTTGGCAGTGCGTGATAGGGAATGCCGGGCAAGAGATGGTGCAGCGCGTGATAGCGCAAGCCCACCGGCGCCCAGAGCTCCGGCAGAAAGCCGCCCGGCACATTCACGCTGTCGAGATATTGCGCAGTGATGGTCATCTGCCCGCCGTCATTCTCCCAAAGATGGGCGACCAGCGTGCGCAGTTGATTGAGGAAGGCGACGGCAGACACAACGCCCAGCAGCACTATCCATTGGCTGGGCGCGATGACGCCAGTGACCGCAAGCGTGATCGCCGTGATGGCCCAAAGCGAGGCCGCGGCTTCCCAGAAAATCCAATCACGCCCTTCTGGCGGCTTTCGTTTGAAAGTCGGCGAGATCGTCATCGCGGAAGCCTGCGCCACGACGATCTTGCGAAGACCAGGCACGACAAGGCTGAGCGGCGCGAGGATCGCAAAGCGCAAGAGCAAGGCGAGCGGCGCCAAAAGCGAGACCAGGAGAAATAGCGGGACACTGAACGGCCCCATATGGGCGAGCGGCAGGTATTCAGGATCTTCTTCGGTGCCATAGCGTGTCTTGGCGTGATGCAGGCTATGCACACCTTCATAGAGAAAGGACGGCAAAAGCAGCGGCACGCCGATGAGAAGATTCCAGGCGATGCGAAACCCGGGCAAGGCCCCAGCTTTGATATGCGTTAGTTCGTGAATGAAACTAATGCAGCGATAAAGCGCCAGCACTGCAACAACGCCCGCGCCAAGCTTCAGCAATGGCGGTTCCGACAGTATCAGTACGGCAAGCGCGCCGTAGCCGATGCTGACAGACGCCACGAGATCGCACCAATAAATGAACGGATTCGGCGCTTGTAGATCGCGGCTTTCGCGCGCGGCAGCCTGGATAAGATCACCCGACACATATTCGGTGACAGTTTCCACGCGCACTCCTGTTTCCCATCAGGCGCAAAGCTAGTGCATCGTATGGGCAAACCGCAAGCAGAGGCACCAGAGGGCTAGAAATTTCCACGCGTGTTCAGATAGGCGCAGGCAGCCTTATCCTCTCGCATGATGTGGTCGGTCAGCCATTGTTTCAACACATGCAAAAGATCGAGCGCGAGGCAGAGATCCTTGTCCGGGCGCGCTGCAAATTGCGCGATGTGACGGCGCAACTTGTCATGTTCACCTTTATGACGAACGGCCCCAGGGTAGTCGGCTTCCGTGAAGAGCTTTTCCTCATAGGCGCAATGCAGATCGACATAGGAAGCCAGATCGTCAACTAGCCCATCGAGTGCCGCGATGGCCTCGCGCCGCAAGGCGATGCCGTAGAGTTTGTTGATGGTGGCGAGCAGGATTTCGTGCTGGCTATCCAGCTCAGCGACGCCCACGAGCCATTTATCATTGAATTGCATCAATGGCATGTATTTCTTACACTTGTTATCACGAGCAGTTAAGGCCTTACTCGTGAAAGGAGAATGAACGCTCCGGGAAAGTTTCTCCCCCTGCGTCCTTTGGTGTCGCCTCTCCTCAGCGGTCGAAATTATGCCGGCTCGAATAAAACATAAGCGCCATCAAGCCGATGCCAACGGCCAAGGTCAGCAGAACGCCGAGGCTGAGAAATAGCCAGCCGGAAAGGCTCATCGGCACCGGGCCGAGTTGCTCTGACGTATCGACGGCATACAGAACCGCTCCCGCGAGAATGAGTGCGAGCGCAACCATTGCGACCCAGCCTGCCCTGCCGAGCCCCTTTTTGCTCACAGGGGGACTAAAGGCCTTAGGCGTGCCGGACTCGGTTCTGATGGGCTTTTCCTGCATAGCGCTCCGCATGACGGGGATTTAATGGCTTCCCTCAACGTCAAACGCACAGGTCCACCACCGAGTTGCCAAAATTGGCCGTTTCAGTCGTAGCGGGCCGGTTGGCGGCGGCATAGCGAAACCCCAGATTTTGGGGGAGGATAACCGCAAATCGATTCGCCCGTTTCGAGTAGAAGTTTTGCGAGGCGGCAGTTTTATTCAAAGGGAGTAGCCGATGAAAAGGCGAGAGCTGATTTTGGGGGCGTTGGCCTCTGGTGCTACCGGGCTTATCACCGTTCCCGCATTGGCCGATGAATCGGGCGATGACGATACCTTTACCGAAAACGAAATCACCCGCTCTGCAGCGGACTTTTTTGGCATCGCCACGGAAAGCGTCGCCAAGGCCGTGCAGCGCGTCTTCCGCGACCAGGGCCGCCCCGATGCTTATATCAAGGGCGATGAAGGTTCGGGCGCTTTCGTGGTGGGCCTGCGCTATGGCTCCGGCTGGCTGATCCGCAAGAACCATGAGCCGAAGAAAACCTATTGGCGCGGGCCGTCTGTCGGCTTCGATGTCGGCGGCAATGCCTCCAAGGTTTTCACCCTGGTCTATAACCTGAAGCGCGAAGAGCGCCTCTATCAGCGCTTCCCAGGCGTGGAAGGCTCTTACTATTTCATCGCCGGGATCGGCGTTCTCTATATGCGCTCGGGTGGCGTCACGCTTGCTCCCATGCGCACCGGCGTCGGCCTGCGCGCAGGCGTGAACGCGCAATACCAGGAATACACCGAGAAGCGGGACTGGTTCCCCTTCTAGGCGCGCTACACCCATCGCATACAAAAAAGGGGCCCGGTTCGCCGGGCCCCTTATCTTTTGGCAGAGCGACAGGATCAGGCCTGCGCGGGCACCGGCTTGTCCTCGATGGCGCCAGCGGGCTTGGGCAGATAGAGCAGCAGCGCGGCAGCGACGTAGATCGAGGAGAAGGTGCCGACCAGAATGCCGAACAGGATCGAGCCGGTGAATTCTTCCAGCGCGGGCACGAAGAAATAGAGCGGAATGATCGAGAGCGCGGTGGAGACCGAGGTCAGGATCGTTCGCGTCAGCATCTGGTTGGTCGAGAGGTTGATGAGATCGGCGAGCGGCATGCGCTTATACTTGCGCCGGTTCTCGCGCAGACGGTCGAACACCACCACCGTGTCGTTGATCGAATAGCCTGCGAGGGTCAGGAGCGCAGCGATCGAGGTCAGGTTGAAATCGAGGTGCAGCAGCGAGAAAAGCCCTGCGGTGACGAAGACGTCATGGCCGGTCGCGAAGGCGGCGCTGATGCCGTATTGCCATTCAAAGCGGAAGGCCACCCAGAGGGCGATACAGATAACCGCGAGAATCGAGGCCAGAATACCGGCATGCAGGAGTTCGGCGGAAACCGCCGCGCTGATCACCTCGGTCGAGGGAAACTGATAGCTCGGCCCGAGCTTGTTTTTGATCGCCTGGGCGGCGGCGTTGTAATCCTGGCCAGCCTTGGGCTGAACGCGGATCATGACGCAGGAATAGGCCGGAGTGGCGCAGACACCGCCGCTGACCGTCTGAACCCGCTGATCATTAAAATGCAGGGTCGAAATCTGATCGCGGATCTGCCCCGCCTGGTCGGTCGAGATCGTATAGGGCGCTTTGGCCTGCACCTGGACACCACCAGTGAAGTCCAAACCCAGGTTAAAACCATGCCAGGCGATCGAAACGACCGCAGCCAGCAGCAGCAGCCCATCAATGGCAAAGGCGACATAGCGCGCGCCAATGAAGTTGATATTGGTGGCTTCCGGGATAAATCGCAGCAGAGGCATGGAGTTATGTGTCCAAAGGGTGGGGCAGGAATAAACGCAAACGGGCGTTACGACAAGCGCGGCGGATTTGAGTCGCACAGCCTTCGGACAATCCCCGCCGCTGGTGGCTGACACAACATTGATCAAGCCTGACCAGAATTTCGGCAATTTCTCCACACTTTGTCTGTAGATAATTGCGAGGAAACTCGAGCGAATTAGATGTCTTCTACAATTCTACACAAGGAATTCGCGTTTTCCGAGAAAATAACTACCTCAGGCCGTCTGCAGTAAAGGAAATTTGAACTCGTAGCGCTGAGGTATGTGGTTTACACAGAGACGTACTGGCAATTTTGTATATCAAACTCCGAGCTGTGAGAGCAGCATTTACAAAATTGCTCACTACATATGCAGTTATGAGATCGTTGCGCGGTGGAGGCGCAGACTGATGAGACTTCGGGCCCAGATCACCATCGACATCTCGGCGGAGGATTTCGTGGAGGCTGCGGAGCACCAGAACAAGCTCGCGCGCTTCGTCGAAAGCCTGAAGAGCGAATATCCCAATGCCGAGATGATCATTCGCGAAAGGCGCGAGCGTCGTCCCGACAGCGGCAATGTCGTATCGGGCCCCCAGCGGCTGCGCCCCGTAGGCGTACGCCAGACCAAGGTCGGATGAGACCTTGACCGGTGGAAGAGAACAACCCTTGTGCCGCCACGCGGCTGCGACAAGCGATTAACGCGCTATCCACGACCTGCCCTGCTCTCCGGCTGGAGAGCGTTATTGTATTTCTATCCGTCTGTGAAAATGAGGGCCTCTCCATCAAGGACCTCGTCTTTGCCTGCGGGCTCGGCGAATCCATGGTCTCGCGGACCGTCGACGCCCTCGCCCAGCCCGATCAAGGCGCCCTTCTCGAAACGGTGCGCCATCCGACAGACGGCCGCCGCCGCCTCGTCTATCTGACCGAAGCCGGCCAAGCTGTGCTCGCCAAGCTCAAAACCATCATCGACAACACGCAAGAAACGGCCTGATAGCAGCGTTTTTTCGCTTCGCTGTCAGTATCGTTCTCACCGGCCGCACAAAAAAAGCGGCGGGCTTTTGGCCCGCCGCTGATTTCAGAAATCCACAACCGATTACATCTTGAGACGGGCGCCGACGAAGAAGCGGCGGCCGATCGCATCATACACATCGGCAGAGGTGGTCGTGCCGGTGGTCGCGTAGGCGTTCGGGACGAACGGAGCGCGGATGTTGAGGAGGTTGTTGATACCGCCGAAGAGCTGCACTTGCTCGGTAATCTGATAGGAACCCGAGAGGTTGTGCAGGTAGTACGGACGGATCGAGGTGAGCTCGCCCGGGGCAACATAGACGCGGCTCTGGAAGTCGGTTTCCCACTGCAGGGTCACAGGGCCGTTCTCATAAATGAAACCGAGCTGTGCCTTGTGCTTGGGGGCGCCGATGAAGCCATTGTCGTTGGTGACCGTACCAAAGGACTGATCGGAGTAGTTATTGGTGTAGGTCCAGTTCAAGCGGGAATTGATCTGACCGACATCCACGCCGCCAAGGGCGCTCTTCAGCCAATCGAATTCGTTCAGATCGACATTGTAGTTGATCGCGAAGTCGAAGCCGCCTTCCTTCAGATAACCCTGATTGAAGTAGCCGGTGTTGACCGCAGTGATCGCGCCCTGGAGATTGGTCGGGCCGGTCGCCTTACGCGTGAACAGAGTGCAGAACGTGTTCGGGTAGCTCGCAGCCTCATAGCACTGATTGATCGCCTGCTGGCGGCCAACCGTGGTGATCACGTTCTCGATGTCGATGTTGAAGTAATCGACCGAGAATTCGAGTGCACCAGCGCTACCGAAGTCGTGATTGAACACCGCGCCGACGGTCCAGGTGTCAGACCGTTCAGGCGTGAGGTTCTTGTTACCCGCACCGGACAAGCCGCCTGTACCCTGACGCTCCGCCAGAGTGAGATCAAAAGAACCATTCGCGGCGGTACGCGCCTTGACGACCGGGTCTTTCGCGCAGTTGGCGATGACCTGAGGATTCTGCTTACCCACAGGCTTCAGCGGTTCGGAATAGCAACGATCGTCAACCGACGAGAAATCCTCACCGCCAGGTGCGAACAGTTCGTTGATGTTCGCGACGCGGACGGCCTTCGCATACTGGCCGCGGAAGAGCAGATCGTCGACCGGCTTCCACTGGACACGGCCGGTATAGGCGTTGGTGACCGTGGTCGAACCCTGGGCGCCATACTGCGACCAGCGGACAGCGCCGCCAACCGTCAGTTCTTTCGCCAGGAACTCGTTCTTCAGGACCGGGATTTCCGTTTCGCCGAAGAACTCGATCACATTGTAGCTACCGCGGGTTTCCGGCTCTTTGTTGCCGGCGTTCTGGCCCGACTGGGACAGCGCATCCGGAACGTCAGAAGCGAATTCACGGCGATATTCGAAGCCGCCGACGACATGCAGATCACCAGCCGGGAGCGTGGCCACAGGGCCTTCGATCGACGCGCCGAGGACCTGCTGGTCAATATTGGCGGTACGGCTGGCCGGAGCTGTCACGTACTTAAGGGCAGCCGGGCTAACCGCACCCTTACCGAAGATATTGATCGGGGCGCAGCCTTCTTTGGAAGTCCAGGTATAGTAGTTTGAGCAGATGATATCGCCGACCTTAGCTGGCGCGCCGCCAACCGTGGCACCAGCGGTGATATCCGCCGCCGTAGCAACGCGCGCGTTAAGGGCTTCGCGCATATTCGGGATATTGACTTGGCCGGTACCGTTCTGGGTATCGAGGGTGTGGCCCCAATCGAAATAGGTATCCCAGTTGAAGTCGTTGAATACGGTGCCCTTGGCGCCGATCACGAGACGATAAAGGTCGCGATTGGCATCGTAGTGGCGGGGCCCGAACTCGGCCAAACGGCGGCGATAGGTAACATAATTGTCGCCAGCGGCGACAACGGCGTCACGCAGAGCCTGAGGCATATAGGGATTGTCGATGGAAACGCCCATCAGATCGTTCTCGGTGCCATCAAGATCCGCGCTGGCATGCGGATAGGGCTCGATATTGGCCGCCGACTTGGTGTTGGCGAAGGTCGTTTCCATATAGAGCTGGAAATTCTGGCTCACATTGTAGTGGCCATTGGTCGACAGCACGAGGCGATCAACCGGTGTTTCGATGGCGCGGTAGGGCTGACGGTCGAAGCCATATTTGCTCGAAGACCAGGCAGACACAGTGCCGGTGGCGCCGGTGCCGCTGGAGACCGTGTAAGCCTTGCCGGTCGACGGGATCGCGAAATAGCCGTAGTCGCTATAGCTCGACTTGCCGCCGCTGACCAAAAGGTCGGTGGCGAGGTTGGCGCGGTTCTTCGCCCAGGCGCCTTCATTGCGCGACCAGGTGGCCGACAGAACGAGGTTACCCTTATTGTTGGCGAAATTGCCGCCGAACATCACATGGGCCTTGTACTGCACTTCGTCGTCATACTCGGTGCGGCCGGTCTGGAAGTCAGCGGCCATGCCTTCATAGTCGGTCTTCAGGATGACGTTGATAACGCCAGCGAGGGCGTCAGACCCGTACATGGCCGAAGCACCGCCGGTGATCACGTCCACGCGGTCGATCAGGTCGGTCGGCACGGTATTGAAGTCAACCGCGCTCGTACCAGCAACGCCAGCCACCCAGCGGCGGCCGTTGACGAGCACGAGGGTGCGCTTTTCACCGAGGTTGCGCAGTTCCAGGGTGCTGATACCAGCGCCCGCGGTGGCGAAGTTGGAGTTGGTCGCCGTGATGCCGGAGACACCGAAGCTCGGGACCGAGCGCAGCATGTCGGACACGTTGACCGTGCCGGACATCTGCAGGACTTCCGACGAAATGGTCGTGACGGCGGTCGGCGCTTCGAGGTTGGCGCGCGGAATACGCGAACCGGTGACGGTCACCGTTTCGGTCGTCTGCTGGGCGCCAGCCGCAGTCGCGACTGCCAGGAGCGCAAAGGCGCTGGCCCCGACGAATAGAGAGGAGCGAAAGCGTACGTCTTTATGCAACACGGGATACCCCCTTGATCAGTAACGGCAATGCCTCCCCCCTGCTCGCGGCGTAGACATGCCGCCAAACGTGGCAAGGTTGGGCTTGCGGTAATGATGCCGGGTGCGTGGAGGAGTCGGGCAAAACACTATTTCACCATTGCAATAATATAACTATCAAATAGCTATCATATAACTATTTTATAGCCTGAATGGGATGCGATTGCGGTGCTAAAATTTGATCACTTTGCTGAGCTGCTGCGCGCCCAGGCATTTGCGAACATCGTATACGTCATTGTTTTGTAATAGATTTGTGGTGGCACTGCGGCAGGCTGCCGCAGTTTTGACATCTGCCTAAAATACGCGCAACAAAACGCCTAAAGCCGTTGCCGTTACCGCAACAAGCAGTGTGGCTTACCTGCATCAAAGGTCGGAAAATATCGCCCGTGTAATGGACCGCCACAAAAGCAAAGGGCGCCCCGCTCTGGAGCGCCCTTTTTTGAAGCAAATACAAACTTGCCGCGAGAGAGTCCGATTGCACCGCGAAGACCCTCAAAAATCCCGTGGCGCGTGTTTAAGCAGGACGTCCGCCTGCCCTCGTTAGAGCGTCATGACCGGGCTCCAACCTCGCACTCCCGGAGGGGGATGGAGGCAAGGCTCGGGAACCCGGCCATGACAAACTCAACCACACCTCAGCCGTGCAGCTTCTTGGCGACTTCGGCGATCTTACGGCCCTGATACCGCGCGCCGGTTAGTTCATTCGCGGAGGGCTGACGCGAGCCATCCCCGCCCGCGATGGTGGAGGCGCCATAAGGCGAGCCGCCCGTGATCTCATCGAGGGTCATCTGACCCGCATGGCCGTAATCCAGCCCCACGATCACCATGCCGAAATGAAGCAAGTTTGTAATGATCGTAAAGAGCGTGGTTTCCTGACCGCCATGCTGGGTTGCGGTGGAGGTAAAAGCGCCACCGACCTTGCCATTGAGCGCGCCACGCGCCCACAGCCCGCCGGCCTGGTCCAAGAAATTCGCCATCTGAGACGACATGCGGCCAAAGCGGGTGCCGGTGCCGACAATGATCGCATCGTAATCGGCCAGCTCCTCGACCTTGGCGACGGGCGCTTCTTGATCGAGCTTGAAATGGGCCTTGGCAGCGATTTCAGGCGGCACCAATTCCGGCACGCGCTTGATATCGACCTCAGCACCAACC
The DNA here is from genome assembly GCF_011761565.1 of Rhizomicrobium palustre. Taxonomy (NCBI): domain Bacteria; kingdom Pseudomonadati; phylum Pseudomonadota; class Alphaproteobacteria; order Micropepsales; family Micropepsaceae; genus Rhizomicrobium; species Rhizomicrobium palustre. The sequence continues at coordinate 2,612,371 of NZ_JAASRM010000001.1, read as the reverse complement.
TCACGCGCGCCTTCGGCGACCGCTTTGGCCATGCTTTCGATATGACCGTAGGACGAATAATACAGGACCAGGACTTTGGGCATCACACTACTCCTTAGCTTTAAGAGTTAGGGGCGAATAAGGGTTAGAGAGAATCGACCAGCACGATTTCGGCTTCATCGCTTGCCGTTACCGTGAAGCTTTCCACGCCGGTAATCGCGGCACCGTCACGGGCATTGACCTTCACGCCATCGACCTCGACCGCACCTTTGGCCAGAACCAGATAGGCATGACGGCCTTTGCCGAGGCTGTATTGAACGCTTTCGCCAGTTTTGAGTGTAGCACCTAAAACACGGGCATCGGCACGGATTGGAAGCGCCTCGGTATCTTCAGCAAAGCCCGAAGCGAGGGTGACGAAACGGCCCGAACGGTCACCTTTAGGGAAAGGCTTGGAGCCCCAGGCCGGCGCACCGCCGCGTTCGCGCGGGAAGATCCAGATCTGGAAAATCCGCGTCAGCTCCTGCTCGAGATTATACTCGGCATGGCGCACGCCCGTGCCTGCGCTCATCACCTGCACGTCACCGGCTACGGTGCGGCCCTTATTGCCCATCGAATCCTGATGGGTGATGGCGCCATCGCGCACATAGGTGATGATCTCCATGTTCGCATGGGGATGCGGAGGAAAGCCGGTGTTCGGCGCGATCTCGTCGTCGTTCCAGACGCGCAAGGCGCCCCACTGCTCCCGCTTGGGATCATGGTAATCGGCGAAGGAGAAGTGGTGCTTGGCCTTCAGCCAGCCATGGTCCGCGCCACCGAGAGAATTGAAGGGCCGCACTTCGATGGTTTTGGCTTCAATGGTTTTGGTGTCGATAGTGTTGGTATCGCTCATCTGATACTCCTGGCGGCTCGCACTTTGTTGGGGCCGCCCTCTTTCTGCCGCCAAGAGTTATTGATCCGGGGGGCGAATAGAAATAGAAACAATGGAAACCCATTGTTTCCTTCTATTCACTCGAAGATTCGCCATGGCCACCCTGCCCGATTTCGAAGCTCTCGCTGTTTTCGCTAAAGTCGCGGAATTCCAAAGCTTTGTGCGCGCCGCCGGCGAGCTGAAAATGTCCAAACCCACGGTCTCCAAAGCGGTGACGCGGCTGGAACAGCGGCTGGGGGCGAGCCTGTTCAATCGCACCTCAAGAAAGCTTGCCCTCACCGAAGCGGGACAGCGGCTTTTGGCCCGCGCCAGCGCCATGCTGGCCGAAGGCGAAGCCGCCGAAAGCGAAGCCCTGTCGCAAAGCCAGACGCCGCGAGGGCTGCTTCGCATCGCTGTGCCGATGAGCTTTGGCGTGATGCATGTGGCGCCGCTCTTGCCCCTCTTCTTTCGTGAATATCCCGAAGTGCAGGTCGATCTGCATCTCTCCGATGATCTCGTCGATATCGTGGGCGATGGGTTTGACGCGGCGATCCGCATTGCGGCCCTGCCGGATTCCTCGCTGATGGCAAAGCGGCTTTGCGGCATGCCGCTCTATCTCTTGGCGGCGCCCGCCTATCTGAAAGAGCATGGGCGGCCAAAACATCCCATGCATTTGAGCGAGCATAAGGCACTGACCTATTCCTATCAGCTGCGCCAAGGCGTGTGGCAGTTCAAGAAAAAGAACGGCGAAGTGGCAAGCGTACGCCCAAGCGGGCCGCTACGCGTCAATAATGGCGAGGCGATGCTGCCTTCGATCTTAGGCGGCATCGGCGTGGGGATTTTGCCGGAATTCATCGCCCGCGAAGCCATCGCCAAAAAAGAGGTCGAGATTTTGCTGCCTGAGTGGTCGTTGCCGGAAGGCGCGGTCTATTGGCTGACCCCGCCCGGAGGCCCCAAACCGCAACGCGTCACCGCGATGGGTGATTTTCTTGCCAAACAGCTCGGCAAGAAGCGGTAGGCGCAGCACAATTTCACGTGCTTGTATGAAACCCGCATTTATTTGCACCACATATCGTTACGGCAAGCAATTCCGTCTGTGTACATTCGCGCGCACCGCACCATACTGAAGCTGAACTCGCTTGAAGGAGGCCAGCTTGGTCAGTGTTCGCGATACGCGCCACGCCCAGATGTTTCCGGTTTTTACCGCATCGGAAATCGCAACCCTGGAGCGCTTCGGCGAGGAGCGGCTTTATCGCGATGGCGAGTATCTGGCGCGCGCGGGCGAGAAAGGCGATGCGGCTTTTGTAATCAAATCCGGCCGCGTGGTGGTGACCGGACAAGGCCATGAAGGCCCTATCGCCATTCACGATCCGGGCTCTTTTTCCGGCGAAATCTCACAGCTTTCCGGGCGGCCCTTTCTGGTGGATGCCCAAGCGGAAGGCGATACCAAGGTCCTGGTGCTGAACTCCGAGAGGCTGCGCCATGTCCTGGTCAGCGAGGCCGAACTTGGCGAACGCATCATGCGCGCGCTCATCTTGCGCCGCGTAGGGTTATTGGAAGATGGCGTCGGCGGACCGGTGATCGTGGGCCCGGCAGAAAATGGCGGCGTGTTGCGGCTACAGGGATTTCTTTCGCGCAATGGCCATCCCCACCAACGCCTCGATCCCGAGAACGATGCCAGCGCGCGCACCATGCTGGAAGGCGTGCCGGAAGACGAGTGGCCGCTGGTGATCTGCCCCAGTGGCGATATCTTGCATAATCCGAGTGAAGACCAGCTCGCGCGCTGCATCGGCTTGGTGCGCGCGATCGACCCCAACCGGCTCTACGATGTCGCGATTGTGGGCGCGGGGCCAGCCGGATTGGCCGCAGCGGTGTATGCCGGTTCCGAAGGCCTATCAGCCATTGTACTGGATTGCCGATCCTTTGGCGGACAGGCAGGCGCTTCGGCGCGGATCGAGAATTATCTCGGCTTTCCCACCGGCATCTCGGGCATGGCGCTTATGGCGCGCGCCTTCAATCAGGCGCAAAAATTCGGCGTCGAAATGGCTATCCCCGACGAAGTGCAGAGGCTATCGCGCGAAGAGGACGGCTTCACCTTGCATCTTGCCAATGACGAGATCTTGCGCGCCCGCGCCATCATCATCGCCACAGGCGCACGTTATCGAAGCCTTGGCCTCAATAATTTGAGCGGCTTTGACGGCACATCGGTGCATTATTGGGCCTCGCCTTTGGAAGCCAAGCTGTGTTCGGCCCAAGAGGTCGCGCTTGTGGGGGCCGGGAACTCGGCGGGACAAGCGGCGGTCTATCTTGCCGCCAATGCCAAGAAGGTCTGGCTTTTGGCGCGGCGCGGACTTGAAGCCACCATGTCGCGTTATCTGATTGATCGCATCGCCGCCCAGCCCAATATCGAAGTCTTGACCAAGACGGAAATCACCGCGCTGGAAGGCGAGAACGGGATTTTGCAGGCCGTGCGCTGGCGCGATGGCGACGGCGAAGAAAGCCGCCACGAAATGCGCCATCTCTTTTTATTCATCGGCGCCGATCCCAATACCGATTGGCTGGGTGCTTCGGGGCTGAAGCTTTGTGAAAAAGGTTTCATTGCCACCGATGATTTTGCCAGCGATGCGGCGCGCCCGCTGGAAACCAATATTCCCGGCATCTTTGCGATTGGCGATGTCCGCTCGGGTTCCGTCAAGCGCGTTGCAGCCGCGGTGGGCGAAGGCGCGCAAGTGGTGGCGCAGCTTCATTCTTACCTCGCCGCGCAACAGGCGGTTCCCGCGTAACTTCCGCGTCGCGAGCGATACCTCAGCCGCACGGCAGCCATGCAGCCTCTTTTGTTGCAGCGAGCCTGCGCGCGGGCGTAACAGCGATAAAGACGCCGAAATCGTTCTAGATAAGTTCGGCGCTGCGGGAAGGATATGCGTTCAGGATGTTCACAGCGCGATCCAGGTGACCCATCATGGCCGAAAGCATTGCTTATTATATCGCCCGTCATCTTTCTGCGGCGGGTGTCGAACGCATTTGGGGCGTTACGGGCGACTCTCTGAACGGACTTTCCGACAGCCTGCACCGCCAGCAGAAAATCCGCTGGATGGGCACGCGGCATGAGGAAGTGGCTGCCTTCGCTGCGGGCGCCGAGGCGCATTTGACGGGCAAGCTCGCAGTCTGCGCGGGTTCCTGCGGGCCGGGCAATCTGCATCTCATCAACGGGCTTTACGATTGCAATCGCAGCCATGTGCCGGTGCTGGCGATAGCCGCTCACATTCCTTCGGCGGAAATCGGCTCGGGGTATTTCCAGGAAACCCATCCGCAAGAGCTGTTTCGCGAATGCAGCGTCTATTGCGAGCTGATTTCCAACCCGGAACAGATGCCGCGCGTCCTGGAAATCGCCATGCGTACCGCCATCCTGAAAAAAGGCGTCGCGGTGATCGTGCTGCCCGGCGACGTCGCGCTGAAAGACATGCCGGGCGAGATCGAAGTGCGCTGGAATACGCCCGAGCCGGGCATCACCCTGCCTCCAACACAAGATCTCGACGCGCTGGCGGCGATGCTGAACGCCTCGAGCAAGACCACGCTTCTCTGCGGTGCGGGCTGCGCAGGCGCGCATGACGAGGTGCTGCGCCTTGCTGAAACCTTGAAGGCCCCTATCGTGCATGCGCTGCGCGGCAAGGAACATGTCGAATGGGATAACCCCCATGATGTCGGCATGACCGGGCTGATCGGATTTTCTTCCGGCTATCACGCCATGGAAGCTGCCGACACACTTCTTATATTGGGCTCGGCCTTTCCTTATCGCGCCTTTTATCCCGGCAAGGCCAAGATCGCGCAGATCGATGTGCGGCCGGAAGCTTTGGGTGCGCATACCCAGGTCGATCTCGGCATCATCGGCGATGTGAAAGCGACGATCGAAGCGCTTCTGCCCAAGCTGAAAGCCAAAGACGACAGCCGCTTCATTGCCACCGCTCTGGACCACTATACCAAGGCGCGCAAAGACCTCGACGACCTCGCCACGGAGAAAAGCGAGATCGGGCAGATTCATCCGCAATATCTGGCAAAGCTGATCAGCGAGAAAGCCAGCGAGGATGCCATCTTTACCTGCGATGTCGGCACCCCGACGGTGTGGGCGGCGCGCTATCTGAAAATGAACGGCAAGCGGCGGCTGATCGGCTCGTTCAATCACGGCTCGATGGCCAATGCCATGTGCCAAGCCATCGGCGCGCAAGCTGTCGCACCGGACCGCCAAGTCATCGCGATGTGCGGCGATGGCGGTTTTGCCATGCTGATGGGCGATATCCTATCGCTGCGCCAGCTCGATCTGCCGGTGAAGATCGTCATCTTCCACAATCGTAGCCTTGGCTTCGTGGCGATGGAAATGAAGGCGGGCGGCTATATCTCCGACGATACCGACCTCAACAGTCCAGACTTCACCAAAGTGGCCGAGGCTATCGGCATCAAGGCGCTGCGCGTGGAAGATGCGAAACTTCTGCCCGCCGCGCTCGACGAGGCCCTCGCCCATCCGGGGCCGGTCCTGGTCGATGTCATGACCGCGAAACAGGAACTCGCCATTCCGCCGCAGATCACCCTGGAACAAGCCAAAGGCTTCAGCCTCTACATGATGCGCGCGATCATCAACGGCAAAGGCAACGAGCTGGTCGAACTCGCCAAAACCAACTGGCGGTGAGTGACGGCCCCCGCTTTGAACCGGCGGGGGCAACCGCCCTTACGCGATCTCGATATAGCTTTTGCCGGCGCAGCCGCAGACGGGGCAGTTATCGGGGGCGTCGCCAAGCACGGTGTGGCCGCAGATCGGGCAGACATGCGCGGTCACATTGCCGAGGTCCTTGCCTTCGGTCACCGCGGCAATGGCGGTGCCATAAAGCTCGTAATGCACCTTCTCGACTTCGAGGGCGTAATGCATGGAGCGGGAAGCGCGCTTATCGCCTTCTGCTTCCGCCGCCGCGATCATCGGGGGGTACATCTCGGTGATCTCGTAATCCTCGCCGCCTTGCGCATCGGTGAGGTTTTCGAGCGTCGTCTTGATGCCTTCGAGCGCCTTCAGATGATTGCGGGCATGAATGGCTTCAGCCGCGGCCACGGCGCGAAAGAGCTTGGCCACCACGGGATAGCCATCGCGCGTCGCCTTTTCAGCGTAAGCGAGATATTTCTGGTTCGCTTGGCTCTCGCCCGCAAACGCCGTCTTCAGATTGCCTTTGGTCGACATCTATTTTCCTCACATTGGAACAATGCAAGGTGGCAGCGCTTGCCCTGCGCCGACAGACGTCAAATTGGCTCAGCCGTGCTTGAGTTTCAAAACCAGGATGGCCCCCGCCAACACCAAAGTCGCCCCATTGGCGATGGCGACCGGCCAGCTTCCGATGGCGATCCCGTAGACCAGCCACAAGGCGACGCCGAAATTCATCAGCGCGAACATGCCGAGGGAAATGTCGGCCGTGGAGCGTGTTTTCCAGATCCGCCAGACCTGCGGGACATAGGCCAGGGTGGTGCAGAAGGCGGCAACCAGCCCCACGGCGGAAATCAACGGCGATTCCATTCAGCAAAACTCTGAAAGACACCCCCTCTCATAGCAGGAGGGGCCAGGATGGGAAGGGAAAAGCTAGGCCCCCTCCTCCGCCAGATAGGCGTAGTATCCCGAAATCAACGCTGCCGCGTAGTCGCGCTCGACCTCAGAGAGATAGGGATTCCACACGTTGAAAATGAGGATGACGCGGCGTTCGCCCGAGCCGTTGACGGCCTCATGCTCAATACTGTCGTCGAATGCCCAGGCCTCGCCCATTTTCCAGGGGCGGGTTTCATTCCCCACACGGAAGCGGCAGTCGCCCGGCAGGATCAATGGCAGATGCACCACCGCGCGCGCATTGGTGATGCCGGTGTGGGCCGGGATGGTGGTGTGCGGCTCCAGCGCGGAAAACATCGCGGTGGGCTCGGCACCTGGGATGACGGCGAGCGGCACCTGGTCCAGCGCGGCAGCGGTCAGCGGGCACAACGCGCAATGCTCCTCCACGGGCGCTCCATCCTTGAAGAGGTAAAGGGTGGTCCAGCGAGGGGAGCGGTTGAGCTCTTTCCATTGCTCCAGCGGCGCGCCGGCGGGGTAATTGAGGTAGGGCGCGAAGTCGTCACCGCGCGTATCCAGAAGCGCCACGAGCTCGTCACGGATAATGTCGGTCTGCGCCTCCAGCGCCTCCATCCACGGAAAGAAGCTACGATCAAAGAAGGGCACTGCGGGCAGCCCCGGCACGCGGTAGAGGCTCGCTTCCGAGGCATAAATGCGCGTCCGCCCGATCATGGCCTCTTTCGCCTCGAGCACGCGGGCGGTTTGCGCGGCGCTGAAGCGTTCGTTCAGCGCGCCCAGACGGTTAGCGAGAAAGCTATCCAGCGACTCCATATTCGCGCGTACGGCGGCGCGCGCCACAGCCACCTCTTCGCGCAGTTGCGGCGAGAGCCGTTCGTCGGGCGGCACAATGGCAAGCGCATCCTTGTAAAGCCGCGCGGCTTGGCGCTTCAGCCCATGGCGGGAAAAGGCGGCAGCTTTGGCGAGCAGCGCGGGATAGCAATAAGGATCGGCGATCAGCGCGCCGGTGAGCGCCTCCATCTCCGCCCCATCATCGCCAAGGACGCGGCAGGCATAGGCCAAGGCGAGATGCAGTACCGGATCGCGCGGCGCGGCTCGCACCGCAGTTTCCAGCAAACCCCGCGCAGTTTTGGCGTCGCCCTTTTGCAGCGCGCGCTGGGCCATGAAATGCAGGGCTTCGGGATGATTAGGAAACAGGCGTAAAAGCTGATCCCAAAGCCGCGCAGCTTCGTCCAGCCTGCCCGCGGCAGCCGCCCCCAAAGCCGCTTGCCGGATATTGAAAATACGCGGGTCCCCACCGCCCGATGCAGACAAACAGTACCCCAACCGTCATGTCACATTCAGGACGGTCCAGGTTTTTGCCCGTAAGGTCAAGATAGCGGCGGGAGGGCACAGGATTAATTTATGACAGAGAACCGCTATGTTAGGAATCATGCACACCGCCCGACCGGCAGCTCTTTAGCTTGACCCAAGCCCAGCCCAGCGCGCCCTTACCCTCCCGAACGCATACTGTCGCGCCGAGGCCCCAGGCGAGATATTCGGCGCTGGTAACGGAAAAATCAGTGGCGCCTCCACCAGCTCGCCATGGCGCCACAGACACCGTGTAGCTGGTGCTGCGGCCATGGTTCACGTGATGATCGACCACCACGGTGGAGACGATGCGGGTTGGCGCCGTGTCGAACATCTCATCTGCGTAAGCAAGGGCACTGCCGGTATAGAAAAACACGCAGACCCCAAAGCCAAACAGCATGGCCGACCAATCCATTCCCGGCGAACGCAGGCGGACGTAAAAGACCGCGATCACGGCGGCAGCGAGCGCGGGCAGAAACAGCGGATGATAAGTGACGAGCTGCAGGCGTTCGAGCACCAGGAAAGAAAGAAATAGCGCAGGAAACATCACAAGCTGAAACATCGAGGGGCGCGCATCCACCTCGCTCTGGTCATCTAGAAACCGCAGCTGCCCCGGATAGGCAATATCAAGCAGCACTGCGATGAACGGCAGAGCCATCAAAGGTACCGCAGCCCAACTCGCTCCGTTGGCCAAAAATGCCACCGCCAAAGCGGCAAACCCGAGCACGGTAACGCCGCCAATCAGCCTTTTTAGAAATTGCGCCCGTGCCACGCGGGCATTTGGATCGGCGCCAAACGCAGGAGTAGCGGCCTCTACCACATGGCACTCCGCCTCGGCCTCAGCATCGATATCCTTGAGACCGGCAAACCAGGGCGCCACATCGGGATGCTCTAAAATCCACAAGGGCAGATGCACCGGGGCTGCGCCAACCGGTTTAAGCTCGATGACTAGCGACACCCTGGAACGACGTCTCCAAGAGAAGCGGTTAAGCCTACGATAGCCTTCCACATCGCATTTGCGCACGGTGCTGGTCGAAAAACCGTTGAAATAGTCTAGCTGCTCGGCTGACAGGCGCACATGCTCGCGTGACGCGGCGAAAAGCAGGTAAAGCCCACCGAGGAACGGCAGTGCCGACCAAATACCGACACCGTTCTGCAGCCAAATATTGGCGGCGAACCAAAGGATGAGGAGAAGCCCCATCGCATACCAGCCGATCTGGTGCGAAACAGGGGGGCGAAATGTTTGTGAAGCCATGACTTATTTCACCGGAACCACCGGCGTAACATTGCCGCCGATAATAAAGGTGCATTTGCCGCCGTTGCAGACCTGCCGCTGCATGTCGATCTGCTGCAGGCGGATGAATTGTTCGGGCGTGAGCTGCATCTTTTCGCGATAGGCATTATCGGCATCAGCGCGTGCGAGTTCCGCGCCTTTGCGGGCCTCTTCGGCGAGCTGGGTCTGCTTTTCTGTAATCTGGCGCTGCTGTTCGGCGGCGGTGCGCACGCGCTGATCGCGAATGGCATCTGGCGGATTGGTTTTGCCGAGGTTGAAATCCACCAGCTCCACCGGCATGCCGCGCTTGGCAATATAGGCGGCGATGGCGAGCTTGACCTCATGCTCGATCTTCTCATCGGCGGTATAGGCGATGGCGATCTCGTTGAGGCCGTATTTCTTCACCGCCATGCGGATAGTGTTGCGGATCGGGCCTTGCAAATTATAGGCATACCACGCCGGGAGCCGCCCGCCTTCGGCATGCGCATCGGCAACATCGTCGAGCGCGCCGCCGAATTTGTCGACCAGCTTGACGCTATCGATGACGCGTAGCTGCACATAGCCATCGAAGCTAAGTGGAACCCCATCCGAGGTCATGATGTCGGCGAAGTGCTCGCGCATCAGTTGGGGCATCACCGAAATATAAACCACCTGGGTGGTGATAGCGGTGTAGGTGAGCCCAGTCTTGACCGGCTCGGCCTCGATGCCGCCATGGCCGAAGACCCAAGGCTTGCGGATCAACACCGCCTCTTGCCCCGAATCCGGCGCCGCCCGCCCGCAAGCCCCCAGACCTATCGCCGGAAGAAGCAAGGCCAGCAGCAAGAGCGGCGTATTTTTCGCGGAAAAGACGCGGCGCGCACCGCTTGCGCCGGATGCCGTGATTTCTTTGCCCATCTATACCCCCCATAGTCGCCCAAAGCTTAGCACACCTCCATGACAGCAGGGCAACCGCGGGCGGCATAATTGGCGAGCCTTAGAATTGGAGCCGCATTTCCTTGCCGTCATAGGCGACGGGCTTGCCCTCCCCTTGGCCGGCCACAGCCACGTGAAAGCTGCGCCGCTCCAGCATGCCCGGGAAACGGCCCTTGCGCGCCGAAATGATCAGCTCGCGGCTTTGGTTTTTCCAGGTGAAGGAAATCGTCGCGAAGGCGCCCTTTTCGTAATTGTAGTTGGTCCCCTCATCCTCATAGAGCTCGAAACGGCCATCCGCGCCGGGATAAACGCGAATGGTAAGATCGCGGCCGTCGGCTTCCGCCGTGCTTTGCACCACCGGGCCAAGCGGAACGATGCCGCCCGCGCGCACATGCAGAGGGATACGATCGATCGGCGCAGCGATGTCATGCTCCGCCCCGCCATCACGATGTTCGCCGGTCCAAAAATCGTACCAGCCGCCATCATTCTTCGGCAGATAGACGGACCAGGATTTCACGCCCGCCGCCAGAACCGGCGCGACATGGATCGCCTTGCCGAACATGAAGCTAGTGGTTTGATCGAGCGCCTTCGGATCCTGAGCGAAATCCAGCACCAAGGGCCGCAGCAGCGTGGAGCCCTTGCGCGTCACCGCCGCCGCCGCGCTGTAAATGTAAGGCAGCAGCCGGTAGCGCAGCTCGATAGTGGCGCGCGTGCGCGCTTCGACCTCGGCGCCGTAATGCCAGGGCTCCGTCGTCGTCTGATAGCCATGCACGCGCATCAGCGGCAGAAAGGCGGCGAACTGGAGCCAGCGCGAGAACAGCTCGTGATAGGCCGGATCGGTGTATTGCGATTTGCCGGGGCGGAAAAATCCGCCCGCATCGACCGTCCAATAGGGATAGCCCGCCGCCATCATGTTGAGGCCCGCGGGAATTTGGCGCCGAAGCGTTTCCCAATCGCAACCGATGTCGCCGGACCAGGTGGCCGAGGCATAGCGCTGCTGGCCAAGGAAGGCGCAGCGCGACAAGATCATCACCCGGCGATCGGGCGCATCGCGGCGCAGGCCCTCATAGACCGTGCGATTGACCTGGATGGGATATTGCAGGCGCACGATCTCGCCTGGCCCCGCCGCCGTCTTGCGCCCGGCAAGATCGTCATTTTCCGGCTCGGTCGCGTCTTGCCACCAGGCATCGATGCCCAGCGGCACGAGCTTGTGGCTCATCGCCCCCCAATAGGCCGCGGCGCAATCGGGGTTGAAGAAATCGATCCAGGTGGTGCCGGAAATATAGCAATTGCGCTTGGCGAGCGCCTTTCCGACATCGCTCGAGGGATCGACCTTCGACCATACCGAGACCATGAAGCGCGCCTTTATGCGATGCAGCTCGCCGATCATGCCGGCGGGATCAGGATAATCGGCTTCATCGAACTGCATGGCGTTCCAGCCATACTTACCCCAATACTGCCAATCCTGAACCATCACATCCATGGGGATATTCCGCGCGCGGAACATCTTGGCGTTGGTGAGGATCTCCTCGGAGGATTTATAGCGCTCGCGGCAATGGATATAGCCATAAGCCCATTTCGGCAGCATCGGCGCCGCGCCGGTGAGGCGGCGATATTCGGCAATGATGTCTTCGGCGGAAGGCCCGGCGATGACGATATAATCGACGCCCTCAGATACGGGCGAGCGCAGCACGGTCGTATCCTCGACCTTGCCAAAGCTGAGCCAAGGGGCATCCTTGGAATCGCCCACCACACGCAGCTTATGGGCGCCGCGCGCCAAATCGGCGAAGAAGCTGGTAGTCGGCGGCAGCCAGAAATTGGCGAAATCCACCAGCACTTTGCCGTCGATCTCGACATGATATTTCGAGGCCATGGCATTGCCGACGTCGAGAAGGAACCCATAACGCCCGCTTTCAGGCACTTCGAAGGCGCATTCGAAGGCGGCGAGGCTGCGCTTGATCTCCGCGGCGCCGACGGTGGTGGTGACACTGACCGTGGTGCTGCCGCCTTCGAAGGGCACGCGCGCGGGCTTCAACATAGTGCCGCGCGGGTTCAGCTCCATCAGCCCGGTGTTGTGCCACAAAAGGCCATAGCCCTTGCTGGAGAGGAGGAACGGCAGGCTGATTTGGGTATTGACCTGGGTCAGGCGACGGCTGAGGCCGCGCAGATTAAGAAATCCGTCCTGAAACTGGCCGGTGCCGAAGAGACGTTCATCCGCAGGCGAGACAAACCCCTGCTCCGCGATCAGCGTGTTCTGATCCTGGAGTTTGGAAGGCGTGAGGCTGCGCACGCCTTCCGCCAAGATGCGCGTGCCCCTGCCATCGAAGAAGCTCAGGCGGCCGGTTTCCGTGTTGAGGCGGCAGGAGATGCTTTTCATCCGCAGCACCACCTCGCCCGCGGTTTCCTCTTTAGCCGCGAAGGGGATGGTCTTGTCGGAGAGCAAAATCGTGCTGGGCTTGAAGAACGGCCCGACCTGAATGCGCAAGGCCCGGTCGCTCAAGGCGGTGATATGCAGAGGACTTCCAGCCGCATCGCGTGAGAACCCATGCCCGGCAGGGGAACGCCCCTTCGCCTCGGCCGAGACCGCCGCCACCGCCGCCCCGCAGAGCTGCAAGGTCCCGCGGCGGGTCAGATCAGCCACCTGCCCAATAGGCTGCGTGGTTTTGTCGGCGGTTCCCATTTTGTGCCCCCTGCAATTTGTCTGCTTTTTTAGATGGTAGCATCAAACAGCGCAAATGCACCCCCGCCCGGGGTCGCGGCACACCGGCTGCGCCCCTTTCTCAGAGCTGCGCAGCACATCCAAGGTGTGAGGCCAGAGGATTAGTTGAGAGTTTTGGAACACCCGCCCTGACAAAAAGCTAAGCCTCTGAGAGGGGCATTACCTGGCTTTGCCACAGGATGGATTGGACGAATGTGAAAATGGAGCAAAAAAAAAATGCGAGGCGGCAGAGCGCCTCGCAAGAAAGTCGGTGCTTTCGGAAGGAGACGTCCAATCAAACCTTGAGAAAAGCACCGACAAATCCGAACGCCATTCGGCCATGTACAGGGAAAGAAGCGGGCCGATGGGGTCGCCATCAGCCCGCCAGGGAGGGACTTACAGCTTGAAGTGCACACCGGCCGTGTAGCTGCGGCCGAGGGAAATGACGCCATACACTTGGTCGGCGAACCGGCCACGGGTCGAGTAAGAGTTGTTGGTCAGGTTCGAGGCCGTGAAGTAAGCCTTCAGGTTGTCGGTGATATCGTAACCGCCGCTGAGAGACAGATCCCAGTTGCCGTTCACGAAGACCGGCTCCGTGCCAAACATGCCGTTGCCCTGGCCCTGACCGAAGCGGTCAAGGTAGGTGTCACGCCAGTTGGCGGCAAAGCGAAGCTCGATGCCGTCCTTGTCATAGAAGACGGTGAAGTTCGCCGAGTCAGCCAAGCCGGCAACCGCGAAGTTGCTGACCAGCAGATTGTGCGCATCATATGGCCGGTCGCTTTGAACGATCGTGCCGTTGAGCAAGTAGCCGAAGCCACTGTCGCCGAACGTATGCTGCCAAGCGAGCTCGAGGCCGTAGACATTGGCCGAGGGCCCATTGATGACGCTGTTGAGCGTGAACACAGGATTATTGCCCGTGTTCGGATCGATCACACCCGTCACCACTTTCGTCGAGGTGCCGTTGATGACGAAGTTCGACACGTTCTTCAGGAACACGTCGGCCGACAGATAGGAGTTGCCGGCGTAGTACCATTCCGCAGCCACGTCCAAGTTGTCAGAGAGGAACGGCAACAGATTCGGGTTGCCGCCTGTGGCCGTGAGCGAGCCCTTGCGGCCGCCATAGGACACAGTGGCGGTCAGGTTGGCGATCGGCGCCCTAGTCATCGTGCGAGACCCATCGAACCGCAGATGGAAGTCGTCGGTGACGTTCAAGGTCAGATCGAGGTTCGGCAGCAGATAAGAGTAGGTGTTCTTAACGCTGACGTCCTTCGGCGTAGTGAGGATGAAATTATACGCGGTAAGGTCACCAGGCGTGATGACCATGTCCTTCAGCTCGGTGCCGAAACCAGAGGCCGTCATGTCGGTGTATTCCCAGCGCAGGCCGCCGTTGATCTTCAAAGGCATGTCGCCAACCTTCGCTGTCGACGCGAAGCTCACATAGAAAGCGTAGTTGTCTTCAAAGAGCTTCTGATACTGCGACTTGGATTCGTCGGGCATCAGAGCCGGAATCATACCGTGGAAGCCCGCCGGATCGGTGAGGGCACCGCAGTTGACGCCGTTGGGGGTCGGGAAGCCCCAAACTTTATTGCCCTTGGCATCAAGGGTGTAGGGACATGTGATGGACGTACCGGTCTTGCTGTTCAGGTACGAATAGACGTCATAGGCATTGGTGATCGGCAGACCCGGAATTACGCCGCCCGAAGGCGCCGTCCAACCCGGGATGCTATCGGGCTTCATCGTCTTGACGCCATGGAACAACGACGCCGGAAGGTGGTAACCGGCATCCGAACCGGAATCGAGCTTGTTATGCGAATCCGGGCCGTAGCCCGAGACGACCTGCCAGTTGTTATTGGAACCGCCGAACAAGTCCGTGTAGGAGCGCGTGATGAAGTGGTTCGGCTGATACTGCGCACCGGCCTTGATCTTGAGGTCGCCGTACTCGACGTTGCCTTCCAGTCTGGCCTGATTGACCAGATAGGTATTGTTCCTGTTGTTCACCACCATCACGTGGGAACCCAGGATGCTGCCGTCAGGCGTCAAGCCGGTATTGATGCCCGTGAACTTGGAAGCATCGCCGCTCGGGCCGACACCAGAGTAGTACGGCAGATTGTGTCCGCCAGCCTGAGTAACGGTGTAGGCGGAGCCGTAAATGCCGCCGGGGCCCGACGGACCATAGCCGATGCCGGCAGAGACTTCCTGCAGATGGTCACGGCCGTTCGGGTTGAGAGCGGACAGCGCTTGGCTGTAGTCAGCGATGATCGTGACGTGATCGTTGACGTTATATTTGAAATTAATGCCCCAATTGTAGGTCTGCTGGATCTGCTGGCTTCTGACGTCGTCGAAATCCTGCGGTCCACTGCGCGTAAACGCCATGGCGGTGCCGTTCTTGGAAAGCGACACGTTGCGCATATCGCCGACGCTGTTCCACAGCGCGTAGGTCAGCGAATCCTGCATCAGGTCATCGCGCGCGAAGTTGCCATCGAGCGTGATTTCCAAGGCTTGCGTCGGCCGGAACTGGCCCACGGCGCGCAGGTTGATGCGCTCTTCGTTGATCTGGTTCCAGTCGACTGCATAGTCCTGCGTCCACCAGACCGGCTTGCTGGTATCGGCCACCGCACGTTTATCGTAATTGGCCTTGGTCGCATCGTCCGACATTGTCGAACAATCCGGTCCCGTATAGCCGGACATCTGGCACGGCGCGAGGTACGAGCCGTTCCAGCCCCAGTTCTGGACCTGCCACTGGCTAGTCTGGAAGCTCGAATACGAGCCGGCTACGAGAAAGCCGATCTTGTCGCCAGCGAAGGTATCGCTGATCAGGAAGTTGCCATTGGGCATCCAGCGACCGTCGTCGGTGTTAATGCTGCCCGAAGCAGACGCCACAGCCGTGAAGCCGGGCTTGTCGAACGGCTTCGGATAAATGACGTTGATGCTGGCACCGATGGCGCCGGCCGACATCGCGGCATCCGGCGATTTCAATACTTCCAGACGGGCGACCATGTCGGCGGAAAGACCGCTGAAGTCGAACGAACGGCCGCCAGTGGTCACGCCGGTTACGGAGTTCGCCGACGGGATGAAGCGTCCATCGAACAGGGTTTCATTATAGGTCGGGCCGAAGCCGCGAACGGTAATCGACACGCCTTGGCCGGTCGTGGTCGCCTGGCCGTTATTGGTCGAGTTGGCCGTCATCGACATCGTCACGCCAGGAATGCGCATCAGAGCGTTGGCGAGGTTCGCATCCGGGAATTTGCCGATGTCTTCCATCGTGATCGCATCGACCAGACCGAGGCTATCGCGTTTGATGTCCAGGTTGCGCTGCAGCGATCCGCGAATGCCGGTCACAACGACCGTTTCCATAGAGCCGGAGTCCTGTGCCCAGCCCGGAGCCGCCAGCATAAACAGCGCAGTTATGGCCGTGGAACTACGCCATATTTGCCTACTCTTCATGTTCATTTCCCCTTCACTTTTTGCAAGCGCCCTTTTAGACAGCGCTTACCAAATGATCGTTTTGGCGATGGGGAATGGCAATCCTTGCCGAAACGGTTTGCGACGAGCCGCTATTCCATCGCGCCGAACCGTTCGTCGCGCAAAAGAAACGGTTCGCAGGAATCGCGGCCGTCCGGCTCGCACGGTGTTGCTGCGCGCTAAACTCAAAAGCAGCTCAAACCTTCGCGGCACTAGGCAGGCTTAAAACGAAGATCGCGGAAGATCATAGCTTTCGCATTCATCGCAACACGCCCTGTACTAATTCGTATACGGAGGCAAATCCCGAGCAGCATGTTAGTGAGCGCATCATATAAATCAGAAAAATCCGAAGCGCCGTCGCGCGACTGAGAGAATTTCTCATCACACCGTATTATCACACCTTATAAGCATATTTCGACGCATTGCTCCGCACGTGTATAAGCGCCAGACTTTCAACTAAGGGGATCACCAGGACAGCGGCATATGCTTGGTGCGATTATCGCGGACGGGGAAGAGTCGGCGCGTCATCACATACTGGATTTTCTGCGATATCATGCGGACATCGCGGTTTTGCGCGAATGCAGTGATGGATTGGCAACCGTCGAGGCGACTAACGAACTTAACCCGGCTCTGCTTTTTCTAGCCATAGATATGCCGAAGCTCGACGGCTTCGGCATTTTATCCGCCGTAGAATCGCTGCCGACGGTCATCCTGATGGCCACACAGCCGCAATATGCCGTGGCCGCGTTCGATGCGAAGGTTCTCGATTATCTCTTGAAGCCGGTGCGCAAACCGCGCTTCGACGAAGCCCTAGACCGGGCCAGGACGCGGATCCACGAGCTAGGGGAGCTTGCCAAACTCTCGACCGTCGCAGCCGAACCTAATCCGCTGGTTATCAAAGTGGACGGGCGGACATTGTTTCTGCCACGCGATAGCGTCGAATGCATCAAAGCGGAGCGCGACTACGTGCTGGTTTGCGCCGACAAAGCCGAACATCTGGTCCGCGAGACACTGACCTCCATCTCGAGCCGGCTCGACCATCGCTTTCTGCGCATCCACCGCTCCGCCATTGTCAATCTCGAGCACGTCCGCCAGGTTCATCCGCTGTTTGCCGGCGATGCGCGGCTGACGCTCGCAAGCGGGCGCCAACTCACGCTGAGCCGCACGCATCGCCAGGCATTCGAAGAATTCGTCTATGGCTTCAGGGGGCAGCACCCGCCCACGGTTCCGGCATTTTGAACCGCCGCACAGATGGTGGGGACCAGCCGCGTGAACGCCTTCAACGAATCGCGATGGCCGCAAGTGGCGATCCAGCCGCAGCCCCGACGCGTGCAAACGCGCCAGTCCGAATATTGGATAGATGTTGAACAGCCCGCCAGGCAATCAACCTAAGCCCTTGAACAGGCTTGGCGCTCCCAACGAGAATCGAACTCGTGTTTCAGCCTTGAGAGAGTGCCAGGACGCAATTTTATTGTCCATCTATGTCCGCCAATGTTCGTGCTTTTTCAAATGCTTATCCATGCATTGGTCATGGTTGTTTACCACCGCTCGTCCACGCATATCAAAAAATCCGAGGTGGGACGTTGGCCCGCACAGTTCGCGATACAGTTTTGTGTAACTGGCTTTGCTGTCTGGCATCACGAGCCATCCTCAAGGCTGTACGAGCCGTCCAGCGGCGAAGTCGCGCGCGAGCGCGATGAAGGCCTGAAAGGCTGCCGAGGAGTTGCGCCGATTTGCGTAATAGAGGCAAAGCGGCGCGAGCGGGGGCGTCCAGTCCTCAAGAATGCGAACGAGCCGACCTGCCGAGATGTCCTCGCGGACATCGCCTTCCATAAAATAGCCGATACCAACACCATTCAATGCTGCGATACGGGCCACAGAGGCTTCGTCCAAGGTGATCGGGCCATCGACATCCAGCTTCAGCTCTTCGCCGTCCTTCTCGAACCGCCATAGAAGCAATGCGCCGTTGGGAAGCCGCCCGCGAAGACAGGGATAGGTCAGCAGCTCCTGCGGCACCTGGGGGACAGGTCTGTTCTGGAAAAAGGTCGGGGACGCTGCAACCGCGATCCGTCTCTCGCGACCCAGCGGTATAGCGATCGCATCGCTCGGCACCCAGCTCCTTAGCTCGTACGCCGAGATCGAACCCCGCAGCCACGACATCGACAAGCCGCCCTTCGGTGACGATGTCGATATGCACCTGCGGATAGCGTTCCAGATAAGTCAGGACGAGCGGCGCCATGATCTCGCGGGCGGCTGTCGCGAAGGCATTGATGCGCAAGGTGCCGGACGGGGCTTCCTGCTGGGAACGCGCCGTATCCATCGCCTTCTGAATGCCGTCGAACGCCGGCTTGATCTGGGCGACGAAGATCCGCCCTGCGTGAGTGAGCGAAACGCTGCGCGTGGTCCGATTGAACAGCCGCACGGCCAGCTCCCGCTCAAGCTTCTGCACAGCATTGCTGATGGCGGTGGTCGACATCCCAAGTTCGAGCGCCGCCGCCCGAAACGAGCCGCATCGCACAATCGCCAGAACGGCTTCGAGTTCGATTAGCGAATGCCGCATCATTGTCCCGTTTTTCGTGACACCACATCCTGATTTGTTTCGATTATCGGGCGAGAAGTCCATCTCTAGATTCGTCTCATCCCAGTCAAGGAGATGAGCATGTCACTGAATTTACCCGCCCCGATCGCCGACTATATCGAGGCGAACAAGCGTCTCGATCTGGAAGGCATGATGAAGCACTTCGCGCCTGACGCCGTGTTTCGCGACAACGGCAAGGATTTCGTGGGTCAAACCGCGATCCGCAAAATGCTGAAGGAAGAAGCCATTGCCGTGAAAGCGATCTTCGAGCCGGATACTTCGCGGGAAGAGGATGGCGACATCGTGCTGGAGGGACCCGCGCATGGCGAATTCCCCGGCAGCCCGCTTCGCTTCACCTATCGCTTCAAGATGGAAGGCGACACCATCAAGACGCTGGAGACGACGGTATGAGCATGATCGCGAACCCAGACGAATTCGCCGGCAAACGCGTGCTTGTCAGCGGCGGCACCAAGGGCCTTGGCCGGGCCGCGGTCGAGCGCTTCCTTGCCGGCGGAGCCCGCGTCATCACGGCCGCCCGTACAGTCAAGAACCCCATTGAGAGCGTCGAATATGTCCAGGCAGACCTGACGACCGTTGAAGGTGGCGAAGCACTGGCGAAGGCGGCGCTGGCGCGGCTGGGCGGAGTCGACGTCCTCGCCCATGTGATCGGCGGGTCGACCATGCCGCCCGGCGGATTCGCCGCGCTGACGGACGACATTTGGCTGTCGGAACTGAACCTCAATCTTCTGGCGACGGTTCGCCTCGATCGCCTTCTGATCCCGCAGATGATCGAGCGCGGGGGCGGCGCCGTGGTGCACGTCACCTCAACCCAGTCGAAGCTGCCCCTGCCCGAGTCCACCACCGCCTACGCGGCCGCCAAGGGGGCGCTGCGAACCTACAGCAAATCCATCTCCAAGGAGCTCGGTCCAAAAGGCGTTCGCGTCAACATCGTCTGTCCCGGATGGATCATGACCGAAGGCGCCGTCGACCTGGTGAAGAACATGCAGGCCACCAATGGTGGCACGTATGAGGAGGCACGGCAGGCGATCATAGCCTGGATCGGTGGAATCCCGATCGGGCGCGGGGCCGAGCCGTCCGAGGTGGCCGACCTCTCGCTCGACAAGGCCATGCTGCAGGACCGGCATGCCGTATATAAAATCCCTGCGCTATAGCGGCTCGCCGCGCGCATCGAGGTACCCGAAACGGGTCATAACATCACCATGCACGTCCACAAGACGACGTACAAGCTCCGATGGCAACTCCTGCCGCCAACTGCCCGTCTGGCCTTTTCGAAAAAAACTACCCCGGGCACATTCGGAATGTTCCCGGAAGCCGCCTGTCAATTCCACTTCCTTGAGCCTTTCAAAGCGCGAATTCGAGACGGCATGCGTCAAGCGCTGTTCGTCGGACGAAAGGCCACAAAAAGCGACGATCCTTCGAAGGGATTCCAACGTATCCGACTTTAAATCTTCATAGCGAATAACGAGTACAGACAAACCCGATTCATCACACCAGCTTCGCACATGATGGCTCCAACTCGACAATGGCTGCCACACGCTGCGCGAAAGCCGCCGCCGGCTTCCTCCAAGCGCATAGTTGGGATCGCAAAGCCGTTCCACGGCCGTCGCATTATCCACGCCCCAATGAACAGCAGCGGATGGGGCCACATCGAGCACACTTCGTAAAATATAAACCACGCCTTTTGTGCAATCGGCGGGAAACACGGCCAGCCCTCTGTCAGAGCAACGCCAATTGTCGTGCATCTTGACGATCAAATCGTCCCGCGCATCGCGGGCCATGGCGCGATAAATTTCCGGACGCAGGCGGTCCACCAGAGCGGCTCCCAAAGTGGAGGTCTTAAATCCACAATATTCGTCGAAAGCCGCGCGACCAAAGCCCTTGCCATCCCCCAAAGCATTGATGTCCACCGCAGCACCGCTGTCGTTTCGATAGTTCGCAAGCAGGATGCGCACCCAGGTGTTGCCCGACTTCGGATAGGATGCCAGCCAAGTTATCTTAGCCATGGCGGGACAATTCCTGGGTATTCGCCAAAGCCTGCATGATCCCGTCCGCCACATGCTCGATCTCGGCCAAATGCCGATGGGGCACAATCACGTTGTGATAAGGAACATTGGCGATGGCGCCATATATCTGCAACTGATCGGCGCGAGCGCCAAGCGTCAAGCAGATGCGCTCGTGATAGGACAACAGGGCCCCCGATTGGAGCCGCTGTAACCCTCCGACCGGCTCCCACTGTATTTCTTCGCCCAGCCGATTGGTGGACAGGCAATAAATCGCCTTGAGGGGAACTATCCTGTTACAGAACCGATCTAATCGTACCGTCCAATAGGGAGACTCAAAACGATCGGAGGGGACCTGCTCAAGCCCTTGCGGCGGTGAATTGCCGAAGAGAGACGTTATAGCGTCTGGCCATAGAGCGAGTTCCGGCCAAACCGGAGCGACCACCGGCCGATGGCCCTCGTCCAGCATCACCGGCGCGACATCGTCAGCAAGCAGGCGTGCACCGCGCGATAGAAGCGCCGCTGCAAGACTTGATTTTCCGCTGCCACATACGCCGAGAAGCAAAACCGCACCGCAATCAATCTCAACTGCCGCGCCATTGCAGCCATGAGCGCCCCGCAGCCAAAGAAGCGCGGCCAGAGGTGTACGCCGGAGCAGCCGATGCAGATGCTCCAGCGCGTCCGGCACCAGAGGCTCAATCAAAATCTCGCGACGGCTGATTAACAGCCGCGCGATTTCTGGAACCCGCAGGAGAAGCTCTGAAGCATTCGCCTCCCACAACACGCCGCGATCACACACATCGGCGAGCGAAGGGGGAATTGGGGCTTCCTTAACAATGACGTCCGCGACGCATTCCGGTAGCATCCCTGCCAAGCACTGCGAATTTATAGCCTGCATCTCTATGAGCAATCGTTAGACGCAATATCCTCATGGAAACACATCTAATAGCGTTCTCGGCGCGGGTTCGCGAGCAGACCAAAATAAATCTGTCAGATTTTGGCAGATATGGTGATGTTGGTTAGGAACGCCCAAAACATGACAGCCGATCCGCAGCTCTGGCTATCGCTTTTCTTAATTGCCCCTATCGTCGGTAGCTTTCTGGGTGTGGTAATTCAACGCCTTCCGGACGGACAGCCGATCTTATGGGCACGTTCCAAATGTGACAGTTGCAGTCACAGTCTTTCCTGGTACGACCTGTTTCCAATATTTAGTTGGATTTTTCTACGGGGACGCTGCCGGTATTGCGGCGCCAAACTAGGTGTTTTTTTTCCGGCCATAGAGCTTGCGGCCCTGCTTCCTGTGGCCGCGGGGCTTTCCATCACAGTGCCGTCGGTAAAGAGCGTTCTTCTCGGCTGGGCCATCATTCCCATCCTTGTCCTCGATTGCACCGGGCGCCCAGTCACGCTGGTTCTAGGTTTAGCCTTGGCTCTCTTGGGTCTGGCAACGCACATGGCATGGGCCACCGTGGTTAGCATGGCGATCGCCCTACCAGTGGCGGGGCTTGTCGCCTGCCTCCACGAGGACAACATATCCACCTCCGCGGCGCGAGGCATCCTGCCGCTCGGACTGGCAACTTGGCTCCATGGCACGCAAGTCATCGCCACAATTGCCATGTCGGCCCTCTTGGTCGTTCCAATAGCAATTTGGGGCAATCGCCTTCCCGCCGCCATCGAGCACATTTCATGGCGATCCCCCGCCATTCTTTGTGCATGGCTTACTTGTCTATATGGTCCAATCTTCCTGGTTTAACGCAAGCAACGCGCCATGCCATATTCTCCATATAATTACGCCATTTCAGCGCTTGGCCTCGGCGCAGCAATTGCAGTGGGCCCTATTGTCGAACGGCTTGCGGGAACGACATCATGGCGCCTGCGCGCCTATATTTCATCGGCCTGCGTGCTTGCCATGGCTTGGGGGTATTCAAGCGCTGCGCCATACCTAATATTAGAGAGCTGGGTTTTGGCCTTCGCGCTCGTGATCCTCGCCAGCACGGACTTGCTCGTGCTGCGTCTACCCAATGCGGTTACACTGCCGTTGCTTGCCGCCGGTATCGCCATGTCCCTGCTGGATCTCCCCCCCAGCTTGGCGGATCGCATTATCGGCGGCTGCATCGGCTATCTTACGATTGCGATGATCGCCCATATCCATCGCAAACTGAGCGGCCGTGAGGGCATTGGGCTTGGGGACGCCAAGCTCCTCGCCGCAGCCGGTGCTTGGCTTGGTTGGACCGGCCTTCCCTCTGTTGTGCTGCTGGCGAGTGTTGGCGGCTTGATCTGGGCCGCTGTGCGATTTCTGCTCGACCGAAATACGCTTTCCGCCCCCATTCCCTTCGGGGTGCCTCTCACCGCCGCGTTCTGGCTTGTGTGGCTCTACGGCCCCCTCAACATCTCATGATCGCCCATCCCATGCGGTTTGGCTAATAGAACCCCCATATCAACGTGCGAACCGAATCCAATAGGGCTGCTCTGGATTTCCCGTGAACTGCACGACCACGTCGCGCCGAAAGCTGCTGCCGCCATCCAACCCTGTTGCGAGCACTGTGACGGCGAGCACGCGCCCGGTCACCGGTATTTTATCCCAAAAATCGAGCGCGGGCTGATTACCCGAAAGCATCTCGCGCCGCCTGTCCGCATCATATTGACCACCGTTGCGATCTTTCATGGCCACCAGCGCCATCGGAACCGCCAATGCCGGCTCAAATGTTCCAAATATTCCCTTGGTGACTGTGATCGCAGGCGCAATTCGTTCAAGCAACGCGTTATCCATGCCTCTTATTTTTGCCAGTTCATCGATCGTACGAATCTCGCCGTTGCGCGGGGGAAACCCCATCGACCGATAGAAACTGGATTCCGCGCCATGCTGCCGCGCACTGTCGTCACTGTCTTTCCAGTCATTGAGCGAGTCCACAAGAATCTCCAGGCGCTCACCTTCGACACCGGCCGCAGCAAAGAGCCGCCGCTCGACATCTGGCCCGGCGCTGTTAAGAGGAACTTTGCCCCGTTCATCCTGAACTGTAATCGACAGATTGACACCTTCGAAATACAGGGCGTGCACCCGCCCGTCGGCCCGCAGCCGCTGGGTGCTGTCTTTGAGACCGAGCTGATATATCGTCATGGCAAGCCCGGCATCCGCCGCCGCAATGAGACGCGCTTGACCCGATTCCGCGGCCAGCACCGCGGACACGCCACGCTCGGTCTGTAGTATTTCAAGTGCAATGTACGTGGAGACGACTGCCGCGAGCAGCGCCGCAATGTATGCCGTTCCACGATCACCGCTGCTTTCGCGGATCACAAAGGCCTCGCTGCGGCAGAATGCGGTTCGATACTCTTCATCTTGGACGTGATCTCATCCGTCATCGCTTCCGCGTCGCCCGGATTGCGCACGACGCGGGGCGTCAACAAAATAAGGAGTTCCGTGCGGCCCCGCACATTATCCGTCGACCCCAGCAATCTGCCTAAAAGGGGAATGCGGTTGAGGAACGGAATGCCGTCATTGGCGTCGTTGCGCGTCTCCTTGATAAGCCCGCCCAGGGCAATGGTCTGCCCGTCGCGAACCGCAATGGAGCTTGCAATTCGCCTCTGTTGTATGGTGGGCGAATTGATCTTCGAGGAACTCGTCGTGCCGACTTCGCTGACCTCTTGGGAGATATCGAGCAATACCAGCCCGCTATCGTTCACGCGCGGCGTTACCCGCAAGATAATACCCGTGTCGCGATATTCAATGGAGTTCACGATCGGAGAGCCCGCCGTATCCGTGCTCACCGCCGATTGCGTCGCAACGGGAACCTGATCGCCAACCTGCAGGGTCGCGGTGTGATTGTTCAAAACGAACAATTGGGGCGACGACAAAACGTTCACCTTGGTGATGTTGGAAAGCGCATTCAGCACCACTTTGATATTATCGTTGTTCGAGAAAATATAATTGAACCCCGGATAGGACGGCACCAAGGCGGCCGCCGTTCCTTGTGTCATGTTGTAGGTGTTCTGCCGGGCCTGGAAAAACCACTGCACGCCGAAATGGATTTCATCGGTCAGAGATACTTCGGTAATTGCAGCTTGTACCATAACCTGCAACGGCGGTACGTCGAGCCTGTGCAGCGCGTTTTTCACAATCTCGTATTGCGGCGGCGTGGCGTATATGACCAAAGCATTATTGGTTTCGTCTGCGGTGACGGTCATTTCTTCACCCGATGCGCCAAGTTTGATGGCTTGTCCCGCTGCATCGGCCGTTCTTTTGTTTGTGCCTAGAACGTCGTTCCCGGAGCCGGACGAAAATTCGTTTTTGGCAGAGGGGACGGACCCATTTTTTCCGGCCGTGCCGGCCGTGGCCAAATTCGTCTGGCCGGCAGCCTGCGATCCCCCGCCGAATGCAGCCGAGAGAACCGAGGCGATATCGGCAGCACGCCCATTCTGAACGTTGTAGACGAACAGGCGGCGCTGGCTGCCTTCCGCTTCCCGGTCGATCATCTCGACCATCTTGCGCGCCTGATCGAGATAGCTGGCTTGTCCCGATATTACGAGGATCCCGTTGCCCTGACGGATCGGCATAATGCGGACCATGCCGTGCGTGGGCATGCCGTCCGCATCGAGAATTTCCTTGAGCTGGGTCGCTACGGACTGGCTATCCGACCATTGTGGCACCAGCAAAGCAAAGGACATCCCCTTCAGCCAGTTCACGTCGAATTGCCGAATGAGATTGCGCATGGTCTGCCTCTGGTTCGCAGACCCCGTAACAATCATGACATTACGCGACGGGTCGCCGAGGCTGAGACCATTTTCCGGCACGAGCGGATCGATCACTTTCTTGAGCTCGGCGGCATTTACAAAACGTAAAGGTACCGCTTCGCTGCCATACCCGCTATTGCCGGGATCGACGAGCGTACCGCGATGCTGCGCAGCGCTGAGCGGAACAATGCTGTAGAGCGCGCCATTCTGCACCAGCGTGAGTTTCGCCGCCTGGAGCGACGTTTCCAAAATCCCAAGCACCTGATCGCGGCGCACGGGTGAGGTTGTTTCCACCGTGACCGAGCCCTGCGCGCTGGGGTCGACAGTATAGGTGAGGCCTAGCAAATCGCCGAGGATCGCTTTGGCAACGTCTTGCACGCTGGCGGAAACGAAGTTCAACGTGACATCACTCGGACTGTGTTTGGCGACACCGCGCTTGGCGACAGAAGTATCCATCAAGATACCGGAGCCACGCACCATGCTTGAGCGCGTCGGCAGACCTTCCG
Source organism: Rhizomicrobium palustre (assembly GCF_011761565.1). NCBI lineage: Bacteria > Pseudomonadati > Pseudomonadota > Alphaproteobacteria > Micropepsales > Micropepsaceae > Rhizomicrobium > Rhizomicrobium palustre. The sequence goes on along the minus strand of NZ_JAASRM010000001.1, from coordinate 2,586,370 downwards.
TCTCGTCGTCCCGGGATGCTGCCGACACGACCTTGTCGTCCTGCTTGGAAACGGCGGATTTGTCTTGCTCGCGAGAACCAGTTGACGATTGAACTTCTCCCGCTTGGGCGCTTGATGAGGAGCGGTCCTCTGCTTTGGCGGCTGGCTTGTCTTGCTGCCTAGGTGTCTCCTGACTTGGCAGCGGTTGGGATATGGCGACGGGCGGACTCTGCTCCGTGGTTTGCGCCCAGACGACGCAACAAGATACCTCCGAGGCCAACACGGCTAGACCGGTCGCCAATAGTATTCCTGTTCGGCTCATTTTTTCCCCGCTTCCGCAACCGTGCTCTGAATGGCGCCGTGGCTTTGAACATCAATCTTCAAAATCCGGCGCTCCCCCTTGCGTTCAAAAAGCACGCGATCTGGCGCGATCGAGGTGATGCTCCAGCCAGCCGCGATATCGCCGGGCCGCCCCCGTATGACCGGTCCATTCACGTCCTGCAGCAAAGCTGTCGCCTTGTTCCCTGCGATCCCCACCCCCACCAGCGTGAGGCCGGACATCGGCTCCATCATCGGATGACGATCACTCGAGAAAATTGGCCTCTGTAGAATCTCCGGATAGTTTGTCTTCATGGGCGTGATCCTCATCACCTCCCGGCGCGGAGGCAGCTGCGTCGCTTCCGGCAGATCCGGATCCACCGGCAAAGCGACTTGCAGTGCCAAAACGCCGAGAAGAACGCCGCTAAGCATGATCGGGATTCGCGCCTGACGCAGGCGTGGTCTCGATGTGAAGATGGGCGGAGACTTCGAGTCGGACTGCGAGGCTATCGGGCTCACTCGACTGCGGATTGCCCGCGGTGCCAATCGAGAGATAGTCGACCACAACATAGGGCTCCTCACTTTGCAAACGTGTCAGGACGGCGTTCAACTGACCCAGTGTGAGCCGCATGTCGCTTCGAACACTGATCCAGTCGCGTGGAATGCCGCTATGTACTTCCTGAGATGCCACGACAGTACCGCCGACCGCCCGTGCGGTCTGGGCAATCCTGCGGTTGATAATTTCGATTCCCACTTGGCGCGTAGGCGCCACGATAGAAAATCGCGCTTCAGTGTCGGATTGTTGCTTCGCTGCCATTCGCCACCCCGCCAATCCAGCCAATATGTGATCGTTTCGACTGTATTGCTCGCGAAGGTCCACACGCGCTTCGGCGCGGTCCGCAAAGCCGTCGATGATCGGCAACAAAGCGCCATACCAAATCAGAGCAACCAACGCGAAGAGCAGAGCGAAAGCTGCCAGTTTTTTCTCGCGCGGAGATAATCTCATTATCGCTGCGCCTTGCTTGGACGTATGGAGACCTCGAACGGGCCACCTTCCGCCTGCTTTGGTGAGTTGGAATACAGAACCTTACGCAGGACGGCAGACGAGCGCAGCTGGGCCACCGCATCGGTGTTCGGTTGCACCACACCTGCTAAACGCAAACGGACGCCGTCCCACTCAAACCGTTGAACATAGGCCCCGTCGGGCAGAGCATTGGTCACCGTGGCGAGCATCGCCAATGGTGAAGTCTCCGTGCGCCGCTGTAGTAACAAGCGCCGCTGTTGGTTCTCTACAACAACACGCCGGTGCAACGCGTTCGCGACGGCAATCGAAGTTTGCTGCGCATCGATCCGATCAGACAGAGCATGAATGCTGGCTATATCCCGCACGATGAAAAGAGCAAAATTTGCTACCATCAGGGCAACAACTAGCAGCCAACAATAGCTGCGCAACACCCGGCCATTGCCATGCCCATCCGCTTCACCGAGCGCCTTGAGGAAATCGAACCGCGCCACCCCTAGGTGATGGTCAACGAGGCACACGGAACGCGGCATCCCGACGGATTCGCTTAGTTGCTTGAGGCTTTGTTTCAATGTTTCGCGTTCCACCACGGCCATCGCGACCCGGCAGGTGAGACTTCCGGGTTCGGCCTTCTCCATGGGCTCCAAATCGAAGATGACATCCTCGGCGGCAAAGGGCGTCAGCCTGTCGAGATCGATCGCCGTCGCCTTGCGCATTTCGGCAACCGGCATCACCGGAAGCTCCAGCTCATGCACCAGAACATCTGCTGACGGCAAAGCGAACGCGGATTTTGGCAGCAGCTTTTCCGGCGGACCAAACCGAGGAACGGGAAGAGCTGTCCCTGGCCTATATTCGCGAAACACCAGCCGCACATCCACATACTCAGCGACAAGCTGCGCCTTTCCCACCGCGCCCACATGGCTGACAGATGGAAGCACCGAGCGTATCTCGCCAAGCCACCACGACCAGGCGCGATACAGCCCGTGGCCAAGGGACGCCATATCCATTGTGAGGATCGCTCGGATGCTCATCATGGGCGACCCACGCAGCGACCGTTGTCCATAGACCGTATGCAGTCGGAGTCGATCGTCGCTATGGGGTGTACAACAAAATCTGGCCACCAGCGGCCGTCTCCGGGGGGAAAATTCACGCGCACACGCAGCAGCGCAGGCGGTGATGGCCTTTTGTGCCAGCTATTCTGCCAGCCTTTACCTGAAGCTGCATCGAAATAGGAAAGCTCGACGCTCTGCACCCCGCGCAGCAGCGTTTCGACAAGCGGTGGCCCGCTCATACGGTCTGGGACAAGTCCCCACAAGGAACTGCGGCTTGCTAGAACCAAGTCGCCGGCGGTGGTGACGCTAAGCGTATATCGGCGAAGAGCGCCGGGGGATTGGCTTTCCGGCGGCGGCGCGTAGAACGTCATGCTGGAATCGGTGCCGTCGAAGCCGGGATAGGCCGGCGACGCATCATAGCGGGTCTCAAAATAAATGCGTTCCATCCGATACCGCAGACCGTTTTGTGCGCTGTCCAGTGCCTCGGCAATCGCTGTGCGATCCACGGCGCCCCGCCAATAGTGATCGCCGGTGCTGAGACCCTGCACCAACAAAACACTGAACATTGCCAGCAGCGCGAAAGCGACGAGCATTTCGGTCAGCGTGAACCCCAGCTCACGCGCGCTGCAATCACCCCGCGGCAAGACGCAAACTCCTCAACTGAACCAGAACCGGCCCTCCGCTGCGCAGGCGGACAGACACCTGCACACGCCACAGGACACCAGCATCGCTTTGACCGCTGCTGCTTATGGGCTTGGCGGAAATGGCCCACACAAACGGTCCCTCTACCCCCTGGAGGTTGTTTTGCAGCGGATAGGCGATGCCCGCCGACGTGATCTGCGACCGGGCTACAAGCCCTGCCGCGCGAATGGTTTCAGATCGGCGGGCGCGCACGGCACTATCGGCGACGACCTGAAATAGTGCGGTCAGGCACAGCGTGATGATAAGAAGTGCCACAAGCACTTCCACCAGAGCCAGCCCATGCTCGCTTGCGGCCCCCAATTTCATGGCAGATGGCCGACAGCAACAACGCCTGTGATGGGATCTACACGGACATCCAGGTAGCGTCGAAACGCGTTGACGGAAATCTGCCCTCCCGATGACGTACCGTCGGCGTAGAACAGCAGAACATCGTCGGAGCCCGCGAACCTAACCCCATGCGACGCAGAGTGCCACCCTGCCGGAGTGCTATACCCATCACCTTTGGCATCGAGCGTAACGGCTTGCGATTGTCCCGACATTATCGCGTCAGCCCGCGCCTTGCGCAAATCGGCGGCAAAGCCAAACGCAGCCCGGCGCAACGCCAAAACATGGAACGCACGATCTAGTTGGGGAAATACCAGCATACTTGCCATGGCAGAGATGGAAAGTACGACCAGCACCTCGAGCAACGTAAATCCCTTTTCGGACGAAGTGTCACCAATTGCCGACATCCTGGGCCTCACCGCTTCCGCCTTCCGCCTTGTCCGATCCAAGCGTGTACACATCCACTTCGCCGTGCTTGCCAGGATTTGCATAGAGGTATGGCTGCCCCCAGGGATCGCGCAAAGCTTCCGCCCTGCGCAGATAGGGACCGTTCCAATTCGCGGCCGATGGCATCGGCGTAACCAGCGCGGTCAGTCCTTCCTGCGCCGTCGGATAACGCCCGACATCAAGCCGGAACAGATCCAATGCGGCGACGACGTTTTGAATCTGCACTTTCGCGGTTTGCGTCCGAGAACTGCCGACATATTTGAGCAATTGCGGCCCGACAATGGCGGCAAGCAATGCGAGGATTACGAGAACAACAAGCAGCTCAATCAGCGTAAAGCCGCCATCGCTCGACTTTTTAAGAAAACGTTGTCTCATCATTGCGTCACCATGTCGTTCATCCCGAGTATTGCCGTCATAATGCAGCCGATCAGCCCGGCCACCATAATGCCCAGACCGACGGTGATGGCGGGCGTCATGACGGCAAGGAGCCGCTGTGTTTTGGTTCGCACATTGCGATCAAGCACATCCGCCAGCCGCTCGAGCATCTGGCCAAGCTGTGCCGTTTCCTCGCCCGTTCGCATGAAGCTGATGGCCAGCCCGCAGAAGACATTCTCTGCCGCGAAATGGCGCGACAGGCCGCCACCTTCTTTGACGCTCTCGGCGACGCGGCGCACTGCCCCGACCATGAGGCTGTTGGCGATCACCTGACTGGCGATCATGAGCGCCGTCACAAGCGGGATGCCATTGTCCACAAGCGTGGCGAAGGTTCTGGAAAAACGCGCCGTTTCTGCATCACGGATGAGACTACCGATCAGCGGCATCTGCAAAACCAAGCGCTCCAGCCTGCGGCGTGTCGCTATCTGCCGAAACCAATAGCGCACCGCACCCACCGAACCAACCAAGGCCGCCAAGAGCACGAGTCCATAGTCGCGCACAAAACGGCTGACGGATAAAAGTATGCTGGTGGCGAGCGGAAGCTTTCCTCCCATATCGGACAGCATGGTCTCGAATTGCGGGATGACGACGAGCAACATAATGAGCATAACACCGACAGCCACGCAGATCAGCAGCGCGGGATAGATCAGGGCGGACGTCACTGTCTCTCGCAAGGTTTCGGCCCGATCCATGGTTTCAGCAAGGCGCGTCAATGCTTCCGCCAAGCGGCCGCTGGCTTCGCCGGCTTCGGCGAGCGCAACCGCCATCGGAGAATTCAGCAGCGGCGAATTGGCCAATGCGCGCGCGAGAGGCCCCCCCCCCTTCACCTCCTCGCGCACCTCCGCAAATGCCGCCTTGAGTGCCGGATGCGCGGCATGATCGGCCAACACCGCAAGCGCTCGATCGAGCGGCAATCCCGCGCCGATAAGCACCGCCAGTTCGCCGATGGCGCTCACCAAAGCTTTACGGCCAGCCGCATTCAGTCGCGAAGGCGCAGGCGGCTTGATCGTGCCCTTTCCCTCGCGCGCTTCGAGCGGCATCAGACCGGAGCGGCGCAAACTATCCAGCACGGCCACGCGCGAGGGCCCCTCGAGCGTGCCCAGGCGCATCTCCCCGGTCTTGACCGACACGGCGCGGTAATGGAACAGGGTCATGCGAATTCCTGCGTGACGCGCAAGACCTCCCCGAGCGTGGTCTGCCCCTGAAGCGCTTTGGCGACCCCGTCGGCGAAGATGGTCCGCATGCCTTCCTGTTCCGCGCAACGCGCGATCTCTCGCGCTTCCGTACGCGTCAGCACCAAGCGGGATACCGTCTCGGACATCGGCAGGAATTCCATCAACGCCAGGCGGCCGCGAAATCCGCTGCCCTTACATGCCCCGCAGCCCACGGCTTCGAAAAATTCCGTTCCTGCTTTCGAGGTCAGCCCAAGCGCACCCAGCATATCCGCGTCGGGAAGATAGATCCTGCGGCAGGCCGGACAGAGCCGGCGCACCAATCGTTGGCCGAGAACGCCGTTCAATACCGAGGAGATAAGATAAGGCTCCACCCCCATATCCAGCAGTCGTGTTATGGCGCTGGCCGCATCGTTGGTGTGAAGAGTTGACAGGATAGTGTGGCCAGTCAGCGCCGATTGGACGGCCACTTGGGCGGTCTCGATATCGCGGATTTCGCCGACCATGATGACGTCCGGATCGTGCCGGAGAAAAGAGCGCAAAGCGGCGGCGAAGCTGAGGCCGATCTGTGGTTTCACCTGGATCTGGTTGATACCGGAAAGGCGGTATTCAATAGGATCCTCCACCGTCAGAATCTTGACCTCAGGCGTGTTGAGAGCCGCCAGCGACGCATAAAGTGTCGTCGTCTTGCCGCTGCCCGTGGGGCCGGTAACAAGGAGAATGCCGTGCGGCTTCTTCAGTACTTTCATATACGCGGCGAGTGCCTCGGTATCGAACCCCAAAGAGGAAAAATCCAGCGACAAGCTCGAACGGTCCAGGATGCGCAACACGACGCTCTCGCCATGCGCCGTAGGCGCTGTGGCAACGCGAAAATCGATACCGTGCCCGCGCACGGCAAAATGCAGCCGGCCATCCTGCGGCAGCCGCCGCTCTGCGATATCGAGACTAGACATAACTTTGATACGCGAAACCACCGCTGCTTTGACATGGGTCGGCAGGGACGGCTCCTCCCGCAGAGCCCCGTCCACACGCAGGCGAAGTTTCAAACTATCCTCACCCGGCTCGATATGAATATCGGAAGCCCCAAGCTCCACGGCCCGCGCGATAATTCCATTCACAAGACGCACGACGGGGGCATCGCTCGCCAAATCCTTCAGATGCTCAAGGTCGATGTCGTCCGCACTCGCACCGAGCACCCCCTGCTCCAATGCGCGCGTTTCATAAAGACGTTCGAACGCCTGATCAAAATCTCCGGCCTTTGCCACCAGTGAGAGAATGGGACGGCGCAACTTGAACGCCAGTGCGCGCGCCGGATAGGAATCGAGCGGATCGACAAAAGCGACCTCAACCACTCCTTCTCTTTCCCGCAGAGGCAAAGCGCGCATCTCCCGCAAAAAACGCGGTGATATTTGACCTTCCAGCAACGGTTCGGCTGGATAATCCTCCGCAGTTGCCACCACCAGGCCCAAGGCATCCGCAACAGCATCGGCGAGAACCTGCTCCGAAATCATGCCCAGCCGCGTTAGTACGGAATCCAATCGTTCTGCGGTTTCAGCCTGCACCACTTGCGCCCGGGCGAGAGTGTCCCCCGTGACGAGTCCTTTGGCGAGCAGCAACTCCCCCAAAGTCGGAAACGGCACTGTACGCACGACTGTCATGACGACGTCCGCCGAATTCGAGTTTTGCAAGACCTATCTCAAAATTTTTTGGCACAAAATGAAATATTCAAGTGCCAAAACAGAGCAGCATCTACTTGCTGAAACTCGCACTTCCTCTTCTTTCTAAGATAACAGCGGCACCTATACACATCAACGTAAATAAAAACGTCACGAGTACATCGCACGACTGATACACTGGGATTTTTGTAAGCTCTACACACAAAATCACTCTGAGCGATCGCTCATCACGGCAGCGTATATCGTTCCGCACATCAGCGGACGGGGTCGGCGCGCTCCGAATTGGCGAGACCAGCAAAGGCGCGGCGAAATGGCATTCCATTCGGCAATAGCGACAGATCGATGAATTCGATTTTCTGCCAAGATTGCAAAAATGGACACGATCTCTCTGTGACGCACAATCTTGAATTGCCGCGGGCGTGGTTACGGCCTTAGCGTCTTCGCGGATCTAACAAGCAACACGGCATAAAGCGTTTCGCGAACACTTCGCGAGACCTAGCGAATTCTTGCGAAAAGCAGGAATGCGCAATGCGGAGGCTTGTCTGGTCCGCGGGTTGCTATCGGGCAATCCATAACCATGCTTGGAGAAGCACATGTCTGTTTCCAAACACGTCCTTTTGGCAGGTATCTCTGCCCTTGCTCTCATCACTGTGCCGGCTTCCGCCCGGTCGGGCCAAAGCCTCGACACCGGCGGCTCGTCCCTCATCGGGCCGTATGCCGCCCAGCTTTGGGGCGCCCATAAAGGTTCCACCCCCACGACTTGCTATCCCGGCACCTCTGCCATCAGCAACCCGCCGAATCCGACGGCCAGCAGCTCGCTGCATGACGCGGTGCAGCTGTGGGACAAGACGTCTCAGAAGACGGTCGCCTGCTCGCCGGCCACCGACACCCCCGCCAACGCCATCGACACGTTCCATTATCTGATTTCCAACTCGACCGGCGGCATCAAGGGCTTTTTTAGCCGCGATAAAGCCCAGCTTGGCACGGTGCCGTCCGGCTTCGTCGATCTCGGCAATCCTTTCTTCGGCTTTTCCGATGCCGCTCTGACCAACGGCACGGCGGGCGACAGCGATATCGAAGTTTACAACAACGGCGGTACCGATGCGGCGTTCAATACCATCAGCTTCCGCACGGACAACACCGCATCCAATGTCAGCCCTTATATGAAGCCGGCCGCCCGCTGGGGCGCTCTGATCCAGCTTCCCTTCTCGATCGATCCGGTGGCGGTCTCTTATAACGCCAGCGGCCTTAACATCGCCACGTCGGACAGCAAACTGCATCTCGACAAATCGGCCTATTGCAAGATCTTCAACCACATCATCACCGATTGGCAGAATGCGGAGCTGACGGCGCTGAACAACGGCACACCGCTGGTCTCCTCCTCCACGCCGATCCAACTGGTTGGGCGTTCCGATGGTTCGGGCACGACCTCCATCCTCACCCGCCATCTGGCAAATGTTTGCTCGGGCGTCACGGGCAACAAGTTCTTCTTGAGCACCAATGGCGGCGCTGATGGCGGCTTCAAGACCTATACCAACCTGCCGGAAGGGCTGAAGAGCTATTACGTCAATTCCACCAAGGGCATCGTACTGAACGGTTCCAGCGGCGGCGTGGCGGATGCCATCCATGCCAATGCCGGCACGATCGGCTATATCGGCGCCGATTACGCCCTGCCGGCGAGCGTCGCCGTGGGATCGACCCCCAACGGCAACCCGGCGGCCGCTCTTCTGAACAGCCACACTTCGACTTATGTCGACCCCACGGCGGCCGATGCCATCGCGGCCTATGCCACAGCAACACCGCCGAGCGGCAGCGCACGCAGCAACCCCGAAAACTGGGCGCCCTTCGTGACCGATCCGACCGCGGGCTATCCCATCGTCGGCACCACCAATATTGTCTTGGGCACGGTTTATAGCGCTGATCGCGTGAGCGCCCTGGTCAATGACGGCTCCGGCAGCGATCCGGAAGGTTTCCTGCACTGGTATTATCGCGCGAACAATTCGGTCCCCAACGCCATTCTGGAACCCGCCGCACTGGGCGTTCTGCCGTCTAATTGGCTCCAGGCCATCAACGATACCTTCATCACCAACACCTCCGGTCTCAACCTCAATATTCACAACTAAATCGACTCTGAAAAAATGAACGGTGAAACTGGCCCCGGCTTACGCCGGGGCGTTTTTTATCATCACGACCACGAGCGCATTCAGCCCTGGCGCCAAGAAAAATCCCACAGCCAAGACTTGGACCGTGGGATTCGAAATACCGTAAAGTCTTGCGTTTTAGACTAGGAGCGCTGACTGTTAACTGACGTTCCGCCATCAGCGCCGCCGCCTGATGCCGCGGCGGTTTCGTTGACATGCAGTTCTTCAATCTTCGGCTCGATCCAGGCCAAGCGGGTATCGCTTGATTTGTTTTCATCACGTTCGAACATGGTTTTCCCCTAGGCAAAAGATTTAGGGCCTCAGTTTAGAAAACTCTCTGTTGCACTGCAAAAACAAACCGCTCCCCCTCGATGGCAACATCTCACATCGTGCCATTTCTTCTTATGCCTCTGTTTTCGCCACGCAACTGCCCGCGCACGATGCAACACAGGAACAGCATGGTAAACAGCGCAAGCCGTAACTTTGCTTGGCCGCGGCTTAAGCCATTTTTCCGAAATGGCTGTGCGGGCAATGGGCCGAGTCTTTCATTTTCTGCCACATCTTTTGTCCACCCCGTCTTTCCTCCGCATCTCTTGTAGACGCATATAGACGGAACATCGTCACGGCGGGACATTCATGATCACCGGTCTTTATGCGCTTGCCTCGCTGGATGGCGCGCCGCTCAACGAAGAAGACTTAGCAAAGCTCGGTCTTGGCCCTGGACCCGCGACGCATCAAGCACCCGGCTTGCGTTTGCGCATCGAGGATTGCGAGCTTGGCGGCCGGGCGGTGAGCATCGCCATGGAAGCCGGTACGGTGCTGGCACTGCTGGGCCATCTCGACGAGCCGGACGAATTGGCGCAGGCGCTGAATATGCGCCACGCGGCGGCGCAAGCAGAGCTGGCCTTGCAGGCACTCCGCCGTTGGGGGCCGCAAGCCATCGCGCAAATGCCGGGCGAATGGTCTCTTTTATGTTGGAACAGCGACAGGCGCGACCTGATCTTGGGTGTCTCCACCCAATTACGCGATCCGATCTGCTTTGCCAGTGACGGCAGACGGGTCGCGGTGGCACCACAGCCCATGACCTTGTCGCGCCTTGCCTCTGTGGGGCGCGATTGGGATCGCGAGGGGCTGGCGCTCACATTTTCTCAAGTTGCTCCGCGAAGGCGGCTTTTGCGGGAACAAACCATTTTGAAACGCGTCAAGCGCCTCGATGCTGGAACCATGCGGCGGTTTTCCCCGGCGGGAGAGACGTGCACACAGGCACCAAGCCTGACCCCAGACTCTGATTGGTCTGGCAGTTTCGATGAGGCCGTCGCCGCCTTGGAGAAAATCGCCCGGCGCATCATGCACCAAACACTGGCGCGTCACGAGACCGTCGCAATTATGCTGAGCGGCGGGCTGGATTCCTCTACCCTTGCCTGGCTGGCTTCGGAAGAACGCCGCAGCGGCCAAAAGCTGGTTTGCATCACCTCAGCGGCGGCGGAAGGCAGCGATTTGCGCGACGAGCGAAGCTATAGCCGTATTGTTGCCGATCATCTGGGCTTGCCGGTTGTGTTTGTCACACCTCCGCCCGAGGACAATCCCTACCGCCCCTCCGCACGTTGCTTCGCACATTATCAGGCGCCCTCCTTGTCGTCACGCCATTATCTCTATGATCGGCTATTTGAAGCCGGCGCGGATCAGGGAGCGGACGCGATTATCGACGGCGTCTGGGGCGAAACGGGCCTGACCCGCAAAGTGATTTTCCGCGAGTTCCGTGCTGCATGGCCCGAATACAAATACTGGCTGCGCAACCTTTATCAGGAGCGGGTTCGCCTGGGTGAGGCTTGGCCGCAAACCGCATTTGCCGCGCGCCTTTCCGAAGATGCCTTGCAAAACATGCCTGCCGCATTGCTCGATGAGCGCCCCCCGATGGAATGGCCGCTATTGTACCGGCGCGACCAACGTCTCGGCCTCGCCGACCAAGCCGTATACTTGGCAGCCCGCACCAGGACAGCACAGGCACATACCGGTCTGCGCAGACTTTTTCCATATCGTCACGAGCCGTTAATGCGGCTAGCCGCCGGAATGCCCGCCGGTTTCACTCATCGCGGCGGGTATTCGCGCGCGATGGTGCGGAGCTTATTGAAAGACCGGTTGCCGGATTCGATCCGCCTACGAACCAATCCGGTACCCTTCTCCCCCGATTATGTACGGCGACTGCGAAACCACGCCCCCAGCGTTCTGGAGCGCCTTGCCGTCTTTCGCAATGCGGGTGCCGACGAGTGGCTTGATCTCGATTGGCTTGCCAAGCGCGTCACGCGGCTCGCTGCCGGAGAAAACATCTCCATTCGGGAGCAATCCAAAATTCAAATCACCGCGATGACGGCTGAATTTTTTGTGTGGTGGCAGCAAACGGCTCAAACGGAATAGGATCGCATCCCATCCAATCAAAGATCCGCCGCGCGCCCTCCAAGGCAAGCTGCGGTGAATAGCTCTGCAGTCCCGCGAAGTGCAGAATCGGTATCGTCTTGGCGGCGTGCGCTAGCAGGTCCATGCGCTGCGTCTGCTCCGGCAAAAACTGCATCAACCTTGGCCGGAACATGTGGCCGCATAGTGCCGCGAGCCGAGCCGCATAGGACGGGGGGGAAATGCCACCCAGCATAACGATCCCGCCCAATGGCAGCTCGCTGAGCGCATCGACCCGGGGCGGATGGGCCAATAGTTTTCCGTTCACGGACGGCACCGTTTTAGAACGATCCAGCAAGGCCCCTAATGCGCTCACCGTATCCGGATGCAGCTTCATGCCCGGACGGCCGGCCAATACAAATACGCCGTCTTTTTTGCTGATCCGCAGGACACTTAAATCGTCCGAAACTAGACGGCCGCCGAGTGCTATCAAATTGGCTCCGAGCGTCGATTTTCCGTAGCCTGACTCACCACAGATCAAGACGGCCGTGCCAGCGATATCAACGGCCGTTCCGTGCATGGGCACCAGACCGCGCAGCGCAAGAGTGACCGCCGCCGCCGTACTGAAAAGGTGAATTGGGTACTCGCCCTCCCAGTCGTTACCGGGAGTCACCGTGATGAGGCCGGTTCCCACCACATCAATGGCGGTTTGACCATTGGGAGATAATCTGGCGCCATCGTCATAGACGACATTGCGGCGAAACGCCCGCATGACACGGCGCGTTGGCAGCGGGGTATGCGAAAGCTCAATGCGAACATCGGCCTGCCCCGCATGTCCGCTGTCGGAGAAATATCGAAGCGGCAGAGAACTTGACCACTTCAGGCCGAACGCCACCGCCGCGCATTCACCAGCTACGCCGTCACCCTGCCTCATGCTGGCGCTACCAGCCCTTTGCCTTTCAGATCCTCGACCACACGCTCCACCGACGACAGGCAATCATCTGCGTTCACGTCATATCGCGCGGTGAGACGTTCGCAGATTTCGGCGCAGGATCTGGCCTCGACGAGAGCATCCCAGATGTCCTTCGCCGAGGTATTGAAGGCGTAGTACTTCGCAGTGTCAGCATCGACAATAACATAGGCATCATCGATCTGGGCACCGACCGAATTGCTCTTACGCACCCACTTTCCACTGGTACTCATATGACATCTCTCTGCTTGGTTGTGAGGGTATCCGTCGCGCTGACACTTGCGAGGAAATCGTATTCGTAATCCGATAATTCAGGCGATTGCTCGCTCCTGCGCCACGAAAAGAGCGGTAAGCCCGCCAAACGCGCCGCCAGGGGCAGCAGCGCCGCGCTGCATCCGAGCAAGCGCGGCACTAGAGGGCGATGGTGATGCTCCAATATGGCGTTAAGACGCTCGCCACCCGAAAGCTTGGTAAATTGCGCGGCGCCCGTCGCCCGCGGCAATTCCAGAACAAACAGCGCCGCGAGCGGGGCCGTTCGCATCACCCGATCCGCCGGAACATCGTGGCGAACACGGTTCTCGCCAGAGCAAACATCCCAGCAATACTGCGCGGGAAGACCTGATATCCGAAAGCCCTCCAGGACTTGCTGCACGCGAAGCGTATCGTCGCCCACCACATGCGCGCCCCGCTCTACCGCCTCCTTCAAAACTGTCGATTTGCCGCCGCCCGACACACCGCACACACCTATCGCCCCGCCATCCAGTACGATACCGCAGGCATGTAGCATGATCGCGTTCAGCTGCATCCACAGCAATATCGGCAGAGCTGTCGCCACCAATATATCGCAAACGTCCCGCTCTGTAGCGCCATCGTGCGGTTCAACAATGATGCGCCTGCCCGCTTGGCAAAGAAATTTCGCAATTTTCGGAGCTTCGAAGAACAGTGTGTCCCCGGAAAATGCGAAAGGCCCGAGCCGCGCCCTGTCCGGGAGGATACCGGCATTGCCTTTGACGATTTCAATATCGGGCGCGGCGCAAGCAGCCATTCTCTCAGTCACCCGGGAAGCTCCGCATACCTCCAACTCCGAGTGGATCACCAGATTATAGCCGATGTACCAGTAATCGCCGGCCATGCATCACCCCAGGCGTTCGTCGGGCACAGCGATGCCCGGCGATTGCAGCACGTCGTCGGCGCCGCTGGCGGAATTGGCTTTACCGAGCTTAGCCGGCCTTCCTTTCGACGGAGCATTGCCAAACCTGCTCACGTAGCTTCGCCAGAACGACGCGTAGCTGCGAAACCCCGTTCTGGACGCAATATCCTTTATATCGTAAAAACTGCCGCCCCCCTCAAGAAGGCGTCGCGCCTCTTTAAGGCGGAGCTCCATGATAAATCGAGCAGGCGTCACACCGCGAAACTGCACGAACCCCCTGTAAAGCGAACGTTGGCTAACACCCGCCACTTTTGCTAACTGGAAATTGTCGAGCGGCTCACCCAAATGCTGCCGGATAAAGTCCTCCGCGCGCTTAACATGCCGGGGTGCTATCGATTTGGCGGGCTTGCGCGCGGATACGTCTTTGTCGTCTAAACCAAACACGCTGCTGGTCATCAGCCGCTCAAACATCTCTCGTACGGATTGGTGTTCGGCGAAGAACCTGCTGCGTTCAAGATCGACTGTCAGCAATTTCAATATATCGGCGAATATAAGCCCAGGGTTGCTCGACGTATCGAAGCAACGTGCCTCGCTGGGCTGCAACTCGTCCGTCATATTCGCCAAGTTTCCACTATCCTGCTTGAACGGTTCGTCCGCCAGAACGACACCGGCGACCCGCGTTTTCGCAGGAATCATCCAGAGCAATTTCTCGGTGGGCGGGATAATGACGGCGGCGCGCTCCCCAACATCCAACGTGGTCTCGGCGCGCTTGATGGTGAACTTACCCGCAGGACAAAGACAGATGCAGTGCCGTGTCAAGTTGGAGGTGATAGCGATTGCAGCAGAGGTGTGCATCTGGAATATCCCCGCGCTCTCCATACCCGTGCGGCAGATTTCTATCCGAAACGGCTTTTCCCAATCGCTTACACGCAGATCCTGGAACCCAAGAGAAAGAAGAACACGTTGTACTTCGCCAACGTCACGCAATATGGCCTTCTCCACGCTATGGCGCGCGAGCTTGTGCTCCACGGTTACCCGAGGCATCCCGCTAGCTCCCATTGCCTGAACGTTGCGCGCCATTATTTTCTACGCCGTTTGTTATCATCATCGCTTGCGGGTTCACCACCATAGCCCAGAACTTCGACCGTGATGATGGATGGCAAGTCCACCGCGCTCGAGTTCCCCTTCTCCGGCATTGCCGCCTGTGCACCGGCCGCGGCGGTATTGGAGGCCGCCGTTAAGGCGCCACCATCCGGGACGAAGACGGTCGGAATGCCATAGGTCTGACCACCCACCTTGAGATTATCCGCATTGGAGACATGCGCCGCGGCAACATAGAAATCGCCCGAGACCCGCACGCCAGCGTCACCAAGATCAACGGTACCTGCCGGCGCGATGAGATAGATGTTGGACGCCGGAGAGTCCGGTGTCGCCTGTAGGGCCGCAATGCCTGCACCGGTCGTCGAACCTGCCTGGTCGAGTTCGAAATAGCCGTTGGGGCTGATGCGGAACACCACCGGCGGGAAGTTGGCACTCGTCTTGGCGCCCTGCCCGGCGTTTAGATTGGCATTGGAGGACCACATAATGATGTCGCCGCCCTGTTCGGTGAAGACACGGCTTTGGTTGACGAGGAAATCGCCATCGGTGAAGGCGGAGATGCCGCCTCCACGCAGCGTCAGCACGCCCTCATAGCCGGTTGGTATCGCACTGATGGACGCGGCACTATCGATCGTCACGGGTGTGCCGCTGAACAGACTATTGGCGATATAATAACGCCGTGCGGCTTGCGCTGCGGTGCTGACTGTCGACCCTGCCAGAATACGCCCGCCCGGCCCCAGGATCGATATGTCGCCACCGCGGGTGGTCTCTATCGCCGCCAATCTGAAATCGAGATTGCCGGTATGCGCGAGCGAGGCCGCACCGTTGGTGGTGCCGGTCAGATCGTTGGCCGTGTAGCCCAAGCTCGCCGGGAAAAGAAGGTTCACCGCACGGTAGCCGCGCGCGTATTGCAGATAGGACGGGCTCGCCGGTATCGACGTCTGCTTGAGCTCGTTGAAGTACACTTGATTGAGAAATGCCCTCTGCGTCAGCTCCGGCAAGGTTGCGAAGGCGGTGTAGGCCTGCGCATAGGTGACATCCGTCTTGCCATAGGCCGCTTTTAAAGCTGCGGACTGATTGGCCTGCATGTAAGCGATCAGAAGCGGGGCATAGACGGGCTTGCTGCGATCAGCCGCCGTGCCTTGTGCGGTCGCCGAGCCGTTATTCTCATTCACCGT
Source organism: Rhizomicrobium palustre (assembly GCF_011761565.1). Taxonomy (NCBI): domain Bacteria; kingdom Pseudomonadati; phylum Pseudomonadota; class Alphaproteobacteria; order Micropepsales; family Micropepsaceae; genus Rhizomicrobium; species Rhizomicrobium palustre. Next base: position 2,570,316 of record NZ_JAASRM010000001.1, on the reverse strand, counting down.
CACTTGCTCGAACAAATAGTCCGGCAGATTGGCGAGGTTCGCCGGATCGAGATAATAGTCACGCAGGCCGTCGTAATTGATGCCCTTGGCCACACCAAACAATGCAACAATATTGGCGCCATCCTTCGGCAGCCACGGGTTCCACTCGTTACCAACCGTGAGGATGCCGCCGGCATAAGCAGATTTGGTGGCAGTGCCGATGGTTGCCGAATTGAGGAATGGGCCAAGATTGCGCCCCGCCTCGAGCGACAGCGTGCCCGGCCCGCCGAGCACGAAGGTGTTGCCGAGCATAACGGCCGCGGTCGCATTGCTGCCGGTGATATTGCGCAGGACCGAGGTCCCGGTGATATCCCGCCCCGCCACGATGCGGGTGATGTCGGAAGCCGACAGGTTCTGGCCGAAGAACATCATATTGACGATGTCGCGGCCAGCCGTGACACGCGCCTGCTTGGGCAGCGAGAGCGTGACGCCTTGGCCGGATGAGCCGATATCGTTGCCGGCATAAATGCGCACCGGCTCCGCATCGTCCTGATGGGTGGCAACCGCCTTGTGCTGCAAGGCCCGCTGCTGGCTGGTGGTGGAAGGAAGCAGCGCCGGGAATGCCAAAGCGATACCGCCAGTGGCGGTGCCCGTTCCTGAGAGAGTTAGGGCGCTGCCATAAGCCGTATAGAACCCCGGCAGGACACCGGGATCGGCATCCAGCATCGCCAATATCACTGGCGCGATATTGCGCGCCGCGAGGAGCCTCAACTGCCCCGTTTGGGATGGCATCATCAGGATGCTGGCTGATCCAAACAGAAGATCGCCGGTCAAGGAGGTGACGGCGAGACTTCCCGGATAAACCGTACGCGTTACATAGACCGTATCACCGACCAGCGTATTGGCATCGCTGTTGGCGAGCGACACGGTCCCATTCGCCGTAATGGCGATTGACGCGTTGGGTGAATAAAAGGCCGCAGCATTGAGGTTGTTGATCAATTCCGGTGTCGCACCGCCGCCTCGGTTCTGCTGGGTGACGCCGAGCGCACCGATCCCGAGAAGGGAGGCGCTGCCATTGGCCGTGACCGTCACGGTGGCATCGGACAGGCGCAGTTCCAAGAGATTGGAAATGTTCGCAACGCCACCGTTACGCGAAGGCAGAGCGAGCGTACCCGCTTCCGTGATATCGCCGCTGGCATAGACCGTGCCCGTGCCCGAAGCGACATCGATCTTGCCGCCCAGAATATTGCGGCCTGCCGTGACCAAAACATCACCGCGGCCGAAGGTCATCAAAGCCTTCGAGGTTGCGATCCCGGATTTTGTCGTCGCCGTGGTCATGGAGGTGGCTGTGGTGACGGTCAAATCCGAAACATCCCGCCCGGCTTTGACCGTGACATTGCCACCGCCCAAGGCGCCAACACCGCTGCGATAAAGCTGATGGTCGATCTTTGCCCAGGTATCGCTGCCTACCGCACCGGCGCGCCAAGGCGCATCCGCGCCACCGGCCCAAGGCGTTGCCGTGGCAGAATTAGCAATGGCAAGACCAGCGCTGGTATCCGTGCGGCCCAGCACATCCTTGCCTGCCGTGATGGTGACATCCCCGCCGCCTTCGGCATAGGCATCATCCGACACTAGCACCCCAGTGACACCGCTATTGAACCCCGTGGCGCGCAGCTGCGAACCGTAAGCGCTTAGCGGTGTGGCGCTGAATTGGGTGGTGTTTTTGAGCCAGGAACTGGGATCGATCGTCACCGGCAGACCCGTTTCGGGATCGAGCACCGTGCGCAGCGCAGTGTCAGCGGCGTAGCCGGCCGTATAGACGGCTGCGCCACCGAGTTGCGCCGTGTAGGTAATACCAGCGCTATAGACATTAGTCGCCGCCGTGCTGCCGCCGGTCAGATCGACATTGCCCGCCGCCGCCAAATGGATATCGCCGGTGCCGGTGCGCACCAGGGAATTGACCGTCGCCGTCACCTGCCCACCGCCTTTGGGCGTGATCGGGTCGACATATTTTTGCAGGATATAGGCGGCGGTTTTAACGCTGACGACAAGTCTTATAAAAGCGGACTGAGAGGATGTCGCCGTATAAGGATCGACGGTTGAATCTCTCGACACGACCGTGAAGAAATCGCCGCCGCCCGTCGGAGCTGTGGCATTGCTGATGTAGAGATTGTGCAAATACGCGTCGTAGAGCGGATTTGTCGTATCCGAGATCTTGGCGATATCACGCAAGGTCAAGTTGGTGAGCGTAGAGGTCAACTTTCCTTGGCCCAGCGTGTTGCCGCTCGTCAGACCAAGATTCAAATAGATCAGATCGGATACCGTATCGATCTTGTTCGTGGCCGGTGTGTTGGGGATGAGCACGGCAGACTTCTTGTTGGTGCCGTAGACGAGCGTGTTCTGCCCTGGGTAGCTGTAGCCGCCACTCTTGGCCAGAACCTTGTCTTGCCAACCCGCCGCCGTCGTTGCGTTTTGGGAATAAACAGAAAGACCGAAATTGCCAGTGCCAAGAAGGCTGCTGAAATAAGCCCCATAATAGGTGTTCTGGACCGTGCCGCCATAACTATAGCTATAGGCTCCGCCCACACTCAAAGTTCCGGAGGATGAGGGATCGATCGCCAAAGGATCAACGCTGGCTTGCAGGACACCGCTGGCCCGCACCAAATCCGCCCCAGCCACCAGACCGAGGGTGGAAGACTGCACCACCGTATTGTCGCTGAGGCGCGGGAACAGCGCCGCGGTGCCAAAGGGGTCACCGGATTTCTCCGGCGAGGCGGAATTGCCGTCGCTCGAATAAGGAACATAGACGGTCGACGATGAAGTGGCAGCGCTTTTGGTAACGAACGAGCTATAGCTTGATATATCGAGCGTCTGTCCGAGGAAGGCGTTGTAATTGAAGCCGGATGGGAACACCACGGCATATTCCGCGCCGCCCGCCACCGCCTGCGCCAGATAATCCGCATCGGTCTGATTGCGGAACTGGAAGAAGCCGTCATTGATGCTGGCATTGATGGCGAGATCGCCCGTAGCCTTCAAGGACAATACCGGCGCTTCGCCGCGCACACTGCCGCCCGTGCGATACAGCATGGTGACGAAGTCCGTCATCAAGGCCGCGTCTTTGCCGGGAACGACATAGTATTTGGTAACGCTCGTCCCGCCGGAGCCCGAGAAGGTCTCTTTACCCATCACACCGGCAGCCACCGCCGCCGTGACATTGACCGTTCCGGCGGCCAGATTCCAATTGCGGTCCAGTTTGACATTGCCGTCGAAAGCAAGATCGACTCCGGGCTTGGCGTGAAACACGCTGGAGGACGCAAGCCCGCCAAGAGCGCCATAGGCGCCGGACACGTCGAAGTCTTGAACAAAGCGGACAATGCCATCCGCCGTGGTGGTTCCCGACAGGTAATTGCCGCGCGGATCGAGCGTTACTGTGTTGCTGGCTGTATCGAGCGTGACACCGGAATTGGCGATGGCCGCCAAGCCGCGCAGATCCCAGCTCTTGACCCCAACCAGATCGATTTCACGCGCGCCCTTAATGCTGCTGGCATCGGCAAGGCTGACATTGACCGTATCGGGACCGCTTTGCACCACCACCGGCGCGCGCAGGATTACCTTGCCGCCCAGATCAGCTTCGACATATTTATAGTACTTCACATCGTTCGTGTAATACGGCACCAGGCGATCACCCGTCCGGCTCGCCGCGACGTTGATGGCTGCGCCTTGGGCGATGGCGATTGCGCCGCTTCCGATTGTCCCTAGCGTGACCGTACCAGCTTCAGCTTGGCGCGTGTCGGCGGAACCATAGCCGCTCGCATGCGCGTCGATCACCGCGCTCGCGTTGAGGCTCACGCCATTGGTGCCATAAAGCGAGACATCGCCGCCATCGGTTCCGGATGTATCGATAGTGCCAGAGATGACGACAGCACCGCCATCTGCGGTCAGCGACAGACTGCCGGTCCGGATCGCCTTGCCCTGTGCGAGAACAAGATCGCCGCTATGGCTGTGGACATCCAGCCCCGCGGTGAAGCCGGAAGACGACGCCAAGCCCGATATCGTCAACAGATCGATGGCCCCTGCCGTATCGAGAGCGAGGCTGGAGCCGCCGCCGGGCGCTTTACCGTCAATGGTGCCGCCGAGATTGATCGTACCCTTGCTCGCGATCAGTTTGAGGCTGCCACCCGCGCCGCTACCGCCGCCCACCGACAAGGTGGTGCCGGATTGCAGGTCAATATTGCCCTGTTTGGCGGTCAGGCTCACTAGGCCACCCGGCGCATTTGTGGTGGTAGAATCGACGCTATCGCCATAGGTCTTGCTATAGCCTGGCGCCTTCACCATCGCGCCGGCGGAGAGCGTGATATCGCTGGCCGACACCACAGCTATCGTGCCGGCAGTGGCGTTCACTGTCGTCCCGGAGATCGCAACCGAGGCACCATTCAAGGCGAGGACCATGCCTGGCACCGCCGTTAAGGACGAAACCGCGCCGCCTCCGCTGTTATCGATGCGCAGGTTGCCGGCTGTGGTGAGGGTAAGCGACGGAATCACCACCGCTGTGGAGGTGGAGGATGACGCAGGCGTATTGTCGCCGAGATAAGGGGTGTGCAGCGTCAATGCCGCCGTACCAGTGTCGATACCCCCGTTTGTCCCGCGCGCGAAAACACCGTTCTGTGCCGTGAGCGTGACGCCGCCGCCAAAGAAGTTTGTTTCAGTGGTGGTTGTACCTGCGGTGGCGGCTACCTTTGTCGCCACGATGCCATCGGTGAACACAATGCCCTTGGCACTCAGCGCAAGAGAACCGCTGCCCGCCGCGCAACTGCCGCAAACGGTATTTCCGCCCCCGGCATTGCCGAGAGAGATACTGTCCGCAGTGATGGAGACCGAACCACCATCCGTGCTCGACAACGCGCCAGCATCAAGCCGGATCGACCCAAAGCTATACGAGCCCCCGGCCAAATCGATGCTGGACTGCGAACGCAGGGTCACCGCGGCGCCGCTCTTGTTCAGAATATCCGTGAGCGCGGATGTCAGCGCGAGGCCACTATAGCTTGCCGGGTCGACGCCGAGCCCGATGCGCGGCGCCCCGAGCGCCACAGTCTTGGTGTCCTTAAAAGCCACGGCGCTGGAAAGGCTATTGGCGCCACTGGAATCCAGCATCACGGAGCTGCCGCTCAGCGTCGCCGCCCCAACGGCGAGCGTCGCGTTGCCCGTGCTGTTGGTGCGCACGGTCAACCGTTCGGGCCCATTGGCCACACGCACTAGGGCGCCGGTGCCGGACGTCGTCGTGGAGCCGATCAGATAGGCGCCGCTGCGCGTGTCGCGAAGATCGGACGTGGCGGAGATAGACGCACCATCCTCGACCGTCACGCTCTTGGTGCCCGCGAGAATGACCTCGCCCGCCGAAAGCGGCTTATCCGAACCGTTGCGCAATCGAACCGTCTCGGCCGAAACGTTAAGCGTTGTCGTGCCGTCTGCATTGTCGGCTCGTGTGCCGCCTATCAAAAGACTCGCCGCGTGCAGATTGGTTAGGCTGGTGGCGGTGACGTGGACCGTGCTGTCACCGGTCGTGGTCTGCGGCAGAGCGGCGGCGACATCGATATTGGTCGCGGTGATATCAACTTGCGCACCACGCCCGCCACTCGCGGCCGCGGTCGACAAGACGCTGTTCACGACCAGTGTGGCACCCGGATTGATCACCAATCGTCCGGCGTCGATCGGAAGCTGAGATGCGACCGTGCTGCCGTCTGATGCTTTCTGACCAAAGTAGCTGTTGCCGGTGGTGATGGCGATATTGGATTCGGACTTGATGAGTGACTGCGATTGCACCGTAAAAAGGCGCCTGGTCGAGGATTGCGAGCCCGATAGGGCGTCGCCGTAAAAGCCCGCCACCTGCAAGGTTCCGTCCGCGAGAGCGGCATTTGTACCCGGGACCACATTCTTGGCACCGGTCTGCTCGACCACCAGCATGCCGCCCGGAAGCATGGCATATTTGGCCGGAAGCAGCGTATACCAACCAGCTGCCAGACCGTTGCCGCCGCTGAGATAGACACGCGTTCCGACGCCGGAGGAAGAAGACAGAGAGGCGTAATCAGACGAATAGATCGGATCGACCGCCGCGACCGAGTTGTTTGAGAGACCAGGGACAATGGCGTAAACTTGGCGGCGATCCGCGTACTGATAACCGCTGTTGCCGGTGTAGATGTCCGGATTGTAGCGGTCGAGTACATCGCGCGACCCACCCGTTCCAGGAACAAACTCGTAGGCATAGACGTCGCCGCCGCCGGAGATATCCACCTTGGAACCACTGTCTACGACAACACTCGTCCCGTTGAGGGTAAGAACTTTGGCGGGCGCCGACGACAGCACATCCCCGCTGGTCGGCGAAAAATACCATTCGGTTTGATCGGTGGTTGTGCCGTAAGGGATAGTCAGCCCATTGGCCGAAACCGAGGTGACACTACCCGCTGTCAGTTCGAGGCTCGTCGTGGCGGGCGCAAGGACGTAATTCGTCGAGCCGTTCAAGCCGTAGTAATCAGACGACGTTCCCAGCGTGAGACTGCCCAGTGGAACGCGGAGTACACCGCCTTGGACGATATTGCTTGCCGCAACCACAAGACTGGCTCCAGCCGAGTACGGCGCATCCGGCGTGGCCGTGGTGGTACGGCCAAAGGTGATCGTGCCGCCCGCCTTGGTCGATGTAATCGCAATGGTGGAGCCGGTGGTGGGATAGATCTGTGCCGCATTGATCGTGAGATCGCCGTTGACCGCGATGCCGCCCTTCAGCGTGGTAATCGCCGCGGAAATCGGAGCGCCATACGTGACCTGCCAGGGCGTGGCACCGATCAACCGGACATCGCCCGAAGCGTTGAGCGTGGCCGACGCAACCGACTGGTCAAACAAAACCGCTCCTGTGACGTCAATGTTGCGGGCATTGAACACAACGCTGCCCAGTCCGGGCGTTCCCCGCGCCGGATTGGCGATGACATCCATCGAACTGGACAAGCCGACATAAGGCGCGTTGATCACCAGCTTGCCCCCCGCCCGCACCGTTGCAACCGCGGCATCGCCGGGCGTTGTCGAGAGGCCGACAAGTGGCCGGCTCTGGAGGAAGAACGCCCGCCCGAGATCAAGGCTGACATCGCCCAGAGAATTGATGCTGCCTTGAGCAACGAAGGTGTCAAAACCAGCGCTGTTAATCAGGTCGACAGAAACGGCATTGGCGACAGCCGTCGCAGGATCATGCTGCACGAGAACGGGATTGAGCAGCGCCAAGGTGCCGTTCTCGGCTTCGTCCGAACCGCCATGGGCTTTGATCACGGCTCCGGTCAATGTTGCGCCAGCACCGGCCGATAGCGCGCCGCCATTGCTCCACACCTTGGTCGGCGCATAGGTCGTAACCGCCAACGTCGATCCGGCGGCGGGAAGATCATACACATCCGAAACACCGGACAAATTCAACACCGCGCCCGACGCGATGGTGAGCGTCTTGCCGCTCTGATCCACGCCGAAGCCCACGGCGTTATTGGCGAGTAACCAATAGGTCGTGCCAACTCTGCTCGACTGAAACAGGGCCTGACCGTTAAGCGCCGCGCGAGGATCGGTGACAAGGCTGCCACCCGCCACAATCCGGCCGGTTACAAGCTGGGTGCCGGTCTTAGAATCAACCGCATAGGGATTACGAATACTGACCCCGGAAAGATCCGTGACCGAACCCGATGCCAGGACAACGCCTTGATCCGCATCAAGCAATCCAAGCCGGTAGATCGGGTGACGATTGACCGTATCACCCGCACCGGCCAATTGCGCATTGGTCAAAGTGGGGTCGTATTTGCTGGCCGTATTTTCGTCGATCGTCCCGTCCGCCTTGACCGTGAAGATGTCGGAAAAATCGCGGATACCAATCGAGGTAACAGTGACGTTGGTCGTATTGTACTCTGTTTCATACAGATTCGGCATGACCAGTTGCTGCACGATGGTTCCGCCAGCAAGGCGGATGGTTCCTTCGTTCAGCAACTTGCCGACAGTCAGGGTGACACCATCGGCGCCTGTTATCTGCCCGCCCTTAGCCACATGCAGTTCGACCAACCCGCCGAGTGTCAGATTAACCGCCTTGGCGTCCCAAGCATTGTCCGGCACCGACGCCGTCAGCACCGAAAATAAATCACCACCGGTTGTTAGATTACGCAATGCCGTCGCCTGAACGGCCGTCAACACGCTCGGCAACATCGACTGGGTCAGCGATAAGGTCTGCCCGGCGCCAACCGCCAGCGTTTGCGTATCCAGCAATGCAGTAGTCCCGCCCGCACCGTTGTTGAACGGATTGGCCGACAAAGCCGTTTTGTAGGACGTGATGTTGTAATTGGCGAAGCCCGCGGTAGAGAAGAAATCGAGCGGCAGCTGCGTTGCTTTCGACGTCAAATCGCTGCCGAAGGCGATTTGCGGTGTGGTGAGCGTGAAAGTCCCGCCGCCACCGAAGCCCTGCGCCTTAATGGCCGCGGTATCGATCACGATACGGGCGTTGATCTCTGCGGGATTGATCGGCACATACTGTTGGGAGCCGGTATAAAATAAGCCGTCAACGCGAAATCCACTGACGATACCTTCAATATCATACCCGCCGCTTTGCGCCAGCTGGAAGTAGGCCGTCTCGTCATACAGGCTGAGGTTGCCGCCTTTAGCGGTCAGATCAAGCGATCCATATCGGTTCACATAGCCGCCGCTCGCCACATCGACCAGCGAACCGGTGTTGATATAGATGCTCCCCGAAAGATCGGTCGAGGTACGACCACCTGTATTCAAAGCCGAAACGTGCGGCGCAGCATAAAGCGATATCGAACCGCCATTGAGCCAGGCTTTGCCGAGCAGCGTATCGTCACTGGCGCCGTAGTCATTTACCCACAAGCCGCGGGTCGACAACGTGCCATTTACCGTGATGTCGAAGGAACCAACGGTCGCAGCGACCGTGGAAAACACCGAACCGCCCGCCGAGGTTAAGCGGCTATCAAACGTCTCAAGCGCGATGCTGCCGGACGGAACCCTCACCACGCCGTCGATTTTCGCATTGCGACCAGAAAGCACGTTAAACGCTCCGCCCGCGTTGAGCGTAACGGTTGCGGTTTTTGCAACCTTTACCGAACCGCTGGTATAGAGCGAGACATCGGAGAAGCCGGATTGCGAAAGGAGTTTATCCGAAAGCTCTACGGTCGCGAGCTGGTCCCTCGTCAGGTAAGATGCGGTATCGCGGGCTGGGATCGTTGCCTTGCCATCGGCAGACACAGCCGCCTTCTGTCCATAAGAAATATTGTCCGCAAGGGCCTGATAGTCAGCATCCGCAACGATAGTGATATCCGCACCGCCCAGATAGGTCCCGCTGACGGCACTGTTCAGGGCCAAACTCTGAATGATCAGTGCGCCGCCGGCAGGAAGCTGGGACTTAGCGGCCTGTAAGGTTCGCGTATCGCCATAAATGCTGCTCGACGCGGTTCCGGCCGCAGCGGCCAGCTTTTGCTGGATGCCGGCGAACGCATCGGCATAAATCGTTCCATCAAGGGTTATCGCCGACGACTTGATCGTCAGGCTGCCGGCATCGCGACCTTCTGTATAGGTTTGAACGATCTTCTCGCCGGTCTGAAAAATTCCGGAAAATGTGTTGGACAGGCCCCAATGGGAATGATCCTCGGTGCTGCCGGTATAGATGCCCGTATAGATATCGCTGAAATTGGCCGAGCCGATATCCACGATCCTGCCGTCCGAGGTCAGAAGCTGTGTCGTCTTGACCGTGCCGCCCTGGTAAGCGACCCACCCACCGGAAATGTCGATCGTGGCGCCCTTCTTGACGATCACGTCGGAAACCGTCGTAGTCGCGCCGCTTCCGGTGTAGTAGCCCGTACCGAGCGCGACATTACCGCCGGTCGTCATAAGTTCCGAAACCTTGACCCCGACCTGCTGATAATACGCTTGCGCGCTGATCAGCGGCGAGCCGATCCAGGCCACGCCATCGTCGCGCACGCCCGACAGCCTCGGATCGACCGTTACCGTCGCTCCATTCAGGAAGCTGTCCTTGTACATCGGGCTGTTGGCCAGCTCGTTGCCCTTCAAGGGACTGATCGTGATTGTGTTGCGCGATGCCGGTATCAGCACATCCTTGAGGCCCGATGCGTCGATAGTGGCACCACTATCGACAAATATCCGTGATGAGGATGACGTGCTCTGCTTGCCGCTCGCGCCGCTGGCCGCGCCGATCGAGATATTGCCGGACGGTGCGTAGATAAGTGTGTCGCTGGCAATATCGATCAGACTTCCGGTGAACCCGCCGTTATTGACATCGAACAAATTGCCGACATTGACAAGAGAAGGCTTGAAATTCGAGATCGAGCTGGAATCTTGAGGAATGGTCTCATCATTTCTGTCTGCGAGTATCGCTATACGGCTGCCGGAGCCGATTTCGATATTGGCGCCGGAAATCTCAATAGCACCATTGCGGGACACGCTTGTGGTAGAGAATAAGCCGCCACTGTTGATGGTTGCCGATTTTGTACTACTGCCAGCGCTGACCAAAATGATTGAGCCGCGCGCACTTTGGATCAAACCGGTAGTGGTGTTTTCCGCGACGTGTGTCGCCCCTGCCGTCGAGTCAGAGAAAGCGTATGGCAAGAAGCCGCGAATTCCAGGAACCGAACTATCCGACGCGCCGGTGGCACGCAGCAGTGTCAACGTATCGCCTGCCGCCAGGATGACCTGACCGTTGGTCGCAGTCAGAGCACCGGAATTGTGCACTTCCGAACCGGCTAGAAGGATGTACCCACCGTCGCCGCTCGCGATGCTCGCCCCAGGATCGACTTCAATCTTGCCTGTCGCGACGACGGATTGTCCACTCTTAACCCCAGAGAACGTCCCATCCGTCCCGGCGCCGGTCGCGCCTGTGCTATCGCTATACCCCAGTAGGCCGTAATTGAGAAATTCGAGATTACGCCCGGGGATGGTCATCGCGTTGCCGCTGCCGTCCTTGTAGCGTCCCACGTCCAAAGTGGAAGCAATCAGCGAATTGGTGTTAATCTGTGCGGAGCCACCAAAAATGATACCGTTCTGATTGATGACCAGAACCGTACCGTCGGATTTGACCGAGCCCAAAATCTGGCTGGGAGCAACGGAATCGCCGACGACGCGGTTGAGGGCTATCCAGTCCTTGTTGCCCTGTTGATCATAGGTGAGCGTCGTCTTGCTGCCAACGTTGTAGCTCTTCCATGACAGAATGGCTTTGCTCTCGGTTTGCTTGATCGCGACACTGACATTGCCCGAGGTGTCGGTCGATTGCGTCGGCGCATCGGCGCCCTGCCACGTCTTCTTGCCCGTTGGGTCGTTCGCAGCACTGACGGGATTGGCGACAACTTCAAGACCGCCTGTTGTAAGACCGTTGGGAACCGAACTCGTCGCATTCAGCACCAGCGCCCGCGCGGCATCTTGCGCCGCCCGAAGATTCTGGACCGCCTGCGTGGCGCGCAAGAGCGAATTCTGCGCGCGCGTCGCCGCCGCCGCGGCCGCTTGAGAACTCGCGGTGGCATTATCGACGGCGACCGTGGGGGCGGCCATCGGATTGCCGCGCAGGATGTCGCTGGCCAGCGCCGGGTTCGCCGCACAGAGGGAAATCAGGCTTGTGCCCGCCAATAAAGCTTGGCGCCAATGAGCCCGCTTGAAACCAATCTTCGAACCACGGTTCGTCACAGCTTATTCCTTCCCCCACAAACCCAATAGACCAACCCCCGCCAATCAACCCGCGGCGGCCTGCTGTTCCGCAGCGGCTGGTGCCCCAGCCTCGTTCGCAACCTTCGGCAACACATCGCGCAGGTAAGCGACCAGCCCTTGCACCAAGCGGTCCCATATCTGAACAGCACCGATAAACTGGGCCTGAGTCACCCCGCCGGCGGCGATCACATCCATATCGAGAACAAGCAACCCGCCGCTGACATGCAGCCGGCCAAATCGCATCGAGGCGTTCCAGCAGTTGACGATGGTCAGGGGCAAGTCGCCCTCAATCTGCAAGGCCGCAAAAAAACGCGCGGTCTGGAACGTGTTGGCCAAACCTGAGACGGGATTGGAGAAGGTGATATGGAATACCACTCCTCCCGTCGCCGAACGAAGCACAGGCGATCCATCCTGTTCACCGGCCAACTCGACCCGATAGCCTGTTTTCTGCAGCAGGACCGTCACCATCTCGGACGACAAGCCAGCCTGGATGTCGGCCACCCCCGTCGATTTCTCCGCCGTCTCGCTATTCATCATCGTTTTTCCTTATGGCTTGACGGCGTTGTCGCGAAGCTTTTCGCGCGTGTCTTGGGCGATGTTCTGCAGCTCTACCCGCTTGATGCCGGTGAACGGTTCTCTCCGTCCGAGAACATCGCCAAAGCCGGTGTTTTCGTATCGATCCAAAAGTTCAAAGCCGATCTTCAGCAACGCTTCATTCTTGATCTGGCAAGCCGCCAACTTGTCCTTATCGGCGGCCACTCCCGTCATCGCCTGGGCGTTATCGGCGTCTTTCTTCTGGGCCGCGGACAGGGCTTCGGCATAAGCCGTCTTCGCTTTGGCCGCTTCCTGCTCTACCACCGTCAAGCGCCGCTTGAGATCGGCAATAACCCGGCTAGAACCAGCGCTCGCCTTTTCGCTCGCCACCGGCGCCACGGGCGCGGCGCTACGCTTGCTTTGAAGCACCGCATTTTCAGCTTCAAGTCTGTGCAATTGCTCCGTGGTGGTACGCAACGCATCGCGCAACCGCGCTTCCGTCGCATCGTCAGCCCCAGCCCGCACCACAATGGAACCAATAAGGGGCAGGCACATTACGGCGGCTATCGCCGCCCGTTTCATCGCCACCGCCATGATCAAAACCTCGTTTTGATATCGAATTGAACGACATCGACACCGTATTTCGGTCCGCCGATCGCATCGGCGCTCATCCAGCGCAGCCCGGCCGAGACATGAGAGGACAGCGCCAAACCGCCACCGACGATGAAGCCTTTGAGGTTGGTGCCGCCAAGGCCAAAATCGGAGTCCGCCAAGCCATCAATGACTGCATCGGATTCAAGGTATTTGTAGGCAACCGATAGATTCCAATCGCCCCGGTTTTCCAGCTTGGAATAGCCGACCGTGAAGCGGCCGAGATAGCCGAGATCGCCGCCTTCGAAGGGGCCATTCGCGTTTGTTTTTGTCACGGCGCCGCGGTTGTTGACCGCCACGGCGTCCACCGCCGATTTGTCGAATGCGAGGTTCTTGACGGCTTCGCCTTCGAACAAGAGGTGGACAGGTTCGAAGTTGGCCAGATCCGCACTTCCGGTAATCGCCAACTCCCGGAATCCCGTTGCCAATCCGTAATACTGATAGAGATTTGTGGTGCCGAAATTGTTCGCCGATGTCGATGTAATCAAGCGCAACGGACGGTAGGTATTGCCCTTCTGCGCAAAGGAAGGACGCGTCGCGTCCGTGTCGCAGACATCAGCGGAACTCAAGATCGTACAAGCGCTCGACAGGCGGCCCCTGACATTATCAAAGTCGTAGTAAGCCGCTGCGAATTTCAGCGAAGCATTGCGCCATGGCGTCCAATCAAATCCGCCTTGAGCAGCGAACAGATATTTATCGTCGCTCTTGTATTTCGCCGGCTGGTTGGACGCAAAATTGAAGTCTGTCGAAAATACGGGAAAGGCACCCACGGTAACAAACGGCTTGAGCGTTTTGGTAACCGCCGCACTTGCCTGGATCGCAACACCATCGAAATTCAGGTCATCATCAAAGACAAGCTCGGTCGAGTAGAAGGGATTTTCGAAGCGCCCCAGCGTTACGGCGAACGAGCCGCGGGGATTGTCGATCGGCGCATAACGCAGCCAAGCGCGGTCAAGCCAGATCGAATACTTGCTGAAATTCCCCCCTGACGCACCAATGCTTTGGTTGGTCGAGACCGGGGTATTGCTGTCGCCGGTGGCTATACGGATGCCAGCCGTAAACGCTTCGCCGAGGTCGGCATCGATTCCAAATCGCGCTCGCAACCGGAAACGATGGCGGTCCTGATCGACATTGTACTCCGAAGGATAGTTATGATTGCTGGTGCTGGAGGTGTCGTAGGGACTGCCAGTGTTGATGGCGTTGAAATTGGGAAAGCTGCCCGAACTGTCGTTGCCCGATGGGAATAGGTCACCCTCGTAACGAAGTCGCAGATCTCCGGATAACCGCAGGTGCTTGGTCCAGGCAGGCATCTCGTCCGGAGCCGCCCAATGCTCGTCCTTGGCCTGCGCCATGACTTCCTGACGAAGCTCTGCTTTGATCTGCTTGCGAACGGTTTCCGGAATGTAAGGCACCCGCACCACAGCTTCGGAAGTTGGGACCGCGGCGGCAGCCGAGGTATTAGCCGCCGCCGCGGGAGAGGCTGCAACAGGGGAAGCCGCAGCAGCCTTTTCTCGAGACATCTTTTGCGCAAATTCGGTTGCTTGCGCCTTCGACAGAACACCCTTTTCGACCAAGAAAGTTACCAGCTTGACGGTATCGGGCGAAAGCGCGCTGGTGGCGTCCTGAGCAAGGGCCTGTGCGCCGCAAAAGAACGGCAGCACCAGACTCAGCGTCAAAGCCGATGAATTAAAAAATCCCATCGACCTATTGGACCGCTTGTTCCGGTTTATCATGATCCCCACTTCCCTCTTCAAATAGCGCATCACTCATCAACCCGACTGGTGCGCGGAATTGCGCATGACCATCGGCATCGGCATGTCCGGCGGCGGCGCCTCGCGCACCACCATTCCAGCAAAGACTTCGTTTTCGATAGCGGCATCCAATTCGCGACTGCCGGTGCTCCTGCGTACCTTCACGCGCGTCACGCGTCCCGAGGTATCGATCCACACAGCGACTTCGACATCGAACACGGCACGGCGTGTCTTGCGATTGGCACGAAGCGCGTTTTCCACCTGTTGTTGGACGATCCCCGCGTACCAGCCCCACCGGCTGCCTCCGCCAGACAACAAGCCGTTGCCCCCCTGGTTACCGGCGAGATTGAAGGCGTCGCCAGCACCATCACCTTTGGCATCCAGACCCAACGGCCCTTTGGCGGCAGGATTTTTCTGCACCTGCTCGGCCAACGACTTTTCTTCCGGAGTGACCATCTTGGGCTGTTCGATCATCTTAGGCTGAACCTGCTCCGGAGGAGGTGGTGGCGGAGGGGGGGGCGGCACCAGCCTCACCATGGTGAATTCATGAATCTGACGGGGCGCATTCTTGTCGGTAGTCGCCAAAAAGAAGACGGTCGTCCCGACAACAAACAGAAACACCAAGCCAGCAATCACGGCTGGTCCGTGCCCGCGAAACAGACCTGTGCGTTCGCCCTCAGCCATGATTTGCGGCCTCGGTAACGCGCCTGCGATCAGGCAGGACCAGAACATGGCGCATCACTTCACCAAGGCTTTGGTAGCGAGCCCGACCTGCGTGATGTTAAGGCGGCCCAGCAGATCCAGAACGTCCATGATGGTCTGATACTGCGATTGACCATCCCCCTTGATCACCACCGGGAAATCCGGCGTCAGCGACTTCTGTTGCACGAGGCGCTGTTGCAGTTCGGGCAAGGTGACAGGGATGGTATCGAGGAATATCCGGCCATCGCGCGTGATGGTGATTGCTTTAGTCTTGTTCTCCGCCAAGCTCGGCTGGGCGCTGGCTCGAGGCAAGTTCACCTTCATGCCCTGCACAGTCGCCGTCGTCATAATGATGAAGATGATCAACAACACATAAGCCAAGTCGAGCATCGGCGTGATGTTGATATCGTCGTAGAGCTTGTTATCGGGCTGGAGCTGCATGTCACACCTCTGCCGATTCGCTATAGAACTCGGCCATCTTCGTCGTGAACTCGTCGACGAAGACCTGCATGTCGGTCGTGATGTTGCGGATGCGGCTGAGCAGATAATTGTATGCGAACAGGGCCGGGATCGCGACAAACAGGCCGGCAACGGTCGCGGCGAGAGCCGCGGCGATACCGGGTGCAATCGCGTTCACATTGACTTCACCGCTGGCGGCAATCGAGGCAAAGGTGACCATGACCCCGATCACCGTTCCAAGGAGCCCCAGGAACGGCCCACCCGCAATCGCGATTGTCAGAAGCACCATCTGGCGGTTAAGACGCTGGGCCTCTCGTGCCAGACCGCCATCAAGCGCCGCACGGATAGCTGCAATTGACTGGGCCGAAAGGATGCGCACTTTGTCGCCGGTGAAGCGGTGCCTTAGCTCTTGGACGCCGATATGATAGACGCGGTACAGAGAGGAATTTTTCTGCATGAAGCGGTCTGCGGCCGTGACCTTGCCAGACAGCCCTGTGACGGCTTCCTCACCTTCGGTATCCATGATGGTCAGATCCGATGCCACCTCGCCGAACGCTTTGGTAAAATGCCGGTTGGCCTTGTCGACTTTGCCGATATAGGTTCCCTTCTCGACCATCACGATCCAGCTGATCGCGGCCATAATCATCAAGATGCCGATCACAACCCAGCCGTCGATGGTGACGGATTTCAAAATCACCGCGAAATAGCCCGACGACCAGCCAGCATCTTCCTCGGTGCCGCCAAAGTGCATGAGCTTTCCGTTGTCCGGACCCTGACCAATCGCCAAAAGTTTGACGAATGATGCGGAGCGGGCCACGTTGGAGATTTCCAACTCGTCGATCTCACCGGTAAATCCGGTAGCTTGAGCGTCGGCATCGACGCCGAGAACGCCCGGCCCCGTCAAAGCCGGAATGGCCCCAGCGAGCGACGCGCGGGCCTCCCCGTCTACGAAGAGCGTAATCGCGGTTCCCGTGGCAACCACGGCCAGATGATGCCAGCCCGTGGCGATATTGGCGCTCGCCGCAGCGCGTTGTGGAACACCAGCATTGATCAGCTCGACATAAGGCACACTGTTGTCGACACCGATCACAAGCCCGCCACCGTTTTCCTTGCGCGAGAACAGGACCACATTGGCTGCCGGTTGGGTCTGCTTAACCCATAAAGACCAAGTGACCGGCTGCCCCGCACGCCAGCTCAGAGATTGCGATGCGGGAAGCCGCAGCGGCGTATGGCCGTCGAGACGCAGACCACTGCCGATTAGCGAACCATCCGCCGCAGCTCCAGCGTTCTGGGCCACATTCGACCACTGGGTTACGTCACGCGCGGCCGTTCCGTGTTCGGAAAAATGATAGACCAGCACCGTGTTGGAATCGTAAGTTCCCTTGCCATCGAATGCCGCTGTCGCCGTGGCGTTGCCGTAGTAGACGTAGAGTTCTGTCTCGCTTGAGGGTTTTATATTCGGCACAGCGACCCAGGCGAACGCTTCTCCCAGCAAGCTGTCGTATTTTTCGATATGGAATTTCAGCGGCGAGCCATCCGACAGGACGAAGCGAATATCGCTGCCGTCAGGCTTGGCCTTGTCGAACTTGAAATTTCCAGAATGCAACCGCACCAGAACAGGTATCGAGCCGTCCGCCGCCACGATCTGACTGCCGGCATTGATACCGGACGCAGCCGCATCGACCGTGATCCTGGCGCGCTCTGTCCATTGCGAATTCCACCACGACGCCGCAGCAGCGGGAACAGCCATCGCGACCAGCAACCCCAAAAGCGTCGCGTATCTCAGATATCTCGGCAAGATGTTTTGCATTGCATCCTCAAGTCAAAATGCGAGCGTCGCTCGTGAATGTTTGTTTCTTCGGCCAAGCATGCCCGTCAGTAGTCAATCCACACCCGGAATCCGAGGCGCGCCACATGGGCCTTGGTTGCCGCTTGGTCGAGAAGCGGCACACCCGCGTCGATCGATCCATTCAGATGGCGGAACAAGCGGATCCGGCTACCGCCACCGATGCTCGCTAGATAGAAGGTGGCCTGCTGCTCGGACATCGGACTATTGACGGTAGCGAGGCCCGCATCGCCGAACAGATAAAAACGCCAGTCATCAATGACAAATTTATCCGCGGAGAAGCCGAACAAACCCGGAATGTAGGGACTGCGCAATTCGAAAGAACCGAGCCCGCCGTTATCGCCGATAACTTCCGATTCAAGATAGCCGCGAACCGTATCGAGACCGCCGACGCTCAGCTCTTCGGCGCTCACCAGCGGTGCGCTCGAAAGCTGCCCCTGCACCTTGCCGTACAATTGAAAGTCCCACGGCAGGTGTTGGGTGCGCGAGAGCGATCCTCTCAGATAGGCGAAGTTGCCGGTAGAATTGAGGCGCTTGTTGTCGAACTCAGCGGCCCCGCTGCCGACGCCTCTCAGATGGAATGTCAAATTGGCATCGAGTTGCGTAGTCGAAACCGTATCGACCCAGGTGGCATTGTAGTCGGCGGTAATCGGAACATAGGTGATCGGGGACTGCGAAACCTGACCGCTATAGGTGACACCTTGGTCGAAATGTTTGTAGTCCGCTCCGAAACTGAGGGTATGAAAAAAGCCTTCTGAGAACGGCAAAGTAACAATGGCACGGCCGCCCGCAATCTGGCCGCGCCCGGTGACATTGATCGCTCCCAGCGTGGAGACGTCACTGTCCTGCTTAACGCCATAGGCCAGAAGGCTGAGCCAATCCAGACGCGGAATGCGAGCTAGATAGGACAGCGAATAGACCTGTGAATCCGATACCCGCTGCGGTGCCACCTGATAGCTGAAATTCAAGGAATGACCCAGCTGCCAGAGATTGTCGTAGTGCACCGATGTCATAATGCGCTGCTGGGTGGTATTCACACTGTACCGGTTGTTGTACTCGACACTCGCATGTAGCGGCAGCGTGTCATCGACATTAAGATCGACATCGACCGTGCCCGGCGTGGCGCCAGCGCGCAGAGCAGGCGTGACGCGCCGATCCGGTTGCTGGTTCAACGCCACAATATCGTGTTGCACGGCCCGAAAATTCGGCACCTTGCCTTCCGCCAGAGACGGCGCATCGGCTTTGATCTCTTCGATATCGAAATAGCGCGATCCCTTCACGCTCAGACGACCAACCGGGCCCTCCACAACCTTCAAAGTAATCACGCCGCCGCGCACGCGCTGCGGCGGAATTTGCACGGCGACTGTCTGGTACCCGGCTGCTTCGTAGGCTTTTTGCAAGGCCGCCCGCGCAGATTCCACATCATCTGTTGTGCGGTCTGGTCCAAGAAACGGATAGACAATCTCTTCCACCGTTTCTTGCGGCAAAAGACGCGTACCTTCGATACGATACTCATTGATGTCGAGGTGGACGGGCGCCTTAGGCGACTGCGGCGCTTCGCTTTTCTGCTCGTCCTGTCCGGCGGAAGGCGGTGCAGATGGTTCCTGAGCCGATGCCAGACCGCTGAACATCGAAGTTGCCGCGACGAGCGCGCAAAAAGACAACGTTGTGCGAGCCAGCCCTGTACCACTCACAATTTTCACAACACCCCCCAACATCGCACATCCCAACTGGCGAGCACGCAACAAGTTGCGGCACGTCAACATACCCATTGATTTTATGTATTTCGCAAATGCCTACCGCCCAGTGGCTGCAGACTCCGCTTCAGCTTGCGAAACGATGTCCAACGATACGCCGCCCCCTCACTGCCCTCTATGAAAGGACAAACCGAAGACGCGATTGGCGAAGGTCAAATTCGTGAAGTTTTTACGTCAGAATACATTAGCTGACCAAAACCAGGCCGCCAGGCAGGGGTGTCACGCGAACCCCAAGGCTTTGTAACTGGGCCAGAATGGCTTCGGGCCTCTTGATTTGAATAAGACCGCTGAGCCTGCGACGCCCCACGCCACTGCCCGCAACCAGGATTTTTCCCGGCCGATAACGGTTAACCTCGCGCACCACCTTGGACAGGGCAAGATCGTGGAACATCACGACGCCGCTGCGCCACGCCGTGGCCAGCTCGACATTGGCCTTGCGCGTTTCACTCCAATCACGTTCCGTGTACTGCACCTGCTGCCCGGCGCTAAGTTCGGCGAATTGAGCCCCGCGAGAGACCGTCAGATGGCCGCGAACACAGGTGACGCATACCGCACCATCGGTATTGCGGACATTAAAGGAAGCGTCTGACGCAAGAATTTTTCCGTCTAGCGCCGCGACAGAGAACTGGTCTTGCCGCGGGAGTTTCGCATCAAAAGCCGCTTCACCCGACAGAACCTCGACAGCGCGCGGGTTGCGCACCGACATACTTGTCTGGGTGTTGAGTTCAAATAAGAGACCGTGCGCGAATGCGACGTTTTGCTGCTGCCCGGTCGCTGTGCGGTAGTCCGCGGTAAGTTCTGCAGCAGTCGGCAACAATTCGGTCTGCATCCCGGCCACGAGGAGCCCTACGGCGGAGGCGGCAATCGCGCCGCCGAGCAGCGCCCGACGGCTCATCCCCGCGGGCCGGCCGAAACCGACATGAACAACGTTCTGCGCGTCATCCCGGACGAACTCCCCCGCGGCCGTTTGCAATTTTTGACGTAGTTCCAAAGCCTCGCGAAACGCCGTAGCATGGACCGCGCTCTGCGCACGCCACGTCATGAACGCCTGGGCCTCCGCTGCCGTGACCCGGCCGGACGTCAACCGCACAAGCCAATCAAGGCTTTGGCGGACGATATGGTCCGGAACACAGCTTTCATCGACAGAACTCATGCCCGGCACATTCCTCTTATTATGGGCGAGACGGTAAGAAAGAAAAAACAGGGGCGTACATCACAATGACAATTCCACATGGCTAACCGCGAAGCTTGTTTCGTCGATTAAGGCGGGAATCGCAATATTCCAGCGCCAGTTTCAGCTCGATCTGAACGGTGCGGATCGAAATCTGGTACCGGCGCGCGATTTCCGGGTGTGGAAGATTCTCGATCCACGATGCCAGAAATATCTCACGGCGGCGGGCCGGCAATTCCGCCAAGGCGCGCTTGAGGGCACTGATCTCCGACTTGGCCTCAACCGCCCTTGCGGGATCTGGTGCATCGTCGGGTAAATCCAAGAGCTTATCGACTTCCGAGGTGGCTAAACGACGGTTATCGGCGGCCCGCCGGTTTGAGGCCATATTAAGCGCGATCCGCAGAAGATAGGCTTTGGGATTATGCACTGGACCGATGCTACTACCCTGCTCCAGCCGCAGGAATGTCTCCTGCAATGCATCTTGGGCCAAATCGGAAGAGCCAAGCCGACGCGTCAACCATCGGACGAAGTCTTGATACTGCGTCACAAGCAGGTTTTTCAACGCGGCATTACTGGTATCCGACACTCGCTCTCCGTCTCGCCCGCGGCTATTGGGCTTGGTAAATCCGTATCCAGCCAAACAAATTCGTCGTCCCGCGCCTCTATAAATCGAACCTGCGGACGCCGACAAGCTCCAGTGCAATCCCGCTTTTTGCCGATGCCGCTAAAGACGCTGGATATTGATCGACACCTGGACGGGTTGCGGCAGCCCAACAGGCGGTGGCTTGCTGATAGCGAATTCGCCAAGCGCCTGCACCACGCTCTCGTCCCGGCCCTTGTCCCCGGTCGAACGCGACAATTCCGCATGCTCAACCCGGCCGGCGCGGTCCACCCACAAATTCGCCCGTACAAAAAATGATAAAGTGCGCAGACTCGCCTTTCGACTGAGCGCTCGCTGCAAATCGGCTACCAGGATCGAGCTGTAAAAAGAGAAATCCGCCGGCGCATCGATATGCAGTGTCCCAAGCGAGATCGACGCCTTGCGTACGAGGCCGCTCTGCGTATCGGCGGCGGCATTTATCGTTTCGACCAGCACAAAACTCTTATCATCGGCATACCGCACGCCAATACCGGTGCCGTTCAGCAGAGCCTCCAAGGCGGAAGGGTAAGTGAACAGCCCATCAACCACATGCGCCTCCCGATTGCGCACAAGCCCGGCATCGAAAAGTACCGAGGTGTGCGTCTGGCGCGTGAACGCCGCGATCGCAGTTTCCAGCGGCCCGGACGGTATATGAAATTCATAAAGCTGATCGTGCGGTTCTGCGGTCGTGGATTGGGCGAAGGCGGAATGAGCGGAAATGCCAATGAATCCGCCGAGCAGTCGAGCGATGAGGCCGCGATAGAAGTTCGAACCACGATAGAGGCATTGTTCGCGCATTGCCGCCTCAGCCTTTGTCGAAGGACAATGGTATGTGAACCATCATCTGCTCGGGAAGTATGACCGGAACGGGCGGCAAGGGCTGGGCGCGGCGAACCGTCTCCACCGCCTCATTATCGATTATCGTGCAACCGGAACTCTGCTCCACCACAATACTCAGGAGCTGGCCTTCGCGGTTCGACAGGAAACGGATATGGGCCGTGCCAGCAGGGCAGACATGCAGCGCGGCGCTCGGGTAACGAATGAATTTCGCGATGTGTCGGAACAGCACTGCTTCGTATTGAGCCTGATCCTCCGCGGAAAAAGCCTGAACGCCACCGGCTTGGTTGGATAAATCCTTCGGTGGTGTCATCGGCCGACTGGGTCCGGACGCCTTCGAGCGAGCAATCGCACGAACGAAAACGGCCGATTTGGGCGCGACAGCGGCGGCATTCACCTCCTCCACGCCCGCCGCCATGATTCGTACAGGTACAATACCTGGCCCCTGCGGCCCATGCGGCGCGGGAGATTTGCGAAAAATCGGGACCAGAAAAAACAATGCGAGCGTGATGGCGACTGCCACCACGGCATATAGGCGGACCTCGCGGCCGCCCGCATCGGGCGTATCGGTCTGCATCTGGCCTTCCGGACCTCACAATGGTCCCACTCCGGCCCAGTCTAAACCAACATGTTACAGGATTAGCAACAGTGGCGGAATCAAAGACAGCATGACCTTGCCCCCCGGAAAGTAGCAGGAACAATTAGGATACTTAATGACACTGGAGGCGCTGAGATTGCAAAAACTGCCAATTTCAGCGCGGCGCCAATTGATAATGTCAGGACAGTGTGGCGATTAATTGCAGGCATGACGGCTTAGCGGGGTCCAGCTTGTTGCCGTCAGCGAAAAAACTAACGGAGTCAAAGTTGTTACGAAACAGGGCGGCTTGGCTTCAGCGCTTCGCGCGCCTCAGCCGCCAGCAACGTATCCTCCTGCTCGAAGCGTCCTTGCTGCTCGTCATCATGCGCTTAGGCATAGGCGTATTCCCATTCCGCGCGCTGGCTGCGACCAGCGGGAAGTGCGTCAGTCCCGATCATCCCGTTCCAGAACCTTCCACCCCGAAATTGCCTGGAGATGCGGCAGCAACGGCGATGAAAATTAGCTGGGCGGTGCGATGCGCTTCCCGCAGGCTTCCATTTAAATTCGTTTGTCTACCACAGGCGATGGCCGCCAATTGGATGCTACGCCGGCGTAAATTGCGACCTGTGTTGCATCTTGGCATCAAGGCTTCTCCTAATGCTCCCATGCAGGCGCATGCTTGGTTGGATTGCGATGGGGTTCCAGTCACTGGCTATCCGGTCGCGGCGGGTTTCGGTGAAGTGGCCAAGTTCCAATGAAGACAGGCGGCACCCCATCCCTGTTTTTCTCCTTTCGACTTTTTCTTGCGGATTTTCAGGCCTTCGCAGGCGCCTCTGGCTACGTTGCGCTCAGCCTCGTTTTGGGGGGAGCCGTGCTTGAAGGGGTGGGACTGGTCCTCCTGGTGCCGCTTTTGGGCGTGGTGACAGGCCCATCGGGCCAGTTCGATGGATGGATGGTCCATGTCGGCCCTCTTTTTGCTTTGCTGGGGGCGCAGTCGCAAATTGCAAAACTAGCTGTTCTGATTGGCTTGCTTGGTGCCGTGATGATCTTGCGCGCGGCTGTTTTGTTCGCACGCGATGTCCGCCTCGCCAAACTGCAAGTCGGCTTTGTCGAATATCAAAGATCCAGGGTCGTTGACCGACTTGCCAGTTCGCCCTGGGAAGATGTCGCGCGGCTGCGCCATGCCCGCATCACACACCTCATGAGCGGCGACATTCAGCGGATCGGCTCCGCGACCAATCTTCTTCTGCGGAGCCTTACGTCTGCGGTGTTGCTGATCTCGCAATGCGCCCTAGCATTCTGGCTCTCGCCGCTACTGGCTGGTACAGTTTTCGCTGTTTTGGCCGGGTGCGCCTTAGCCAGTTCTTCCATGCTGCGCCGGTCGCGCCAATTCGGAATCCACACAACAAACACCAATCTGGAGCTGCTCGACAACACTATGCAGTTCCTGGGAGGGTTGAAGCTTGCGATCAGTCAGAACGCGCAACCGTCATTTGCCGACGCGTTCAAGGGCTCGTTAGCAAAGTTGACACGGGAGCAGATCTCCTTTTCCAGGCAATTCGCCTTGACCGGTGTGGCCGGAACCACGATTTCCTTTGCTGTCGGCGCGACCGGTGTGCTGGTGGGGTTCGGGCTTCTCCATCTCGAACCCGCCGTGCTGGTGACGCTGTTGTTGGTCATCGGACGGATGAGCGGTCCAGCGTTCCAACTGCAACAAGGCATTCATCAAATTGCCAATTTGCTGCCGGCATATGAAAAACTTTCCAAATTGCTCTCCGAGCTGACACCCGACAAGGCGGGACAATTGACAGCTTCGAGCCCAATACCGTCTGGGATGATCGAGTTCGTGGCGGTTTCCTATCTGCACACGGGCAATGGCGAGGCAGCCCGCGGCGGCGGTGTGCGTGAGCTTTCCCTGCAAATTCCCCGCGCTTGTCTTGTAGGTGTTGCGGGCCCGTCAGGCTCTGGCAAGACAACCTTCGCAGATTTGCTGGCCGGTCTCTACCTGCCGCAAAGAGGACAAATCACAATTGGTGGCCAACCACTATCAATAGAAATGCTGCCATCATGGCGCAATCGGACAAGCTATGTTCCGCAGGATACATTTCTCTTTCACGACAGTATTCGGCGCAATTTAGCCTGGGAAAACCCCTATATCATGGAAGACGACATGTGGCAGGCCCTCGCTTTGGCTGATGCCGACGCCCTGGTTAAGCGTATGCCACTAGGGCTTGATACCGTGCTGGGGGAACGCGGTAGCTTGGTATCGGGCGGCGAGCGTCAGCGGATAGCATTGGCTAGAGCGGTCTTGCGCAAACCAGATCTGCTTATTCTCGACGAAGCAAGCAGTGGCATTGATCTTTTTGCGGAACGGACGATCCTAAAACGCCTGCTACGCTTCAATCCTCTGATCACAATCGTGTTGATCTCTCATCGATCCGAAAGCCTGCAAATTTGCGATCATCTCATTCGATTTGCGAACGGCCTAATTCTAGAAGACGACGGTGTTTTGAACGCGGATGGCCCAGCGGCGCTCTAGCTCACACAAATTATGCAATGCAACATAAAAATTCGGACCATGAGCCGAAAGGCTGACGCCGCTCTATTGTCGCCACGACCGGTTCAGTTGCGGGCGATGCGACATATCGGGCGATTTTCCCGCGTTCTTCAGCCGTCGAAATAGCCACAGAGGAAGCCTAATAACTGGGTACAGGAAATGGAGGTATTTAGGCAGGGGAACCAGATCAACATCATCAGCATTGCTAAGCATTAGGCGTAGTTGTGCGATCCAAAAGCGGCACCCTGTCCCGAGAAGGAATTGCGCAAGAAATGCGCGCGTTGATCCAAATGGTCGATCCTCCAATTCAATTTCGCTACCTGCCCCAACCATAGAGGTCAAAGCGACCATCTCCAGCCGTCTCAGCAAAGCCGTCCCGCGGAAGCGCGCGATAAGATCATCCGGAACGGAAGTATCAAAGAGCCGCTTGCAAAGGAGCATCGCCTGGGCGGCACAACGGCCAGCCCCCCTCGTCTCTGCCGTATGAAAAAGATCCGATATTTCGGAATAATTTTTGCAATCAAGGATGGCGCCAATATCGGCAAGCCACTTCAGGCGAGACCACGCATGGCTCGCACCGTGAGTGCAAAGATAGATGAATAGTTCGTCGTCGGCCAACGTGGAAATCGAATACTGGTTCGCGATAAGCACCCTTTTTGTACTGGTGGGAAATACACCGTTGATCAAGTAGGGGTTATCGAGCAGGCTCCAATGCAGTTCAACCTGGTGTCCCCGGCTCCTGTGGACATATTCAAACTCCTTTCCCGTTGATAGGCAGTACTCGAACTCCCTATCGGAGCATCCCTCTGGTGGAGCAATTCGCCGATAGTCGAGGCGGGAAAGCACCTTCAATGCCGCCGTAATGTGCTCTAGCGGTACTAAGCAATCGATATCTTTGCTGTGCCGGATGTCCAACCCACCATAAACGATCTGTGCAAGCGTTACCCCCTTCACAAATAGCGTCGGAATATTGACGTTATCGAACGCATCTTGAAGACGGATTACTTCCGAAACAAAACGCAAATTTTGTAAAATAATTCCTGACGCTTGCTTTTCAATTTGCACCTGGACTACCGCATTTGCTGTAACACAGGCGCGCCTTAATCCATCACACACAAGGCCCGCTACGCGCTGCCGCTTCACCACACGAGCAAATCTGTCCCAATCAATGGAGCTATCGGCGGCTTCACGAATAGCCTCGTTGCGACGCTCCGAAGGGGGCCAGATGCAACAAGCGGCCACCAAGCGGAACTCGGGCGAGAGCTGCATGATTAACTCCGATGCAAGGCAACCATCGGAGCGCCCCGGCTACCCTGTTGCTGTGGAATTGTAGAATATTATAACAACATGATATGCAATAACCACATGCTGGATTTTGGCAGAAATTGAAATCCGGCCTGTGTTTCGGCGTGGAATAAGGACCCCGTTTTCGGGGTGATCGGCATCCAATCGGCCCTCGGAGACGGAGGTTCCACGTTGGCTCCCACGGAACTGGGCGCCGAGGTAGGGATGCTGGTCGTGGAGACGGTCGCGAAGATTAGCCATGCGTATTTTGTACAAGGCAAGCCGATCAAGGCGATCTGCCGGGAACTGAAGCTGTCGCGCAAGGTGGTGCGGAAGGTTATCCGGTCGGAAGCGATAGAGTTCCGCAACGAGCGTGAGACGCAGCCGCTTCCCAAGATCGGTCCATGGAAGAGTGAGTTGGACCGGTTGTTGCTGGCGAATGAGGGCAAGGCCGCTCGTGAACGACTGGCCCTGATCCGTCTCTTCGAGGAACTTCGCGACTGCGGTTACGAGGGCGATTACGACACCGTGCGCTGTTACGCGCGGCGGTGGAGTAAAGAACAGGGCTCCGCGCCGGCAGCGGCCTATGTGCCGCTCAGCTTTGCGCCGGGTGAAGCCTGCCAGTTCGACTGGAGCCACGAAATTGTGGTGCTGAACGAGGTGACGACGACGGTGAAGGTCGCCCATGTTCGGCTCTGCTACAGCCGAATGCTGTTCGTGCGCGCATTCCCCACATGAGTTCGACGCCCATGACCAGGCGTTCGCCTTCTTCAAGGGCACGTGCCAGCGCGGCATCTACGACAACATGAAGACCGCGGTGGATGCGATCTTCGCGGGGCGGGAGCGCCGGTACAATCGGTGCTTTTTGCAGATGTGCAGCCACTATCTGGTTGATCCAGTAGCTTGCACGCGGCGTCGGGCTGGGAAAAGGGCCAGAAGAGGACTCGAACCTCCACGCCTTGCAGCGCTAGTATCTGAAACGGAAAACCCGTATTTCACAGCATTCAGCAGAACCAAGTATTTGAAATTACTCTATCCTCTTACTACCGCCTCCCCCCGAATACTGCGAATTTCCCCTGAACGTGCACCGAAGATCAATAGTGATATATGCCGAGATTCAGACTGGACGCGTCTGACGCTTCCAGGTGCTTGGCAAACTCGGAATATGACTCGTTGTGGATCAAGCCGTCGGCCGGATCGACATACTTCACTTGGGTTCCGTCGGAAGTCCCGTCGCCATGCATGCCGACCACTACACGGACGTGAGCCATTTTGTTGTTCTCGACGGCATCATCGCCAATCACCCAAAGTGGTCCGTGCGCCTTCAGCAATCGCAGCAAGCCTGAGGGCAGATAACACATCGGACTTTCGCCCGACATGTCGATAGCTTTGGCGAAGGACTTTACCTCGTTCACGGTCAAGGCGTGGTCCGCATCCAGATTGGAGCGCCAGCTCCCGCCCGCCGCATCCATCGCGGTTTCAACCGTCAGGGCTGCGCCCTTCTTCCAGGCCATCAGCATTGTGCCGCCTGCCGCCCAACAGGTGTTCGGGGTCGGCTGCTTTACACTTGGCGGAAGCGGTGTGACATCAAAATCGATCGCGCCGCCCGTGCCGGTGGTGATCTCGACCGAACCAGAAGCTCTGGACACTTTGACGGAACCGGATTCGCTCGACGAGGCGCGTTCGATGGCCTTCTTGACGGCGGGCGTAGCGCTGGGCGCCGGTTTGTTGGCGGCTCCCTTGCCAGTGCCGCTCGCGATCACTTTCTCGGTAAGATCCTGGCCTTGTTCCGGTGTTATCAGCTTGTCATCGACGGCTTTGTTGATGCGCTCCAGGTTGCGATCCATTTCCCGGTTGGCGTAACGCTGCTGGGCGAGATTGGCGGCCTGCGTGCCGAAGAACTGTGCCGTATCGAGGGCTTTGCTGAACGCCGCTGCGGATGCCTGCTGATTTAAATCCAGGCCCGTCAGGTCGCGGAACAGATTGGGTGTGCCGATCAACGTGAGCGCTGCGGCGAGGCCGGTCGGGTCTTGGCTCGTCGGGACCTGTTGATAGCCGATGATGGGATTGGGGAAATCGTCGGGCCTGAGGTTCGGCGGCGTCCCTGCCCGGCCGCCCGTCCCAACGGCCGAGATCGGCATGGGCTCGTCGGGAATGGGAGACTCCTCCCAACGCCAAAACCGCGTATCGTCCTTTTTCTCGCAGCTATTGCAGGCTCCGTTGACGGCTTCGGCAAAGACCCCTTTGGTGGGCACGCTGATGCGAACCGGCGGCGGCGCATCGGCAGCATAAAGATCCAGCAGCGTGGTTTTCCGGCGGGGGTCGGTTTTGTAGCCGGGGTCGAGATGAAGCCCAGGCACGACCGGCATCACAAGGCAGTTGCCCACAATCCCGATCAAGCGGTTCTCGACTACGCTGGCGACGCTTCGCCCCCCCGAATTGGGCGCGATCACGCCGTCCAGCAGCAGATAGAGGCGATTGTCGTGAAAGCTACGAAATATCCCCTCGTGATAAAATTCCAGACGTTCGTTCAGGTGCGCCACCAACCGCGCCCCCAGCAGCACATCCTCTTTGCGTGGATTGCGCTTCTCGAGCCGGTCGAGATGGACACCGATTTCCGTAGGTGGACCGGCGGAGAGTTCGTCATCGATCAGGTAGTCGACGAATAAATAGTGGTCCAGATGGTCGGTGCGATAATAGAGCGATCCCGTTCGGGCAACCACCTTCGTGGTGTAGGGCGCCGTGATCCCGAGCGAGAGAGTCACCGCCTGGATGCGGCTGCGCTGGATACTGGGGCTCGTCCATTCGGGTTGCAGGCTGACCTCAAGGATTTCGTCCTGGCGGAAGCGCGACACCAGCGTTGCATCGAGGGGTATCGGCACATAGGTGCCGTCATCCAGTCGCACCTGCAAGGTGAGACTGTTGACCAGCTTCTCGGCGGCAAGCGGCGCGAGCCGCTCGTTCCAAACCGTATCGCGCTGCTCCGGAAGCACATTGCCGAGATAATTGTTCCAGATATCCGTGGTTGACGAGGAAAACAGCGCCGTCCAAGGCGACCAGTTTCCGGCTACATAATGGTTGTCGCCATCGTCGGCCGGGCGCGGCAGGCTGAAGCTGATGGTGAGCGCGCCATCGAGATAGGTAATGATGTCGTCCGCGTACCGCGCCGCGGGCAAATCGGCGTCAGCCCAGCTCGAATGTATGCGCGCCAGAGCATCGAAGCCGCCAAGGAGATCCTTGCGGCTCAGATTCTTCGCCAACGGGTCGCGCCAGCGCAACGCCTTGTTGGCCGTGAACGCCGTGATCTCGAAGGGAATGAACAGGCACTCCTGCACATCGGCGAGTTCCGTCGAAACCTTAAAATGCCGGAGCACTTCGAAATACTCCATGCTCATGGCGTGACAATGATTGTGGTTGGCCACAACTTCGGTTTGCGCCCGCAGCGATTCACCTTGCGTCGTGGTTTGTATGGTAGTGGCGCGCTGTCCGCGTATCACCGAGGCGGCTTGCTGTGTGCGATCGCGTGCCTGGTTCAGCGTGCTGCCCGCCACGTCGCGCCAATTGTGGGAGTGGGCTGTCGAGCTAGCGCTCGAATGGCCGCCGCCGCCGCCGAAAACCACCGGCCCGATGAAGCCGCCGATGCCGCCGCCGACCGCCGATACGCTGGCGCTTGAGCTGCCGCGCGCATGCTCCGACAGAGAGGTGTTGATGATGGCAGAGATGTCGCGATCATGAGAGAGATCGGCCGCGAGTTGTTCGAATTCGCTGCGGCTCGACTGGCGCACGGTTTCGTCCCGGCGTTCCCAGTCGACGATGGCGATCTGTTTTTTCTGTCCGGGCGCCAAAGGCAGCGAGTAGAGCAAATCACCAAGCGAATAACCGTCCGCCCGCCAAACTTGCTTGAGCGTCAGCAAGTGTCCGATGGCGATGCTGGTCGCTTGATGGACCGTGAGATCGTCGTCCCAATCGACGACGTGGTTGCGATCGAGTTCCACCCGTCCGGGCATGAGATATGGTCTGAAAATGCCGATGATGTCGCGCGTACGCGCCACCTCGCTCAGCCGGTTCACCAGCTTGAGATCCTTCGTTCCGAGCACGCTGCCCAAATGGCCGTCATTCAGCAGATCAGAGGCAACCGCTCGATCGAGGGATAACGCTTGCGTTCCCGCAGCCGCATCCATCCTTGTGTTGGCGGCTTTAGGTGCGGCGACCGTTGCCAGGGCCGCGAAGCGGTTCGCCAAAGGTTTTGGCAATGGCGGCTTACTGGCCAGCGTCGTCCCTTTGATCTCGGGTTCGGTAGTGCGCACCAAAGCGTGGAACACCACCTCTTCCAAGGTTCGGTTCGGCATCGTGAGGTTGACGCATTCGCTGCCAAGGTCTTCCGAGAATGCCTCCGGATTGGCGACAAAATCGGCGGCGTCAGGGGTGCGCGGTGGCGCCGGCGTGTGGCAATCGCAATCATCTTCCTTGGCTGGCGCAGGCGCTTTGACCACCTCCGACACGACCAGCAGCACGACGAGCGGGAACCGGTTCGACACCAGTCCGATCGGAATGGGTTTGCTGCCGGCCACCGTTCCCCAGGCTTCGGCATAGAGGCTCGCGGGCCAGTCACCCGAAAAATACCCGCCCTCGCCCGTGCCCGTTACCAAGACCGGAATCGCTTGTGCGCCATCCGGCTTTGCCCACAACACCACCGGTAATCCTTGGGGTATTCCCGAGCCGTCTGGCTGCAAAGCCCGTCCGGTCAGGGTCGTACTGCGCCCGAGCGTTGGGTCCTGGTTCGGCGGGATGACGACGGGTTGCGCAATGTCAGTCAGCTTGATGGCTTGCGCCGCATCCAGATCTTGCGTCGCCAAGGACCCCGCCGCCACGCCAGCCGCCGTGCGCACGGTGAGACGCACTTCAGCGATCGGGTCGAACTCCAGCGCGATCTGCCAATTTCCGGCAGCGTCGGCATTGGCGGACTGCAACACCGGCAAAAACAGTTCGTCTTCGGCTTTGCGATCATATGCAGCGGATACCCGGTACCCCGAGAAATCCGGTCCGCCATCTGCCACGAGT
Organism: Rhizomicrobium palustre; assembly: GCF_011761565.1. Lineage (NCBI taxonomy): Bacteria > Pseudomonadati > Pseudomonadota > Alphaproteobacteria > Micropepsales > Micropepsaceae > Rhizomicrobium > Rhizomicrobium palustre. The sequence continues at coordinate 2,538,774 of NZ_JAASRM010000001.1, read as the reverse complement.
GACCCGCGAAGAAGCTTCGTCACGCCACGCCTCCGCTATGGAACTGCACCGATGTTTCGATCAGCGGCCCGTCCAACCAGCCGACGCTGAGGACAGCCCCTTCGGCGGGAGCTTCGCGGAGCAAACCAGCGAACCCGTCGCCTTCGGAATTGACCATGATCAGTTCGAGCTCGACCCCGCCCACGACCGCGACCAGCGGAATGGCGCGGTGCGCGAAGCCGCTGCCCATGACGTGCAACCGGTACGGCCAGGTGCCATCGGGCAAGTCCAGGCCGCCGGTTGGTTGGAACCATCCAGAGCTCACGGTGATGGGTTCGAGCATGGCTCCCTACCTTTTCACGACATGGATGTTGTCTACGATGGTGGTAACGATGCCTGCGGGCTCCAGCTCCAATGCGAGTTGCTTGATTTTGTGCAGATCGACGCCGCTAAAGAGCGACAGCTTGATGGGCACGGTTTCGAGCGCCATCAACGTGGCGTTCACGGTGGTGACAGCGCCGGTATTGGTATGGACGGATTTCATGGTCGAAATGGGCCGGCTGGGAACGTTGTTGCCATAGGCGTTGAAATCGACCACGGCACTGCCGCCCGCCGTGTCGGTAAGAATAATCCGTACGCGCGGCAGCCATTCCGCCGCGATGGTGGCATCGCTATCCGGCTTGTACCAGCCGCTAAGGCCGATGATCAGCGTGTCGAGACCGGACCAATCCTGGTGCGCCGCGGGTACATCGCTGGTCATCGTTTTGATGCCGGTCGCACGCGTCGGTACCGGGGCCCACTCCATCTCCAGCATATGCGATTGATGCGGCATGTGGATGTCGAATCCGGACCCGGCATGCGTAACCTGGTTTTCGTCGCGAATGCTGACCGTGTGCGGCGCGGGAGAGAGAAAGGCGTGTGCGCCGCCCAGCAGGTTGGCTGCGGCGTTCTCGAAATCCTCGAACAGCTTCAATGTTGTTCCGAACATCCATTGCTGAGACACCTCGGTGCCGAGTGAGTTGGCGGTGCGCCCGTCGAAACGCCCGGCCAGCTTCTTTCCCTGCAATTGCCAGAGGAACAGATCGCCGATGTACTCAATGACCAGCTTTTGGTGCTTGTCGGGTGCTTTGGTGATGTCCGGATCCAGGGTCCGGCCGTCGGCGGTATCCAGGCCGTCGCCATGCCACACCGAATTGAACGAGTTGTGGCAGCACTTCTTGAAGAACGCCATCGCTTTGGGGCATCGCGCCCGGTCATAGTGCCGGAACCCGGTGCCGCCGATGCCGGCCGGGCCGTCAATGCCCGATACGTCGCCATCCAGCGCACCGTACATGACGAAATAGAAGTTCGTGTCGGTGCGGTCGATGAAGGTCCGGTCCGCCGGCGCCACGCCGCCGGTGAAATCCGTTGGCGATAGCGAGCACACGGCTTTGATGGTGTACGATTTTGGTGTCGGCATTGCCGCCACTTTCTTGAGCGCGCCCACCACGCCGTCGCCGCCGCGCGAATGCCCCATCAATCCGACATTGCCGAAATCGACCTTGCCGAACAGCGGGCTCTTGGTGTTGGCGTTCTCCTTCGCGAGTTGATCGAGAGCCTCGACGACGAGTTGCGCCCGCGTTTCGATCCAGCTGCCGTAGAAATTGCAGAAGTTTTGGTCAACCGAGACCGAGATGATGCCCTGCTGCGCCAAGTAGTCCTGGAGGTAAGCGTAGCCGGCATAGCTCTCGCTCGTCTTCAAGCTGTCGACATCATACGGCGTCGACATCACCACGGTGCCGTCCGGCAAAGTATTCGAGAATGGCGGTCCGGTGGGATGTTCGGTGTCGACCCGCCATGCCCAGTGGTTGCCATGGACCAGCACGACAAGCGGGGCACGTCCGTTGACCGCCACTTTGCCCGGCTTGCCCGGCGCGGTGGGAAACACCACCCGCATCCTGAGCCGCAATTGGAAGTCGCCCGGCACGGCTGGGTTCTCGCGCAGAAAGCCCTTCTTCGGATCGGGATCAAACAGCGCCGGCGCCAAACTGGAAAAACGGAAGGCGCCCGCGACCACGCGGTTCTGGAAGCTTAAAGTCTTGAGAAGCGCGGCCTTGCTGATGGACAGGCCCTTGAAGTAGGTGGGAGGCGACCCGGTTGTCCTGTCCGTCATCAGAGGCACGGTGACCCAAGGCTCCAACTGCAGAACTTCAGGCGCCAAGGTGCCGCCGACCGATGCCGCGGTATCTGCGCCGTCGAAGGTGGCTTTCACGGTTTCATCCGGCGAAGTGACCGTGACCGAGCCCGATTGTGCTTCCGTCGCCTTCTCGATGGCTGTGCCGACATCCGGATCGTGGACCGGGTTCTGGTTTGCCTCTCCGGGATCGCCGATCAGCGCTTGCAGCGCCGAATGCGCCAGCGATTGGGCTTGCTGCGGGTTCAGCATTCCGGTCGATTGCGCCTGTTTGATCTGGTCCATGGTCCGATCGACGTTCCGGCCCATCTCCTGTTGTTGCGCAAGCTTCGCCGCCATGCCTCCGAAGGATTTCGCGGTGTCCATGACGCCCTGGAAGGCCGCGAGCGCGTTGCGCTGCGTACCGGCAAGTCCGCTGGGATCGCGGAAAATGTCCGAACGGCCCAATATCTGCATCGCCTGTCCCAAGCCCAACGCATCGGGCAACGACGGCGCGCTCTGGATGTTGACGATCGGCTGCGGCAGCGGGGTCGGTGTCGCGTCGGGCTCGGGCGCTTGGCGCGAGGCCGTTGAAATCGGATCGATCGCGGTCGGTTCGTCCGGGAGCGGCGACTCCTCCCAGCGCCAGAAGCGTGAATCGTCCTTCTTTTCGCAGGCGTTGCACGCGCCCATGATCGCCTCGGCATAAACGCCTCGCGTCGGCACGCTGATCCTGGTCGGCGGAGGGCCCTCCGTCGCGTAGGCGTGGATCAGGTCCGGCCGGATGCCGGTCTCCGGGTCCGGAGCAAGCGTGGGGTCGAGATGGATGCCGGGTGTGACGGGCAGCACCAAGCAATTGCCGACAATGGCGAGCAGCCGGTTCTCGACCACGCTCGCAACGCTGCGCCCGCCGGAATTGGGAGCGATGATGCCGTCGAGCAGCATGTAAAGGCGCTGTTTGTCCATGCCGGACCACATGCCTTGATGAAAATACTCCAGCTGCTCGTTCAGGTGGGCAACCAGTTGATCGGCGATCCGGCGATCCTCGGCGCGCGGGTCTCTGCGTTCCCGGTGGGTTGTCGGCGTGGCAACGAAAACGTCGTCATCCTCGCCAAGATCGTTGTTGATGCGCGGCTGATCGAACAGAAGATCGGTAATGTGCGCCGTGCGGTATCGCATGCGGCCGGAGGTGACGAGGATACGGGCCTCCGGCGGCACCCCCCCTATGCCAAAGATGTTGGCCGCGAGATAAATCCGCAATCGCGCGATTTCTTCCCGCGGCAAGGCCGGCAATGCTCCCGAAGCGCGTATGCTGACATAAAGCGCCACGCCATCAACGTATTTGGAAATGAGGCTGGCACTCAGCGGCAGGGACACCTGGATGCCTGCGCGCGTCACATAGGAAAATCGCATGCGGTGGACGATCTGTTCGGCAACGCGCGGCGCCACTTCGCGCGCGAAGTACTCGTCGCGTGCCCGCTGGATCTGGGTATAGAACTCGGCGGTGATCTGGCGATTGATGTCCCGGAACAGATTGTTCACGTGGTCCGCCATCTCGTTGAACACGGAGAACGGCGCTTGCCAAAGAAGCGGCGACAGCCAGCTCCAGCGGTCAATCTGATAGGCCCCGTCGTCGCCGTCATGCGGCCGGGGGATCACGAAGGTGATGCGCAGCTCGCCGTCGAGTTCCTCGGGCGCTTCTTCGGAAAACCGATGTTCGGGATAATCCCAACCGTCCCAATTGGTGGCGATCCGCTCGATGGCGTCGAAACCCTTCGCCAGTTCGGGGCGGCGCAGCAATTCGGCCAGGCAGGCCCGCCAGCGCCGGACCTTGGGCTGGTCGAACGGCAGCATGGGAAGCGGAACGAAGATGCACTCGCTGACATAAGCGAGCTCCTCGCTGACCCGGAAATGCCGGAGCACTTCGAAGTATTCGATCGTCAGGGCGTGGCAATGATTGTGGTTCGCCACCACTTCCGTCTCGGCGCGGGAGGTCTCGCCCTGGGTGACGGTCTGGACGACGGTGGAGCGTTCGTTGCGCACCGCCGAAGCATTTTGGGTCGTGCGATCCCGGATCTGTTGCAGCGAATTGCCCGACAGAGCGCGTGCCGAATCCTGCCACGAGCTGGAATCCGATCCGCTTGCGCCGCCCGCCACGCCGCCGAACACGCCGAAGCCTGCGCCGATAAAACCCAGCCCGATGCCGCCTCCGCCGGCGGAGGTCGACGTCGACGAGCCGCCATCGATCCGCTCGTCCAGATTGCTGTTGACGATCTCGGATATATCGCGGTCGCGCTCGGTCAGCGCCTGCATCTGCTCTTCGGATTCGAGATATTCGGTGCGCGAGCCGGTGGACCGGCGCGTCCAGTCGAGCATACTCACCAGGCGCTTCTGGCCGGGCGCCAGCGGCAGCGAATACAGCAAATCGCCCAGCGAATAGCCGTCGGCGCGCCAGGTTTGCCGAAAATGCAGCACATGCCCGAGCGCCACCGTGACCGCTTCGAAGACCGTGGGGCTGAGGTCCCAATCGATGGCGTAGCGGCCGTTGAGTTCGCTGCGGGCTGGGCGCCGTTCGAGCAGATCGAGCATCCGGCGAAGGTCGACAGCCTCGGATTTGATCGCCGCGTTCCGCAGGCCTTCCGCCGTGATGGTTTCCGGCCGCGCCAGCATCTCCTTGGCCCGTTTGGCATCGAGCGAGCCGAGCAGAGCGGGAGCGTTGCCGGAGCTGCGTGTGGTTGCGGCTCTTTCGGTCGAGAAGCTGGCGGTTTCGGCGGTCAGTGCCAACAATCGGTCCCGCACATGCACCGGCAGCCGGACAGGCGGATCCGTGTTCATCGGCCGGACATCCGGTTCCGTGGTACGCACGATGGTGAAATAGGGAAATTCCTCCAGCACGCGGTTGGGCATCGTCAGGTTCATGCAGCCGGGGCCTAAATCCTGCGAGTACGCGGAAGGGTTGGCGACAAGGTCCTGCTGGTCTGGCGCGCGCGGGGGAACGGGGGCGCAGTTGCAATCGTCGGCGGGCAGCGCCGGCAGCGGCACGACCAGGATGGTGCGCCGCGGCAGATGTCCGTCTTCCAGCGTGATGGCCGCGCGATTGGTCCCGTTCACCTCGGCATAGGCTGCGACCAACGCGCCGGACGGCCATGGTCCGGAAAAATAGCCGCCCACCTGCGTCTGGAAGGTTTGCAGAGGCGCGGGATTGGCTCCGGCTTCACCGCTCAGTCCCCACAACACGATCGCGAGACCGCGCGGCGCAGGCGTCCCGTCTGGACCAATGACCCGCCCTGTCAGCCGTAAGGCCTGGCCGAGTGTAGGATCGTCGGATGGACGAACGACGAATGGCTGTACCGGTGCGCAAGTGATTGTCAGCGGCTCATTGAGCTGCCGCAACGCGAGCGAACTGCGTTCCAGCACGGCGCCCGATGGCGCCAGCACGGCGAACTCGATGCCTTCACGCAGATCTGATTCATCGGGGAGCGAAAGCGCAAAACTCCCGTCTGCGTTAAGCGGCGCCCCAGCCACGTCCACAATATCGCTCTGTGCCGCCGCGTCCTCCGCTCCGGGCTCCGCCCCGGCCATATCCACAGCATGACGATAGGTGAGAAGAACGCGATGACCGACAAAAGAACCGCCGGTGCCCTCCGGACGCTCTACATGTCCTTGCACAACACGCATGCATATCTCCACTGCAGGTGTCGTTTCATATTCGCAGGCAGCAGACAGCAGGCTGCAACATCCGCTGAACCCGGATGCGCAGAGAACCGCCTCATAAAAAACCAGAAAATCAGTTCACAAACCGGACAGTGCACTCAGGGCGCATCGAGCGACCGATGCGAAGACGTGAACACATGATCAACACATCAAGCACGTTCGCGATGACGCGTTCGAAGATGCGCCGAGTGAAGTTTCCCGTTACCGGGAAGGCGAAGGATTCGCGCTTTAGTAACGCTTTGTCAAACAAAACAAGTAGCCGCACTACAACAATTACATGAGCATAGTCCCGTCGAATTTGGGCGCATACGGCGGATGCCGCTCAGCACTGAATTGGTAAGCGCTAGAGGACAAACCTCTCTTCTCGCAGATAGCAGCGCGCCCAGAGCCTTTCTTTTCTTCTGTTTTGCCTTCGATTATTGCGACCCAAGCTGAACATCCGGTATTTCGGGCAATCAGAGCGGCTGTCGCGGTACTAGTGTGCAGCATGATGAAGCGGTTGTGTATTGGCCTCGCCCCGTATTGGCCTCGCCCCGTCTTTGCGCCACGTCCGTTCCTTCTACGTGGCCCCAGGGAATGGATCGACAACTCTCAGTCGCTGGCCGTGCCTGGGGTCTCGTGGTTCGACGGACAGGCTCGATGCGCCTCTTCGATGGATGCCAATAAAATATCCTCAGCTACGGGCTTGCGCAGCAGTTTGACCCCGATGCGGCGACACCGCTCCTCGACTGCCCGATCCGCGCGGCCCGTTATAATCACCGCGGGCACCGGATCATGCTTCGCGTGAAGCAGTTCCAATAAATCAGCCCCCGTCATGCCCGTCATATTATGATCGACCAGCAGAAGGCTTGCCTCGCCAGCCCCATAAGCAAGGAAGCTTTCCGCAGACGCATGATCACGCACCGTATATCCACTGGCTTCCAATAGCAGACGCATAGATTCCCGCACGGCGTTATCATCGTCGATGATGACGATCAAAGGCGCCGCGGCATGACTTGCTATGTGGGTAATTTGATCACCTATGACCATGGGAACTCCCGTTGTGAGCGGGAGTTCGGACACCGTGCTGGTGGATGCCCCGGAGGTCTCTCAATCGCTGGCGCTCAAGATGATCAACCGACGACGACCAACCTTATCGCGGTTACAGCCTGCGACCAGTGAGTACTAGTACCAGCAGCCATCGCCTCGAAAGGAAATCGCACTTCACCACGACACAGCCCTATAGTGAACCGCAGAAAACGGCCAAACATGGACTTTGGCCCCTGAGCGACTAACGCAAAGCCGGTCAATGTTATCGGGAGCGAGTTGTCATTGAATTCGTTCGTGCTACTCCTTTCCTGAAACAGCTCCATTCGATGACGGGAGTGGCACGTGCGCTACTTTTTAGCCCACCTTATCTCCGAAGATCATATCGCCCTCACCAATCTATCACTGCCTGCGAGGACGCCCGAACAGCCACAATAGCGTGATGGAATTACGGCCTTCCGGCTGTGACAACTAGTATGCCATCACTACATTTATCCTTTATACTTCACGTGCAGTTCGATTACTGATTATGCAGCAAAGTTTGCGGCAATTGCACTAACCGATCGTCGGAATGCCGGGTTCTGCTTGAACGTCGAACGAGGGAGGCATCAATGGCAGGCAAAAATGCTGCGGGCGAAGTCCTTTCTGCCACCGAGCCGAGGTCGGGCACCGAGATGACGGACCAGGAACTGTTCCGCCGCAAACAGTTCCTGCAATTCGATGATGGTGACGAGGAAAACCTGAAATCGATCAACGAGTTGGCGCGCCGTTATGCCCAGTCCGTCATTGATGATTTTTACGAACACCTCCTCTCGTTTGAGGACACCGCAACGTTCTTCAGTGATCCCGCCACCTTGGAGCATGTCAAGAATGCGCAGCAGCAGTATTTTCTGCGCTTGACCCAAGGCAATTACGATCTCGCTTATGCAAAGGACAGGCTCAGGATCGGCGCTGTGCATGAACGTGTCGGGCTGCCGGTCAAAGCCTATCTCGGTATGTATAATTTCTATCTCAGGGCCGTCGCCAACCGTCTCGCCGAAGCTTATGCATCGGATCCGCAAAAGTCATGGACCGCCTTCCTTTCCCTAATGAAGCTGACGTTCCTCGACATCGGGCTTGCCATCGACACCTACATCGACTCGAGCGAGCAAACCATCCGCGAACAGCGCGAGGCCATCCAGGAGCTTCCGACGCCGGTGCTTCCATTTCGTGATGGAATGCTATTGGTGCCGGTCATCGGCCTGATCTCCGGCGAAAGAGCCCGCCAACTCACCGAGCAATTGCTGATGGCAATACGCAACAACCGCGCCAAGGCGGTCGTTATCGACGTCACCGGCGTTCAGGCCGTCGATTCTCGCGTGGCCAATCATATCGTCCAGACGGTCGAAGCAGCACGCCTGATGGGCGCCACCGCGATCATTGCGGGCGTGTCGCCGGAAATCGCGCAGACCATGGTCACGCTCGGTATCGATCTGGGAAGAATGATGACGGTAGGCGACCTGCAAAGCGGCATCGAAGAGGCCGATAAGCTGGCCGGCTATTCGCTGATGCGGATGCGTGACAGAGGGGGCCCGAGTTAGATCGAGGGCATTCACCATGCGTGCCTCTATCCTCAAACAGCATCACGTGCTGATTGCATCGGTGCAGGGCTCCATGAGCGATGCCGACTTGGCTGCACTCCGTGATGAGTTGGTTTCGGGCGTTCAGAGGCACCGGGCCACCGGCGTCATTGTCGATGTTGCCATGCTTGACGTGTTGGATTCGTTTGCTGCACGCACATTGCGTGGCATCACCCAAATGGTGAAGCTCCTGGGCGCGGAATGTGTCGTCGTCGGCATCCAGCCCGATGTGGCGTTCTCCATGGTGCAGCTTGGCCTCACCCTGGAAGGAGCCGCGACGGCTCTTGATCTCGAAGACGGCCTTGCGCTGTTGAAGTCGCGTAATCGTGGAAACGCTCTCGATGGCGACTGAGGAACATGAACTGGTCGTGCCGATCAAGGCGGATGTCGATATCGTGATGGCCCGCCAAAGGGCGCGCAATCTCGTTTCGTCGCTGCATTTTTCCAGCAGCGAATTGACATTGATCGCAACGGCCATTTCGGAAATCGCCCGAAATATCGTTTCCTATGCGGGCGAAGGCGAAATCGTCTTGCAGCTGGCCGCCCGCGACCGTCGCCGCGGCCTTGTCATCATTGCCCGCGACCGTGGACCGGGTATCGCTGATGTCGAGCGGGCAATGCAGGACGGTTTTTCGACCTCGAAAGGTCTAGGCTTGGGGCTGCCAGGATCCAAGCGGTTGATGGACGAATTCGAACTTGTCTCTGAGCCCGGCAAGGGAACGATAGTGACCATGGTCAAGTGGGAGCGCTAGAGATGCCGGCGCAAGCGTTGCAGCCCCTGGAGATCGGCGCCGCCGCCCGAACCTTGGCCGGTGAGAAGGAGTCGGGAGACCGGTTCGTCGTGCTGCCATCCCGGCACGGAACCGTCGTCAGCGTTGTGGACGGCTTGGGACACGGCCCGGCGGCGGCGTTTGCGGGCAAACTCGCCGTACATGCCATCTCCAAGCATGTAGACGACATACTGCCGGTGCAGGTCGAGCGCTGTCACCAGATGCTGAAGAAAAGCCGTGGCGCCGTCATGGCGCTCGCGCACCTGCAGCCGACCGCCGGCCAGATGTCGTGGCTCTCCATCGGCAATGTTGCTGCCTTGCGTCTTCGCCCGACATCACGGGGCCAGGCGAGCGTTCACAGTGTCTTGCCGCGCGGCGGCATCATCGGTCATCGCGTGCCGGCGCGGATGCAGACGTTGAGCGAGACGCTCGATTTTCAGGTCGGCGATCTCGTCCTGTTTGCCACCGACGGCATTGCGGAGGTTTTTTACCGCGATGTCGACTGCCAGGCGCCATGCCAAGCTATCGCGGATAGTCTCCTCAAACGCCACAGCAAGGAAACCGACGACGCCTTGGTTCTCGTTTTGCGCTGGAACGAAAATCCGCCGACGGATCCATCGGCCAGCGGTCCGGGGCAACCATGAGCGCAGCACCTGCCAGGAACATCGCGTCGCGCCAGCGTTACCGCCGTGCCTTGCGCGACTATGTCCGCAAGCCTGCGGATGAATCCTCACTCGAAACGGGCCTTGAACTCGGTCGGTCCATCCTTGAGGAAGGACACAGTCTCGTCGATCTATTGGCGATCCACTACAAGGCGGTGTCTTCCGACGTCCTTCATTCCGACGAGGTCTCGAAGAAGGTCGAACGGGCCAATGAATTCCTGACGCAGGTCGCCGCGCCCTACGAGATGGCCTATCTGGGCTGGCGCGACGTGGCCTACAAACTTCGAACGGCCAATGAGGATCTCGAAAAGCGGGTCGCAGAACGCACCACCGCCTATCGCGAAGCCGAAGAGCGGCTGAACCAAGCGCAGCGCATTGCAGGCATGGGAAGCTGGCAACTCGATCTAGCCTCGGGTACCGAGCGCTGGTCCGATCAGATGTACCGCATGTGTGGCCTGTCTGCGGACAGGCGGCCGCCGGCTCCCGATGGTGTTGCGCATTTCGTCGACGGCGACGACATTGCGCATTACCGCGACTGGCTTACCCTGCTCAAGCAGGGTGACGATCCCCGACCGGTCGAGTTCCGGCTTCATTCACTCGATGGGGCGAAGCGTTTCGTGCGCGCCGAGGGTGAACTCAGCTCCATGCAGCGGGGCGATGTCGGGCGCATCATCTGCACCGTGTACGACATCACCGAACAAAAAGTCGCCGAGGCACGCTATCGCGAGCTGCAGAACCAGCTGGCCAAATTCTCCCGGCAGAGCGTCATGGGGCAGATGGGCACCGCCCTTTCCCATGAGCTCAATCAGCCACTTGCGGCCGTGATGAATTACCTCAACGTGGCTAAACGCAGCCTCGCCGCGCCGGTAGCGCTCGAAACGCTGAGTGATCTAGTAGATAAGGCGTTGCGCCAAGCCCGCAGGGCTGCGGATGTCATTCGCAATTTGCGCGATTTCACCGCACGAGGGACGACCGACCGTTTGCTCGAACCGCTGGATGAAGTCCTGAAAGAAGCCTATGCGCTGGCCTTGTTCGATAACAAGGATGAAACCAAGATCCAATTCCTGCTCGACAGTTCTGTCGAAGAGGCGATGATAAACCGGGTCCAGATCGAACAAGTGCTCGTCAATCTCTTCCGCAATGCGGCCGAAGCGATGGTGGACAGTGGCCGCCGTGAAATCATCATTTCGACCAAACGCAAGGAAGAATATTGGATAGAAATTGCCGTTAGCGACAGTGGTCCCGGATTGCCGCCGGAAATCGCCGACCGGCTATTCAGCCCGTTCGTGACAACCAAGGCAGAAGGCATGGGCATCGGGCTGTCGATTTGCCGCTCCATCGTCGAATCACACGGCGGCACCATCTGGGTCGATGTGGCGCCCGGGGGCGGGGCCTGCTTTCACTTCACTGTTCCTGATCGCCTTCCAGAGTAGCGGCCCAGCTAATGGCGCAGAACGATTTTTCGATCTGCCATCCGCCGCATCCAGCACAAACATGGGACGAGGCGCAGCCACGCTCGGAGCTGCGAACGCCGAAACGTCAAAGGCGGGGCATACCCACCCTCGCCTAAACCGAACTTGAGCGCGACCCGCGGCAGAGGATGAATGCGTTCGCTATACCAAAAACTTGAGCATATACGGACGTCGAATATAGTAGGACTAGCTCCCAAGGATCGTTACCACGCTCGTAGCGACGATGGTGTTATTGCAATTTTTTGGCACAGTACACTTCAAAGCAATCGTCTCCTGCCGGAGGCCCCGCGAGACAGCTCTACGTAGTTTGCCTGATTGAGGGGGTGGCAAGGGATGCTTTCCCGTAAAATCCGTATTTGTCGGATAGCCCGAACACGTATTTTCGGAGTCTTTAAGTATTTGATCGCCGTTTCACAGCTATAATCCGCGTCTCAGCCTGTCTGCATGGTCATCTACTGCTAAACGAGAACTGACCAAGAAACGGGAAACCGATGGCACAGAACGGACTATATTCAACCGAAGATACAGCTGAATTGATCCGGCAAGGCCGCACACTCCTCCTCGCAGGTGATGAAATCTTGCTCACCCAACTGCCAGAGGGAAATTGGATAGGAGGCACCACAGCCTCCTTCATGACAGAAGACGGCGGAGTGACTGACAAAGAACATATATTTGTAACCGACCTATCCGACGTCGCGGAAAAGGCAGTACTCAGCCGGTATAAGATTACCGAAATACCCCATATCGCGCGCGACTATCCGCGCTCTGGCTTTACGGTTCTTATTGTTCCCGGTGGAAGCGAAATTCATGCATCTTTTGCCAAAGGCGTCCCGTTTTACGAAGATGTCTTCGCCAGCCCCCTGCTCGGATGGGTTTCGGGTGTTGAGATATCTGAAATGGAAACCCGCCGACCAATGGTTTTTGCTGGCCGCGCGTCTCCCCTGCTGAATGAAGCCGTGGCACTCCATGTGTCCCTACCAAAGGGAAAGCTTGCCCACCTTCAGACAATCAACCTGTTCTCGCCGAGCGATGGCGATGTCATCGTATTTCAACAGGACGGGTTCGTTTGCGATGACCAGTGCCGTATTGACGGCAAGCTTGAGAACTTTGCCTCATACCTCACAGCGCAGCACATTGACCCTACGCGCCCGCTCATGGCGAGCCACAACGGCGCGCTAGTCAATGTCTCTATTCGGTCTATCGATGCAGATCTTGCGACAGTACAATTCTACGCACCCGTCTTTGCAGGGGTTGAATATCGCTTTGCCAATCCCATCGAGAATTACACAAAAACGTTCGAACAATATATGGAGCTTGAACAGTATATTCAGAACGCCGGCGCCTGCGTTATCGCGTTTTCCTGCAACTGCCTGCTCAATTATCTGAGCGCGAACTTGGAGGGGAAAAAGACCGGCCCATTTGTCGGCCCAATGACCTATGGCGAAATCGCCTATATACTACTTAATCAGACCCTCGTTTATCTCAAGGTCAGTGATAGCGTTTGACGTCTTGGACTTTATCCGCAATGCGGCCTAAGCGAGCGCTCACCCGAACGGGTGCTTTATCTGAGTAGGTGCTCTTGGCTGCACATGTGAGCGCCCTAAGCCACGGCGCATTTCTGACCCGTGCATCGCAGGCATTGAAGGTACCCTATCCCGTCAGACCCACAATTCCGTATCTGGCTTGGAGAGAGTTTCCGCCCAGGTAAGACGGCACATTCCGCGAGGCTCTACACAATAAGGTGCAATTGCGGCCCCGCTCAGAAGCTGTATGCCTGCGTCTTGAGCGTATTTCAGGGTGCTTTTTTCTTTCACGTTGGCAATAAGAGTTCCCAAATTGGAACGGCGAGCAAATTGGGCAAGCTGCTCGGCGTCGTTCTGCTGAAATGGGCAGAGATTCGTAAATTCCCGCATATCAAAGCCTATCGCCCGAAGCCCAATGCCTTGGTATGCCGTATAGGCGCGCAGCGTGGGAGCGATCGTCGCCGAAACGCCGCGCGATACCGATCTGAGGGCATTGACCATATTGGCAAGCCGCGTCTGAGCAACTCCCGGCGGCACTTCATAGATCAAAAACGAAAGATACTGACGAATATCATTCGGCAACTCCTTGCAGAGGGATAATACCGCTGCACGCCCGACCGGTGCCCCGAGCATCTCAAACGAAATTGGCGCAGCCAATAGAAAGCGAGCTCCATTCGAGATGGATTTCGTGAGCTGCGCGAGACCTACTTGAAGGCATGAGAGCTCTACCTGCATGCGATCCCGCGGCGACAGATAGGACAAGGCTACCGGTTGCGTGCGGGATGTCAGGTAGATGGATTTCGGCTCGCAAGCATATGTCGTGATCGCCGAGCTCGGAACCGCCCAGATCGGAATATAATGATATTCGATATCCGGCGAACTCTCAGCAGCGGCGCCAGCCGCTGAAACAACCGGGGCAGAAGCTACGCCTCCCACACTTTGCTTCGCGCGACTTGCGCCCGCAGCGCCGGTATCCATTTCAGCCTCTGAAGGCCGAAATCTCAGCTGGTCGAGAATCCCAACGTCTTTTGCGATCCTGATAATCTGATCAACGCCCAGACGATTGAACGCAAGGGTGTCCTGGTCACATTCCGAAACGAGGCTGACATGGAGCTGCGCCAAGCTGCATTCTCCTAAGAAGCTCGTATGCAGATCGAACGCCACGCGCGTGCATACAGCGCTTACTTCTTGAGCCCCGCTAGTCGGCATGGTTACGAGATATGCGGTCTCCCCCAAGCGAACGAACAGGTCATTAGGACCGAGCTTGGCAGCCAGCAGCGTTTCAAGACGAGCATAGACACCATCGCGGATCCGCGGCCAGCGCGCCGCGGCATGCTCCATGAGACCATCGAACTCAATGACGTTCACACACCCTCGCGCCAAAACTGACGGCGACGCGGCGTTTTTTAGTTGATGTGACGCCTGGCTCAGCATCGATAGGTGGCTCTTTGCAGTTCAACGTATGGTAAGTAAATAATCTCTCTAGAAGGTTAGCAAGCGTATTTCTTGTTAAGGCGAAAGTGGGCCGATGCGCCACACACCTAACGACAGAATGTACAACGCGTCTATGGTTGGCACTAATACCTATAGCGGTGCTGCTCATTTCATCGATTTCCATGCATCTGGGCACAGACGATAAAAGTCGCTCCTCACGCGGGAGCGCGCTTACATGGAGGGGCGCAGTCGCTTGAGGTTGCGTCGGATTGCAACACCTCCCAAGAATTTTGACTTTACCAAGCAGAACAGTACCTGCGTCGTTTTCTATCCTCATTCCAAAAACCTAAAAGTGCATCAAAACCAACACACAAAGCGCGCTGGCGAGGCGGGGGAAAAGCGCGTTCATTGGGGCAGCAACGAACAGTTGCCCTTACGATATGCGCGAACCTTTTAACGTGATGAGGACTAAAAGACGCGACCTGTGCGAGCGAGAACTTTCAACCAGCCCGCCCCCATTCCTCAGTGCGTAGGGATACCGCGAGAATCGCTATCTGGGCGCCGGAACGCACCGCGTATTCTGTTTTTATCTCGCTTGCGCAATCGCCACCCAAAATATCCGCCGTACTTCTCCTCTAGCCCCCAGTTGGAGAGATGCCCTCTCCAAGTGAGCCACCTAGCTGGGAAAGCCAGATGCGAGCTTACTCGGTGCGCACAAATGCAAGCAAACGTCGAGGCAATTCATGATGATTATCGAGTGTTGCGTACCTGCCGCGGATGCTGGTCTCAGAACGGCTAAAATTGACCACCTCCTTGATGACCATCCGTGCGAACACACCCACCCTTTCGCCCGAAAGGGCTCTAGCAATCGGCCGGTGTCAGCGGTGCATTCCCATCACGCCCAATCCCAAAACGAGCAAAGCCGATGACCATTCACCTAATTGCATCTGCACGCACCGGCACCAAGCAAGCAATTAACGGCACCAATGTGACCTAACTGAATACAGACCTCCCGAGTCTCGCTGATGTTCTAAAGAGTAATCCCATGTGGCTGGATGAAGCGGTGGATACGGCTGAAGCGAGCCGGATTACAGGGCTTGCAGTGGCACCCCTCAGCACCCTGCGTTCTCGTGGTGGCGGGCCGAATTTCATCAAAGTCGGGCAACGCGCAGTCCGCTACCAGCGCCGGCAATTACTGCAATTCCTTGCCGAACGTCGCCGGTGCAACACCTCTTGTAACGGAACCGCAATCTGACGGGATTGCGGTCCTTAGCTGTGCAACGAAAACCAGACTTCTCGCGACACAGCATAGTCGTAATAGACGTGTCGGCGATGCTTTGAGTACGTCACGGCGCGTGAATATGCCAAAGGAGCCTTTGCCTGCCCCGTCACGGAGCATGAGAGCGATGCCTCACAATCCCATCTGCGGGCAAATCCCGAAACGATGGCAAAGTTCTCACCGGTTCGCGCCAGCCTGCAGCCTGGCTAACCAATCCAGACGCGGGGTCCACGATTGGGCACATCCCGCCACCGCATGGTCGGCCTCCTTCAAACCCTTTTCATGCCAGTTTGTGTCAACCACGTCCCGGAACAGCCGTCGCCTATGTGTCCGGACAGGACACATTGCCGAAGGCACAGCTTGGCGGGCGACTCAAAAGATCGTGGAAGCACCTGCGCACTCGTGACGGCGACTATCCGTACAGTGACTGCACCACTGAAGATTCACAGACCATCGGAGCTAAGTGAGCACTCCTCCCGATCCGAGCACGACGGGTAGCTATGGGTAGCTAGAAAATCGCTTTGCGCCGAACTCAATGGCTAAGCCATTGATATTATTGGCGCTCCCAACGAGAATCGAACTCGTGTTTCAGCCTTGAGAGGGCCGCGTCCTGACCGCTAGACGATGGGAGCAAGCGGAGGGGGTGGCTTATACGGGGGGCCGCGTCCGGGCGCAAGCGGCAGATCGGTCGCGACTGAACCAAAACCCCGGGAAAGCCCCTCCCCTCGGCCTAATTCTTCGCCTGATGCGCGCTGGACCAGCTCATATAGGCCTGGATCGCCTTTTCCGGGCTCGACACATACCAGGAATAGCCGTTTCGGCGTTCCTCGGAGAGATCGTTCATGCTGTCATGCAGGCTCTTGTCGCGCTCGCCGAAAACGGGCGTGCCGGTCGCCGCATCGTAATAGCGCGCCCAGATCGGCTTGGAGCCATCCTTGATCACGGCGTGCTTGCCGCCGGGATCAGATTTTCCGGTAATCGAAATGTTGGTGATGGTGTGCTCGGCCAGGAACGCCATGCCGGAATGGATCGCGGCCTGCAGCTTCAGGCTCGGGTTCGGCAGGCTCATCAGATAGACCAGCAGCGCGGCGCTTTCGTCTGAGGCGAGCGCGGGCGGCTCGAAATTGCGCGCCGAGCAGGGTTTTAAAGTCAGCGCGTCATGCTGCTGGCCCCAGATGGCGGGCTTGCCCTGGACGCTGACCTGCGTCGCCAGGATCACCTCCAGCGCTTTGGCAGCAGATTGGGCGGCGGCATCGCGCAAGGCGGCGGGGACAAAATCGAAATCGCCATCCTTATTTTCAGACACATCGGTCATCACCGCAGCGGCCTCGGAAACCGCATTGTCATTATAGGTGATGGCGTCGTGATAGCCGCCTTCAAGCGGCCAGACTTGTGGCCAGCCGCCGTTGGGAAACTGCGCTGCCAGAATGTATTTCAGCCCCTTGATGAAGCTTGCGCGATAAGCATTGCCCTCTTTGCCCGGCAGCGCTTTGGCGAGCTTCGCCAGGAAATGCATTTCGGTATCGGTGGCGTTGTTGTCGAAGGTGCCGACGTAATTCCAATCCGGCTCCACCGGCGCGTCGAAATCATTCTCGGTCAAATAGCCGGAGAGATTGTTAGTGACATAGGCTTGACCCTTCAGGCGCAGAGGACCAGCGCGGTCCGCATTCTTGCCCCAGCCACCAGCGGGCGTCTGAAAGGAGACGATATTGTCGCCGATATGCTTGGCTTCAGCGCTGGCATACCAGGAGATGTCTTTGTCGAGCGGCATGGAATTGTCGTGACCATGGCCGTGCGACTGTTCGGGAAACTGGGTGAGGCCTTCGCGTTCAGCGGCGAGTGCGGCCTTATCGGCTTTCTTCTGCGCCTCGGAGCGGGCGAGATAATCCCGCCACGCCTTTTGCTGATCGGCAGGAAGAGCGGCGATGCGCGCGGCCGTGATCGCCTCGGCCGGGACGTTCTGGCCAATCACCGCCGCATAGGCGGGCGCGCCAAGAACGGGCGACAACAGGCTCGCGGCCAAAAGAAGATGGCGCAGCTTCATGGGACTCCTCCGGAACGCTTTTTATGTGGTTGCTATGGCCTGGAGCTCGAAACCAGGGGCCAGGAATGCCCCCAGGGACGGTGCCCCTTCGATTATGACACCGGTGGCAAGGATAACCCAAATCCAGCCCGCTTCACAGCCGTTCGCACGGTCGCGGGGGGAAGGCTCAGCTTTTCCCGTAGGGTGGGAATGGTAACAGCCTACAACCGACCGCCCCGTGCCGCGCAGATTCCGCTGGAGAGCGAAATGTAGCGCTGGGTCGATCTCGAAGGCGGTTTCGGGAGTCGGCGACAGGTTTGGGGACGGGTAAAGCGCCGTTACCCGTACCGCCTCCCCCTCCCGCACACCTTCCAAAAGCCCGCAGCATTCACGGGGATGGGCGGTGCGCGCCAGCACGAATAGCTGGGTTTTGAGAGGGGCGGGCAGGATCAGCAAAGCGCTATTTCGGGGCGTCGGCGTGGATCTGGCTGATGATGCGCCCGTCGTTGAGGTCGATAATGTCGATCTCATCCACCGTGTCGGAGCGCACATGCAGGATCAGGCGGCCCGGCTGGGTGTCGCTGGACAGAATGCGGTAGCCCGGCGCGAGCGACATGGAGACCGGCTTTTTAGCCGCAGCGGCGGCGGGGGCCGCATGTTTGCCCCAGCCGGCGGTGATCCCATAGATCATCACGCCGATGACGATGACAATCACCACGCCAAGCCCTATGACGACGTTCAGCATGAGGCGGTTATTGGCCGCTGTATCTCCGGCAGCAGAAGATTCGATGGGTTCAGACACTTTTTCCTCCGCAGGTTATCGGGAACTCACCGTTCCGGACGGCAATTTGGGCGAGCGCCTGGATCGCTTTCTAGCCGCTGCCTGCCCGGAAATGAGCCGCTCCCGTCTGCGCCAATTGATCGATGAAGGCCGCGTGACTCGCGGTGACACTACGATAAAAGACGCCAATCACAGGGTCAAACCGGGCGAGCTGTACAAAATCGACCCGCCTGCGGCCATTCCTGCCGAACCCATCGGCCAGGATATCCCGCTCAGCGTGGTTTACGAAGACGACGATGTCATCGTGATCGACAAGCAGGCTGGCCTTGTGGTCCATCCGGCAGCCGGGAACCCCGACGGGACGCTGGTGAACGCGCTAATTGCCCATTGCGGCTCCTCGCTCCAAGGCGTGGGCGGCGAGATGCGCCCCGGTATTGTTCACCGCCTGGACAAGGATACCAGCGGGCTTCTGGTCGCCGCCAAGAATGAGCGGGCCATGACCTCGCTCGGCAAGCAGTTCGCCAACCACACCATCGAGCGCGCCTATCACGCCATTGTCTGGGGCTCGCCCAGGCTCGGTGAAGGGCGCATCGAAACCCAGATCGGGCGCAATCCTTACGACCGCAAACGCATGGGCGTGATGCGCACCGGCGGCAAGGAAGCGCGCACGCGCTATCGTGTCGAAGAACGCTTTGGCGAAAAAACGCGCCCCCTCGCCTCGCTGATCGAATGTCGCTTGGAGACCGGACGCACACATCAGATCCGCGTCCACCTCACCCATCTTGGCCACCCCCTGATTGGGGACCCGACTTACGGAAAAGCGCGCCAAGCGCCGCGCGCCAAAACGCCGGAACAGGAAGAAGCCTATAAAACCGTGATGGATTTTCCCCGCCAGGCGCTGCACGCCTTTGTGTTGGGCTTCCAGCATCCGAGCTTGCACAAGACCCTGCGTTTCGAATCCGTTTACCCAGAAGACATGGAGCACTTGCTCGCGGCGCTGCGCTGCTTGTGAATCCCATTTTTGGCGGGCAACAGGAACGGCGATGCTGATAACAGGCGATGCGGATATTGACCTGCGCCAACCCGAAGGGGCGCTGAACGAATATTATCGCGCCTTCAACAGCCATGACATGGTTCTGATGGAGCGCAACTGGGATGCGGGCCCTGACGCCTCGATGTATCACCCGCTGGGCGGCCTTCGGCGTGGCTGGGAGGGCATCCGCGGCCTTTATGAGCAAATCTTCTCGGGCCCCGCGGGCGTGATGGTGCAGTTTCAGGATTTCACCCTGCAGCGCGCCAATAATGCCTTCCTGGCATTCGGGGTTGAGCGCGGCATCTTGCGCAGCCAGCAGGCGAGCCTGGAATTCGAAATCCGCACCTCGCGGTTTTACAACTGGCGGGGCGGCGCCTGGCGCCAGCAGCATTATCACGGCTCCATTGATGAGCCCGATATGCTGGCCCGCTATCATTCCCTTGTCCTCACGGGACAAATGCAGGCGGGTAGCTGACCAGATTTCCTCTGGGGCAGCGCTCCCCTAGCGGGGACTTGAAATAGCGAAGTTGACGCCTACATCTGGTCCGAACGTTGCCGTGAGGGGGCCAGATGAGCCAGCGTTCACTTTATCCCGCCCTCACAAACCTATAGTCTATAAAAAGCCGGAGATCGTTGGACCGGCTAAGGAACGGGGAATATGAGCAGTAGAGCGCTTCCCGCCCTCGCTGGCGAAAGCGGCCTATCGCGGTACCTTTCGGAAATCCGGAAGTTTCCACTTCTGGCGCCGGAAGAGGAGTACATGCTGGCCAAACGTTGGCGCTCGCATGAAGATCCTGAAGCCGCGCACCGCCTGGTGACCAGCCATCTGCGCTTGGTCGCTAAGATCGCCATGGGCTATCGCGGCTACGGCCTCCCGACCTCTGAAATTATCGCCGAAGGCAATGTCGGCTTGATGCAGGCCGTCAAGCGCTTCGACCCCGAACGCGGCTTCCGCCTTGCGACCTATGCCATGTGGTGGATCCGAGCTTCGATCCAGGAATTCATCCTGCGCTCGTGGAGCCTGGTGAAGATCGGCACCACCTCGGACCAGAAGAAGCTATTCTTCAATCTGAGGAAGGCCAAGAGCAAGATCAACGCCATCGAGGAAGGCGATCTGACGCCCGAGCATTTGGCAACCCTGGCCGATCAGCTTGGCGTGCCCGAAGCCGAAGTCGTGTCGATGAACCGCCGCCTCTCGGCGCCAGATTCCTCGCTCAACGCGCCCTTGCGCTCGGATTCCGAAAGCGAATGGCAGGATTGGCTCCCGGACGAGACTCTCGACCAGGAAACCCGCATGGCCGAGAAGGAAGAGGTGGATGAGAGAAAAGAGCTTCTCACCGCCGCCCTTGGCGAGCTGCCGGAACGCGAGCGCGAGATCATCTATGCCCGCCGCCTGCAGGACGAGCCCGCCACGCTGGAAGAGCTGAGCCATAAGTTCGGCATTTCCCGCGAACGCGTGCGCCAGATCGAAGTGCGCGCCTTCGACCGCCTGCAGAAATCGATGAAGAACGCCCTGCGCGACAAGCGTTTAGCGGTGATCGAAAGCCGGGTGGAGTAACTCTTACTCCCCCGCCACCACCTTGAATGCGAAGAGAATGCCGGGCAGCAGCGTGTAGCCCGGTGAAAGCTCGGCGGGCGTATTGTCCTTCACCCGCGTGCAGCCGGTTTTCTGATCCAGCGGGCATTGAATGGCGCTTTCATCCGGGTCCGCCTCATCGAGCTTGAAATAGACATCGAACTGCGTGCCGGAACCGTTCTGTGAAACGCTGAAATCATTATCTGTGCCCGCGAGCAACAGCGTGGATCCGTCTTTTAGTTTTGGGCCGAAAGCGAGCCCCTCGATCTTCTCCGGTGTTTTGCCGTAAAGCCCCGGCACACGCGCCTTGGATAGATCAAGCCAAAGTGATTTGGTCGCGGGCTCAAATGCCAAATGCTGCGAGATCATCTTGCCCGAAATGTCCGTCGCGCCCCCGACGTCGATCTTATAGACACGCTTATCGGGCGGATTAAGTTCAGCCCCGACTCCCACGCCGCGGTTGTTACGCTCCAAGACCAGGAACTGATGATCGTTCAGCGCCACCAGCGCCGAGACGCCGCGCCCCTGCCCCGCTCTATCCATCTCATAAGCATATTGCGCCACCGCCTTGCCGGTCTTTGTGTCGAATTTCACAAGACGGTTGGTGGAGCCTTCTTTGCCGCCTTCGTCCAGCATGGCGCTTTGCAGAATGGCAAAGAGGAACTTTCCATCCGGTGTGATGGCGAGGCCTTCAAAACCGCGATTAGACCGACGCCCCGCGACATTGCCTTTGTCATCGGCGAAGTTGGGTTCCCCCGCAGCGTTACGCGGGATGATATTGGCGGGTGTTTCGAAGCGGCGCATAAGCTCGCCCTGGCGGGTGAATTCCAGCACCGAAGGTCCGTATTCATCCGAAACATAGAAGCTGCCGTTTGGCGCCACAACAAAACCTTCAGGATCGAGCGACAGGCCCTGCACATTCTTCGGTTTCGGCGCGATACCGTTGAAAGCCCCGCCGTGATCTTTGAACTTCACCACTTCCACAGGGCGAAAATTGGCGATGGCGCCGGTCGCTTTATTGATGTCGAGGGTGAAACGCACTACGCGGGTCTCAAATGGAATAGTTCCGCCACCAGGCCCGCGGTCCGACAGCGCCCACCATTCATTACGCTTGGCGTCGTAATAAAGATCGGAGAAAAAGCCGAGACGGCCGTCATTGGCGGAGGTGCCCGTGCCGTCGCTCATGGCACCAGGGATTGCGATTCCGCCGGTCTGCACCGGGGTTGCATGCGCGCCGATGCTGACACAGCCCAACATCGCCACCGCAAAAACCCACTTCTGCATGAATCCCTCCCGAGAGAGCGCGATAGTGCTAGCGCGATATGACGGGTTGATTGCAGTATACGGCGGATTTGTAATGGAGTTTTGCCGTGACCGAACTTCGCCGTATCGCCCGTTTGCATCCTGCCTTGCGCGACGATATCGGCGATCTTGTCACCCGCCGTCCAGTACCGGGGCCGAAGCTTGATCGACTCGGCGCCTTCCTGTTCCTCAATCATCACGGGCCCCAGGTCTATCCACCGAATTCGCATGGCCTGCCCTTCGGCCCGCATCCCCATCGCGGCTTTGAAACCGTCACCTTCATCCTGGAAGGCGAACTCGCGCATAAAGATACGGGTGGCCATGAAAGCATCATCGGCCCGGGCGGCGTGCAGTGGATGACGACGGGCTCAGGCCTCATCCATGAAGAAGTCTCGCCCGAGAGCTTCAAGAAAAGCGGCGGGGCGATGGAGATTTTGCAGCTCTGGGTGAACCTGCCCGCGCGTCTGAAAATGACCACGCCGCGTTATACCGGTCTGCAAGTTGAAGCCCTTCCGGTAATCGAGGATGAAGGCGCCTCGGTGCAGCTTTTATCGGGCGAATATATGGGCCGCACAGGTCCGTTCGAAACGCTGACCGGCGTCTTCATGAGCGTGGTGCGGCTCACCACCGGGGCGGGCGCCTATTTCGACGGTCTTAAAGACCGCGATGTGTTTCTCTACGTCGTGCGCGGATCAATTTCAGTGGACGGCACCAAAGCCGATAAGTTCAACCTTGTGGAGTTGACCTCGGGCGATGCGGTGGAAATTTTCGCAGGCGAGGACAGTCTGATCCTTTTCGGCCATGCCGAGCCCTTGAATGAGCCGGTGGTGGCCTATGGGCCATTTGTGATGAACACCTCCGCCGAAATTCAGCAAGCCATCGACGATTATCGCGCCGGCAAGTTCGGCTGAGGCAGGCGATAGATCACGATCCCCGGCGATGGGCTTTCAATCTTCTCCATAATTTGCGGCGGGATGAACGCGGCGAGCTTAACCGCGCGCAACACCGTTCCGATGGCGCGCGGCTTGGCGGTGATGCTGCCGAGCTTTTGCCAATCGGCATGCGGGGTATAGGCGGTGCCTTTGCATTGCCCTGCACTTTTGCAGAGTTCGAGATTGCGCTTGCTGTAGACGTAGATGTCACCCACGTCCGGCGGGCCGGCCGCCACGCGCGTTTGAAGAATTGCAAAGCGCAAGAGGACATCAGCCCGCCGCGCCATATCCGGGTCGAGGCGAACGCGGGCGCCTGGATGCGCTTGAAGCCATGTCACCAATGCCTTTTCAGCAAAGCGCGGATTGGTGTTCTCAAGATATAGCGACAGCGCATTACCCGCGACCAGGAGCGCAATGGCGGCAACAGCCCAGCGCGAGGGCAAAAGGCGGTGAAAGAAATAAGCGATCAACACCAGCCCCGCCCAGGCCGGCACCACATAATAGCGCGGCACCAGATAGAGGATCGGAAAAGCGAGCGCCAGAAACACAATCCACAACAGGCACAGTCGCGCCAGACGCCGCAGCGTATCCGATTGCCATTCGGGAAAATGTTTCGTGCGAAAGCTCCAGAGCGCGGCGGGAATGGCGAGATAAAACAGGGCCGCATATTTCTGGCTGGCGAAGAGCATCAGAAAGGGATCAGCCCAGAGGCTGACAGAGAGATTGCCTTGCCTGTCCAGCGCGTGGCCTGCCTTGGATTTAAGGCGCAGCTCTTCCAGGCGGCTGACCTGATCATGCCCGGCATCGAGCCGCCAGCGATAGAGAAAATTCCCGCTCATCACCCAGAAGAACACCATTTCCAGCAGGATTGGCGCGGCAAATCCGAGCGCGAGAAAAAGGTAGGCGCGGCGTTTGGGGCGCGGATCAAGAAGGAAGCACACGCCATAGAACAGGATCAGCACCGCACTGGTTTCGCGGGTGAGAAAGGCCAGTCCCGCCGCGATGCCCGATGCAAAAAGCAGCCTTTTGCGTGATTGCTCCGAACCGGCGACAAACAGCCAGAAGGAAGCGGAGGCGAAGAAAACTTCCACAATGTCGTTATTGATGTAGCTCGCCTGTACCACAAAGACCGGCGTGGAAGCGATGAGCATGGCCAACACGGCGGCGGGGCGCTTGCCAAGATATTTCGCCGCGAAATGAAAATTCAGCCAGAGAAAACCAGCGAAGAACGCGAGGCTGGAAAGCGGCAGCACCCATTCCTGGCGGCCAAACAACCAGAGGCAAAAGGCCACCGGTAGAACTACGGTGTGGCGGGTTGCCCAATGATCGCTGCCGAGCGCGGGAAAATGCTTCAGCCATGCCTCCGCCCCCAGGACGTAGGAGCGGTCATCCGCACCGTCATAAACCACGAAATTACCCGCGATCAGCCCAGCAGCGAGCAGAAAGGCAAGCCACAGCCATCCGTTGCTGTGGCGGACCGGAACAGCGACAGTCATCCAACGCTTCCACAATTTTGCCTTGCGTCTTAAACGCTAGCAACGCGACGGGGCGCGCGATAGTGGATTTGTTCGTTCAGTCCCTATAAAAGGCCCTTGTTTACGACACGAAAGCCCGCTTCTCCATGTCCGACATTCTTACCATCGGCCGCACCTACCGCTTCGAATCCGCCCATTTCCTGCCGAAGGTTCCCGAAGGCCATCGCTGCCGCAATCTGCATGGCCATAATTACCGTGTTGAAATTGTCCTTACGGGCACCGTGGACGAACGCGGCTTCGTCAAGGATTTTGGCGAGATCGATGGCTATATCGCCCCGCTGCTGAAGCAGGTTGATCATAAGCTGCTGAACGAGGTTCCCGGCCTGGAAAATCCCACCGCCGAAATCATCGCTGGCTGGTTCCTCGCGCGCCTGCCCGTTGCGGCACGCGTGCGCGTTTATGAGAATGACGACTGCTGGGCGGAAGTCGCGCGCTAACCTCGCGCATTGCTGGCATGCAGCGCCCGCTATTCTGCCGCCAGGCCATCACCGCTAACCTTTCCCGCGCTCGCACAGGAGAACGGGATGAAGCTTTGGCAGGTCGATGCTTTCGCGAATAAGCCCCTGGAAGGAAATCCCGCGGCGGTCATTCCGCTGGCGGCATTTTCCGAGACCGGGCTGATGCAGCAGATTGCCCGCGAAAACAATCAGGCCGAAACGGCGTTCTTCGTGCAGACGGGCGAGGGCCAGTACGATCTGCGCTGGTTCACCCCCGAAGCCGAAGTTGATCTTTGCGGTCATGCCACCCTTGCCAGCGCCTATGTGCTGTTCGAGGAGCTGGCACCGGAGCTTTCCCAAATCCGCTTTGCCACACGCTCGGGTGAACTCATCGTCAGCCGCGGCGAGGACGGGCTTTTGGTGATGAGCCTGCCTTCCGATCCGGTGCAGCCATTCAATGGCCCCAAAGACTATGCCGACAAGGTCGGCGCGGCGCTCGGCATTGCTCCGCCTAAGGAGCTTTATAGCGCGCGCTATCTTGTGGGGTTGTGGGATGATCCCAAGCTCATCTGCGGCATCAAGGATTGCGGCGAGATCGCCCGTGTGCTGCGCGAGGAGTATTTCTGGGGCATGGTGGTCACCGCGCCAGGCGATGAGGGCTATGATTTCGTCTCGCGCTTTTTTGCACCCGATAAAGGCGTGCCGGAGGATCCCGTGACGGGCTCAGCCCATTGCATCCTGACGCAGTTCTGGGCCACGCGCCTTGGCAAGAAAACACTGAAGGCGCGGCAGGTCTCACCCCGCGGCGGAGATCTTCTGTGCACGGATGAAGGTGCCCGCACCATCCTTGCCGGACGCTGCGCGCTTTATATGAAGGGCGAGATCTTCCTTTAAAGAAAACTGCGATCGCAGCTGGGGGCGCTGGCTCCCGGCCCCTCGCCCGGTGCGACTTTCATACGGAAATAGCGCGGCTGCTCTCCCCCCAGCGCGGCGACGCGCGTATAGCCGGCCGAGGAAATCACCGAGGCATTCTGCGCGACATAGATCGCCACATATTCCGGCCACCAGGCGATGTCGCCGGTCTGCGGCTTTTGCACTTCCTCAAAACGCGGACTTAGGGGGAACTGACTGGCCGGAATAAAGCTGTAGCTGAGCCCGGATTTACAGAAGACCTGCCAGACATAGCCTGAGCCGTCATCGGGGCGGCTGACCGCAGCGACCTTCACCGGCGCCGATGGATCGGGCAGCGAGGCCACGGCAGCCGGTGTCCCCAGCAGCGCCCCTATTACAGCCGAGGTAAAAATAGCGACGATGATCTTCCGCACGATCACACCCCATTTTTATTAGAATCTTATCTTTCCCCAAATCTAACCTCATATCTTAACGAGGCGCCAGAATTTACCATGTTTGGGGCGGGGTGATTGTAGAAACAAGGTGAACGGTTAACCTTTTGGCGTCCCATTCCGGGAGCAATTCTTAAATCACAGGACTTCAGTCGGCGCGCTGGGTTTTAGTCCACAGCCTCGTCATCGCTGATGCTTTCGCCGAACTGGGCGAGCCCCTCCTCCAGATAGTCCCCCAAAAGCGGCAACCCCAAAAGATATTGAGCGGTGCGGGCGTTGTGCTCGTCGCGAGCGGTGTCGAGGGCCGTCTGCCATTCGGAGAGATCGAAGGTGCCGCGCCCGAGCCAAGCCAGCGCCACGAGGTTGATCTGCTCCTCCTCGTTCAGCGCCTTAATCGCATCGGAAAGTTCGCGGCGGGTGAGATCATCAGGACTGTCCTGAAGTTCGTCGAGATCGCCGTCGTCGGTCGGATTGGAGCCGTCCGCCACATCCAGCCCCGCCTCTTTGGCATCATAAGAGCGGGCACGCAGAATAATGAAAGTGACCTTGTCGGTGGCTATGGCAAGGACGGGCGCATCGGCGGGCTTTTCAGGTTCGACATCAATGATCTTGGGCTCGGCCATAGGGAAACCTTTCGGCGATTTGCTCCGGAACAACGGCTTTTCTCCCTCTCCGTTCCGCCTTGCGTTTTCCGCGGAACGGAAAAACCGCTGGTATCACACATCATCAGACTACGGAGTATTTTGGGTATCCCAACATCGTTCCGTATGGAATCCCCCCGAAGCGCCCGCGATCACCGGGCGCGCA
The DNA here is from genome assembly GCF_011761565.1 of Rhizomicrobium palustre. NCBI lineage: Bacteria > Pseudomonadati > Pseudomonadota > Alphaproteobacteria > Micropepsales > Micropepsaceae > Rhizomicrobium > Rhizomicrobium palustre. The sequence continues at coordinate 2,511,375 of NZ_JAASRM010000001.1, read as the reverse complement.
CGAATATTGCGCATCGGGGTATTTTCAATGCCGCATTAGATTCCTTTTGACGGTCTGAGGGGAATTCTATACAGAGGTCAGTGGGCCACGCCTCCCCAACGAGGTGCTAACATTCTGGAAGGAATGTCGGATGACACAAAATCCGCCGGCTGTGCGACCTGCACGGCCTTTTTTTTCGTCTGGACCTTGCGCCAAACGGCCAGGCTGGACACCGCAAGCACTGCAACTCGACACGCTCGGCCGCTCGCATCGTGGCAAGCTTGGTAAGGCGCGCCTGAAAGAGGCGATCGACCGCACCAAAGCTGTGCTCGGCCTGCCCGCTGATTATCGCGTCGGCATTGTTCCGGCCTCGGATACCGGCGCTGTCGAAATGGCGCTGTGGTCGATGCTGGGCGCCCGCCCTGTCGATCTTCTGGCGTGGGAAAGCTTTGGCGAAGGCTGGGTCACCGATGTGGTGAAGCAGTTGAAGCTGAAAGATGCCCGCGTCCTGAAAGCGGGCTATGGCGAGATTCCTGATCTCTCCCAAGTCGATTTCAGCCATGACGTCGTCTTCACCTGGAACGGCACGACCTCTGGTGTGCGCGTGCCCAATGGCGATTTCATTCCGGCAAACCGCGAAGGCCTGACCTTCGTCGATGCCACCAGCGCAGCCTTTGCGCAGGATATCGACTGGACCAAGGTCGATGTCGGCACCTTCTCCTGGCAGAAGGCTCTGGGCGGTGAAGCCGCGCACGGCATTCTGATCCTGTCGCCCCGCGCGGTGGAGCGGCTCGAAACCTATACCCCGCCCTGGCCGCTGCCGAAGATCTTCCGCATGACCAAAGGCGGCAAGATCGTGGAAGGCATCTTCCAAGGCGAGACCATCAATACGCCCTCTATGCTGGCCGTGGAAGATTATCTCGACGCCCTGAAATGGGCCGAGAATATCGGCGGCCTCAAAGCCCTGATCGCCCGCTCCGATGCCAGCTTGGCTGCCATTTCGGATTGGGTGGCCAATACCGGTTGGGTCGATTTCCTCGCCAAGGATGAAGCGATCCGTTCGAACACCTCGGTTTGCCTGAAGGTGGTCGATCCCTGGTTCGAAGCCCTGGACGATAAAGCCAAGGCGGAAGCGGCCAAGAAGATCGCCTCGACCCTCGAAAAGGAAGGCGTAGCCCTCGACATTGGCGCCTATCGCGATGCCCCTCCGGGCCTTCGCATCTGGTGCGGCGCTACCGTCGATACGGCGGATATCAAAGCCCTCCTGCCCTGGCTCGATTGGGCCTGGGAAAAGGTCAAGGCCGGCTAATCGCCCGATCCTTTGACGCACGGCGGACATGAAAGGCTGGTTAGTCTTTCTTCCGTCGTGCAACAGAAAAAGGGGGCTTAGATGGCGTTCCCGCCCGAGAACGAATTGGAAGCGTTGATGATACGTGCCGTGTCGGATTCGTCCGCGCGTCCGGCATTCTATCGCCAGCTCATATCCAGCAATTTGATCGCTCTCGGCGAGTTTGGTGAGACCATGAGCATCGAGACCGTCACCAGCGCACAGGGGACATTCCATCCCCTCTTCACCGCGCCCGCGCGGCTGAAGAGCTTCGTGCCGGCCGAGATGCCCAGCTTCACCATTGCCGCCCGCACGTTATTCGAAGCAACACGCGGCGCGCAGTTCGTCATCAATCCCGGTTCGGATATCGGCAAGACCTTATCGGCGGATGAAATCGCCTGGCTTTTGAAGACATTTCCGCCCGCCAATATTCTCGTCGTGCAGCCGAAAAACCATCCGGCCACACTTCTGAAAGCGCTTTGCGTCCTGTTCACCAGCCGCACCCTCATCCGCGCCGCACATCTTGTTCATGTGGTGCGCGAAGGCGTCGACGACGTGCCCCACCCCATGATCGGGCTTGAGGCCGATGGCGATGTACCGCGTCTGGCACAGGAAATCTTTGAAGCCGCCGAAGCTGTCGATCCTGGCCTGCCCATCGAAGTCGTTTACCTCGCGAGCAATGCCGCGCGCGATCCTTTGCAGAAACATCTCCTGAGCGTTCCGCCCTTCTATCGCCGCGCGCTCGTCACGCATTGAAGAGGACTAGCCTCATGCCGAAAGTTCTGATTGCCGACAAGCTTTCCACCGCCGCCGTGAATATCTTCAAGATGCGCGGGGTTGAAGTGGATGTGAAAACCGGTCTTACCAAGGAAGAGCTCCTGAAGATCGTTGATCAATATGACGGGATCGCGATCCGTTCCGCCACCAAGATCACCAAGGACGTGATCGCCGTTGCCAAGAAGCTGAAAGTGGTCGGCCGCGCCGGTATCGGTGTCGATAACGTCGACATCCCCGCCGCCACCGCCGCCGGTGTGATCGTGATGAACACGCCGTTTGGCAACTCCATCACCACCGCCGAACATGCCATCGCGTTGATGATGGCGCTGGCGCGCGAGCTTCCCGCCGCCAATGCCTCCACCCATGCCGGCAAGTGGGAAAAGAACCGCTTCATGGGTGTGGAGCTCTACGGCAAGACGCTCGGCCTGATCGGCGCGGGTAATATCGGCTCGATCGTCGCCGACCGCGCCAAGGGCCTCAAAATGCATGTCGTGGCCTTTGACCCCTATCTCTCCGCCGAAAGCGCTGAGGAGAAAGGCATTGAGAAGGTAGAGCTGGATGATCTTCTGGCCCGGGCCGATTTCATCACCTTGCATACCCCGCTGACGCCCGAGACCAAGGGTATTCTCTCCGCCGAAGCGCTCGCCAAGACCAAGAAGGGCGTGCGCATCATCAATTGCGCCCGTGGCGGCTTGATTGATGAGGCGGCCCTGAAGGCGGCGCTTGATTCTGGCCAGGTGGCAGGCGCGGCGCTCGACGTGTTCGCGGAAGAGCCCGCGAAAGCCAATCCGCTGTTCGGCAATGAAAAGGTCGTCTGCACGCCGCATCTGGGCGCCTCTACCGAAGAAGCACAAGAGAATGTCGCGCTGCAGGTGGCCGAACAGATCTCGGATTACCTCCTCACCGGCGCCATCGTAAATGCGCTCAACATGCCCTCCATCAGCGCGCAGGAAGCCCAACTCGTGAAGCCGTGGATCAGCCTTGCCGAAAAGCTTGGCGCCTTCGCGGGCCAGCTCACCGAGACCAGCATCCAGGCGGTGGAAATCCTCTATGAAGGTTCGGCGGCGAAACTAAATCAGCGCGCGCTCACCCAGGCAGCGCTGGCCGGTTTGCTCAAGGCGCATATGCCGGAAGTGAACATGGTCAACGCGCCGCTGGTGGCCAAGGAGCGCGGCATCAAGGTGAGCGAGACGCGCCGCGATCAGCAGGGCATCTATGAAGGCTATATCCAGATCAAGGTGGTGACGCCGGAAATGACCCGCGCGGTCGCCGGCACGGTCTTCGCCGACGGTCACCCGCGCCTGATTCAGGTCAAGGACATCAAGCTCGACGCCGAGTTCGCGCCGAACATGATCTATGTCACCAATGAGGATAAGCCCGGCTTCATCGGTCGTCTGGGAACGCTGCTCGGTGACACCAAGGTCAACATCGCCAACTTCACCCTTGGCCGCAGTGCCCCAGGCGATGATTCCATCGCCCTGGTGCAGGTGGATGGCGAGGTGCCCCAAGCGGTACTTGACGCGATCCGCAAACTTCCGTTGGTGAAGAGCGCGAAAGCGTTGAAGTTCTAAGCTTCACCACATCGTCATACGGCATAGCTGCGGCAGAAAAGTCTCACCAGGGGCTTTTCTGCCGCAAGCCTTTTCCTGTCACAGCTTCGCGCATTAATAGCCTGCCGAAGGGAGACGCAGGTCTGTGCTGCCGCTATTCGCTATATACGCATTATGGGTGATGTGGTTTTTTGCCTGGCTGGTCGCGACGCTAGTGCCGCTGAACGCCCCGCGCAAACTCAACGCGCCGGAAGATTTCCTCTATCGCCTTGCGGTCATCGCCGCGACGCTGCTGCTCTTCACCATCACGCCTTGGCCGGGGCTGGATGTGCAATACCGACTTTGGGAACAGACGCTGGACGACGACATCGCATGGCGCTTGGTCGCGGTGGCAGCGGGAGCGATGCTGCTCGCGGCCTGGGCCTTGGCTTATCGCATTTTTGTACTCCGGCGTGGCGCAGAGTTGGTCACCACCGGCCCCTACGCGCTGCTGCGCCATCCAGCCTATTTCTGCTTGATGGTCTCAGCTTTTGCGACGGCAATCCTGTTCGGCAGACCATCCGGCTTTATGGGCGCGAGCCTTTTGAGTGTGTGCTTTGTGGTGAAAACGCTGGTGGAAGAAGCCCGCAGCGCCTCGCCCGCGTTCCGCGCGTATCGGAGCCGCAGCTTCATGTATCTGCCGCTCGTGGGGCTGATCATATATGCCGTGATGCGGTTCGTTAAACGCCCGGCGGCGCCCGCACGCGCACAAGCTGGCTTACATGAGGATGAGCCCCCGTTACGGGTTGCTCCCCTTCCTCTGGAGCTTTTCCTAGATGACGCTGATGACGCCGCGATAAGGGAGACGCGCCAACCACCCCGCCCGTCTCAAGCGGCCGCCCTGTCACTGGAATAGACAGGTTTTTGCTCGAACACCGTCGTAGCGGCAAAACTGTTTACATGTCTTTTTTTAGTCACCACCCTTTGCCGCGGAAAACGGCAATCGGCACAGCTCTTGCTCAATCAGAGGAGATAAAAAGACTATCGGGAGGATGATATGAGAAATGCGCTTCTCGCGGCGGCAGCTACGACTATGCTGAGCGCCGGTCTTGCGAACGCTACACCGATCACCACCCCACCACCGCCGCTGATCGCAATGGGCGATGTCAAAGCGGTGTATGTCTTCGCCAATGCGATGAACACCAGCTTGCTGGACGAAACCAGCCCAAACGGTTGGTCGAGTATTTTCTGCAATCATCACATTGGAAGCTGCCCCGGCAATCATGCGGGCGATATCAAGGATCTTGGCTCGCAATCCGGCGCGCTCACCTTCCGGCTGCGCAACACCTCCACCGGCAAATCCTATTGGAGCGACACAGCCGATAGTAACGGCAACTATCACGCCGTCTTCTCGACAGATTATTCGAGCTTTGGAATTGGCAGCCTTCCGAGCGGTGCCGCCTCGGCTTTGGCAGGACTTTCCAACGTCACCTTCGTGGCTTGGGAAGATCGCGACGCCACCAACGGCAGTGACTTTGATTATAACGATCTGGTTTTCGCTTTCTCCAACACCAGTGCTACAGGAAATCCAGGCATACCCGAACCGCTCAGCCTCTCCTTCTTAGGTGCAGGACTGCTGGGCCTCGCCGCACTAAGGGCAAAACGAAGAAAGATCTGAAAGCGCGGCATTTATCCCACAGTTTTAGGCCGCAACTGCGATAAAAATGGCGGTGTTTACTTCATTATTGTATACAAAACTGACAATCACCTGTACGCGCGCCGTAGCGGCAGTGACAGCGCGGTTTACAGCGAGACATTTTTGAGCCCGGAAATTCGCGCTTTTGCGCGCTGGCACAACCGTTGCTGTTAACCCTCTCGCAAGCCCGGGCAGTCCGGGTTTGAGGAGAGGATCACCATGATGAAATACGCGATCAGCTTATTGGCGGCTGCCGCTTTTGCCGTCTCGGCACAAGCCAGTCCTATCACCACGCCACCTCCGGGCATCTATGGCATGGGAACAGATGTGACGGCCGTGTTCGTGTTCTATGAAGCTTGGCACACCGATACGCTTACCTTGTCGACCTCACCCGGCGACACGATCTTCTGTAATCACTCTTACGGAAGCTGCACAGGAGCCAAGCCTGGCGACGTGGCGGATCTTGGCAAGCTTAGTGGTGCCTTGAACTTCGTGCTCAAGGATATCACCACGGGCAAGACCTATGACACCATCCATGCCGACAGCTACGGCGATTACCATGTAAAGCTCTCGACCAACTATGCCGACTTCAATCAAGGCGCATTGCCCTCCGGCGTAGGCGCGATTCTGGCTGGCTTGGATAACGTCACCTTTATCGGCTTCGAAGATCTCGACAAGAGCAGCAACCGCGCGGATTGGGACTATAACGACCTGATCTTCGCCTTCTCCAACACCTCGCCCAACAGCAATACGGGCGTGCCGGAACCGCTCAGCCTTTCACTCCTTGGGGCAGGCCTTCTCGGCCTCACCGCGCTGCGTGCGCGGCGCAAGAAGTCCTAATGTCTTCCTTGTTGGACAGAGCGGCGTCATCTCGGCGCCGCTTTGCTCCCGTCCCGATGTCAACAGTGCGGACACCTGTATGACCTTACGCCGTAGCGGCAGTGTGATAGCAAGCTTTACACACCCCATTACAAACCCATTGAAAATATTGAGTTTTCACGCTGGCACAAGGATTGCTGTGTAGTACTTACAAAGGCACGGACAGTCCGGGCCTGAGGAGAGGACCAACACCATGAAGTATGTGCTGAGCTTACTGGCAGCCGCCGCTTTCGCCGTTTCGGCGCAGGCCGCGCCGATCACCACACCCCCGCCGGTCATCAATGGCCTTGGCGGCAATGTCACGGCCGTTTTCGTTTATGCTAACGCGATGGACACCAGCACGCTGAAGCTGTCGATGGCGCCGGGCATCATTTTCTGCAACCACAACACCGCGGGGTGCACCGCTGCGACGGCTGGTCAGACGGCCAACCTGGGCACGCAAAGCGGTATCCTCGACTTCTTGCTGAACAACATCACGACCGGCAAGACCTATGACAGCAACATAGCCGACGGTGACGGCAACTATCACGCCAAAGTCACGACCAATTATGCCGATTTCGGCGTTGGCGCGCTCTCACCCTCGCTGCAAGCCCAGCTCGCGGCTCTGCCCAACGTCACTTTTGCCGGCTTCGAAGATCTCGACAAACACAACGGCTCGGATTGGGACTACAACGACCTGATCTTCGCCTTCTCCAACACCTCGCCCAACAACAACCCGGGCGTGCCTGAGCCGCTTACTCTGTCCTTGATGGGCATGGGCCTGCTCGGCGCCTTCGGTCTTCGCCGCCGGATGAAGCGCTAATATTTTCGCGTATTGATCCTCGGGAAGGGCGGCGCTCGGTGGTGCCGCCCTTTTCTGTGCCCGGACGCTATTTCTTTTCCGCCCGGATGGCTTCGTGATGGCGGATCACCTCGGTCACGATGAAGCCCAAGAACTTCTCGGCGAAATCAGGATCGAGCTTAGCGTCCTGGGCGAGTGCGCGCAGGCGGGCGATCTGGGCCGCCTCACGGCTTGGATCGGCGGGCGGCAGGCCATGCTCAGCCTTGTAGCGCCCCACCGCCTGGGTGCATTTGAACCTTTCGGCCAGCATATGGATCAACGCGGCATCGATATTGTCGATGGAATTGCGCAGGCGCTGCAGTTCGGAATCCATGCTCACGTCTCTAATTTGAACCTTAGGGCATAGTCTTAGGCGATCCCGGCCCCGTTTCGCAAATCAGCGCCCATTCGGATCGAACGGATGCTCGGGCACTGGACATTCCTTAGTCTTTGTGACTTTGGTCGAACTCATGTCGCTGATCCAGCATTCGTCCAGCACAGAGCAATAGCAGCCGCGAAAACTCAGATTTCCCAGCGCCCCAGCAAAGCGCTTCGAAACCTCCGGCTTATCGGGATTGGGCCTCAGCGTGACGACATCACTGCCCTCGCCAGCCCGGATCACTTTGTGCTCCACGATGCCGAAGAAATAATGATCGTTCAGCACGGCCGCCATTTCCTTGCGTTCGCGCGAAAGCCCGCAGCAACGCCGCAAAAGATCGAGGCCAGACGACACCGGCTTTCCTTTGTAGAAAACCTCGAAACTTTGAAGCTTGGCCGGTCCCACACCATCATTGGAGATGCCGATTACGATGTCGCCCTTCTCATTGGCGCTATTGGAAAGGCTCACACCGACATAGGGCCAGGTCGAGGCGGCCACCAGATCACGCTGGGTCCTGCCATGCTCGATGGCAACGAAAAGCGACACTGCGGAAAGAAAAATTGCGGTCAGGGCCAGGATAAGGTCAATCCGGGAGTGCCCGGTGTGGCGCGGATGCGCGTGCACATCGTCCGGCGAGACACTGACTGGCGGTTCTGTAGACAAACTCCCCTCCCCCTTGGCAGCCCGAATATGGGTCGCGCAGAGTGATGAGAATTTCTCGCGGGTGCCAAGTCAAGTTGCCGCCCTAAAACAAAAGGCCCCCCGGCGGTCACCGGAGGGCCTCTTTTCACAAGAACCGGGGGATCACTTCCCGGATTCGATCTCGTGCTCCAGCCACATGGCGTTCAGAACGCCTAGAAGCGCGGCAAAACCGAGACCCAAGACCCAAGCAAAATACCACATGTTTGAACCTCAATAGTTGCCGTGGCTGTCCGAAAGGATGTTCTCCGCCTTCACCTGACCACGCATCACTTTGTAGACCCAGCCGGTATAGGCCAGGATCATGGGCAGGAAGACGACGACGCAGAAGAGCATGATGCCGAGGGTCATCTTGGAGGAAGACGCATCCCACACCGTCAAGCTCTGGTCCGGATGACTGGACGAGGGCAGGAAGAAGGGGAAGAGCGACAGACCAGCCGTGGCGATCGTGCCAACCGGAACCAGCGCCGAGGCGACCCAAGCAGCCAGGGGAGCCCCCTTGCGCAGAAGCACGGCCAGAAGCGCGCCCAGATAGGCGAGCGCAGGCGCGACCCAGATCAAGGGATAGGTGCCGTAATTGGACCACCAGCCGCCCGCAACATGCGCCACGGTCTTCAGTGTCGGGTTAGAAGGACCGTTCGGATCGACCACCGAGGTGATCTTGTAGCCGTCGAGGTGCAGCACCCAATAGCCCGCGACCGCGAAGAGGACCGCGAAGACCAGGGCCGCCCAAGGAATGACAGCCCGCGCCCGAGCGCCCGGTTCACCCGCCGCCTTCAGCGACACCCAGGTTGCGCCATGCAGAACGTGGAACGCGACCGAGATAAGCCCCGCCAGAAGCGCGAAGGGGTTGAGCAGCGAGAACAGCGTGATCTCTTCATGGAAGCGAAGATCACTGTCGAAGCCATACGGCACGCCGACGAAGAGGTTGCCGAACGCGACGCCGAAGATCAGCGCCGGGACAAGGCCACCGACGAACAGCGCCCAGTCCCAGAAGGTACGCATACCCTGTCCCTTGAACTTGGAGCGGAACTTGAAGCCAACCGGCCGCAAGATCAGCGCGCAGAGCAAGAGGAACATGGCGAGGTAGAAACCCGAGAAGGCCGCCGCATAAAGCGGAGGCCAAGCGGCGAAAATGGCGCCGCCGCCCAGGATCAACCACACCTGATTGCCTTCCCAGGTCGGGCCCACCGAATTGATCACCACGCGGCGTTCAATATCGGTCTTGGCCACGAACGGCAGAAGGATGCCGGTGCCGAAGTCAAAGCCGTCCATGACGGCAAAGCCGATGAGCAGGATGCCAAGCAGCGCCCACCAGATCAGACGTAAGATTTCATAATCCATAGGTGTTTACTCCGCCGCCACGAGGGTTGCTTCGACGTCGTGCCCCAAAGTCTCGTTGGGCCCGAGGTTGATGTACTTCTTGAGGAGATAGATGTCGGCGATCAGAAGGCTCGAATAGAAGATCACGAACCCAGCCAAGCTGAAGAGGACATTGCCGGCCACCGTACCCGAAACCGCAAGCGCGGTGGGCAGGACGCCGTCGATGATCCAGGGCTGACGGCCATATTCGGCAACCACCCAGCCGAGCTCGCAAGCGAGGTACGGCAGGGGCAAGGTCCAGACCGCAAAGCGCAGGAAGGTCTTCGAGGTATCGAACTTGCGCTTGATCGACAGCACGAAGGCGATGCCGAACAGAGCAATGAAGTAGAAGCCCAGACCCACCATGATGCGGAACGACCAGAACAGCACCGGCACGTTCGGAATGGTGGACACCGCCGCCGCATCGATCTCAGCCGGCGTCGCGTTCTGTACGTCGGGGCGATAATGCTTCAGCAGCAGCGCGTAACCGAGATCCTTGACATGCGCATCGAAGGTGGTGCGCAGGGCAACATTCTTGCGGTCGAGCTTCAACTTGGAGAGCGCATCATAGGCGATCATGCCGGATTTGATGCGGGTCTTGGCAAGATCGACGAGCTGATTGATGCCGATCACCTCTTTATCAAGCGAGCGGGTGGCAATCATGCCCAGCACCCACGGCACTTTCACTTCGGCCTTGGTGGTGTGGGTCTTCATGTCCGGAATGCCGAAGACAGTGAAGGAAGCCGGCGCAGGCTCGGTATCCCACATCGCTTCGATGGCCGCGACCTTCATCTTCTGGTTCTCACCGGCGACGTAACCGGATTCGTCACCCAAGACGACGACGGAAAGCGAGGCCGCGAGGCCGAAGCCGGCGGCAACCGCGAAGGAGCGCTTCGCCAGTTCCTTATGTTTGCCGCGCAGAAGATAGAGCGCCGAAATGGCGAGCACGAAAACCGAGCCGAGCACATAACCGGCGCTTACCGTGTGCACGAACTTGGCTTGCGCCACCGGGTTGAACAGCACATCGGCGAAGTTCGAAACCTCCATGCGCATCGTATCGGCATTGAAGTAGGAGCCAGCCGGGAACTGCATCCAGCCATTGGCGATCAGGATCCACAGCGCTGAGAGATTGGTGCCGATGGCCAGCGCCCAAGTCACGCAGAGATGGGCGCCCTTGCTCATCCGGTTCCAGCCGAAGAAGAAGATGCCAACCATGGTGGCTTCGAGGAAGAACGCCATCAGGCCTTCGATCGCGAGCGGTGCGCCGAAGACGTCGCCGACATAATGCGAGTAATAGGCCCAGTTGGTGCCGAACTGGAATTCCATGGTGATGCCGGTGGCAACGCCCATGACGAAGTTGATCCCGAACAGCGTGCCCCAAAACTTCACGATGTCACGCCAGATCTGCTTGCCCGTCATCACATAGACGGTTTCCATAATGCCGAGCAGGATCGACAGACCCAGCGTGAGCGGCACAAATAGGAAGTGGTAGAGGGCTGTTGCGGCGAATTGCAGCCGCGAAAGGTCGACGATATCCATGATTTCACCCTAACGATTGTCGGTGCCGATGAGCCGGTCGGTGACGGCGGCTGTATCGTGCGCGGGACGGTGGGAGGGGCTGAAGAAGGCCATAAACAGGCAAGTCAAAAGAACGACCTTCACCGCCAAAAGGGCGACGATCTCTTTCCACAAAAGCGGACGACTCATGGACGCTTCCCCTGCCCGTTCCCTTGCATTCGGCGCAGCACCGCAAAACCCGCGGAACTGGCGAAGACGAATATGGCAAGCGCGCTTCCCCACGTCTCGTAAGGGGTCGTGCGTACCGCCCGCTTGTCACGGAACATTCTACACGGCCACTTGGCGAGGATGATTGACGCCCGTCAATTTCGCGGGGCCAGATTCTCATTGTTCTAAGAAGAAGTGCAGCGATTTAAGCGTGCGGAGACAAGATGCCGCTGCGCGCTGGCGCGCACCCCCTCGGCCCAACTCAATTACCAAGTATTCCGTTCAGGATTGCACTAAGTTAAATCCTGCTGCGTTTAGCAATAGTGCAGCTATGAACTTGGATTTTTCTCGACCCCGGATGTTGGCGCCTGATGCCGGATTTGGTAGAAACATATTGCGATCAAGTATCAGAATAGATGGCTACCGCCCTTTCCCGCCTTACCCCTTGGAACGACTCGCTGTTTGAGACGGTTGTGGCCGCGGCCGTGAACGGTATGGCGGCGCTGAATGATCAAGGGCTGGTCCAGCTTTTCAACAGCGCTGCGGAAGCCATGTTTCAGGTCCATCGCGAGGAGATTCTAGGCCGAAGCCTGCCCATGCTTCTGGCGCCCGCCTATCGCGATGCCTATGAGGCGGCTTTTATCCAATTCCGTGCCACGGGCGAGCTTTCCCCAGCGGTGGTCAGCCGCGAGGTCGAGGGCCAGCGCAAGAACGGGACAACCTTTCCCGTGTTTCTCTCTCTCGGCCAAGGCCAGCATGAGGGCAAACGCATCCTGGTGGTGGTCTTCCAGGACCTTTCCGCGTTGCAGGGCGAGCGGGCCATCCACAGCGAGGAGCGCGCATTCCTTGCCGCCATTGTGGATTCCTCCAACGACGCCATTGTGAGCAAGACCCTGGACGGGCGCATTACAAGCTGGAATCGCGCGGCGCAAACGATGTTCGGCTACACCGCTGCGGAGATGATCGGCAGCTCGATCACGCGCCTGTTTCCGGAGGACCGGCTTTCCGAGGAAGCCGATATCCTGGAGCGCATTCGGGATGGGGAAACGGTGGAGCATTACGAAACCGTCCGCTTAAAGAGCGATGGCACACCGCTAGAGGTCTCGATCACGATCTCTCCCATCCGCAATGCCTTCGGACAGGTGATCGGTGCCTCCAAGACAGTGCGCGATATCAGCGAGCAAAAGGCCTCAGAAGCCCGCTTGCAGACGCTTTTGAGCGAATTGCAGCACGTCGCGCGCTTAAGCGAAATGGGTCAGGTCTCCGCCGCGCTGGCCCATGAGCTGAACCAGCCCCTTAGCGCCGTGATGAACTACACCAACCTTGCCAAACGCCTGATCACCAGCGGCGCCCCGGCCGACAAAGCCATGGAGGCGGTAACCAAAGCCGGAGAGCAGGCTTTGCGCGCGGGCAGCATTATCCGGCATTTGCGCGATTTTGTTGGAAAGCGCAATTCCAACCGCACCCTGGAAGATATCAACGCGGTCGCCGATGAGGCCTTGGTTTTGGGCCTGATGGGGGCCCAAAGCATTGATATACATGTAAACTTTCGCCCGGATTTGCCGCCGGTGCTGATCGACAAGATTCAAATCCAGCAGGTGCTGGTGAATTTGCTTCGCAATGCAAGCGAGGCCATGGCCCAATCGCCTCAGCGCGACCTCACCCTCTCCACCGCGCGGCATGACGATGGTGCAGTGTTGGTGCGGGTTTACGACACCGGTAGCGGCGTGCCCGAGGCAGTCGCGCAACGGCTGTTTTTGCCTTTTGTGACTACCAAGCCGAGCGGAATGGGAATAGGACTAGCGATTAGCAGGACGATCATCGAGTCGCACGGAGGCAGGCTGTCGATGTCGCCCAATCCTGCAGGAGGCACAATCTTTCAATTCACCTTGCCGCCCGCGGCAAGCCTAACGGAATGAAGACATGGCTGAGACCGTCTACGTCGTCGACGACGATCCCGATATCCGCGATTCCCTCTCCATGCTGCTGCAGGCTTCAGGCTATCAGACGCGCGCCTTCGAATCGGCAACATCCTTCCTTAGCAGTGACGCCCCCAATGCGGTGGGCTGCTTGATCGTGGATGTACAAATGCCCGAGATGGACGGCATCACCCTGCAAAAAGAACTCGTCTCCCGTCGCTCCCCCCTTCAGGTGGTAGTGATGACTGGCCATGGCGACATCCCAATTGCCGTTGGGGCAATGAAGGCTGGCGCCGTCGACTTCCTGGAAAAACCCTTCGAGGAAGAGGTGCTTTTGGGCAGCGTCCGCCGCGCCCTGGATCGCGCCTCTACCGCCGGGGATCACGCTAAGGAAGCGCGCAACGCCGCCAGTCGCCTCGCCCTCCTAACCGACCGGGAACGCCAGGTTCTAGATTTGATCGTGGCAGGAAAGGCCAATAAGGTCATCGCGCATGAGTTGTCGATTTCTCCCCGTACGGTAGAGATTCATCGCGCCAGGGTTATGGAGAAAATGGATGCCGGCAACCTGGCGGATTTAGTGCGTAAGGCTTTGTCCATAACCCCGTGAGACCACGGTAAATCAAGCCTTAGGCACTACTCCGTATTTCGGTGGCACGCTGTTCCGGCTACATAAACCACCGTTCTCATGTGGCTTTTTGGGGCCCTTCGGCTTGACGACCATGGTTGACATTATCGACGACGACGATGCCGTTCGGGACTCCACCAGAGCCCTTCTGGAGTCCTACGGCTACGAGGTGCGCGACCACGCCTCTGCTGAACTCTTCCTGCGCGAAGCCGGCAACAAACCCGACTGCCTTTTGGTCGACCAGCACATGCCCGGCATGACTGGCCTCGACCTTCTCGAGCATCTGCGTGCCCAGGGCGATCAGACTCCGGCGTTGATGATGACCGGGCGTAGCGATCCTTCGCTTGAACCGCGCGCGGCGCGCATCGGCGTCAAGCTTCTGCATAAGCCGGTGCCCGAAGACCAGCTCGTCTTGTGGATCGAACAAGCGCGCCGCGCTTAGTTTCAAATACACACAAATTTGGAAATCACGCTCCGGCCCGCGAGGCGCCGGGGTTTTTCCGTATGCGGATAATTCAGGCGTGTACCGATAAATACTGCGACATCAGGGAAAGTCCCAACTTACAACCATTCAAATTCGGAAGCATGGTCACGATACGAACGGCACGGACGGCATAGTGGGCGATGGGCAAGGATTTCAGAGAGCGGCAAGCAGAAGAGGATCGGGCAGCACAAGCCTTGATCACCGACGCCCAGCTCAAATCCCAAGCGATCCGCAAACGCCTCGCCGACGTCGCTCGGGACCTCAGGGCCGCCGCCGAACAAGCGGGGACCAGAAGTGAAAACCTTTTGAATTTAGCCAGTCGTTTTGAACGTCAATCACAGTCGGGGGATAACGTATGATCGGTCAAACACTCAGCATGATCTTCCCAGCCGCCCTGGCCGCCCCCAGCCTCGGCGCGCAGTCCCAAGCCGATCATGGTGAGACCGTTTTTACGTACCTCCAGCGCGTGAGAGACGAACTGCTTTGGCCTCGGATTCTCGTCCGTAGTGCACCCCCGCCAGACGAGATCTAAGCCGATAGCGCCTGCCCGTTTCCCCCTAAGGACGGGCAGGCGCGCCCCTTCTAGCTTGACGATCGCCTCACACGCCGCTTAGCTCGCCCCGCATCCAAAAGGGCATCAGCTATGCGGCGCTTTCTTTTCGGGCTTACGGCTCTGACGATGGCTTCCGGTCCGGCTTTGGCCGGCACAATCTCCGCAGGCGATGGCTGGTTTCGCGCCCTGCCCGGCGACCTGCCCGCGGCGGGCTATGTCGTCCTTAGAAACAGCGGCAAAACGGCGGTGGCACTCACCGGTGCCCAATCGTCCGCCTGCCCCACGCTGATGCTGCACATGACCCATCAGATGGATGGCATGATGCATATGATGGAAGTGCCCAAAGTCGAGATCGCCCCGGGGGCTACGCTGAACCTGGCGCCCGGCGGCTATCACTTGATGTGCATGAAACCCACGCTGAAGCCGGGCACGACTGTGCCGGTGAATTTGACCTTTTCCGATGGCACATCGCTCGCGGTGAATTTCGCGGTGCGCAACGCGCAAGGTAAATAGCCTAGTCGACTTCCGTCAGCATATGGCCGGGCACGCCGCGCAGGAACCCATCCGAAAGCGGCCCCGGCAGATGCAGCACTGAGATCGCCTCACCCGCTTCCTTGGGCGTAGTGACGCCATCAGCAAGGTCGCGGAAGACTTTGGCGACCCGCACCATATCGCAGCTTTGCGGCGACAGGCGCAGCGATACGACACCCGCATCGCGCAAGGTTTCGACATGGCGCATGGCGGCAGTCACGACATAACCCATAGTCTGAATGCCATTCACCGCGAGGAAGGGCGTGCCATCGAGCGTCTCGACGTTCATACCGTCGCGCTCATTCTCGCAGATGAACTGGCAGGCATCCTTGGCCATGCCGCGCGCACGCGCCGAATAACACCGGGCAGACAAGGCCAACGGCGGACGGCCAAAGGCGAACACCTCTACCGCATTATTACCCTTGGCTAGAAGGCGGATGGAGTCCAGCGGCAATTCCGGCGGCAGACAGATGCGGGTGGCGCCGAGCTTCAAATGCAGCGCCAGCGCGTCTTCATTGTAGATATTGATGAACGGCCCAATGATATGCGGGCGGCCATTCAGCATATGCACGGTGGCGATATCATTGGCCTCAATCCGATAGCCGGCCTGGATCACATCGCTGATTTCGCGGATCTCGCGCTTGGAGGTCGGCAAGGCCAAAGTCGAATAAATGACTTCTTTGCCACCGCGCTCCAGCCGGTCCACTACTTCAAGGGTGACGTCATCCACGAAGGGCTTGCGCTTGGAGCAGACCACCTCGCCGATGCAGACGCGATCCACCGCCGCTTCATCGGCGATGCGGGCATAAAAATCGACCCATTTGGCGACCGGCCAGTTGAACAGGACCGGACCGAGAGTGAGCGAGAGGCGCGGGCGTTGCATTACGTTATCCATTAGCGCCAAGCCTTCTTATAAGCGCCGACCGTATCGCGCTGGCCTTCGGTGAGACCGCGCAATTCTTCAAAATCGACTTTCTTGCCTGCCGCCATGGCGTCAATCGCCTTGCGAAAGGTGCGCACCACGGTGGAAATATAAGCGCGTCCGCGCTGGCGGCCTTCGATCTTGAAGGCGGTGACGCCAATCTCGGCCAATCGCGGCAGAAGCTCGACCGCGTTCAGGCTCACCGGATCTTCGAACAAATGCGAAACAGCCCCTTCAGCCAGGAAGCGGCCTTTGCAGAGGGTGGGATAGCCCGCAGGCTCGCCACGCTCAAAGCGCTCGATGGTGAAACCGCCCACACTCGCCACCAGGGCATCGCGGTCCTCGCGATAGGTGACGTGGCTCGGGGGCGAGCAGACGCCCGCCATATTGGGCGATTTTCCGGTGGCGTAAGAGGAGAGCATGCAGCGCCCCTCGGCCATCACGCAAAGCCCGCCAAAGACGAAGACTTCGGTTTCGCAAGGAGACGCCTGGGCCGAAAGACGCGCAATTTCTTCCACAGTCAGCACGCGCGGCAGCACTATGCGCGAAATGCCAAAGCGGTCGCGATAAAAGGCGATTGCCTCAGGCGTCGCGGCGGCGGCCTGCACGGAGAGATGCAAACGCTGCTTGGGATGGGCCTTGCGGGCGTAATCGACCAGCGCGATATCGGCGAGAATCAAAGCATCGGCACCGGCGGCAACCGCATCATCCACGCCGCGCTTCCATAAATCAGTGGAGCCTGCGCGCATGAAGGTGTTGAGCGCGATCAGAATCTTGGCGCCGCGCTCATGGGCATATTGCGCCGCCTCCCGCATTTCATCGCGATCGAAATTGAGGCCCGGAAAATTGCGCGCGTTGGTTTCATCGCGAAAACCGCAATAGACCGAATGCGCGCCAGCGTCGACGGCGGTGCGAAGGCCTGCGGGCGTACCGGCGGGACAGACGAGTTCGAGATTCTTGCTCATGCGACATACACCCCGTTGGGGCCGTTATCTTCCGGCGCATCAAGAACACGACGAAGGCGTGTGAACATCTGCCTTGCGGCGCGGTTCACCGGACCTTGCAGGCTCTTGGGCAGGCCAAGCACCGTGGAAGGATCAAGTTCCGCATTCTCGATGGCATTGCGCAGCGCTAGCACCGCCTCGGTATCGCCCTCGATGGACAGATCGCGCGAAAAGAACAAGGCATCGCCATCATAGCTGCCATCCACCATGCCGATCAGCACCACCAGCGGCGCCGCAATGCGCGCATCGAAAATGGCCGTGTCACGCACGACCGAAAGCTGGGTACGGCCCTCGTCCGGACGGATGACGAACACAAAGGGGCAATCCACCGGATCGACCGCGAAGGTGCGCCCGGTATAGGCGCCAAGCCTGGCGGCGAAAGAGGGACGAGCGGCCATGGCATTGGCCATCAGGCGGCGCGCCATTACCTCAAGCGGCAATAGCGGCAACAATCCCGCAGCACGGGCAACGATAGGGGGCAGGTATCCACGCATGCCTCAAATTCTAAACTTGTCACCGGCAGCCTCAACCCGCGCCCCGGCGTTTGGCAGGTTTTGTCGCGGGGCCGCGTCAATTTGGGCCGTCACGTCGCTAACAATTGTATCCGCGATACCGGTATCGCCCTGCGCGATGAAAGGCATCAAGCGCATGCCTGGGCGGCAGCTAATCCTCCGCCCAAGGACGATTTATCAGCCCTGGATGAGCGTGAAACCCGCTTCGACAAGGCGGTCCATCGCATCGCTTTGCAACTGCACCCAATCCACTGGATGATCCGGGAAAATGAGAGCCTCCGAGGCACAGAAGCTGGCACCGAGCTGCAGCAACGCGGCCACGGAAAGGCCAAGAAGCATTGAGCGAATCATCTGGTCCCTCCACGGTCGATACGCAGGAAATCATACCGGATTTTCGCGGGCAGCGGGATGACGAGTTCGTTACCCTCCTCCGGGGCATGATTTACGGTTTTCTGCGTCATTCTTAGGCAAAACCGCAGCTTTGCAGCTTCTGCATAGCCGTTTCCCGCCCGCTTCGCGGATTTTGCGCATTGGCAAAGCGCCGAAATTTCCGTAACTAGCGCCCAGCATGACGAGTTGGGCGCTGCCCAACGCCAACCTGCTCCCGAGCAAGGTGGCGCTCTCGCTTAGAGAGAATGCGGCCGATCCGGCAACAAACGGGGACGCGCATCACCAACCCGCCATGTACGGTTTGTAAGAGTACTTTGGGTACAAGGATTGGGCGCGATGAAAAAGCAGCAGTTCGCAAGCGACAACTATGCGGGGATCTGCCCCGAAGCTTTGGCTGCCATGGCCGAGGCCAATAGCGGACATGCCCGCTCCTATGGCGATGATGAATGGACCTCCCGCGCAGCAGACAGCCTGCGCCGCCTTTTTGATCGCGATTGCGAGGTGTTTTTCGTCTTCAACGGCACGGCCGCCAACTCCCTGGCGCTCGCCTCGCTATGTTATTCCTACAATAGCGTGATCTGTGCCACCGCCGCCCATGTCGAAACCGATGAATGCGGTGCGCCGGAATTCTTCTCCAACGGCTCCAAAATCCTCGCCGTGCCGGGAGAAAACGGCAAGCTGACGCCCCAATCCATCCGCGCCATCGCGACGGGACGTTCCGATATCCATTTCCCCAAGCCGCGGGCCGTCACCATCACCCAGCCCAACGAGCTTGGCATCACCTACAGCATAGAAGAGGTACAGGCGATCTCGGCCGTTTGCCGCGAGCTGGGCCTAAAACTGCATATGGATGGTGCGCGTTTCGCCAATGCCTGCGCCAGCCTGGGCGTGAGCCCGGCCGAAGCGAGCTGGAAAGCCGGTGTAGATGTGCTCTGCTTTGGCGGCACCAAGAACGGCATGGCGACCGGCGAAGCGATCATCTTCTTCGACCGCTCCCTGGCGACTGACTTTGATTACCGTTGCAAGCAGGCAGGACAGCTCGCCTCCAAGATGCGTTTTCTGGCGGCACCATGGGTCGGCATGATTGAAAATGGCGCCTGGCTGAAAAACGCCGAACACGCCAATGCTTGCGCCAAGCGGCTGGCCGCGCGCCTCGAAGGCCTTCCCTATATCGCCCGGGTTTATCCGGTGAACGCCAATTCGGTCTTCCTGAACGCACCAACGCCGATCCTGGAAGGGCTGCATCAGCGCGGCTGGCATTTCTACACCTTCATCGGTGGCGCGGCCCGCTTCATGTTCGCCTGGGATGCCGATCCCGCAGAGGTTGACCGTCTGGCCGATGACGTGATCGCCGAAGTGAAAGCGTTCGGGAAGTAGTTGGCGAGCCCCCCGTCTGTTGCGCTAATCTCGCGCCCTCTTCTGGGCGCGGGGGTATTGTGCTGACGGGTTTCGATTTCGGCGTCATAGCCATATATCTGGCAGGGCTTTTGGCCTTTGGGGCCTTACTGTCCCGCCGCAAAGCTTCGCCCAACGAGTTTTTCCTCGCTGCCCAAAACGCCTCCTGGCCCGCCATTGGCCTTGCCATGATGGGCACCAATGTTTCACCAGGCGTGCTGATCGGCGTGACCGGCTCGGCCTATGCGTTCGGCATTTCCGTCTACAATTACGATTGGATGGCGAGCGTCATCCTGGCGTTATTCGCGGTTGTTTTTCTGCCGGTGGTGCTCGCCGCGCGCGTCTATACCATGCCAGAATTCCTGGAGCGGCGCTTTGACTGGCGCGTGCGGATGTGGTTTTCGGCGCTGTCGCTGTTTCTCTGCATCTTTCTCGATGCGGCGGGCGCGCTTTATTGCGGCGCGCTGGTCTTGCGCTTTCTTTTTCCCGCCCTGCCCTTCATCGGCACCATCATCACGCTCGCTATCATTTCCGTGATCTACTCGGTCAGCGGCGGCCTGCGCGCCGTGCTCTACACCCAGGCGGCGCAGGCCCTCACAGTATTGGGCACAGCGCTGCTCTTGGCAGGCTTCGCATTTGACAAAGCGGGCGGCTGGCACCAGGTGATGACAAACGTTCCGCAAGAGGCGCTGTCACTGATCCGCCCCGCCAGCGACCCTTATATGCCGTGGACGGGCCTCGTTTTCGGCGCACCCATTTTGGCTTTCTATTTCTGGTGTACCAACCAATCCATCGTCCAGCGCATGCTGGCGGCACGATCCGTCGCCGATGGCCAGAAGGGAGCGCTGCTCGCGGGGCTTCTCAAACTCACCACACTGTTTGTGATCGTGATGCCGGGCATTGCCGGGCGAGTGCTGTATCCCGATCTGAAACAGGCCGACGACATCTATCTGCAGCTCGCCTTCGGTGTCATGCCCGCAGGGCTTTTGGGCTTACTGTTGGCGGCCTTTCTGGGCGCGCTGATGGCGCAGCTTTCAGCGAGCTATAACAGCGCCGCCACACTCGTCACCATGGACTTTGTTAAGCGCCGCTGGCCGGATATCAGCGACCGGAAAATCGTCTCCACCGGACGCCTCGCTACCATCGTGGCGATGGTCCTTTCAGCCATGTGGGCGCCGCAGATCCTCCATTTTCCCTCGCTCTGGCAGTACTTCCAGGCGGTTCTGGCCTATGCCACGCCGCCGGTGGTGGCGCTTTTTCTGGGCGGGCTCCTATGGCGGCGGGCCAATGCCAACGGCGCCATTTGGACGACGGGGCTCGGCAGCCTCATCGGCTTAACCTTGTTTGTCCTTTCGGCGACCGGTGTTTGGAAACTGCCATTCCTGGTGGCGGCGGTTCTCGTCTTTCTTGCCTCCTGCGCCATCTTGGGCGCGGTGAGCCTTATTACACCCCGATCCAGCGAAGAGGCGGGGCGCGCCGAAGCCATGGTGAAGAGCTTCAGGGCCACCAAGCCACGCCTGAATGGCGTTACAGTTTTCGCCGCGGGGCTGATTGTGGTGACAGGCGTGGTGGTAATCCTGTTCTGGTAAATATTGCTGCGGCGATTATTGGATTTTCCCGCGCGGGGATTGATGCATAATCGGCTTTCAACTTGCGTGTTGTTGGCCTCTCAAACGGATTCCTCGGCTTCATGGCGACGATCAAGGATGTGGCAAAGCGAGCTGGTGTCGGGGTTGGCACCGCATCACGCGCCATCGCGGGATCCGGCCCAGTTTCGGCCAAAGCCGCCGAGCGCGTGCGCAAAGCGGTGGAAGAACTCAACTTCCGCCCCTCCCATGCCGCCCGCGTCTTGCAAAACGGCCAATCCCAAACCATCGGGGTTTTTGTGCCGCTGATCCAGGGTTCGTTCTACACCCCGATCCTGCATGCAATTTATACCAATCTGCGCGCCACTGGGCGCCATATGGTGGTTGATTTCGGCCAGACGCTGGACAGCGAGCGCCAAGATTCACTCGATGGCGCCGAGTTCCTGGTGGATCGCGGCTGCGACGGCCTCATCCTGATGGCGACGCGGCTGAAACCAAAAGACGTCGAAAAACTGATGGCGCTGCAGCCCAAAACCGTGCTGCTGAATCGCAGTGCACCGGCCTATGCGGATCGTTGTTTTAATCCCGATCACAAGACCGCCGGTGCCGCCGCGGCTCGCGCCCTGTTCGAGGCAGGGCACAGAAAACTCGCCGTGATCGAAGGCCCGGCCAGCTCTGCCGATAACGTGGCGCGCCTTAAAGGCTTCTATGCTGCGCTGGCCGAGGAAGGGATCGACACAGACAGCATTCCGCGCGTGAGCGGCGACTTCTCGCCGGAGAGCGGCGCTGCGGGGGTGCGGACCCTTCTGGAAGGGCGCAAAAAGTTCACCGCGATCTTCTGCGCCAACGACGAATCCGCCATGGGGGCACTCGCCTATTTGCAGCAATCGGGCGTGCGCGTTCCCGACGATCTGTCGGTGATGGGCTATGATGGCATCGATCTTTCTGCCTTCACCGTGCCGCCACTCACCACCGTTCTGATCCCCTGGCGCGAGATCGCCAAGAACGCCCTTAATCACCTGCTCAATCTCTGTTACGGCACAGAGCTCGAGGTGAAGCGGGATTTGGAGCCGCAGATTTTGTGGCGCGGCTCCGTTTCTCGCATCAAGGGGTGACCGTCACCTTCGCCTTGATATCGGCTGAGGATGCACCCAGCGATACCGTGAGCGGACCGGCGACCTTCTTCCAGCTCTTCGCCGCGCTGTCATAGGTCGAGATCAGACGCGGATCGAGCGTCAACGTGACTTGCGTGGCCTGCCCCGCCTGCAAGGCAACTTTGGTGAAGCCCGCGAGACGCTTGGGGGCTTCGAACTCCGCCGCCGAGACATAGACCTGCGGCACATCCTTGCCCGCGCGCGCGCCGGTGTTCTTCACCGTAAAGCTGACCGTGACCTTGCCATTCACTGTCGCGGCTTTGAGATCGCTATAGGCAAAGCTGGTATAAGAAAGCCCATAGCCAAAGGCGAAGAGCGGCTTCTGCCCGTTCTTCTCATACCATTTGTAGCCGACCGCGGCGCCTTCGCTGTAGTTCACCGAGAAGGGCGTATCCTTGGGCAAACCCACGCCATCGATCTTCTGGCGCGGCAATTGCGCGAGGCTTTGCGGGAAGCTGACCGGCAAGCGGCCCGAAGCATCCACCTCGCCGAACAAGACGCGCGCGATGGCTTCACCACCGCCGCTGCCCGGCATCCAGGCCTCCACAACCGCTGAGACTTTATCAATCCACGGCATCAACACGGCGCCGCCGGTTTCAAGCACCACTACCGTATTCGGATTGGCGGCGGCAACGTTGCGGATGAGATCATCCTGATTGTCGGCCAGGGTCAGGGACAAGTCCATGTCCTCCGAAGCCCATTGCGTGGCGAACACCACCACGACGTCAGCCTTGGCAGCGGCCTTGGCGGCAGCAGCTTGATCCTTGCCATCGAAATACTTCACATCGGCCATGGGGGCCCGCGCCATCATCGCTGCCATCGGCGCGCTCGGCAGATAGACGATCGGTCCCGGCCAGCCCTGCGGCCCAAGACCCGGAACAGCATTGCCTCCCGCCGGAAAAACGGTGGAGGACCCGCCACCCGAAATCACGCCGCGATCCGCATGACCACCGATGATGACAATACGCTTGGCCGTCTTGGCAAGCGGCAGGACATTGCGCGAATTTTTGAGAAGGACGATCCCCTCCTCCGCCGCTTCCGCCGCGATCTGACGGTTGGCGGTGAAATCGATCGCCTCTCCACCGACAGGGTGATCCACCGCACCCGCCGCGAACATGGAGCGCAGGATACGCCGCGCCATATCATCGACACGCGCTTGCGGCACGCGGCCCGCGGCCACGGCATCCTTCAGCATCTTGTCGAAATAGAGTTTGTTGTCGAAGACGCCTGCCGATTCCTGGTCAAGACCGGCCAGCGCGGACGCTTCCGTCGAATGCACGGCGCCCCAATCCGACATGACATAGCCCGGATAGGCGAAATCCCGCTTCAAGACCTGATTGAGCAGATAATCGTTTTCGCAGGCATAGACCGTGTTCACCTTGTTATAGGAACACATCACCGATCCCGGCGCACCCTGCTCGATGGCGATCTGGAAGGCAAGAAAATCGGATTGACGCGCGGCGGAATCCTCAATGTCGGAGGAGACGATACCCCGGCCGGTTTCCTGCGCATTGAGCGCCCAATGCTTGACGGTCGAGATGACATGCTCGGACTGGATACCTTTCACCGATGCCCCAACGATGGTGCCCGCCAGCAAAGGGTCTTCACCAGCATATTCGAAGTTGCGCCCGTTGCGCGGCTCGCGAATGAGGTCGACACCGCCCGCAAGCAGAACATTGAAGCCCGAGGCCCGCGCCTCGCGCCCGATCATGGCGCCGCCCTTCGCCGCAATTTCAGGATTGAAGCTCGCCGCCACGGCAAGGCCAGACGGCAGCGCGGTGCGTTCGCGATAGGCGTCAGCAGATTCACGCTGGGTGGCAACCCCCATCCCCGCATCCGTGATCCACTGTGCCGGAATGCCGAGGCGCGCGATGCCCGGGACATAGCCAGCGGAGCCCATGCGTGCGTCTGCCGGTGGCATGAATTTGACGTCGTCTTTCACGGAGCCGAAATAGCCGAACACGAGTTGGAACTTCTCATCCGGCTTTAGCTGCTGCAGCACCGCATCAGCCCGCAAATCCGGCGAAAGGTTTGGATCACGCCATGGTTCAGAGGCGGCCAGAGCGCCCATGGAGAAAAGCGGGCCGGTGAGAGCTAGGCCACAGCAGCAGGCGCGAAGCGCTTTTGTGAAAGACATCATCTGGGCTTTCTTCTTCTTGTGAACACTCAATGCCATACGAACGTGGCCACTCCGCCGGCCACCAGCGCATAAGAGAAGCTTTTCACGCCATCCGTCACCGTCAAGGTTTTGTTGACGGAACTACGGTTGACGGTCAGCAAAACCAACGACGCGTCGGGATTGCGAAATGCGACCGCAGATATACCTTCCGGCGCGGTGCCGCTTTCAATCCGTGTGGCGCCTTGTGCCACGAAACGGCTGGCGTGGCCGAGCACATAATATTCAAGATTGCGCGAGATTACGCCGGTCTTGGAATTGATCGAAACAACGCCACGGCAATCGCCGCAACCACCTTTATGCGGACCACTGTTTTCATCCAGGGCAAGGTTCCAAAAAAGCACGCCCTTCGACCAATAGCGGACGGACTCCACCAAGGAGCCGGCCATCCAGGGCAAAGCATCGGACCATTTTGGCGACCAGCCGCCGCCCGAACATTCGGTGAAATAGGTTTCCTTGTCGGGATGGGCGTCATGCACCTTCCCCTGCGCCGACGGCTCGCCATTATAGCAGTGCCAGGCGACACCAGCGACATAGCGCGCGGCCTTGGCATCAGAAAGCATAGTGAGGGGAGACTGCGGCTCGTCCCAATTGTGATCCCAATCGAGGATGCGGATTTCAGGATGGGTTTTCGACAACAACGGGCCTAGATAGCCACCAACAAAGGCCGCACGCGACTCTGGCGTCACGCGCATGCCCGGGTAATCGCCCGGCTCAAAATGCGGCTCGTTCTGGATGGTGAGCGCGTAAAGCGGCACGCCTTCGGCGGCGAGCGCATCGGCATAGCGGTTCAGATACGCGGCGAAGGACGGATAGGCCTCAGGCAACAGCGCGCCTTTGATGAGGCTGTCGGTGGATTTCATCCAGCCCGGCGCGCTCCAGGGCGAGGCCATGATCTTGAGAGAAGGATTCACCGCGAGTGCCGCGCGCGTTACCGGCAGCACATCTTCTTTGGCCGAAGCAATGGAGAAATGGGTCAGCTCAGGATCGCGCGCGCCAGCTTGCACATCATCATAGGAATAGTGCTGCAGCGAGAAATCCGAGGCGCCAATCGTGAGGCGTGTGAAGCTGAAGCCCAGGCCACCGTCCCGTCCGAACAACTCCTTAAGCAGAGCTTCGCGCGCGGAAGGTTCCATGCGGTTGATCAGATAGGCCGAGGCATCCGTGATGGCAGCGCCGAAGCCGACGATCTCCTGATAACGGCGGCTGGCATCGATGGTGATACCGGCCTTATCGACTTGTGAGAAAGAAAGGGAGGGCTCCTGCGAAAGCAGCTTCGTTCCATCTGGGGTCGTCAGGTAGACCGATACGCCGCCCTCCGCGAGGGCTGCGGTGATGGAGGGTAAGAAGGTGAGCGCGGCGATAGCGGCCAGACGAAGCAAACGCATGGAGCCCCCTAAGGAGATGAAAATCCCGCGCCCCCCGAAGGGAGGAGAGCGCGGGTTGGGAGGGCATTATAGTTTGTAATTCACGCCAAGCAGAATCTGGCGGCCGTAGAGGTCGTACTCCAACGGGAAGCGCGACGGCGCACCGGTGGAGGGATCCTGAACGGTACGATAGGGCGAGTTGAACAGGTTGTTGACCTGGAACTGGATCGACATGCCATCCAGCGAACCGGACTGGAAGTCATAGCCGAGCTGCAGGTCGGTCTGCGC
Source organism: Rhizomicrobium palustre (assembly GCF_011761565.1). NCBI lineage: Bacteria > Pseudomonadati > Pseudomonadota > Alphaproteobacteria > Micropepsales > Micropepsaceae > Rhizomicrobium > Rhizomicrobium palustre. The sequence goes on along the minus strand of NZ_JAASRM010000001.1, from coordinate 2,485,297 downwards.
TTCCGCCAGGATGCGGGTATAGACGCGGTCCGCGAAGAGGCCGGAAATCTCGCCGCGGAAATCGGAGCGGTATTTCTCGGCCACGCGGATCGAGAAGCCGTCCTTTTCATAATAGACGGTCAAGTCCGCAACCGCCTTGGAAAGACCAGGCAAGGTAGCATTCAGCGCAGTGCCGGGCCCATCCGGCTTGATCGAGGTATCCGTCCAGGAGAAGGACGAGCTGAGACCGAAACCATCCAGCGCGGAGCTCAAGAGATTACCGTCGAGTTGGGTGGACACTTCAACACCGCGGACGTACCCGCCACGGCCATTGGCCGGGGTCGAATAGTTGCCGAGCACGCTGGTTGCCTTGTCGGTGTTCCCGTTCGGATCGATGTACCCGGTGAAGTTAAAGTTGCTGATATTCTGGTTGTACACGTAGCTCGTCAGGTTCTTGTAGAAGCCCGCGATCGCGAAGTAGCTCCCCTCCGAGATGTAGTGCTCAAAGGAAAGGTCAATGGCATCGGCGCGCCAGGGCGAGAGGCGAGGATTGCCGCCATCGCCGTTCCACTGCAGCTTCGTCAGATCTACGCTTGCGCTGGCCGCGGCACGCAGCTGATCCATGCGCGGACGCGCCATGGTCTTGGCCACAACAAGGCGCAGGATTGAACCATCGCCGAAATCAGCATTGACATTGATCGAGGGCAGGAAATCCCAATAGCTCTTGCCTGCCTTGGTGGCCACCGTCGGCGCCGGTCCACCCTGGACTACACCCGAGACGTTGAAGGCCGAGGATTCCTGATCGGTATGGATCAACTGACCGCCGACACTGCCTTTCAGATCGACACCGTAAAGCGAGGTCTTGTAGTTGATCTTCGCAAAAGAGGTGAACACCTTCTCCTTGACCTTGAAGTCTTTACGCCAGTCGCCGTCGCTCATGTTGAGCGCCGTGTTGTAGTATTTGTTCAAGACGCCCGGCGTATTGAAGGTCAGGATTGGGCCAAATCCGCCGAAGCTTAGATCGGTAGGAGAATAGAGAAGATCGGACGACACCTGCGAGAGCGGCGACTTCTGAGTAGCAAAATACACCAGATAAGAGCGGCTCTTCTGGCGGGTCTGGTAATTCGCGCCCAACTCCACACTGTCGATGAAACCATCGAATTGATATTTTCCATCGAGGCGAACCGCCTCGATCACATCCTTCTGCGTCGGCTTGTCGATACGGCCATCATGGCCCCATTTCTGGGCGTCAAACAGCACGACAGAGGCCGGATCGGCGAAAGACACCGATGGTTTCAGGCTGGGGAACATTGGCCTTGTGGGAACGACGAAATCCATGCTGCTGACTGCGGTGCGGCCCGCATAAAGCTCGGTATGGGTTTCACCACGCTTGGCGTCTGAATAGCTCACATCCGCTGTCGTCGTGAACTTGCCGAAATTGAACTCGTTGCGCCAGCCGATCGAATGCAAGACGTCGACACGGGTGTTGTAGTCGTTACGCACGACAGGGCGCAGATTCTGCCAAGTGCCCGAGGTCACCAGCTTATTGCCGAGATATTGCGATGTCGCCGCATTCGACATGCCGATGGCTGGGCTCGTGACGCCGCCGAAGGAATAGGACGTGAACGGATCGGCCGTCCACATGCCGCCATGCATATATTCCTTTTGATTGAAGTTCGAGTAATAGACATCCAACGTCGAGTGCCAGACCTCGTTGGGTTGGAACTCCAGGGTGGTCACGAAGCTATCGCGTACCTGGTCCTTCGAGCGGACCCAGAGCTCAGCGCCTTCAAGCGCATCGGCATCAGCGGGCTTGCCCGCCTGAGGCGTGCCCCACAGATCCGTATTGGCCCACCACCAGGCCTTATAGTGCTTCTCCTGGAAGGGCGAATCCAGATGGGCAAAGCCGAAAGCGATACCGAGCTTCTTGTCCAGGAATTGATCGATATAGGTCAGATTATAGCGCTGACCGAAAGGGCTCACTTCGTGGGTCAGATTGCCGAGCGAGGAATATTCACCGCGCGCACCGAACGCCAACTGACGGCCACTATAATCTAGCGGGCGGGCGGATTTCAGATCCACCGTGCCCGAAAGCCCTGCCCCGACGATCACTGGATCGGAGGTTTTATAGACCACCACGCCGGAAAGAATTTCCGCAGGATATTGGTCGAACTCGACGCCGCGATTATCGCCTGTGGAAACTTGGTCGCGCCCGTTGAAGGTCGTGCCCGCAAAGTCCGGCGACAGACCGCGGATAGCGATGACCTGGCTGCGGCCGTCGACACGCTGGGCGGCAAGACCCGGCAGACGCGCGAGCGAATCCGCAATCGATGAATCAGGCAGCTTGCCGATATCCATCGCAGAGATCGCTTCAACAAGATTGACGGAATCGCGCTTCAGCGCTTCCGATGTCAGCAAGCTCTGGCGATAGCCGGACACAGTCACGGTTTCGACGCTCTGATCCTGCGCCAAGGCCGGTTGAACGGCGAACCAAGCCGAAGCGAGTGCGAGAAGTGAAACCGAAGTGCGGAGCCCTCGAGCTTTCGGAGAATGGATCATGTTGCCCCCTGGCTATGTTGTTTGTTTTATGGAAACGTTTCCATTTATGAGTATGGCAATACTAGGGCGCGCTGTCAATCACGCCACAGTGTTCTCAACGCAACACAGACGATCTACCTGCACAGAAGTCAGGCGCGAGTTGCGAGCAAAAATGCGATGGGAGCGATACCAAAGTTGAGCGGGCACTTTAACTGACCAGAAAACCCCGCCGAGCTTGGCTTATATGTCCGACTCGCGATCCACGCAAAGGCATGCGCGCGTTTTCGCATAGCCGCTCTGCGTTTGCGTGATAACCACCTAAAGTCGAATGTAGAGGCGCTGGCGATAGAGGATATAGCCGAAGAGCCAGCACAACAGTGTGAAAGCGATGGCGCAAAGCAAGCTGCCCAACGCACCCGGCGCCAAACGCTGAAACACTGCAACGCCGAGCCATTGATAGGGTTCGATCTTGAACAACGGCTTGAACAAGGCTTGTAGCGGAATCAAAAGCTCCGAAAAAAGATAGATCGCCAGCGGGTTTTTGCCGAAGACTTCGAAGAAGCCGGTGCGGACAGGCAGCTTCCAAAGATCAAGCACCGCCGCCAAGGCCGCCAGCAGGATAAAATCCAAACCGACAGTCAGTAACACAAAGCTTGGGGTCCAAAGCTTTTTGGAAATCGGCAGGCTTTCATCAAGCCCAAGCGCGACGACGGTGAGCGCCACACCGCACAGCGCCAAAACACCCAGTCGCCGCCCATCCCGCTTCAGAAAGCGAATAGCGAGATAACCGGCAAGAACATTGACCGTAGCCGGGACCGTTCCCAGCAGCCCTTCCGGTTCAAAACCGCCGTCCCAACGCCACATATGGCTCTGGCCGAGCACCGCCCGGTCGATCACCGTGCCGATGTTGTTGAGCCTGTCGAACGCATCGCCTGGCGCCACCATGAACACCAGCGAAGCCCAATAGCAGGCGAGCAAAGCTACAGAGAGCGCAATGAGCTGCCTGGGGGAAAAATAGCGAACCGCCAGCGCAGCGGCGGCGTAGCAGAGCGCGATACGCTGCAACACGCCCATAATGCGCACCTCGCTGAGGAGGTTGGGCGCATAGGTCAACGCGCGCGTCACATGCACGAAAGGAAACCAATACATAAAAAAGCCAATCGCGAATAACAGCCCAGCCCGGCGGAGGACCTTGAAAAGGTATTCGTGATCTGGCATCGGGCGCGCCGCGACAAAGGCCAGGGACGAGCCCATCACAAAGAGAAATGACGGGAACACAAAATCAGCGAAGGTGAAACCGAACCAATCCGCATGGGCCAGAACCGGATAAGGCTCAGCGCCTGGCCCCATGGTGTTGACCACAATCATCAGAAAGATGGTCAGGCCGCGAAACACATCAATCGCGATATTGCGCTCTTTCGCCATGGCTTACCCCTTCGCGCAATCTGAGAGCAAGCGCGCGGCTTCGTCCAGAAGTTTCAATGGCGGACGGACCGGATAATCCTTCGGGCTTTTTGCCCAGGCCGTTTCCCAGCGCACCAGATTTTCGCTCAAGCGCTTCTGATCGAAAGCTGATTTGTGGCGCAGCGCCTTTTCTTGGGCGCGCACAAACATGGCCCAGCGTGGCAGATAAAAATGCCGGTAAAGCCCCGCCCAGGCCTTGGAGGCATAATCCTTCAGCACCGCATCCCCGCCCCAGATGGTGACCTGCGTTTTGGCGTTCTCAACGTAAATCGCGGCCTCTTGCGGGGTTTGGCCATAGCTTCGCGCTTCGTTGATCCAGCGCGAAAGCGTGAAGGGCTGCGCCGCCAAAAGCGCATCCGTGTGCAATATCATTTGCCGAGCTTTGTTCCAGGCCCGCGCGGCGGTATGCGGATCAGACGCGGCGTAGGCCTTCAACAAAGTGAGAAGCTGCATATCGATGCAGAGACTGGCGCGATGGGTGATCACCGAAACAAGATCAATCTTGAACAGCGGCGCGTCCAGATAGCGCGGCGCGAGTTTGAGCAGAGCCTCGGCCGCGCGCTGCAGCGCAGTGTGATCGCCTAGCTCAGGTCCAAAATCACTCAGCGCCATATCTGGGCGTTTGGTGAAGAGGTATTGGCCAAAAGCGCCCTTCCACCATCCGGTCCGCCAATTGGGCACCTGATAAACACCGTGCCACAAATCCTTCCAGGCTGAGAGCAATGCGGGATCGGTTTTGCCATAGCGCGCCTGCAGATAAGGGACGAGCCAGGCATCGATATCCTCTGGCGCATTGGCAGCCTTCCAGGCGCGATCGAACATGAATTCATAGATGATGGAATTGGTGTTCAACCCTTCGGGAAAAATACCAAACCCTTCCAGCTTGCCTGTGTCGGCGCGCGCGGGCAGGCTCGACAAATCCTTGTTCACCAGCGGCAAATCACCAAAGAGCGGGTTGTTGCCGCCGAAATCGTGGATATAACCAAAGAGCCAGGATTTTCCCGAAAATGCTTTCGCCTTTTCCCAAACGCCGGGATAGGTGTCGTTGGCAATGTCGAGAATAAGCGTCTTGTCGGCGGGAATATCGCGCAAGAAGGCGGCGATGCTCGCCTCGTCCCAAAATTCCGGATCAATGCCGAAAAGCCAAGCCTGCATGGAGAGCACGGCGCCCGGCCGGGCCGAATCCAATGAGGCATAAAGGGCCTTGCCATAGCCCGAGAGAATTTCCGCGCGTTCACCAGCGGATTTGTCGGCCACGGGCGGGCGCATTTCGTTGAAGGCGTCGGCTAGATAGACCTCGCCCCCACCATATTCGGCGGTGTAGCGATCCAGAAAGCCGTGCGCCAGCTTCTCGAACAGGGGATCGGTGGGATCGAGCCAATAGGTCTCGTGAAAGCCGCCCCAAGGGGTCATTTTGTGAATGCGCGCCTCGGGATGGCGGAGCGCGAAAGCCTTGGGCACATAGCCCGCGAAGGCAGGCAGCACTGGGCGCATATTGAGCTCACGCATGCGCCCCAGCAATCGGTGCTGCAGCACCCTTTTTTTCTCGATAAAGCCGAGCGGCAGGGAGCCATAGCCTTCGATATTGCCCATACGCTGCCATGGCAAAAAGGCCGGGCCGCAGAAATAGCCCGCCAGCTCCGCCTCACTCAGGCCTGCATCAGACCATAACTGGCGCCAGATAAATTCCTGACCTTCCAGGGCCAGCGGCATGTCCACACCATGTAGCGCCATCCAATCGAGTTCACGCTCCCAGCGCGGCCATTCCCAGAACGGTGCGGTGTAGCCAAAGGCGCAAGGATTGAGATAGGCGCGATGGCGATAAAAAGTCTCGGAACGCGAGATGGAAAAATCAGGCCAACGCGCCGGCAGCGCCACGCGGTCGCCTTCCCAGTTGAACTGCGCCGCACCAATGGCTGTGAGATAAGCATAAGCCCCGCGCGTCAGCCCTGCGGAGGTATTAGCTTCCACCGCAACGCGGCCCTCCTTCGCCGCGACCGAAAACCGGGGCTTCGTATCGGTTTCTTGAACAAGGCGAAGATCGAAGTCATCGGCTCGCGGCCCGATCAGGCGTTTCAACACCTGCGCGGGTGCATCCGCGTTATGTCCTGCCTCGGCGCGCAAAGCCGTTGCGGTCATCGCCGCGCCCGCACTCAGAAGGAGTCCGCGTCTCGTCCAGCCCATGCCCGCCCTCAAAATGGAAACGCTTCCACTTTCACGCGCCTTTTTCGGTTTGGCAAGCCCTCCCCCGGACACTCTATCTTGCGCCGCACGACTGGCGCACCACCAGCTCACACGGAAGTTCGGTTGCTTCCGCCGTTTCCCCCGCCATCAGCTTCAACAGCGTGTCGACCAGCACCTCGCCCGCGCGCTGTGTATCCTGGCGCATGGTGGTGAGTGCCGGGGTGACCATGCTGGCGGCCGGGATATCATCAAAGCCGATCACCGAAACATCCCTCGGCACAGAGAGCCCCGCCTCCCGGAGCACCCCAAGGGCTGCGATGGCGATGAGATCGCTGGCAGCAAAAATGCCGTCGAAAGCAACACCGGAGGACAGGATCTGGCGCGTGGCCCGCTCACCTTCCGGAAGCGCGCTAATCGCATCGGCTTGGAGGCCAGGCTCGACAGTAAGCCCCGCAGCCGTCAAGGCATCGGTATAACCGCGATACCGGCCCGAGAACTCCGGATAGTGATCGCTCACGCTGCCGAGAAACGCGATCTTCTTGCGCCCCAGCTTGATCAGATGCTCGGTGGCTTGCCGCCCGGAAAGATAATCATTGCAGCCAACGGAAAGGCCTGGATGATTTTTCAGTGTGGCGCCGTAATGGACGAAATGCGTGCCCTCTTCCACCAGCCGCTCCAGCTCTGCGCTGTAGGTCACGAAGTCATCATAGCCAAGCAGGATAATGCCATCCGCCCGGCGGCAATCCTCGTAATCGATCCGCCAATTGGTGGAGAGATGCTGGCAGGAGATCAGAAGGTCATAGCCGCGCTTGGCGCAGGCCCCGGTGATCGATCCCAGCATGGAGAGGAAAAACGGGTTGATCAGCGAGGCATTGAAACGTTGATCTTCGAAAAACAGAATGGCGATGGTTTGGGAATGCTGGCCGCGCAGGTTGGAGGCGTTCTTGTCGACCTTGTAGCCAAGCTCCTTGGCGATGAAAGCGACCCGCCGCCGGGTAATCGGACTGATGGTGGGATCGCCCCTGAGCGCGCGCGACACCGTGGGCTGCGACACCCCAGCCCTGCGCGCAATGTCGAACGATGTCGGGCGCGATCCGGATTCGGAACGGCGCTTGCCTCCCATTGGCGTGTCCCCGCCTTGTGATTTGTCCGCAGAATGCCACAGAACTCAGGGGAATACAGCGCCCTTGCGGTACAACTGTTAAGCGACGCATCGGACAAAAAGAGAGGGCCCGCTGGCGGCGGGCCCTTTGCAAGTTTGGGAAGGCCATTCCTTTCAGGAGGGACGGACCTGCCAGGTTCAGTACTTCACGCGAACGGCGAACTGCAGCAGACGCCCGCTCTTGCTCCAGCCCGTGTCCAGAATGACGGGCTTGGCTTTGGGCGACAGAGAGGTATCGCCAATGACCTGCTGCTGGAACACGATGGGCGTGTCGAGCAGGTTGGAGCCGTCGAGCGACACTTCCCAGTGGTCGTTCACCGAATACCGCACCGAACCATCCAGGAAGCCCGCGCCCTTCTGATACATCGGCGTGCCGGTGCAGCAGTCGAGGTTATCGGTCAGGAAGGACGAACGGTAGTTATAGGCTAGGCGCACGCCGATCGGGCCTTTTTCATAGAGTGCGATGATGTTGTAGGAGTCGTCAGAAATCCCCGCCAAGCGATGGGAGTCGATCACCGCATTGTCGACCTGCAAACCGCCGCCGAAGGCGATGGTCGAGCCTGCGATATAACCCGGCTGAACTGCCAGGTTGGAATTATGGATCCCCGCCTGATGGGTGTGGATGTAGTTGAGCTGAGTACCCAGACCATCAAACGGCGCAGGCAGGAAATCGAAGAAGGATTGATAGGCCAGTTCGAAGCCCCAGAGCTCGCCGCCATTCGGCGAATTCACCGGACCGCGGACCAGTATGTTTTGGGTCGAACCATTATTGGTGATAGCGCGCGTCACCTCGCCATAAGCGATGCTGTTGTTGAGTTCCTTCAGGAACAGCCCGGCCGTGAAGGAGCTGGATGGGCTGAAATAATGCTCGAAGGTGGCATCATACTGCCAGGAGGTCATCGGCTTCAGTGCGGGATTACCGGCATTGGCGATAAAGAGGAAGTTGTAGCCCGTGACGTTCGCTGGGGTGTGTGCCGCAGTCGGCGAGTTATAGACCACATAGGGCGAGGTATTGCTGACATCGATATTGGGCGCGCTGATGCCGACATAGTTGCGCAGATATCCGAAATCCGGGCGCGACATCGCTTCGGAGACGGCGAAGCGCACAATCGAATTATCGGTGAGGTCGAAGCGGATATTGGCGCTCGGCAGGAGATTATACGTGGTTTTGCCATAGGAGTTGAGGCCAGAGCCGCCATTACTGAAAGCCCCCAAGCCAGCCGACAGCCAACAGGAGATATTGGTGACATTGTTGCCCGTGACTGGGGCGTTACAGGCCGGGGTCGAAGGCAAGGTGTTGTTGGCGTACCAATCATGGGTCGGGAAAGAGATACCACCCGTGGAGGTCAGCTCGGTCTGGATGTAGCGCGCGCCGATATTGCCCGACACAGGAACACCGAACACCGCAAGACTATCCCCACCGAAGGACACCATCAGATACCCGGCGGTCGTCTTTTCGGTGACGTTCAATACTTCCGACGGCAGATAGCAATCCGTCGCGCCGGCGCGATAGCAGATCGGCGTCCAGGAACCCGGATTCTGGGTCGTCTTCTGCCCTAGCGCCAAGCCAGCCGCATCGGGATTGGTGAGTACGGAGTTTTTCAGCCAGACCGTGTCGCCCGGATTGAAGACGGTGCCGTTGTAGAAATCTGGGCCGAAATTGCCTTTCTCCCAGATATTCGCACCATAACCCTGGAAGGTATTGGAATTGCCGCAAGACGCCGGATAGGGCGAGGGCGAGGTGTTATCGATGCTGAAGGCCGGCCCATTGCACATATAAGGTGCTGTGACTGGGCTCCAATTATAGGCCGAGTAGCGCACGACTTGCTTGCGGTTGGCATAGCGCACACCAGCCTTGATCGAACTCAGCCAGCCATTGTTGATGTCATATTCGACATCGCCGCGCAGCGCGATTTCCTGAGCATTGTTGCGCTCCTTATGGTCCTGCACAAAGGCGCTGTAGTAGTTGTGCGCATTGGTGAGGAAGCCCGGCGCATAATTGACGTTGTCGCCCGGCAAAAGCGTGATGGTGGGCGGACCCGAACCGTCGCGCTCATATTTGGCATTCACCAGAACGTCGTTCGCCACCAGCATATCGTTGTTGCCGGTCTTGGCGCTGATATATTGGCCATCGACCGTGAAATGCAGCTTCTCAGTCGCATCCCATTGCAAGTTGGTGGAGAAATCGCGGGTGCCTTCGGAGTGATCGAAGACGCGCGACTGGTTTTCAAGGGTCACACCATTGGTAGCTGTGTTGGCGCAGGTGTGACCGGCATCGGGACCGCAATAGTTCACATAGGGCAAGCCCGGCACGACGGATGCCGCGTCCACAGCATGCTGATAGCTGCCACCCCAATTCCCCATCCAGGAGCCGAGGGGAGATGCGATCACGCCGGATTTCAAGGTCCCGTTACTGTTGAAGGTGAAGGGCGAGGTTCCAAAGGCCGGCATCACCGCTTGGGTCGCCATCGGGTTAAAGCCAGGCGCCGCCCACATGCCGAACATGTTGATGTTGGAGCTGTGTTCCAGCCAAGCGTTGCGGTAATTGGATTCGTTGTACTGGAAATTCCAACGCAAGCTCTTGGCGGGGTTTTCATACTGCAAGGCAAAGGACTTTCCTTCGCGCTTGCGGTTATAATTGACGCGGCTGAAGTTCACCTGATCCGGAATGTATTGCCAAGTCGAGCCGCCATAAGGCGTCGCCGAGCAAGGGATGGTACCATCCGTGCCCACCTTGGCCGAGCCATCCGGATTGGTCGCACCTGCCGAACAGAAGGTACCGTTGCGCAGTGACACCACCGAATTTGTTTGTGTCACGACATGGCTGTTGGCATAGCCGAGCAGCACACCGAAGCGGCCGTATTCAGTATCGAAGTTCTTGCCCGCGACACCCGAGTAATCATAAGTCACGACATCGGAGCGGTCATTATAGTTCATCTTGGCCGAAGCGGCGAGGATATGATCCTCCGCATCGAAAGGCATGCGGGTGCGGATATTCACGATGCCGGCAATACCGCCTTCAATCATATCTGCGGTCTGGTTCTTATAGACGTCGATGCCGCCGATCATTTCCGGGGACACGTCATTGACGTTCAACCCACGATGACCATCGGCCGAGAAGCTATCGCGCCCATTGAAGTTGGTGCGCACAAAGGTAAGGCCGCGGACCAAGACGCCGGTCGCTTCACCTGAAGGGTGGGTGGTGTCGTCATCTGACTGAAGATGCGAGACCGTAATGCCGGGCACGCGCTGGATGGCATCGGAAACAGATTTGTCCGGGAACACGCCAATATCGGTGGCGGTGATGGAATCGACCACGGTATCGGCATTGCGCTTGATGCTGACCGCGGATTCGAGGGCGGCGCGCGTACCGGTGACCACCACCGTCTCTAGCGCCTGCTCCTGGCCCGAAGCCATCGCGGCAAAAGCCGTCAGCGCCAGCAGCGAGGCGCTCCCCCTCATCATGGCCTTTCGGCCAGAGCCTTGAATTCTCATACTGGTATTCCTCCCAAAATCACTTCCCCGCCGGTTGACCGGCGATGTGTTGACGTCGCGCATCTGGAGCGGTCCGAGTGCTTTATTCCGGATCCTGTCTCCCGCTTTCGCGTCTCTGCCCCTGATGCGCCGCGGACGCAGCGATCGGGCAGCATAATCTTCTCACCCACCTTCTGATGCCAATGCCGCCGTATACGTATACGTTGAACCGGCGATTGCGCATGGGTGCCCTATGCGGCGTTTGCGCAACAGAGGGAAAGGCACTGCACTTCAAGTATACGTATGCGCTGCGATTGGCAGCGCTTTCGCCCTGCCGATAATGGTCGCGCCGGTTTCGTCGCCGGAAGCATCACATTGACGTGTCGAGTAGATCCATGCGCGGACGGCCAGCTACCTTTTCATCAGATAACCCCCGCCCCGATCTGTTCTTCGACGCGGTGATCTTTGACATGGACGGGGTCATCACAGATACCGCGTCTCTGCATGCGGCGGCGTGGAAAGAGATGTTCGATGACTTTCTTGAGGCCCTTAGTGGAGAGACGGGAACACCCTTCAGCTCTTTCACCCAAAGCGACTATCTTGCATATGTCGACGGGCGTCCGCGCTATGATGGGGTGCGCGCGTTTTTAGCGTCTCGGGGAATTGCGCTTGCCGACGGGGAACCTTCGGACCTTCCTGGCAGCCAATCGGTTTGCGCGCTCGGCAATCGCAAGGATCAGGCTTTCAATCAGAGTCTCGATACCAGAGAGGTCTCACTTTTTGCCTCGACGATGGCATTTATCGAGGCTCTGCGGGCGCGGCAGGTGAAGCTAGGGGTCGCGACCTCATCCAAGAATGGCGTTAAGATTCTCCAAAAAGCCGGCGTGCTCGATCTTTTCGAGACGCGGGTGGATGGTGTCACCGCCGCAGAGATGGGGCTTCAAGGCAAACCCGCGCCCGATATCTTTGCCATTGCCTGTGAGCGGTTGGGCGTCATGCGCCATCGCACGGTGGTAGTGGAAGATGCCGTATCGGGCGTTGCAGCAGGGGCACGCGGGCGCTTTGGGCTGACCATCGGCATTGCTCGCGAGGACAATCGCGAAGAGTTGAAACGCCGGGGGGCGGATATGGTTGTGAGCGACCTTTCCGAAATTACCCTTGGCGAGATCGATCACTGGTTCGAACATTTCGTCAGAACACGCCCGGGCGCTCCGGACAGCATCCATTCAGGCAGCATATCATCATGAACAAAAAGCCGCCGCTCGCCTTTTGGCAACTCTGGAATATGAGCTTTGGTTATGTAGGCATCCAATTCGGATTCGCGCTGCAGAACGCCAATGTCAGCCGGATTTTCGAAACCCTGGGTGCCAAGGTCGAGAACATCCCGATCCTGTGGATCGCGGCCCCCATCTCCGGTCTGCTGATTCAGCCCATCATCGGCCATTTGAGTGATAAGACCTGGAACCGGTTGGGGCGGCGCAAGCCCTATTTCCTCTTGGGCGCGATCCTGTCGTCGCTGGCCCTGCTCTTCATGCCGAACTCGCCTGCTTTATGGGTGGCTGCGGGCATGCTCTGGATCATGGATGCCTCCATCAATGTCACCATGCAGCCCTTCCGGGCCTTCATCGGCGATATGCTGCCAGAAGGGCAGCGCACCAGCGGCTTTGCCATGCAGACCTTCTTTATCGGCATCAGCTCTGTGGTGGCTTCCATTTGCCCTTGGCTGTTCGCCAATTGGCTTCATCTAGCCAATACCGCGCCCGCAGGTGAAATTCCGCCTTCGGTGAAATGGTCATTTTATGTCGGCGGCGTTGCATTCCTGGCGACCGTTCTTTGGACAGTTTTCAAAGTGCGCGAATATACGCCGGAAGAGCTTGAGAGCTTCGGCAGCAAAAACGACGAAAGCAGCGGCGAAACGAGCCTCAATACACGCCAGTGCATGGTCGAGGGTATCGTTCTGGTTCTCTTGGGCCTCGCCTTTAGCTGGGTGGTAGGCGCGCAGGAGTGGTATCAGGGGCTATATATTCTCTCCTTTGGTCTCGCATTTTATGGTGCGTTGCAGATCATCGCCGCGCTCAGGGCGTACGCGGGAAAGACCACCGGCATGGTGGAAATCGTTGCCGATTTAAAAACCATGCCCGCCACGATGAAGCAGCTCGCTTTGGTCACGATCCTGACTTGGTTCGCGCTCTTTGCCATGTTCATCTACTCCACGCCTGCGGTGACGAGCTTCCATTTCCATTCCAGCGATCCGACCAGCGCGCTCTATAATGATGGGGCAAATTGGGTTGGCGTGCTGATGGCGGTCTATAATGGCGTCGCGGCGCTGGTGGCGTTTCTTCTGCCCCCGCTCACCCGGAAAATTGGCCGCGTGACTACCCATGTCGTTTGCCTGCTCATCGGCGGTGCGGGGCTTCTATCGATGTATCTCTTCACCGATCCTACGTATCTTTTGATCTCCATGACGGCGATCGGTATCGCCTGGGCGAGCCTTTTGACCATCCCCTACGCCATTCTCTCGAGCGCCGTCTCGCATAAAAAGATGGGCGTCTATATGGGGATGTTCAATCTCTTCCTGGTGATCCCGCAGATTCTCGCCGCCGCCATTCTCGGACTTCTGGTCCAGAAATTCTTCCATGGCGCAGCGATTTACGCGATTGCATTGGGTGGGATCGCCATGGTGCTCGCCGGAATTCTGATGGCCTTTGTGAAGGACGGGGAAGCGGCATGATCACCCCCTGGATAATTGAATGCCGCAATTTCTCCACCGCGCGCGAAGCCATCATGCGCACCGGCAATATCTATCAAATCGCCAATGGTTATATGGGCTATCGCGGCACGTTAGACGAATTCGGCCCCGATGAACTCGTCGGCATTACCTTGGCGGGCATTTTCGATCAAGTGGGCGATGCTTGGCGCGAGCCGGTGAATGCCCCCAATGGCGGCTACACCCGCGTGATGCTTAACGGGGAGCCGCTATCAGCGCTTTCCACCCCAGTTGAAAGCCATCGCCAATCCCTAAATCTGCGTGACGCCACGTTTGAACGCGAGACGCGATTTTCGGTGCAGGAGAATCTCGTGACCATCCGCGCCACGCGTTTTCTTAGTGCAATGCGGCCGCATCTGGGCGTGATCCGCTATAGCGTACAGTGCGAGAAAGCCGCCGAACTTGTGATCGAAACCGGCATCGACGCCAATATCTGGGACCTCAATGGCCCTCATCTGATCGATCTCCAATTCGAAAGCAAAAGCGCCGCGCTTCTCGTTCATGGCCGTACCCATGAAGCGGGAAAATGTGTGGCGGTAGCGGAAGCCGCGCAAATCCACTTTGGCGAGGAAATCCAGCGCGTAGAAGAAAAACGAAATTTGCGCTGCGTGCGTCTACACGCGGAAGCTGGAGAGACCTATAGCTTCGAAAAATTCTTCGCAGTGGCGACGGATTTTGATAAGGATCACCACCCAGCGATAAACGCGGCACTGGACAACGTGCAACAGGCCATCGGCATAGGCTTTGACGCCCTTCTGCATGAGCAGCGCGCTGCTTTCGCGAAGAAATGGGCCCATTGCGACGTGGAGCTGGAAGGAGATCCGCAGGCGCAGCAGGCCTTACGCTATTCTATTTTCCAGCTCTTGATCGCGGCACCAGTCAAAGGCAGCGGCAATTCCATTCCGGCGCGCGCGCTCTCTGGCCAAGTCTATAAAGGCGCGGTATTCTGGGACACGGAAATGTTCATGTTTCCGTTCTTCCTGCACACCATGCCGGATATCGCCGCCGAGCTTCTGCGCTATCGCATGCACACCCTGCCGGGCGCTCGCGCCAAGGCCAAGACGGAAGGGGCTGGGTTCAAAGGCGCGTTTTATGCCTGGGAAAGCCAGGATACCGGCGAAGACGCCTGTACCTATTTCAACATCGGCGATCCTTTGACCAAGCGCGAGTTGCGCACCCATTTTCGTGACAAGCAGGTCCACATCTCCGGCGACGTCGCCATTGCCATGTGGGATTATTTCAAGATCACAGGCGATGACAGCCTGCTGCTCGAGGGCGGAGCCGAAGTCATCTTGGAATGCGCGCGCTTCTATTACTCCTATGCCTATTTCAAGAAGGACAAGAACCGCTACGAGATACTCGACGTTATCGGGCCCGACGAATATCACGAACGGGTCAATAACAACGCCTTCACCAATATGGTGGCCAAGGCCACCTTCGAAATCGCTTGTGAGCTTGCCGCCTATCTTGGCCAGACCCATAGCGGCTTCCTGGCAGACCTCGTGCGGAAAATTGACATCGCGCAGGAATTGCCACTCTTCGCCGAAGCCGCGCGCCAACTCTTTGTGGCCGAGCCAGATCCCGAGACGGGCATTATCGAGCAGTTCGAAGGCTATTTCGGCCTGAAAGATGTGCCTGTCGAAACCTTGAAAGCACAGCGCATCCACCCAGATGAATATCTTGGTGCCGCGCAGGGTTTGGCGGTGCCTACCCAGGTCATCAAACAGGCCGATGTGGTGATGATGCTAAACCTCTTCAAGGACCGCTATTCCGCCGCCGTCAAAAAAGCCAATTGGGAGTATTACGAGCCGCGCACCGAACACGGATCAAGCCTCTCAGCCTCGGCCTATGCCATGGTGGCGACTGAGTTCGGCGCCTTGGACGCGGCCTATGCGTATTTCCGCATGACAGCGACACTGGACCTCGAAGCCAAATACAAGGTCTATGTGGGTACCGTGTTCATGGGCGGCTCTCACCCAGCGGCGAATGGGGGAGCCTGGATGACGGTCATCTTCGGCTTCGCAGGCGTGCGAACGGCGACGGATCGCGTGATCATTACGCCGCGCCTTTATAAGAACTGGACACGCCTCGCCTTTCCCCTGGCTTATAAGGGCGACAACTTCGCGGTAACAATCACCCCCAAAAGCATCGAGATCAAAGCCGCCGAAGCAAACCGGAACGCGGCTCTTTTCGAACTCTGGGGCCTCGCGCTAAGCTGCGCGCCAGGGCGAAAGCTCATGATCGAGCGGCCCCAGGAGCATCAGACATGAACCGGCGCCAGTTATTGGCTTCCACTGCACTTTTGATGGCTCCTCGCCTGATGGCGGCATCGCTCCCCCCTCTCGGCGCGGCACAGCTTTGGACCAGCTATCAAGCCGAAGCGATGGAGACAACGGGCGCGGTATTAGGGCCGGCCTACGGGCCGTACAGAATCGAAAACGAGGCCGCGCATCAGACCTGCGTAAAGCTGAATAAGCCGGGAGATTATCTCCGCTTCACGGTGAACGACAGAGCCAATACGCTTCTGCTGCGCTATTGCCTGCCTGATGCGCCTGACGGCGGTGGATTGGAGGACAGGCTCGAAGTTCAAGTGAATGGCAAGAAAACGGCAGAGCTTGCCCTTACCTCGCGCTTCACCTGGCTTTATGGCGACTATCCTTTCAGCAACAATCCCAAAGAGGCAAAGCCGCGCCATTTCTTTGATGATGTAGTGTTGCGCGATATCCCCTTGGCGAAAGGCGATGTTGTCACCCTGATCAAACGTGGCGCAGCGTCCTTTTGCGTAGTCGATTTCGTGGATTTGGAGTTGGCCCCGCCACCCCTGCCTCGCCCCGAAGAAGCATTGGCGCTTACCGACATTCCCGTGGAAGGTGGCGATTACACCCGGGCCTTACGCAAACTCCTGGCCGATGCAGCACGCGAGAGGAAAATCGCCTATATCCCACCGGGAGATTACACCCTGACGGGCGACATCGAGATTCCTGCGCATGTCACCCTTCAAGGCGCAGGCATGTGGCATACGCGTTTTAATGGCGATGAAGAGCTTTATCCTGAACCCAGCCGCCGTCTACGCTTCAAACTCACCGGTGAGAAGAGCAGACTTTGCGATTTTGCCCTTATCGGCAAACTTATATATCGCAACGATAATGAACAAAATGACGGGATTTTCGGCGCGGGCGGACGCGACTGCGTTGTCTCGCGCCTCTGGATCGAGCATACCAAAGTCGGCATGTGGTTCTATCTTTGCCGCGGCATACGGATCGAAGGCTGCCGGTTGCGCAATACTTTTGCCGATGGGATCAACCTTTGCGTCGGGACAAGCGACTGCGTGATCGAAGACTGCTCGGCACGCAATACCGGTGATGACTGCTTCGCCATTTGGCCTGCGCCGTCCGATCAAGGCTTTGAAGCGGCGGGACCCGTTCCCGGAAGCAATTTGATCCGGCGTTGTACTGGAGAACTTCCTTTCCTAGCGCAAGGCGGCGCAATTTATGGCGGCGCCAATAACCGTATCGAAGATTGTCTGTTCCGCGATATCGCCTCGGGTTGCGGCATTCTTATCAGCACGACCTTCCCCACCAGCGATGCCAAGCAAGATAATAATTTCACCGGCGAGACGATTGTGGGGAATTGCCGACTATTGCGCTGCGGCGGCTATGATCACGGCTGGACCTGGCGCGGCGCTTTTCAGGTCTGCCTGCACCACAAGGACATCTCCGGGCTGCGCGTGCGCGATCTCTCCATCGAGGACAGTTTTTCGGATGGTCTCAGCATCATTACCGCCCCCGATGCCAAAGGTCGCCGCTTAAGCGATGCGGTCTTCACACGCGTATCGATCATGGGGAGTGCGAAGGCCGAGGCAGGACACCATGACATCTATGTTGCACAGGGCGTAACAGGCGCGGCTCTATTCCAGCAATCAGAGCTAGGTCATGTTGAAAATGCCGCCCCGGGATTCGCGCTAAACCGCGTTTGAAGCCCATCCTGCGAAAGCGCCGAATCAGCACTTTACAGTTTAGGAAACCGGTTACCGCGGCGGCAGCGGACGTCTTTATGGCGAAATGACGGATTTTGGAAGAATCATAGATTCCGCTCGGCAGAAATTTGCTCTAGTACGGACCAGCCCTTCGACATCACCGGCCTTGGCAAAGCATTGCTTTGCATGGACGCGGCGCGGGCGGACATTTTAGCGACGAAAGACACCATGCGGATCGACAAGATTGCTCCGGGCAAGAACCCGCCCCACGACGTCAATGTTCTGATCGAAGTCCCCATCGGCGGAGAGCCGATCAAATACGAAATCGACAAGGAAGCCGGCGTCTTGGTAGTGGACCGGTTCCTCTATACCTCGATGCGGTATCCCGGCAATTACGGCTTCATCCCCCATACGCTGTCGGGAGACGGCGATCCGGTGGACGTTCTGGTGTGCAACACCCGCGCCCTGGTTCCGGGCGCCCTCGTCAATGTGCGCCCCGTGGGCGTCTTGATGATGGAAGACGATGGCGGCACCGATGAGAAGATCATCGCTGTGCCCACGCCGCAGCTAACCCTGCGCTATGAGCACGTGCATAACTATACCGACATGCCGGAGATCACCCGCAAGCAGGTCGAACACTTCTTCGAGCATTATAAAGATCTCGAGCCTGGCAAATGGTCGAAGATTCTGGGCTGGGGCGATGCCGCCGCGGCGCATCGTTACATCCTGGAAGGCTTGGAGCGCTGCGCCGCCGAGAAGGGCTGAACCGGCCTTATCGTCCGTAGACGTATTATCAAAAAAACCGCCGCCCCAGCCCGGGACGGCGGTTTCTTCTTTTTTAGGGCGCCGAGCTTCAGTTCTTAGGAAGCTTGGATACGTCGTAACCCGGCCCGAAATTGAGCACAAAAAGCGGTCCGAAATCGACGGTCTGCTGCGCAGACGCAAGTTGCAGCGAAGCTGTCACGGTGTTGGGCGCATAAGCTTTCGCGGCCGTGCCATAGACATAATAGAGCTTCCATTTCGCCCCGATATGCACCGGCGTATCCGCGCCCAGCGCATTATAGGGTGCCGTGTTTTCCTGCAGCTTACCAGTGATGTCTGCGCTATCCGTGCCCGTGGCAGGCGTCTGCACCCGCGCCCAGAAGGCCAGAAGCAGAACATCGCCTGCCGCAACCGGCTTGATCAGCGGGCTCGAAGCGCCTGCATCCCAAGGATGCTCACCCTTACCGCTCAACGTAATGCGTTCTGCCACGCCGCCGGTGATAGCCGGATCTTTGATCAGCTCCGACTTCGCCAGCGCACCATAAACACTCCAGCCCACCGAAGGATCGTTCACCGCCTTCGACATAATATCGTCGGCACGCGCCGGGCCTGCAGCAATGGCGCAAAACACAAAGGCCGATGCCAAGAGGAAACACTTGGCCAAATGTCTATTCAAAATCATTGCTCGTTCTCCCTGTTATTCTGATTTGCCTCAGGTTCAAAAAAATGCCTCCCCGGGGAAAACCCCGGAGAGGCTAAGCGACACGGAAGGGGACGTCCAAATCCTCATCCGCGATTCACATCCCTTTAAATCCGCGCCTTACCACTTGGCGCGCAGGATGACGGAGAACTTACGTTCGCCCTCAACCCACTGGTAATTGGGGTGATAGGATGCACCTCCAACTTGCAGGATCGTGGTCTGGCCGAGCAGATTGCTGGCCTGGACACCAACTTTGTAGTTGTCGGTCAGATCGTACATCACCGAAGAGTCAAGCTGACCATAGGCGCGCTGCCAGACCGGCGTGTTGAGGTTGGCCGCCGAGGCGCTCATCAGATAGCGCGAACGCCAGTTGTAGGCGAGGCGTGCATCGATGCCGTACTTGGCATAGAGCAGAGCCACGTTGGCGCTGTCGTCCGACATCCCTTCCATCGGCAAGGTGGTGTCAGCCGCGTTGCTGATCGTATTGCCGTTGGAGATGTTGCGGATCGCGTTGTGGCCACCGCTGTTATAGAGCTTGGTATAGTTAGCCTGCAGGCCCAGACCGCTCCACGCGCCCGGCAGGCTGTCGTAGAACTGCTGATAGGCGAACTCAAAGCCCTCGAGCTTACCCTTGTCGCCGTTGGCATAACGGGTGAGATAGAAAGTCTCGTTGATGCCGTTGCGGGTGTAAGACTCCTTCACCACCGAGGACATGAAGTAGTTGCTCAGATCCTTGTGGAACAGCGCGAAGGACATGCTGCCGGTGTTGGAGAAGAACCATTCCAGGCTGACATCGTAGTTATTTGCCTTGAGCGGCTTCAGGCTCGGATTGCCGCCCGTGCCGATCAGACCCTGATTGCCGGTCTGGAACAGGCCGCTATCCTGGAAGTTATAGCGCAGCGAGGTGTTGTTCTGCGTGTTGGCGAAGTCCGGGCGGACGATGCCTTGCGAGAACGCGGCGCGCAACTGCAGCTTATCGCTGAGGCCGAAGCGGACGTTAAAGCTCGGCAGCACGTCGGTGTAGTTATGCGACACGCTCGGCGTGGCCACGACCAGGGAATTGCCGTTATTGCCGACGAAAGCGCGGGCTTCGTTGATGTTGGCGCAGTTGGAAGTCTTGGTGGGATCGCATGAACCCACCGCCGGCAGGATCATATAACCGGCACCGCTTTCGCCCTGGGTATTGACGATGCGCACGCCGATATTGCCATCCACCGGCACGTCGAAGCCGAGGAAGCGTTCGTTCAGGAAGTCCACCTGCGCATAGCCGGCATAGGTGTTTTCGGTCTGGTTATTGATACCACCCGAATTGCTGTCAGCCGAAGGCGTGGCGCTGTTGTAGATCTGATTGCACTTGTAGGCGACACCTGTGCAGTTGCCCTGCGCGGCGAGAGCCGTCCACATGCCGGTGATGCCGATGGCGGCATTGCCTGCTTGGGTTTTCTTGATCGTGTCCCAGACAGCCTGGTCGCCTTGCTTGAGGAAGTTGACATCCGGCAGCACGACGTTGGGCAGGGCCTGACCAAAGACGCTCTTAAAGTGATAAACGGAAGCTGCGTTGCTGGCGACCGTGGAGACATCGCCAATCGCGGCGACCATGGACGGGGTCGTGCCATCCTTGCCGAAGACCCAGCCATTCTGCCAGGACTGATAGCTCAAGGGGCCCCAATTCCAACCGGACTGGCGCGTGACGGCTTGCTTCAGATTGGCGCGGAAGCCGAAGCGGACATCCTTGATCCAATCCAGCGGACGGCTGGAGAAGCTGTACTTGGCGTCAGCCTTAGTCGACCACGCATGCGCGTAGTTATTCTCCAGATGGTCCATGGCGGCGCCCCAGATATAGCTCGAGGGAGACGCCAGCTGCGCCACATCGCCCGTATAAGACAGGCGCGGTGTGTTAGTGGAAAGATCGGAAGTGTAGTTGATGACCGGCGCATTCGGGTAGTAGCGGGCGCTGGTCGGCGCAGCGGAGCAGTTGTCGCTCCAATTGTTGGCCGCGAAATAGCACCACTGGTTGTTCTTCACCTTTTCGAAGACGCTCATGTCGTACACGGTCGAGCGGGAATCGACATACTGGGCGTCGAAATTCACTTCAAGAGCGTCGGTCGGATTGTACTTCACCGCCAGAGAATAATTGGCGCTGATGTTATGGCGGGCACTGAAGCGGCTGCCGAAATTGTTGACATCGCTGGCGTTGGTGGCGGCGTTATTGAACGTGCCACCGATGAAGGAGCCCTGGGCATCGTATTTGAAACCGTTCAGGCTGGTCTGATCCGTCGGGATCGTCCAGGCGACCTGATGCTCGTTGCTGCTCGGTTCGGCTTTGGAAAAGAGATAGGTGAAGGTGACATCCAGCGCTTCGGTCGGGCGCCACTGCAACGTGGCATCCAGCGCCACGCGCGGCTGCTTCCAATCGAGACGGCGATTACCGAGCGCTTCGTCCTGCGGGTAACGCACGGTGCTGCCGCCAACCGTCGCCGTGCCGTCAAAAACGCCCGCCGTGACGGTGTTATTGGAGGCGCGAAGATCCTGATAGTCGGCCGAAAGCAAAAGGCCAATTTCACCGATGCCAGTGTGCCAGCGGTCGCTGATGAGGGCGTTGATCGACGGCGCATAACGGCCCGAGATGGAGCCGAAGGTGTAGTCGCCGGACAGGGCGATCATACGGCCATCCTGGTCGAAGGGCTTGCGGGTGTTGAGGTCAACCACGCCGCCAATGCCGCCTTCGATCATCGAAGCGTCCGGGTTCTTATAAACGTCAACGCTGCGCATCAGATTGGCCGAAACGTCGGCGAAGCTGATGGTGCGCCCGTTTACGGCGCCGAAGGTCTCTTCGCCATTGGTCAGCGCGGAAACCCAGGAAAGACCGCGAATAAAGACGCCGTTACCAAAACCAGCCCAGCGGACGGGGTCGGCGACTGCATCGGTGCGTGTAATCTGAATGCCTGGAATGCGCTGAAGCGCTTCAGCCACGCTGCGATCCGGCAGCGCGCCAATATCAACAGCAGTGATGGAATCGACGATTTTATCGGCATTTTGTTTGATGCTTTGGGCCGATTGCAGGCTCGCGCGCATGCCGGTCACAACGACCGTTTCCATGGTGTCTTGCGCAAGAGCTGGAGTGGCGACAGCAACGATCGCGAAAGCCGACGCACCACAGAGCAATAAGTTTTTACTTTTCATGTTTCCTCTCCCCTTCTGTGACGCCGGGGTGGTTGTGCAGCAACGAGGCCGAATGATACGACGCCACTTGACAGCGCTTTCATAAATGGCAACGTTGCTATTTTCCAGTGGTAAATTCCCTTAGGTTCTCTGAATTCGCCACCATAGTGGCTTTTTCGCCGCCAGGAATCTGAGAGAAATGAACGCGTGATCGAAAGATAACGTTATCACGGTTTAAAAACGCGAATTTGTGAGCAATCAAAGATTGAGCTGCAGCCGCGCAGATGTGATCACAAGGAGAAAACAAGCCAAGCACAAGCTTGAATTGAGACAGCGCAATGCATTGATCACCGCAGTGTGATGATCTTCGCGCTGAATGCGATGCAGGAAATCGCTGCTATTTCGAAGACGATGCCGTTGAACCGCGCAGCACAAGCTTGTGTTCAAGCTTTTGAGATGGAGCGGATTCGCCAGTTTCGATTTCGCGGATGAGGAGCTTCGTTGCGGTACGCGCGAGATCGCCTACCGGCTGATAGACAGAGGTCAGTCCTGGCCATAACGCAGAGGCGATGGGCGAGTTGTCGAATCCCGCAATGGAAAGATCTTTGGGAAGAGCCAGGCCAAGCCGATATGCCGCAGTCATCGCGCCCGCAGCAACATCGTCGTTAAAGCATATGATGGCCGTCGGGCACTTGCGGGCGGAAAGAAGACGTTCAGCAGCCTGCGAGCCGAAGCGCATAGAATAAGTGTACTCAACAACGAATTCGGGGCGGACGCGGATACCGGCCTCTTCCATGGCGGCGCAAAAGCCGCGAAAGCGTGCCTCACTCGACTGATGATCTGGTGCGCCCTTTATATAAGCGATGTCGCGATGCCCGAGGCTGAGAAGATGGCAAGTCAATTCGTAAGAGGCGCGCTGGTCATCAATCCAGACATAAGAGGACATGCCAAGGTGAGTGTAAGGAGAGACGCGCACAAACGGAATCTCGAGCTTGCGCAGAGTCTTCATGACGCCAAGCTGGTCGGACAGAGGGGGCACCAGAAGCACCCCATCGAGCTGGGTCTTTGCAGCCATTGCCGCGAGACGCTTGGAAATGGAGCGCGTACCGCTTGGAAAGGCCTCAACGAACAGGCGGTAGCCAGCCCCTTGGCACTCCGTCATCGCGCTGACTTGCAGCCTGTTGTAATAGGACGAAATCGCAAGATTCTCTTCGCCAGACAGCGAAGGGTCTTCGGCTCCAGCCTCGGAGGTTGGCATCAACAGCATGGCAATCAAATGCGAGCGTGCGCTGCGCAGCGAGCGTGCCCAGACATTTGGCTTATATCCAAGCCGGGCGACCACTTCTTCTATGCGCTCGCGGGTCTCTTGTTTGACGGGACCGCTGCCGTTGAAAACGCGCGCCACAGTGCTGAAGGCAACGCCCGCCTCCCGCGCAATATCGACAATAGTGGGCGATCGCATGCCGCTCCCCTAAAGCTGTTCCCCCTGGCGCGCCCTGTACCGGGCTTCATTGACCTCTATCGCAAGTTGGCCCAGTTTGCGAGCGCTACCATGCCCATTCGGCAAAATTCCTGCAGCTTTAGTAAGGGGTACACGCCGCCCCTTTCGTCACGCCCCTGGGGGCGGGCTATTTTGACGTCTCGCCGATCCTTGGCGCTGGCGCAGGGAAAACTTAGAGTGGCTGTAGCTACATAAGCGGCACAGCAAAGACCGTAAGCCTGATTTACCAAAACCCAAAGATTCAGGGGGATTACAGCACATGGAAAAGTCCATCACGCGACGCAGCGCCATGCTCGCTGCGGCACTCACCGCCGCTTGGGGCTCAAGCCCCATCCGGGCGCTCGCCGCAGCCTCGACTGGCAAATCGCCCACTCTGGACGCGCTCTTGGCGCAGATGACGCTGGAAGAAAAAGCCGGCCAGCTCACCTTAATGCCCGCCGCTGTTGATGGCCGTGTGGCGACATTCAATCCTGCCCAGCCCGACGCCTCATTCCAGAAACAATTCGCCGACGCAAGAGCTGGACGGCTGACCGGTCTTCTGAACACCCCCTCGCTGGAAGCGATGCGGATGTTCCAGGATGTCGCCACCAAGCAGTCGCGCCTGCGCATTCCGATGATGTTTGGGGCGGATGTCATCCATGGCTATCGCACCATCTTCCCGGTGCCCCTGGCAGAAGCGGCGAGCTTTGATCCCAGTCTTGCTGAACGAACTTCACGCGTTGCTGCCATCGAAGCGGCCGCGAGCGGTCTTGACTGGACCTATGCGCCGATGGTGGACGTGGCGCGCGATGCCCGTTGGGGCCGCGGCGTCGAAGGCGCAGGCGAAGACGTGCTGCTCAGCAGCGACATGGCGGCGGCGCGCGTGCGCGGCTTCCAGGGCAAGAGCCTGAAGGACAATGACGCGGTTCTGGCCTGCCCCAAACATTTTGCAGCCTATGGTGGCGCCGAAGCAGGGCTCGATTATTCAAGCGTCGATGTTTCCGAACGCAGCTTGCGCGAAGTTTATCTGCCCCCCTTCAAATCCGCCTTTGATGCGGGTGCGCTCTCCACCATGGCTGCCTTCAACGAGATCGCAGGCATACCGGCCAGCGCCAATCCCTGGCTTCTTACCGATGTGCTGCATAAGGAGTGGAAATTCGACGGCTTCGTCGTGTCCGACTGGGGCAGCGATGTCGAGCTGATCCATCACGGCTTTGCCGCCGATGGCCGCGATGCTGCGAGGCTCGCCATCCTGGCCGGGGTCGATATGAGCATGTCGAGCGCACTCTATATCACCCATCTCCCGAGCCTGGTTGCCAGCGGCGAAGTGCCGATGTCGCGCGTGGATGAAGCGGTGCGCCGCATCCTGCATGTCAAAGCCGAGCTGGGCCTGTTCGAAAATCCTTATCGCCGCCTTGATCCCGCACGCGCCAAAACCCGCGTCTTCATTCCGGCCCATCGCGCTTTGGCGCGCGAGGCGGCGCAGCGCTCCATCGTGCTCTTGAAGAACGATGGCGACCTGCTCCCTCTTTCCCCGCAAGGAAAGCGCGTCGCCCTGATCGGTCCGTTCGCGGAAGGTCCGCATGATCTCGTCGGCCCCTGGACGGTATTTGGCGTCGATGCGGAAGCGGTAGATTTGGCGACCGGCCTGCGCCGCGTCATCACCGATCCTGCACGGCTTTCGGTGGTGAAAGGCTCTGACATCGAAGTGCCCATTCCGGGCGGCATAGATGCTGCGGTCGCCGCGGCGAAAAACGCCGATGTGGTACTGCTCGCCATCGGCGAGAGCCAGGACATGACCGGTGAATCCCATTCACGCAGCCAGATCGTCATGCCGCCCGCGCAGCAAGCGCTGGCGGAGGCCGTGGCGAAAACCGGCAAGCCCATTGTAGTGCTGCTCAAGACCGGCCGCAGCTTGGCATTGGAAGGTGCCGTGCTGCAGGCGCAAGCCATCGTGGTGACCTGGTTCCTGGGCACCGAAACCGGCCCGGCTATCGCGGATGTGCTATTTGGCGCAGCGAGCCCCTCGGCGCGGTTGCCGGTCAGCTTTCCGCGCAGCCCCGGCCAGGAGCCCTATCACTACGACCACAAATCCAGCGGGCGGCCGACCACCTCGGAGAAATACGATCCATTCAGGACCAACTTCATCGACACGCCGAACGCTGCCCGCTTCCCCTTTGGCTATGGCCTCACCTATGGCCACATCGCCTATTCCGGTTTCATACAGAGCACGCCGAGCATCACGGCCAATGGCAGCATTGAAGTCTCCGCCATGATCACCAACACAGGCACACGCCCCGCAACGGAAGTGGTGCAGCTCTATACGCGCAAGAATCCGGCCAGCGTCACACAGCCGGTGCGCAAGCTGAAAGCCTATAAGCGCGTGGATCTGAAACCGGGCGAATCCAAAAAGGTCAGCTTCACGATTGCGGCCGCCGACCTCGCCTTCCTGGACCAAAAGCTCCAGCCAACCATCGAGCCCGGCAATTACTTCGTCTGGATCGCGCCTTCGGCCGAGCATGAAGGTGTATCGGGGCAATTCACCCTGACCCGCACAGCCCAAGCCGCGCGCTAAGCCATAAAAAAATGCTGCGGTCCCGGAAAAAGGACCGCAGCATCTCTCTTTCGCGGCTGTTACAGGCTGCCTTGCACGAAGGCAACGCCCTTCACCGGCTGACCGCCGCCGACACTGACGGTAATCTTCGAGGCCGGAACATCCTTGAGCGGGAAGCTCACCACCCGGCTTTCGCCAGCCTTCAAGTGAACGCGCTCAAAGCCCTTCAAGGAGCGGATTTCCTGCCCCGTGCCAGACACATAGAGCTGCACCACCTCATCTCCGTCGCGATTTGAGCTGTTCTTGACCGTGGCAGTAACAGTGGCGCTACTGGCGCTGCGCTCCGTCTTCAGCCCCGAATACTCGAACTTGGCGTAGCTGAGGCCATAGCCGAAGCCATAAAGCGGCTCGCCAGAGAAATAGCGATAGGTGCGCCCTTTCATGGCGTAATCGGTGAAGGGCGGAAGCTGATCGGTGCTCTTATAGAAGGTGACCGGCAAACGCCCCGCCGGATTGTTCACACCGGCGAGTGTCTGCGCGACGGCCGTGCCGGTTTCCTCGCCGCCATACCAGGCGCTGATCACCGCTGCGGCATGCTCAGCCGCATAGTTCACGGCAAGCGCGCTGCCGCTGGTCATCACCACAATTACCGGCTTGCCAGTTGCAATGGCGGTCTGAACCAACTTTTCCTGCGGTTCCGGCAGATCGATGCTGGTGCGGTCGCCACCGAAGAAGCCAGGAATATTGACGTTCGGATTCTGCTCGCCTTCGAGACCAGAGTTGAGCCCAACAAAGACCACCGCCACGTCGGAGGCTTTCACAACCTTCGCCGCTTCGGCCAAGGCGGCAGCTTTCGGCGGGACCCAATTCAAATCCGTGGTGCCTTCTGGTCCATCCTGGCTCAGTTCCACGCGGATGGAATGAGCACGGCCAGCCTCAAAGCTCAGCTTGGCATCGGCGTTGCGCGAGGCCATGCGGCCCATCGGCTGTGCACCCGGAATAGCGCCCGGGCCTTGCACCGAATTAGAGCCGACATCCTTTCCATCGATGAACATGTGAATCTTGCCGCCACGGTTCCACATGTGGGTGCGGGCCGCGAGCAGATACTCACCCGACACCGGTGGGGTGAAGGTGCCGCTCCAACGGATAGAATATTTGTTCCCGGCGATCACCGCTTTCGATTCCGCATCCGCGGAACGGTCACTGAAGTGAATGCGGGATTCGATACGCGTGAGCTTGGGCGTGCCTTTCAGCTCGGCATTGTCGAAATATTCGACCTTGACGCCCGCACCTTTGCCATCCGCCTGCGAGAGCGCCGCGGACGTCACCGGCACCGGTGTTGAATCGGTATAGGCCGCGCCCACGGAATAACGCACCTGCGCCTTGGTGAACTGCTTGGTGATGCCTTCCAGCGGTGTCACCTGCTTGGTGGAGATGCCATTGTAATTGCCCAGCAAGCCAGAGGGATCATCGGCCGACGGCCCCAGCACCGCGATGGTCTTCACATTCGCAGCTAAGGGAAGAACGTTCTTATCGTTCTTCAACAGCACGATCGCCTTGTTCTCAGCTTCCAACGCCAATTTGCGATGCGCGGCAGAATCGTTCTCGGTAATCGGAATCGACGCATAGGGCACGCGTTCCACCGGATCGAACATGCCAAGACGGAAGCGCGCGACGAAATCGCGCTCCAGTGCGCGGTTGATGTCTGCTTCGGAGATGCGCCCCGCCTTCACCTCTGCGGGAAGAGTTTCGTATTCCGTGCCGCAGGAAAGATCGGTGCCGGCTTTTACGGCCGCGACCGCCGCCTCGCCCATGGTCTTGGTGTATTTGTGGGTACGGAAGATATCGTCGACCGCGCCGCAATCCGACACCACATAGCCGTTAAAGCCCCAATCCTGGCGCAGCGTCTTCTGCAAGAGATCGGCGGAGGCGCAGCCCGGCACACCGGCAACGGAGTTATACACACACATCACTGACTCCGCCTTACCCTCGGTCACTGCTGCACGGAAGGCCGGAAGATAGGTGTTGTTGAGATCGTAATCGCTGACGCGTGCATCAAAGGTATGGCGCTGCGTTTCAGGGCCGCTATGGACGGCGTAATGCTTGGGCGTCGCCACGGTTTTCAGATAGCGCGGATCATCGCCCTGCATGCCCTTCACAAAGGCAACGCCAAGACGGCCGGACAGATAGGGATCTTCGCCGTATGTTTCCTGGCCACGGCCCCAGCGCGGATCGCGGAAGATGTTGATGTTGGGCGACCAGAAGGTCAGCGCGATGTCGGTCGGCAGAATGCCCTGGCGCGGTGGCACTCCGTTGCGGATCGCTTCATGAAATTTAGCGCGCGCCTCGGTGGAGATGACATCTGCGACGCGATGAATGAGATCTGGATCAAAGGTCGCGCCAAGGCCGATGGCTTGCGGAAACACGGTGGCATGCCCATTGGCAACGCCATGCAGCGCCTCACCCCACCAGTTATAACCCGGCACTCCCAGGCGCGGGATGGCAGGCGAGGTGCTCTGCATCTGGAGCACCTTCTCATCCAAGGTCATGCGCGAAACAAGGTCCGCCGCGCGGACCTGCGGCGAGAGATCAGGGTTCTTATACGGCGCCTCCTCCCCCTTGGCTGAAAGTGAAAAGAGTAAGACCGACGAAACGGCAACGGCTGCACGGACGCGCATATTTCTCCCCATATTTGGTTTTATTGTCTGAGTTTTTGATACCGCCTTTCCCGCGCGCGTGCAATTCGAAGCTGCGATGGGGGCCGCCTTCGCGCTCACATTTTCGCTACCGGAACAAGATTGCTGGGACTACCAGCCGCCGCCGAGCACTGCGAAAAGGCTGATTTGGTCTGCCGCCAGCCGCGCCTTGCTGGCCGCGACGTCTTGCTCCGCCTGCAAGTGATTGCGACGCGCCAGCAGGGTCTCAGTGAGGCTCTGCCGCCCGCGCTGTTGCAGCGCGATGCTATCGGCCGCAAGGCGGGCCTGCGCCGCTTCAGCCCTTTGCCAATCCCCGTTCTGGTCCAGATCGCGGCCGTAAGCTGAGAGCGAAATTTCTGCATCGCGCAAAGCGTTGAGAACCGTGCGGTCGAAAAGCGCGAGTGCAGCCTCATCCCGTGCCTCGGCGGCACGGATGCGGGCTTCAACGGTACCGCGCTGCGGAAACTCCCAAGAGATCAGCGGCCCAATGGAATATTTGTAGGTGTCGCTATCGCCAATGTTCTTCAACAGACCGGTCGATCCACCGCTGATGCCCAGAGTGATGTGCGGATAAAGGTCGGCCATCGCCACGCCAATGCGCGCGGTCGCAGCTTTCAGCCCCGCCTCAGCTTCACGCACGTCGGGTCGACGCTCCAGGAAAGCGCGGCCATCGCCGACAGGAACAGGGGCCTTGAGCTCAGGTACGGCGTGGCAGCCCATCACATCCGGCGGGATATCGCTGCCCATCAGAGCCGCCAGCCGATAGGCAGCCTGTTTGCGCCGGGCTTGCAGAACCGGCAGCGCCGCTCTTATCCGCCAAAGCTGCGCGTTATAGGTCTGGCGCGTATTCTCCGCCGCCCGGCCCGATGCCGTCAGGCGCGCATTCACGGATTTCAAGGAATCCTGAACGGAGATCATCTCCTCGGCCAAATCGAGCTCACGCCCCGCCGCGCAAACATCGAGGTAGCTCCGGCTCACTTCTGCAACAACCCCAATGCGCACCGCATCATAAGCGGCACGGCTGGCCTCGCTCTCGGCCTTCGCCGCCTCTATCGCGCGCTTGATTTGGCCCGCGAGATCGAGGTCATACGAGAGCCCGCCGCCCAGGCTATAGACAAAATCCGATGGCAGGGCGTGGCCGAAAATCAAATGTTCTTCGGCGGAAAGCTGGCCATAAGAAACACCGCCGCCGAGTTCGGTTTGCGGCTTGGCGCGATCAGCGATTTCCGCCTTATACGCTTCGGCGCGCTTGATATTGGCCGCCGCGATGCGCAAATCGGTATTGTTACGCAAGGCTTCCTCGATCAAACCGTCCAGCGTTTTATCCTCGTAGAGGTGCCACCATTTGCCGGGCATGTCCTCCTTCGAGACCGCGTGCGGCAGTGTCTCCTTGAAATCGCGTCCCACCTTCGCATGGGCGGAGTTCTCGGGCCGTAGATAATCAGGGCCAGCGGTGCATGCACCGAGCGCCAGAGCGGAAAAGAGAAGAGCTAAACGGCGCATGATCCTCACCGGTCCCGCGGCAGAACATCAACGGCCGCCGTGCGGCCAAGTACGAGCGCCATATCGCGCGGCGGGTTCTCCAGCGCGACCCGCACCGGGATGCGCTGCGCCAAGCGGATCCAGCTGAAGGTCGGATTCACATCGGCGAGAAGATTTCCGCCCGTAACCCGGTCCCGATCTTCGATACCACCGGCAATGCTTACGACATGGCCTTTGATCTCGCCGCTCTCGCCCATCAACCGCACGCGCACCGGATCGCCCACATGAATACGGCTGATTTTAGTTTCCTCGAAATAGCCGTCCACATGAATGGAGTTAAGCGCGATGAGCGCGAAAACCGGCTTGCCCGCGGAGGCATAGGCGCCTGGCAACAGGCTGAAATTGGAGATCTTGCCGTCGACGGAGGCGCGCACGCTCGCACGATCGAGATTAAGCATGGCGGTGGAGAGCTGAGCTTCGGCTTCATGCACCTCTGCCGTCAGCGCATCAACTTTGGCATTGCCCTGCTCGACCTCTTCTCTGGCGACGAGGCCACTCAGCCCGGCATTGCGATGCGAAACGCGCGCGGCCTGCTGCAGCGCGGCCCTTTTTGCGGCCAAAGCGGCCTTGGCTCGCTCCACCTCCAGCGCAAAACGCTGGCGGTCGATTTCGAACAACACCTGCCCGGCTTTTACATGCTGGTTATCCGCAACAAACACCTTTGTGACCAGCCCCGAGACATCAGGTGTAATCAGCACCACGTCAGCCCGCACCTTGCCATCTGGCGTGCGCGGGTAAACTTCGTAGAAGCGCCACAGACCAATCACGGTAACGATCGCGGCAATGACAAACAGGGTGGTGACGGCGCCTTTACCGATCCGAAGCCAGTTCATGAACACACCTTACGCAAACGCGCCGGACAACAGGCCGGGCACAAACATCCAAACGAAAATGCCATAGAGCAGAAAGAACACCGCCATATCGAACAGGCCGGGATGCCAGACAAAGCGGTAAAACCCAGCGCGATTGATCAGCAGGCAAACGGGCCGTGACACCAGAATGGCGAAGATCAGGGCCAGCATGTAGGGGTGGATCAAAACGCCAAACACGGCATAATCAGAGATCATGCGCTCGCCTCCAGTGGGAAGAGATTGCAGCGAAGTCCCGTCAGGGCATTCGCGATAGCCTTGCGCAAACGATTGGCGGGCATAGCGGAGACCGCGGCGAGCCCTTCCTCAACATCCCGCAAAAGCCCATATGGCGGCGGGAGGGCCTCAACCTGACGGGCTTGTGCGGCGAAATGCTCCGCTAACGCAGACATCAGCGTTTCGCCACGCTGCGAATATTCAGCGGGCAAATGGGCGAGCGCTCGCCGCAGCCGGATGACGTTCAGCCCGGTCCGCATCCCAATCATGGTGTTGACGGAGGCGTAACGCGGACTCGATTTGATGATATCGGTGTAAGGTGCCAAAAGTCCGATGCGATCGACCATCAAACTGATCCAGGCACTGCTCGATATGCGCTTGTCGCCGCGGGCGATGTCGGCAATGTCGGTCGCCGTGGCCTGTAAAACAGTGTGGATGCGCCGATGCGCGCTCACATTGCGCAAGATGCGCGTCGCGGCGACCACACCCGCAATACCGACGAATTGCGCCACGTTCCAATTCAAGAAAGCCTGGAAATCCGGCTGGAAATGGCGCGTAAGGGTCAGGCTTCCGCAGAACGGCACTATGAAGGATAGATATTTCAGACCGCCTGGCTGGGCGAGCAGCACACCTGCAGTCAGCAAAACCGGCGCGAGCACAAGGACAAGGCCGACAAAGCTATGGATGTTGGGAAATATCGCGAAGAGATAAATTCCCGCCACGACACTGGCGAGCGCCGTATTATAAAGCGAGGCCTTTTGCGCAGGTACAGGATTGGCTTGGCTGGCAAAAAGGCAATAGGTCACCGTGCCCATCATCACCGCAGTGCCGCCATCCGGCCAGCCAGAGACGATCCAAAGGACCGATCCCAGAAAGACGATGCCTGCGCAGGATAGCGCGGAATAGAACGCGTCCAACTTATCGGTGTGCAGAACGCGCGCCTGCTTGCCGGCGCCCGGCCTGACCGCCTTCAGCGCTTCGCGATCTCCCATCGTGGTGACCAGCTTGCGGCAGGAGGCATATAT
Organism: Rhizomicrobium palustre; assembly: GCF_011761565.1. NCBI lineage: Bacteria > Pseudomonadati > Pseudomonadota > Alphaproteobacteria > Micropepsales > Micropepsaceae > Rhizomicrobium > Rhizomicrobium palustre. Next base: position 2,452,747 of record NZ_JAASRM010000001.1, on the reverse strand, counting down.
ATCGACAAGCTCAGACAGCCGTGTGGCAATATTGAACAGCAGCATTTCCCGCCAGGACGGATTTCCTTCGAGCTTTTGAAGGCCATGACAGCGCTTTTTCAGGACCGCCACCGTTTCACTTGGCGCGGAGGCGTGCATCCAATGAGAGATGTCCGCCAGCAACATCGTCAGACGCTGCGGCAGCGGCCCGCTCTTCTCCAGCATCTTGAATCGTTCTGACAGGCCCGTGATCAGCGGGAAGAGCCGGATCAGCTTTTCCTCGACCGTGGCGATGATCTGCCCAAACTGCTGCGGCTCATGGGTATCGAACGGCACATTGGTGGCCATCATGTGCAGCTCGGTAATATCGGCCGCCAAGCGCAAACGCCCGCGCCGCCGCACTGCGTCCTTCTTGCGGGCAAAGGTGTCGGTGCACCAGGAGGTGAGATCGTCCACGGCCTGGCCAAACCGGTCCGCCAGGGAAAGGCGCAAGCTGCGCGGGAAGAAAACCGTGTGAAACAGCATCGAGCAGATAATGCCGACGCAGTTTTCTTCAACGCGCGAAACCCCTACATCGAAGGCTGTGGCGGGCGCGCCCACAATCGGAAACCCAATAAAGGCGGTAGTGAAGCCTGCCAGCATGAAAATGTAAGAGCGCGGCGTGCGATCCAAAAGAGAGAAATACAGGCACACCCCGACCCACAGCGCGATTGCTAGCGATAAAAGCACGGGCGCGCTGGACAAGGGCGGAACCAGAAACACCATCGCCGCCGCACCAATCACCGTTCCGGCAATGCGAAACAGCGCTTTGGAGTGGAGCGCCCCGCTGAATGGCTGCGCCGTGACATAGGCGGTCATCATCGCCCAATAGGGCCGGTCAAGATCGCAAATGAACGAAACAGCGAGCGCCAGCATGGCAGCGCCAAAGCTATTGGCCGAAAAGACCAGTTCTCGCCAACCGATACGCATAGAGGGCACTACTTCACACGCGGCTTCTGCGCCGCGAGAGCGCTCTGCAAACCTTCCAGCACCCGCAAGCTGGCTTCGACATCTGCCGGATCAATCCCCACGAATAGACGCTGGCGAACACCATCGAGTACCCGCCGCGCCTCTTTGGCGAGCGTCACGCCGGCCGGCGTCAGTTCGATATTGTTGACGCGCTTATCCTCGGCATCCTGGCGCCGGGTAATCAATCCCGCCGCTTCAATCTGCTTGAGCAGCGGCACCATTGAGGCCGGCGCCACATCAAGATGATCGGCAAGGAATTTCTGCGAACACTCGGCCCGCGTTTCACTCAAAAGCATCACTACCATCGCCGTGGAATGCGACAGGCCGCTCCGCTCCAGCTCCTCATTGGCATACCGCCGATACGCCTTGCTGAGGGACATCATGCGAAAAACAAATTCTCGCTTTGATTGTTTGACGCTGTCCATGGGGGCGAGCTCAAATATAATTAGGTACCTAACTAATTGTTCTGGTATCAGCCCACCCCGCCTTTTGCAAGCCGTAATCCTCGGGATAATATGTCCCCCATTGATACAACCCTTGTAAATCCTTGTGAAAATGCCCGAATTATCGCCCCTCTCGCATCGTTTTTGTGTCGCCCCCATGATGGAGTGGACGGACCGGCATTGCCGTATGTTCCACCGCTTCCTGTCGGCCAACGCCCTGCTCTACACCGAGATGGTCACGGCACAGGCGGTGATCCGCGGCGACCGCGAGAAGCTTTTGGGCTTCGATGCGCGAGAGCATCCGGTAGCGTTGCAATTGGGCGGCTCCGATCCGGCCCTGCTCGCCGAAGCCGCAAAAATCGGCGAGGATTACGGTTACGACGAGATCAACCTCAACGTCGGCTGCCCGTCGGACCGGGTGCAATCAGGTAAGTTCGGTGCCTGTTTGATGCTGGAGCCAGAGCTGGTAGCGGAGTGTGCCGCTGCGATGCTAGCGAAGGTGAAAGTACCGGTCACCATCAAGTGCCGTATCGGGGTGGACGAGCAGGAGCCCGAGATCGCGCTACGCACCATCATCGCGGCCTGCAAACAAGCTGGCGTCAGGATTTTCGTGGTGCATGCCCGCAAGGCCATTCTGGGCGGGCTATCGCCACGCGAAAACCGGGAAATCCCGCCGCTCGATTACGAGCTGGTCTATGCTGTGAAGCGCGAGAACCCTGATCTCAAAATTGTGATCAATGGCGGGATCGCCAGTCTCGAGACGGCCGAGGCCTGCCTACAGCATCTCGACGGCGTCATGTTGGGGCGTGCGGCCTATCAAGATCCGTCCATCCTTGCTGAGGTCGATGCCCGGCTTTTCGGTGGCGCGCCGGTTTCGCTAGACGAAGCGATGGCGAAATTCCGCGATTATGTGGCCGAAAAACGCGGCCAAGGCGTCCCGCTCAACGCTATGACCCGGCATATCCTCGGCGTCTTTCACGGCAAGCCGGGGGCGCGCGCCTTCCGCCGTCACCTCTCCGAGAACGCCACCCGTTATGAGGCGGGTGTGGAGGTTCTGGACGCGGCTTTGGCGCATCTGAAAACACCCGTAGCGGCGCTTTAGTCGCCGGGGCATTTCTCGGACAAGTGTGCTATATCCCCAGTCAACAAAAACACTGGGGAGACATCCATGACCTTTTCCCGCCGTATGGCGATGCAGATGACGGCTGCCTTTCTTGGCAGCCTCAAGGCCGCGAGCGCCCTTACCCCAACGACGCGGGAAAAGCTAAGCGATCTGACGCTGTGGTATGAGCAGCCCGCCGCCGAATGGGTGGAAGCCATGCCCATCGGCAATGGCCGCCTGGGCGCGATGATCTATGGCGGACCGAGCGAGGACCGTATTCAGCTCAATGAATCCACGCTCTGGGCTGGAAGCCCCTATCAGCCCGCGCATAAAGGCGCCGCCGCACATCTGAAGGAAGCCCAGAAGCTGGTCTTCGAAGGCCGCTATCGCGAGGCGCAGGATTTCATCAATAAGGAGATGATGGCTGAGCCGCTGATGCAGCTTTCCTATCAGACCGTCGGCAGCCTTTTGATCAATGACGAATGGGCGGGACCCTCACTGCAGTACCGGCGCAGCCTGGACCTTGAAAGCGCGGTGGCGCGGATCGAGTTTGTGCGCGACCGCAAGAATTTCGTGCGCGAATATTTCTCCAGCGCCGTGGATCAGGTGATCGTGGTGCGTTTCAAGGCGGATGCCCCGAAGGGCATGTCTTTCGCCATCGGCTTCGAAAGCCCGCAAAAGACCAATGTCGCGATGGATGGAAATGATCTCATTCTGCGCGGCGTCAACACCGACCAGCAAGGCATCCCTGGTAAGCTCCGCTTCAATGCCCGCGTGCGCATGCTGAACGAGGGCGGCAGGCTGATCAAAACCGACAAGGGCCTGCGCGTTCAATTCGCTGATGCCGTGACGCTGCTGATCGCGATCAATACCAACTTCAAGCGTTACGACGATATTTCCGGCGAGCCGGAAGCACTTGCCAAAGCCGCCATCGAGAAAGCCGCCGCCAAGCCTTATGAAAAGCTCCTGGCCGATCACATCGCCGATTATCAGCGCCTGTTTGGCCGCGTGAAGCTGGACCTTGGCCGCAGCGCGGTGGCCGATCTTCCCACCAACAAGCGCGTTCACGCCGATGCCTTGGAATCCGACCCCGCGCTGGCGGCGCTCTATTACCAGTTCGGGCGCTATCTGTTGATCTCCTCCTCACGTCCGGGCGGACAAGCGGCGGGCCTGCAAGGGCTGTGGAATGAGAGCCTGAACGCCCCCTGGCAAGGCAAGTACACGATCAACATCAATACCGAGATGAATTACTGGATCGCCGAGCCCGGCAATCTGCCCGAATGCGTCGAGCCGCTGCTGGCGCTGGTGAAGGACATCGCTGTTACCGGCCAAGTCACCGCCAAGGAGCAGTACAACGCGCGCGGCTGGGTCGCCCACCACAACACCGATATCTGGCGCGCAACGGCGCCGATCGATGGGGCGCAATATGGCACCTGGCCTATGGGTGGGGCTTGGCTGTGCGTCCAGCTTTACGATCACTATGATTACAGCCGAAATGCCGCCTTCTTGAAGGAGTTGTATCCTTTGATGAAGGGCGCTTCGCAGTTCTTCCTCGATACGCTGGTGGCCCATCCCAAACATGGCTGGATGGTTACCAACCCGTCGATGTCGCCCGAGCATGATCACCCCTTCGGCACCACGATCTGCGCTGGCCCCGCGATGGATACGCAAATCCTGCGCGATCTCTTTGATTGCACCGCGGCGGCGGCAGCGCAGCTTAAATCCGATACCGCCTTCGCGGCGGAGGTAAAGGCGATGCGGGCCAAGCTGGCGCCGGATTTGATCGGCAAGGCGGGACAGTTGCAGGAATGGCTGGAAGATTGGGATATGGACGCGCCTGATATCCATCATCGCCATGTCAGCCATCTTTATGGGCTGTTTCCCTCATCGCAGTTCAACGTTTACGACACGCCGAAGCTGACCGATGCCGCGAAGAAGTCGCTCGAGATTCGTGGCGATGAGGCGACCGGCTGGGGCACGGCGTGGCGGCTCAATTGGTGGGCGCGACTGGCCGATGGCGAGCATGCCTTCAAGATCCTGAAGTTCCTCGCAGGGCCGGAACGCACCTATCCCAATATGTTCGACGCGCATCCGCCCTTCCAGATCGACGGCAATTTCGGCGGCGCCAATGGCATTTCCGAAATGCTGCTGCAGAGCTTCAACGGCCAGATCATCGCCCTGCCCGCGCTGCCGAAGGCTTGGCCGAATGGCTCGCTCAAAGGTGTGCGGGCACGCGGCGGCGTTACCGCCGATTTATCCTGGAAAAACGGCGCGCTGGAACGGCTGACCCTCACCGCAAATGGCAAACAGTCCTTCACCCTTCGCTATGGCGGCGAGGCTTTGCCGGTCACGCTGGGGGCCAAGAAGCCCGCAAGTTTCGGCCTCAAGGCGGGAAAACTCGCCCTTCTGGCCTGACAGTTGACGGGGCCGGGGCGCCCGCCTAACCAGGGGTCATGAGGCAGAACTCCATGACCCCGCGCGTGGCCACGAAGGCGAAAATCTGGCTGGCGACGATGTGGCGCGATCCCTCGCTGGAGGGGACGCTCCGGCGCTCGCTCATCCTCCTTGCCCTCGTCACCGCCCTGACGGCTTGGTTCAGCCAGACCTTCTTCTTCCCGGACGAGCACTTCCAGATCCTGGAATACATGGCGATGAAGCTCGGGCTTACAAGCCCGGCGGAGCTGCCTTGGGAATATGCCGCCAAGGCGCGGCCCTTCTTCCAGCCGTTTCTCTATTTCCTCATTGCCAAGCCGCTCACGCTGTTAGGGCTCGATCCCTTCGCGTTGATGTTCGTGCTCCGGGCAGTGACGGGCGCCTTCTCGCTCTACGTCTTGGCGGTCTTCGCCCGCTTCCTGATTAGCGATCTTTCCCGCCCCGGCGCGCGCATGGCCTATGCGCGGCTGCTGCCCTTCATGGGCTTTCTGCCGTATCTGTTCGTCCGCACCGCATCGGAGACGGCCTCGGCGGCGTTCTTCGCCTTGGCGCTAGTGGTGGCGGTACGCGGCAAGGATCGCCTCGCGCCGCTCTTCTGGGCTGGGTTGTTGTGCGGGGCGGCGTTTGAATGCCGCTTCCAGGCAGCCCTCCTGGTGCTGGGATTGTTCGCTTGGTTAGCATTCCAGGCCCGGCTGCATTGGACAAAACTTGCGGCCTTCATCGCGGGCGGGCTTGCGGTTGTCGCCATCTCGGCCCTGATCGACCGTTGGGGCTATGGCGTGTGGTGTTTCCCGCCGTGGAACTATGTTGACGTCAATCTGATCCAGGGCGTCGCCTCGCGAGTTTTCGGCACCTCGCCGTGGTTTGCGTATTTCTATCTCGAGATCGGCACCATCTTCGCGCCCATCACGGCAGCTCTGATGATCGCCATGGTGATCGCGGTGATCCGCAACCCGCGCCATGTCATCATTTGGGCGACGGTGCCATTCTTCCTGGTGCATTGCCTGATGGGGCATAAGGAAGAGCGCTTCCTGTTCCCGCTGGTCTATTTCTTCACCGCTTATCCTGTGATGGCCTTCGCGCCAGGGCGCCCGTTTCCCGTTTTCGAGCGGGTGTGGGCTTATCGCCAATCCTTCGCCGCCAAGTTCGTGCTCTGGACCGCCGTCGTGGCGATGGTGTTCCTGGCGCTTTATCCCTTCGGCCTGCGCCCGCATATGCGCATGGCGAAGTATCTCTATCGTCATTTCCCAAGCGGCTTTCAGGGCTTCAGCTATGAAGCGGACCGCTTCGACAATTACCCGATGGTGCGGCCTAAGCCTTATCGCATCGACATTCTCTTTGATCGCGCCGATCTGGAAGCCCAGCTGAAGAAGGGGCCGGTGTATCTGATGACGGATTATCCCGCGCTGCCGCCGGTCGCGAAGGGCGTAAAGGCGGAGCTGCTGTACTCCGAATATCTCTTCGCGAGCTCACCGCAATCGGCCATCGCGGCGACGAAGTTTCTCTGCGCTTATGCCGATATGAAGCGCAAAGGGCCGATCCATCCGCCCAAGCTGCGCTTCCTGACGCTGTATAAAATTGAGCCCGGACAGGGCAACACGCCAGTCGCCCCGTGCAAGCCCAATTGGGATTAGCCCTTCACCCAGCCGCCACGCCGTGCCCAGGTGAGGAACAATTCCGGCCAAGCGGCGCAGGTCTTTCCTTGTGCCTGACGAATGCCGAAGCCGTGACCGCCCTCCTGGAAGGCATGCATTTCGACCGGCACTTTGGCATTGGCGAGGGAGAGATACATCGCCACGGAATTGCCGATAGGCGGCACCGCGGTATCGTCCTGCGCAAAGGCGATGAAGCTGGGCGCGGTATCGGCGGCCACCCGCATCTCACAGGAATAATGCGCGATCGTCTCAGCGCTTGGCGCGTCGCCGATCAAGGCTTTGCGCGAGCCCATATGCGCGGCGGCCGACATGGTGATGACCGGATACATCAAACCGGCGAAATCGGGGCGCGCGTCCAGCGCATCGGCAGAATCGATGGGCGCATAAACCTTCTCGGCAAAACGGGTGGCGAGCGAGGCGGCGACATGTCCGCCTGCGGAGAATCCCATCACGCCGATGCGCTTCACATCGAGGCCGTAATGGTCCGCATGGGCGCGGATCAGGCGCAGCGCGCGCTGGGCATCTTGCAACGGCACATCGGCGCCATTCTTCCAGCCTTCCGCCGGCAAGCGATAGCGCAGCACAAAGACGGTGATGCCCGCTTTGTTGAAATAGCGCGCCGTCTCGAAGCCTTCCTTGTCGAGCACCTCGCGGACATAGCCGCCGCCCGGCGCCATCAAAATGGCTGAGCCATCGGGCCGCTCGGGACGGAACACCGTCAGCAAGGGCGTGCCGACCTTGTGCACGAAGCGATCATGAAAAGCGTTGATGTCGGTGGAACGCTCCACGATCTCGTTCGGCAGTGAAACGCCCTCGCCGCCCGGCGGCGTGCCCGGCCAGAGCGGGATCGTTTCGGTGGGATCGGTGGAAAGTGCACCGCTGGCATTCATCGCTTCGGCCTTTGCCTTTTGAGTGGAAAGCGCAGCGGTTGCAACCGCGCCCAATACCATTTGGCCCAAGACTGTGCGGCGTTTCATGATGCACTCCATTTTCCTGCAAGATGGCTTGCGCCGCGCGGCGAGGCAAGTTGAACTGCCGCCGCACACAAGGTGACAGCGATGGACTTTTTCAGCGGCGGCAGCGATGCCGGAACCCTTGGTCTCGGATTGTTGATCGCGGGCGCGGCGGCGGGGCTCTTTTCGGGCCTCTTGGGCCGTGGCGCGGGGCTGATCCTGGTGCCCGCGCTGTATCAGGTGGCGGAGCAATTGGGGGTAGCCACGGCGGTGCGTTTCCCGCTTGCCGCAGGCACCAGCCTTGCCTGCCTTCTGCCGCTCAGCCTCAACATGGCCGCGCATCACGCCAAGGCGCTGAACCCGTCAGAGGTGAAACAGGCGCTGCCCTTTGTCGCGATGGGTTTGGTATTGGGTATGGCGGGACTTTTTCTTTTTCCCGCAATGCTGCGTGAGATTTTCTTCGGTCTTTTCGCGTTGGCCGTGGTTGTGGTGACGTTTTGGGCGAGCCGTTCCAAGAGGGTTGATCGCTTCGTTGCGAAGACTGGAGCGGCTCAGACTATGGCGGGGCTCATCACCGGCACGACCGGCATCGCACTCGCCCTTTCCTCTAACACCTTGCCATCGCGCAAGGCGAGCGAGGCTTTGGCTTGGTTCATTGCCATTGCCGTGACCGCGATAGGCGCTGTGCTTGCGGTGGTGATGGGCTGGAACGCGGAAGGCTTGCCGAAATACTCCTATGGCTTTTTCAATCTGCTCGGCTTCGGCATTGTGGCGCCGGTGATGTTCGCCACCTCCGCGGTTGCGGCCCATTATCGCTACGGGGTGGACGCCAAGCGCCTCATCGGCCCCTTCGCCATCGTGGTGGTGATCACGACGGGCAAAATGCTGTGGGATGCGCTGGGGTGATGGTGAGCTGTGGTGGTGCGCTGTGCGTGCTTCGAGGCTCGCCGCCCGGATAATTCTTCTCATCTCAAATGCAGGCGAACGGCTCGCGCCTGAAGAAAATTAGAGAGCTGGCACGGCGAAAGATGCGCGGCCTCGAAACACGCACCATGCATGGCGCGGGTCACATCAAATTCCCCAACAGCTTGATTTTGGTATTCGCGTTTGCACGTTTTTTGTGCCCTGCCTCCTTGTTGGATAGACGCGGGGACGGAAATGCAAAAATTTACGTTCCAATCGGCGTTTTGGGCGATAACGGCCTGACGGCATTAGAAAATCGCCAGAAAATTTGTGCGCATCAAAGCGATGCTGAGGTGGTCATCCAGCGAAGTCAAAGAGCCCACATTAGATGGGGACTTAGCGGGCTAATTTCAACGGCAAGACTATCCGAGAATACCGAGTTTCACGTCCTCAATGGGCAGAACCATTAACCGCTCGCCGAACAGTGATCGACGAAATCCGTGGTGGGCATAGAACTGGACAGCAGCCTCATCAATCGCATGGGTGATAATCGCACGCGCAGCGACAATCTCGGCCGCTGTACAACAACGACGAACTGCGTCGCTGAGCAAATCCGCACCATAGCCATGGCCTTGCATGGACGCGTCGATTGCCAACCGTCCGATAAGAAGCAGCGGCACCCTCTCAGGCATTCCTCGCCGCAGCTTCGCGCTCGGAAGCGCCAATCTCTCCGCCATGGCCGTGGATAACGCATAATAGCCGATGACTTTGCACGGCGCGTCCTTCGTGCAGATTACATAGCAACGCGCAGATAGACCTTCGCTGGGAAGAGCACGCTCCTTCAGCCAAAGATCAAGCTCAGGATGCTTGCCGTTGGCGAAATCCGAGACATCATGCTGGGCATTTAGCGGCACGGGGCGAAGAATGGTGCCCAAGGGAAATTAGCGCTCCCAGGCAGGCTTGCGGGAAAGCAGTTTTTTCAGCGCAGCGTTTGGCTTTGGCGGCGCATCCAACATGGCGAGAAAAGCCGTGTGCGCTTCATCGTCCAAAAAGAAAACACGCTGATCCAGGATCGCCGTTTCGGCTTCCCGGCGGGCGCTATCGAGCATGAATTCCGAAAGTTTCTGACCACGCAATTGCGCAGCACGATTCAATAGAGCCTTCGTTTCCGCCGAGGCTCTAATCTGAATTACATCATCCTTTCGGCCCGGCTGGGACATGGGAGAGGCTCCTTTGCATCGCAGGCATAAAACAATGTACTGACATTGTCAATACACACCCTTCACCAAAACAAAAAGGGGCTGCGTGAGCAGCCCCTTTCCGCAATCGCTTTTGCGATGCGATCAGATCTTCTGATCGTACTCACCGACTTCCTTGTGCTTGGAGAGGCGGGCGTCGAGGTCGCGGAAGATGGCGATCTTGCCTTCTTCGGAGACCGGGCTTTCCACCACCACCACCAGCGAGGGCTTGTTGGAGGAGGCACGCACCAGACACCAGGTGCCGTCTTCCAGCGTCACGCGCACGCCATTCACGGTCACGATAGAGACGATGCTCTGGCCGAGGATCTTCTCGCCCTTCTCCTTCATCTCTTCGTATTCCTTGGTGATGGCTTCCACCACCTTGTACTTCTCGCCATCGGGGCAATAGGGGCTCATGGTCGGCGAAGACCAGGTCTTGGGCAGCGTCGCTTCGAGTTCCGACAGCTTCTTGCCGCCGGCGTGATCGAGCATTTCGAGCACGGCGATGGCGGCGACGATGCCGTCGTCATAGCCACGGCCATAAGGCGGGTTGAAGAAATAGTGGCCCGACTTCTCGAAGCCCGACAACGCCTTCAGCTCGGCGGTGCGGCGCTTAATGTAGGAATGGCCGGTCTTATAGTAATCGACCTTGACGCCATTGGCCTTCAGCACCGGATCGATGTTGTAGATCGCCGTCGACTTCACATCGACCACGAATTGCGCGCCCTTATGAGCGGTGGACATATCGCGGGCCAAGAGCACGCCGACCTTATCAGCGAAGATTTCCTCGCCCTGGTCATCGACGACGCCGCAGCGGTCGCCATCGCCGTCGAGACCGATGCAAAGCTCGGCGCCATGGGCTTTCACCGCATCGGCCATCTTGTGCAGCATCTCGAGGTCTTCGGGGTTCGGATTGTAGTTCGGGAAGGTATAATCGAGCTTCGCATCCATCTCGATCACCTCGGCGCCAATGCGGCGCAAGGCTTCGGGACCAAACGCGCCAGCCGTGCCGTTGCCGGTAGCGACCACCACCTTGATCGGGCGCGAGAGCTTGTGACCTTCAGTGACGGCCTTGAGATACTCTTCGCGGAAATTTTCCACGAAGGTGTATTTACCGCCCGCCTTCTCCACACCCTTGCCATTCAGCACGATGTCCTTCAACGCGGTCATTTCTTCCGGACCGAAGGTGAGCGGCTTTTGCGCCCCCATCTTCACGCCGGTCCAGCCGTTTTCGTTATGGCTCGCCGTGACCATCGCCACGCCGGGGCAATCGAGCGCGAACTGCGCGTAATAGGCGACCGGCGTGGTGCAGACGCCGACATCGACGACTTCCATGCCCGCATTCATCAGGCCGAGGGTAAGCGCTTGCTTGATGGACAAGGAATAGGCGCGATAGTCATGGCCCGTGGCGACGCGGGTGACACTGCGGCTCTGGAAGAAGGTGCCAAGGCCGAGGCCCAGCGCCTGCACGCCCAGAAGGTTCAGCTCTTTGCCGAACAGCCAGCGCGCGTCGTATTCGCGAAAGCCGTTGGGCGTCACCAGAGGATAGAGTTCGTTTTCGAAGGTGTTGGGCGTGAGGTCCGTGCGAGGCTTCAACATGAGTCCGGCTGTCCTACTCTTGACCATGGTTACCGGACTTGTTCCTAGCGAAGCTCAGCATAAAAGTCAGGTCAACCCTGCGCTTTTTGTCGGCTAAAAAGGGCTATTTACCGCGACATACATGTGATACAATAATATATACAATATTTTGGTGTTGAATGCGCAAACACTCCATCCAGGACCTTGACCGTACTGCTCTTTCAAGGCTGAGCGCCGCTCTCAAGCTTCCCGCCTTCGAAAAGGGTTGGGTTTGGCTGGCTGGCGCAGGCCCGGGCGAAGCCGGATTGATCACCGCGCTTGGTCTTCATGCTATCGCATCTGCAGATGTCATTCTCTACGACGCGCTGCTCAACGACGATCTTCTGGCTTTCGCGCGCCCCGCAGCGGAATTGATTTTCGCAGGCAAACGCGGCGGCATGCGCTCGTGCAAGCAAGCCGATATTTCCCAGACGCTGGTGGAATATGCGCGCCGCGGCGCACGCGTGCTTCGACTCAAAGGCGGTGATCCGCTGGTCTTCGGACGCGGCGCAGAAGAAGCCCTTACGCTTGCGGATGCGCATGTGCCTTTCCGTATCGTGCCGGGCGTCACGGCAGGTATCGGCGGACTTGCCTATGCGGGTATTCCCGTCACCCATCGCGATACCAATCAGGTGGTGACCTTCCTCACCGGTCACGGCGCCGATGGCAAATTGCCCGAACTCGATTGGCCATCGATCGCGCGCGGTTCGCCGACGATTGTGCTTTATATGGCACGCAAATTCGCAGGCGAGATTGCCGAGAAGCTGATCGCGGCAGGACGCAAGCCCGAAGAACCCGCCGCCATCGTTTCCAATGCCTCGCTCGGCGAACAGCATGTCTCGGTCACGACGCTTGCGGGGCTTGGCGCTGCAGCCGCCGCTTCCAGCGCGCCCGCCATTCTGGTGATCGGCGAAAATGTGCGCCTGCGCCAAGGCATGGATTGGCTGAGCCAGGTGACCACCCCACCAGCGCTTCGACAGGTGTCCTAAAATTTCGCGTTCTGGTTTTACGCGGCTTTAAGTAGAAACGCGTAGGCTTGCCCCTTGCCTTGGGGAGGCTGAAATGGGCGCTAAGCTGGTGACTGCGGAGATCGCCGAGATCGACCCGGCGCAGGTGAGCGGCGGTCCCTTGATCACGGGCTATGGCTATTGGAATGCCTTGCGCGGGATGCGCCCCCATCCGCGCCGCGACGAGCTCAATCCGCGCCATATCAGCGGCCTTCTGGGCTATATGACCCTGGTCAAGGTAATCGGGGATGGCGCCGATTTCGAATACCGCATTGTCGGCGATGTGGTGGTGCAGGCATTTCATGTGCCCATCCAGCACCGCAGATTCAGCGAGATCGCCAAGGAAGCCCCGGAACTGATCTATTCCACCATGCCGCTTTTTCGCGATGTGGTTGCGGACTCCAAGCCGCGTGCTTGGCGCCAGCATACCGGGCGCGACGCCACCCATGTGGTCTTTACGGATTCAGAGGTGCTGCTGCTCCCGTTGGGCGACCAAAATGTTGAATATGTGCTTGGGTTTACCGTGCATCATGCCACCGTCAGCGCAGCCAAGTCCCTTCACACGCGGTTAAGACCTGCTCTCTAGGATCGCGCTTGGAAGCCTATTTTCTAAGCAGATGCCTCAGTCCATTGCCCATTCGTCCCAGGGCCGCGAGATTACTTGGCTCGACCCGGCCGAGTTGGCAGAGGCGCAAACCCGCGCCGCCTATGCCTATTGGCTGAAGCTGCGCGGCGTACGCGCCTTCCCATCCCGGGACGCGATGAAAATGCGCGACCTTGCCGGCCTCGTCTCTCACATGTCGCTGGTGCGGGTTTTGGAGGACGGCGCGGATTTCGAGCATCGCATTGTAGGTGACGCCATAGTGCGCGCCTATGACGTGCGCTTGCAGAACCGGCGCTTTTCCGAGATCGCCGAGGATGCCCCGGTGCTGATCCGCGAGAGCCTTATCCTCTTTCGCAAGGTAGTGGAAACCAAGAAGCCAATCGCATGGTGTCAGCGGGTGATGCTGCGCGAAGTGCGCATCAACGCTACAGTGGCCGAGATGATCCTGTTGCCATTCGGCGCAGATGATACGCGCGTTGATCATATTGCCGCATTTGTGGCGCATCTTTGTCCGAGACGCGCGTGAATTCGCGCGTAGACCGGCCCACCATCGTAAGCATCACCGCACAAATTGCAGCTTTAGCTTTAACTGCGGTTTAAGCCGCACCTCATAGGCTTTCGCATGTTGGGAGACATGCATGGCCAAGGCCGCTTTTCATAAGAATCAACGCGTCTATGTGCGCCCCGTAGGAACCTGGGCGCTGATCGAACGCGTTGTGCCGCATTGGACCAAGGGCCTCGAAGAGCCCATCCGCGTGCATTACGACTGCGGCTTGGGCCGCGAGTTCACCGCAGAGGAATTGCAGCAGGAAGAGCCCATTCCGGAAAAGCTGCGCACAGCCAATGAGCGCTGGCGCGTGATCCGGGCCCGCAACAAATGGCAGCCAACCGAAGACTGCGCGCGCCATCCTGTGCCAGGCACCTATCCCGTCGTCGTCACGGGCCAAGAGGATTGGGGCGGCTGGCGCGTTCCGGGCGCCGAATACGACCTCAACCCCAGCCGCATCGAACGTCAGGCGCGGCTGATCGCGAGCGGCCCGGCCCTTGAAAGCCTCGCCAAGGCGCTGGTCGATTGGGCGCGGCGCTCCGGCGAGGAAATGCCGCATGATTTGGCGGAGCTGGCACATAATGCCCAAGATCTTTTGACCGTCATCGAAAAAGGCAATTGAAGGTATGGCGCTGCGCGCTGTCGAGATTCCCGACATCACCACCACGGATCATATTGGGCTTGATGCGCTTGAGAGCGCACCTTTGCGGCTGGGCTATGCCTATTGGCGCTCCCTGCGCGGCGACCGGCCCTACCCTTCGCGCAGCGACATCCGTCCGCGCGACATCGCGGGCATCCTGCGTCATGTCAGCTTACTCAAATTCGAAAATGGCGATTTCGTCCATCGTATCGTCGGCGATGCCATTGTGCGCGCCTTCGATATTCCGCTGCAAAACCGCACGGTTTCAGAACTTGCCGCCGAAGAGCCGGGCTTCGTTGCCCTGCTGCGCCCACTTTTGGAGCAATGCCGCGTCACCGGCGAGCCCTTCGCGATCCGCGGCCAGACCGGCCGCGACATTTTCCGCATCACCTTCAGCCATCATGAGGCGGTTTTTCTTCCCCTCGGGCCGGACGCGGCCACGGTCGATCACGTCCTGGTCGTGAGCAGCCTTTTTTCGCGGAGTTGAGCGGCCCGGGACGCGTTAACGAAAAAACGCCCAGGGTTCCCATCCCCCGCAAAAAAAGTGCAGCATTGCGGCACCAAGTTCCGCTATACCTCCCGCGCTTTCAGGCACAGCGTTAAGGACACACGCATGCGCACCGACGAACCGCAAGCCATCCATCTCAAAGACTACCACGCCCCCGATTATAAGGTGTTCGAGATCGCCCTCGATTTCGTGCTCGACCCAGCGGCGACACGGGTGGGCGCGCGCCTGCGCATGGCCCGCACTGGCGCCGAAGATGCGCCGCTGGTGCTCAATGGCGAAGCGCTGAAGCTGGTCTCGGTAGCGCTTGATGGCAAGCTTTTGGCCAAGGACGAATACAGCGTCGATGCCGAGCATCTGACGATCCCGAACCTGCCCGAGAAATTCGTTCTCGACATCGTGACGGAGATCGCTCCAGAGCAGAATACACTGCTCTCCGGTCTTTATACCTCCAAGGGGATGTTCTGCACCCAATGCGAGGCGGAGGGCTTCCGGCGCATCACCTATTTCCTCGACCGCCCCGATGTGCTCGCGGTCTACACCACCCGCATCGAGGCCGACCGCAAGCTCTATCCGGTGCTGCTCTCCAATGGCAATCTCATCACCAAGGGTGATCTGCCCGGCGGGCGGCATTTCGCGGTGTGGCGCGATCCCTTCCCCAAACCCTGCTATCTCTTCGCGCTGGTCGCGGGCGATCTCGGCAGAATCGAAGACGAATTCGTCACCATGTCGGGCCGCAAGGTCGATCTGAAGATCTTTGTCGAACACGGCAACGAGAACAAAGCCCTCTACGCCATGGATTCGCTGAAACGCGCGATGAAATGGGATGAAGAGGCTTATGGCCGCGAATACGATCTCGACATCTTCATGATCGTCGCCGTGTCCGCATTCAATTTCGGCGCCATGGAAAACAAGGGCCTCAACATCTTCAACGACAAGGTGCTGCTCGCCTCACCCGAAACCGCGACCGATGACGATTACGGCCGCATCGAAGGCGTCGTCGCCCATGAGTATTTCCACAACTGGTCGGGCGACCGCATCACCTGCCGCGACTGGTTCCAGCTCTCCTTGAAGGAAGGCTTTACTGTATTCCGCGATCAAGGCTTCTCGGCCGATATGCGCAGCCATGCGGTGAAGCGCATCGAGGAAGTGCGGGCGCTGCGCCTGCGCCAGTTCCAGGAAGATGCGGGGCCGCTTGCCCATCCGGTGCAGCCGCAAAGCTATATCTCCATCGATAATTTCTACACCGCCACCATCTATGAAAAAGGCGCCGAGCTGATCGGCATGCTGAAGACCCTGGTGGGCGACGAGACCTATAGGAAGGCCACCGATCTTTATTTCGCGCGCCATGACGGACAGGCTGCGACGGTGGAAGATTGGGTGCGCTGTTTCGAAGAGGCGAGCGGACGCGATCTTTCCCA